>NZ_CABDUX010000001.1:0-655167 GCF_901411515.1 Raoultibacter phocaeensis
GGCGTCTGACGAGGTTCATTGCTTAGCTTGTTCGTATCACAGTATCCGGTTTTCAAGGTTCTCGGCGGCCCTTCCGGGCCGTCTCCCGCGTCCGCCGGAGGCAAACGCGCAAGGAGATATATTACTGTTCTGTTACCTCGTTGTCAACAACTTTTTTCAAAGTTTTGAAAACTTTTTCTGTGCACTTCTGACAATCATTGAAGTGACCGGAAATCATCGCAGATCAACGAAGTATCCGAACAGAAATCCGCGCCCTTACGAGCGCGGCTGAAACATAATACACAGCAACGGTTCGGTAAACAAGAGGTTTCAACCAGAAAAATCGGGATCACAGAATCATCAAGTAGGTTCTTATGGGCCCGCCCGACGCAAACACACCCCTTTAGAGCGCTCGAGCCTCGCGTCGACAGCGAATCCGGGGCTTACATTGCAGTCGGAAGCCCTCCGATACCCAAGTATGGCCCCCGCCCCCGCCGCGCAGAAACAACACGCCCGCGGGGCGCCCGGGGCCCGCGGGCGGCGGGCGGGGCCGGGGGCGCCCCGGAACGAGGAAAGGGGCCCCGAGGGCCCCTTTTGGTCGCAGAAGAGAAATATCCCCTACGAGCGCGACGTCCTATCCTCCCACGGACTGCACCGCAGTACTTTCGGCGATGGCAGGCTTAACTGCCGAGTTCGGAATGGGATCGGGTGATCCCTGCCTCCATGGTCGCGCTCGTACGGGATATTCCGCACGGGAACCTGCCCGGTTCTCGATGCCCGTGCACCCTGAAGGTTGCATAGCGTCCGTCTCCACGATGCGAAGACATGAAAGTGTAAGATAAAGAGCTCGGCCGATTAGTACCGCTCGCCTGAACGCCTCGCAGCGCTTGCAGCTGCGGCCTATCAACCTCGTAGTCTACGAGGGGCCTTACCGAAAAGAGAACTCATCTTGAAGCCGGCTTCCCACTTAGATGCTTTCAGCGGTTATCCGTTCCGAACGTAGCTAAGCAGCTATGCCGTTGGTCGACAACTGCTACACCAGAGGTTCGTCCACCCCGGTCCTCTCGTACTAGGGGCAGCCCTTCTCAATTCTCTTACGCCTACGGAGGATAGGGACCGAACTGTCTCACGACGTTCTGAACCCAGCTCGCGTACCGCTTTAAATGGCGAACAGCCATACCCTTGGGACCAACTTCAGCCCCAGGATGCGATGAGCCGACATCGAGGTGCCAAACCTTGCCGTCGATGTGGACTCTTGGGCAAGATCAGCCTGTTATCCCCGGAGTACCTTTTATCCGTTGAGCGACGGCCATTCCACTCTGAGCCGCCGGATCACTAGAACCGAGTTTCCTCTCTGCTCGACTTGTAGGTCTCGCAGTCAAGCCCGCTTATACTCTTGTGCTCTGCGAACGATTGCCAACCGTTCTGAGCGGACCTTACGCACGCCTCCGTTACATTTTAGGAGGCGACCGCCCCAGTCAAACTACCCACCTGACACGGTCCGCACGCCGGATCACGGTCGCACGTTAGGTTGCCGACACGATGAGGGTGGTATTCCAAGGGCGACTCCACAGGAACTGGCGTCCCTGCTTCGAAGTCTCCCACCTATCCTCTACACACCGAACCAACAACCAATGTCAAGCTGCAGTAAAGGTTCACGGGGTCTTTCCGTCCTTCCGCAGGTAATTCGCATCTTCACGAATAATACAATTTCACCGGGTCTATGGTTGAGACAGCGCCCAAATCGTTACGCCATTCGTGCAGGTCGGAACTTACCCGACAAGGAATTTCGCTACCTTAGGACCGTTATAGTTACGGCCGCCGTTTACTGGGGCTTAGTTTCAGAGCTTCGCTTGCGCTAACCCATCCACGTAACCTTCCAGCACCGGGCAGGCGTCAGACCCTATACGTCGTCTTACGACTTAGCAGAGTCCTGTGTTTTTGATAAACAGTCGCTTGGGCCGTTTCACTGCGACCCCCGACAGCTCGAGGAGCAAGTCCTTTCACCAGCAGGGGCACTCCTTCTCCCGAAGTTACGGAGTCAATATGCCGAGTTCCTTAACCATAGTTCTCCCGATCGCCTTGGTATGTTCTACCCGCCTACCTGTGTCGGTTTTGGTACGGGCACCAACAAAGCTCCCTAGAGGTTTTTCTTGGAAGCATGGGCTCACTGACTTCACTCAGTCGCTTCGTCTAACGTCTCAGGCTCGTGGCGCGCGGATTTTCCTACGCGCCGCCCTACGCGCTTTCACGGGGACGTCCAGAACCCCGCTCAGCTACCCTTCTCCGTCACCCCGTCGGTGATAACGCTCGTCGGTGGTACAGGAATATCGACCTGTTGTGCATCGGCTACGCCTCGCGGCCTCGCCTTAGCTCCCGACTGACCCTGGGAGGATTAGCCTTGCCCAGGAACCCTTAGGCTTACGGCGGAAGTGTTTCTCGCACTTCTCTCGTTACTCATGCCAGCATTCTCACTTCCATACAGTCCACCGTCGGTTGCCCTCCGGCTTCGACCCGGTATGGAAAGCTCCCCTACCACTGAAATAATTCAGTCCGCTGCTTCGGTACCATGCTTAGCCCCGTGAATTGTCGGCGCATGTCCACTTGACCAGTGAGCTGTTACGCACTCTTTAAATGCATGGCTGCTTCTAAGCCAACATCCTGGTTGTCTAGGCAAACGCACATCCTTTGCCACTTAGCATGGATTTAGGGACCTTAGCAGGCGGTCTGGGCTGTTTCCCTTTCGAATACACAGCTTAGCCCACATATTCTGACTCCCGATCTCTTAAGTGCCGGCATTCGGAGTTTGGTTCTTTTCGGTAGGCGGTGAAGCCCCCTAGAAGATCCAGTGCTCTACCACCGGAACTGAACGATCGAGGCTAGCCCTAAAGCTATTTCGGGGAGAACGAGATATCTCCGAGTTTGATTAGCCTTTCACTCCTATCCACAGGTCATCCCCTCCGTTTTCAACCGAAGTGGGTTCGGCCCTCCACGGGGTCTTACCCCCGCTTCAGCCTGCCCATGGATAGCTCACTCGGCTTCGCGTCTGCAGCATGCGACTAAACGCCATCTTAAAGGCTCGCTTTCACTGCGGCTCGTTTCAGAACTTAACCTCGCCGCACACCGCAACTCGCTGGCTCATTCTACAAAAGGCACGCCGTCACAGCGCAAGCGCTGCTCCGACTGCTTGTAGGCACACGGTTTCAGGTACTATTTCACTCCCCTCTCGGGGTACTTTTCACCTTTCCCTCACGGTACTGGTTCGCTATCGGTCATAAGAGAGTATTTAGCCTTGGGGGGTGGTCCCCCCTGATTCATACCGGATTTCACGTGTCCGGCATTACTCGGGCACCGTCTTCGCAGGCGCCGCGGTTTCGCATACGGGGCTTTTACCCGCTCTGGCCGGCCTTTCCATGCCGTTCTGCTACCGCGACGCTTTGTAACTGCGTCTGTCAATTCAGGTTGAAAGAATAGACGGCCCCACAACACCTCATGCAGCAACGCCCTGAAGCTTACACGTGCATGGGTTTGGGCTGGTGCGCGTTCGCTCGCCGCTACTGGCGCAATCTCGGTTGATTTCTCTTCCTCCGGGTACTTAGATGTTTCAGTTCCCCGGGTTGCCTCTGCTGGCCCTATGTGTTCAGGCCAGAGTGACCGGGCATGACCCCGGCCGGGTTCCCCCATTCGGAAATCTGCGGGTCGAAGGTAATTTGCACCTCACCGCAGCTTATCGCAGCTTGTCACGTCCTTCATCGACTTCTTATGCCAAGGCATCCACCGTGTGCCCTTAATATCTTTATCTTCTCAAATCTCAAGTAAAGTATTTGGGTCTTTCAAATATCATTCGCGATCGTGATGCGAATCACTCATTTCCATTCGTTTTAGAATTGAAGTGATGATTCACTAAACGCTATGCAACTTTCAAGGTGCGCGGGCGCCCCGGACGGGGCTCCCCGAAGGCCGAGAGCCTTCGAAACCGGATACTGCGAGGGACGCCCAAGCGGGCAATTCCTCTCAAGTGAATCTGTGATAAGAATCTTCTAGGTCTCGAGGAGTTATCTCGACTCGAGCCTGACTACTGTTAGTCTCCCTAGAAAGGAGGTGATCCAGCCGCACCTTCCGGTACGGCTACCTTGTTACGACTTCACCCCCCTTACTCCCCACACCTTCGGCGACTCCCCCCTGAAAGGTTAGGCCGTCGACTTCGGGTGCAGACAACTCGGGTGGTGTGACGGGCGGTGTGTACAAGGCCCGGGAACGTATTCACCGCGGCATGCTGATCCGCGATTACTAGCAACTCCGACTTCATGGAGGCGAATTGCAGCCTCCAATCCGAACTGGGACCGGTTTTAAGGGATTCGCTCGCCCTCGCGGGTTCGCAGCCCGTTGTACCGGCCATTGTAGCACGTGTGCAGCCCAGGACATAAAGGGCATGATGACTTGACGTCGTCCCCACCTTCCTCCGGCTTGACGCCGGCAGTCTCGTATGAGTCCCCAACTGAATGATGGCAACATACGACAGGGGTTGCGCTCGTTGCGGGACTTAACCCAACATCTCACGACACGAGCTGACGACAGCCATGCACCACCTGTTCAGGCTCCTCTCGGCCACGGCGTTTCCGCCGCTTCACCTGAATGTCAAGCCCTGGTAAGGTTCTTCGCGTTGCTTCGAATTAAGCCACATGCTCCGCTGCTTGTGCGGGCCCCCGTCAATTCCTTTGAGTTTTAGCCTTGCGGCCGTACTCCCCAGGCGGGGCACTTAATGCGTTAGCTGCGGCACGGAAAGGTACTCCTCCCCACACCTAGTGCCCATCGTTTACGGCTAGGACTACCAGGGTATCTAATCCTGTTCGCTCCCCTAGCTTTCGCACCTCAGCGTCAGTGTTGGCCCAGAAGACTGCCTTCGCCATCGGTGTTCTTCCCAATATCTGCGCATTTCACCGCTACACTGGGAATTCCATCTTCCTCTACCAAACTCGAGCCTGCCAGTTCGGAATCCGGCTGGGGGTTGAGCCCTCAGATTAGAGATTCCGCTTAACAGGCCGCCTACGCGCGCTTTACGCCCAATAAATCCGGATAACGCTCGCTCCCTACGTATTACCGCGGCTGCTGGCACGTAGTTAGCCGGAGCTTCTTCTGCAGGTACCGTCAATTTCTTCCCTGCTGAAAGCGGTTTACAACCCGAAGGCCGTCATCCCGCACGCGGCGTTGCTGCGTCAGGGTTTCCCCCATTGCGCAAAATTCCCCACTGCTGCCTCCCGTAGGAGTCTGGGCCGTATCTCAGTCCCAATGTGGCCGATCGGTCTCTCAACCCGGCTACCTATCGCGGGCTTGGTAGGCCGTTACCCCACCAACTACCTAATAGGCCGCGACCCCATCCCTCACCGTCGGGGCTTTCCCGGCGCCCCCATGCGGGGGCCCCGGAGTATCCGGTATTAGCACAGATTTCTCTGGGTTATCCCGGAGTGAGGGGTAGGTTGGTCACGTGTTACTCACCCGTTCGCCACTCTATAACCACCCGGAGGTGGGTTATTCGTTCGACTTGCATGTGTTAAGCACGCCGCCAGCGTTCATCCTGAGCCAGGATCAAACTCTCCGTTCAAACAAGCGGGCGCGAGCCCGCCTACGTTCGATGAAAAGATCTGAATCTGGTTTCTGCCAAGGCGCCCGGAGCCCTTTTCTGGGGGCGGGCGTCTGACGAGGTTCATTGCTTAGCTTGTTCGTATCACAGTATCCGGTTTTCAAGGTTCTCGGCGGCCCTTCCGGGCCGTCTCCCGCGTCCGCCGGAGGCAAACGCGCAAGGAGATATATTACTGCCCCCGATCATTGGAGTCAAGAACTATTTTCGGAAATCTCAACTTTTTTTCTTCGTTGCTTTTTCCGACGACGTTCGCTTGTTTCCGAATGATCCCTGGAACACCTGCACTCTGAAGTGCGGGCCAAATATAATAGCACTACCTTTTGTCGAAAAACAAGGGGGTCAGACGAGAAATTTTCAGTTTCTCGCATTGGCTTGGAGACCGCCGGCTCTCGCGCAGCATACCCGTCTTCGTAAAGCGCGAGGGCTGCGATACGTTATACTGAAGGCATGGATAGGCATACCGAACAGAGCGTCGCAGAATCGATGACGTCCGATACGGCCGAAATCGTTCCTTTTCTCCCTTACGTGCTTCAGGATTTCTGGGCGCTCGGCAGCTCCCCTGACGATATGACGAGCCTTCTGCTTGAATATGTGCCCGCACGCGAACGCATGCGCGCGCTCGATCTCGGATGCGGCAAGGGTGCGATCGCGGTCGCTTTGGCGAAGCGGCTCGGCATGCGTGTCAAAGGAGTCGATGCTATGCCGGAGTTCATCGAATTCGCACGTGCGGCCGCGCTCGATCACGGAGTCGAAGCCCTGTGCACGTTCGATACGGGCGACATTCGGGATACCGTGTCGGTTGAATCGGGATACGACTGCACCATCTACGGCGCGGTCGGCTGCGCCCTCGGATCGCCGGAACGCATGCTCCCCTTGCTGAAGCGCACGATCCGCGCTCGGGGCTACATCCTGCTTGACGATGCGTACGTCGAGGGAGACGAACCCATTGACGATACGCTGCCGCTCGGCGTATGGCTCGATCTGTTCGACCGAAACGGACTCGAAGTGCAAGCCGAACGCCCGGCAACCGCCGAATCGCGCGAGACCTATGCTCAAGAGATCACCTGGATTACCCAACGAATCGAGGAGCTGCGCGCGCTTCATCCCGAGCGAGCAGATCTTTTCGATCGCTACCTTGCCGACCAGATAAGCGAATACGATGCCCTCGATACCGCAATCATCGGTACGACGTGGTTGCTGAGAGCGCTCTGATACCGTACCGTGTTGCTTCTTTGCACACGCACACAGTCCCTTCGTTTTCTGTTACTCTTTTCCTATCGATACCGACATGCAGCGGCGAGGTTCGAAGCGCCGTCTGCCGCATACCTTATAATGATAGAAAAGAGAAACCTCCATGGATACCAATTCATCCGCCCGTGCGCGGCGAACCTTCTTCATCGACAGCGAGAACCATATCAACACGTGCCTTCAGGGCATCGAATCGCTCACCGAGCGCGACCTCGTGGTCGTGTTCCACCGCGAAAGCAACTTATCGGCTAAACAGAAAGATGCGATCAAGGATTCCCCGGCGCGCATCGAGTGGATCCTGTGTCAGGATTCGGGCGTGAAGAACAGCCTCGACGTGCAGCTCATCGCCGAGCTCAGCAGGCGCATCGCGTGCCACGAGATCGAAAACGGCTATATCGTCAGTCAGGATCAGGGGTACAAACCTGCGTTGCACTATCTGCTCAACCGCTATTCGGACGAGTTCCGCTTCATCGGCCTTAAGAAATCGATCGACGAATTCATGCTGACCGATGCGCTGATCTCGGCGGAATCGAGGCAGGACGTGCACGAGGCGCTCGTACGGCACGCGGGCCAGATCGTCGGGACGGCGATGTATCGCCACATCCGTGACCTCTTCGATGCGACAGACGATTCCGAAGAACCCGAGGGAGGCTACTCCTTTGCCGACGCCCCCCTCTTCACCGAGCAATCTCCCGACGGCTCTCCCCAAAAGCAGAGCAACGCAAGCGCGAACGCACAGGGGGCCAATGGTGCCAACGGAAGCGCCCGCAAGACGAGCAAGCGCCGTAAATCGCGTTCGGGCGCCAAACAAACGAACTCCACACCCGCAGGCGAGGGCGAGCAAGCAGCTCAGCATGAGCCAGCCAAGCAGGAGCCGAAACCCCAACCGGCCAATCGCACTGAAGGAACGGACGCACCGCAGATCGACTCCGCGCCTGCCCAGCCCTCAAAGCCGACGCGGGTAAAACGCGTGCACGGCTCAGCGAAGCAATCGGCAGCGTCAACGTCCGATGCGTCGGAGCCGTCTGTCGCATCCACCGCCGTCATCGCTTCGAAGCCGTCTGAAAACGCCGCCGAGACCGAGCACCCGAAAGCACAGCCGCAGCAAAAGCGAACGACGCGCAAGCCCCGGGCCGCAAAGCAGGCAGCATCGGAAGCTTCGACACCAGCTGAGCGCTCCGAACAGGGCGGCGATCGAAAACGCGCAGCGAACGATCAGACGAACGCGAAACCTGCCGCCAAGTCTGCCGTAAGAGAACCGAAGCTTACGCACAGCACTGCATCGCTGATGGGGCTTCCGGGAATCGGCAAGGCGCTCGCCTCGCGCCTCGAATCAGTGGGTATCGCCTCTGCAGATGAGCTGAAAAGCAAGGGAAGCAGGGCCACATGGGTTCTGCTCAAAAAACAAAACCCCGCAACGTCGATCAACTGGTTGTACGCGCTCGAAGGAGCCGTCATGGGCATCGCCGTGAAAGAGCTTGACGAAGAAACGAAAACTTCGCTGAAATCGTTCAGCAAGCTCGCTCAATAGAAGCGTGTCCGCAGCGCAATCAGCTACGTCCGCGCTGCCTTCCCTGGCCATTGCCAGCACCTTGCCCGTTGCCCATGCCTTGCCCGTGCTCGCCGCCCATGCCCTGCCCATGATGCTGGCCGGATTCCTCTGAGGGTTCACCGCCCGCCTCGGCGATGCGGTCGCGCAATTCGCGCATGCTCATTGAACGGCACTCGTCAAGCGTGACGTTCGGATCGAGTTCCATAAGCTCGAGAGCGGCGTTGTACCGACCGACCCCCATGCCCGCAGCAAGCGCTTCGTCGCGGTTTTCAGCAGAAACGGTATGGCAGGCACCGTGACCCGGCATTGCCTGTAAACAAGCGTCGCTTTTCCTCGTGAGCGTTTCTGCTTGCTCGGCATCGTTCGATGTAACGCTGATTTCGATATACCCGTCGGCTGTAGCGTACGCCTTGAATTGCTCGCTTTCGGTCAACGCCGCCATCGCCTCGTCGTAGCTCTTCCCAACAAGCTCCACTCCATCGAGCAGCCGCTGCCCGTCATCGTTGAGAGAACGAACTGCCACAACGCGATCGAATCGGTTGAGACCGAGCTCGATCGATGGATTGACATCGATACCCACCTGCGCCGTCTCGCTGGCAAACGCAGTGAATCCCCCGAAACCGATAGCGCAAAGAGCGAGGCAGGCAGCGAGCGCAAACGCGAACCTTCGCGTACGTGGCGTTTTCGCGCGGCGCGCAGCAGCGGCAACCGAGGCGGAAACCGCAGGTTCGGGTTCGAGGGCACGCTCCTCGACAGCCTGCAGCGTTTTCGCCTTTACCGCTTCGGGAAGCACGATGTCGTCGAAGGCCTCGCGGACTTTGTTTTCCCAATCATTCATGCGAGCGCCTCCTTCAAAAGCTTTTTCCCGCGTGAAATCCATGAATACACCGTGTTGACGGGAGCATCGAGCAAATCTGCAATTTCGGGTGCCGAATACCCTTCGTACAAGGACAAGTACACGGGCGTTCGCGGCGGATCGGTGAGGGAAAGCATAGCATCGAGCACTTCGCCCGAAGCCGAACCCGGCTGCGATGATTCATCACAGGAAACCGCCGCCTGAGCAATGGTGCCGTCGTCGAGAACCGCCCTCGTGCGATGAGCGGCTTTCAGCATATCCTTGCAGACATTGGTTGCCACACGGATGAGCCACGCCTTGCAATGCTCGGTGTCGTTGAACGCCCCGTCGTACGACGCGTATTTGATAATAGTTTCCTGAAACGCATCCTGGGCATCAGGGCCTTGCCGAAAATAGAGCACGCAGACGCGCCATACGGTATCGCCATGCGCCTCGATAGCGCGCTCTATGTCCGTCCGATCCCTCATTCGCAAGAGCGGTCGCTACGCTCGGTGGTGGCGACCGTATCCTTGGCCGTTACCCTGGCCGTTACCGGAACCCGATCCCGCACCCGCGCCGTAGCCGTTTCCGCACCTACCGCTTCCGTAGTTGTCGCAGACGCCGTCGCCATCGGCATCGGTGTAACCCTGACCGTAGCCATGGCCGCAGCCTTCGCCGTAGTAGTCGCACACCCCGTCGCCATCGGCATCGGTATAGCCATGCCCGTGGCCGGACCCGCACGCATCGCACACTCCGTCGTTATCCGCATCGACGTAGGCACCGCACCCGTTGCCCGCGTACTTGTCGCAAACGCCATCGGCGTTTTCATCGACGTAGGCGCCCCCGCGACCAGCAGCGTAGTTGTCGCATATACCGTCACCGTCGGCATCGACGAACGCACGACCGCACACTTGGCCCATGTAGCTTTGCGTCTGCGCGATCATGGCACCGAGGCTGCGACCCTGGCACGCCGCCGTTTTCACGCCGAGCCCCCCATGGGGAGCCGCAAACGCAGCCATGGGAAATGCAAGCGCCGCAATAAGGGCACCCGTTGCAATCATCACTATCGTTTTCTTGTTCATTCCTGACTCCTTTTCTCGTCTTACACTACCAAAACGATCGAGCAAAGGGAATCCTTGCAAGAAAGTTTAAAAATTTTCTCGAGAGGCCAAACCTCTACCTCCCGTGCGGCCGTGCCTGCGCGAACGGGTTTCTACGGCAGCGATTCAAGCTCCCTTGCGCCACCCTTGACGGGGGTGGGTACATCGCCGACGATGCAGCAATCGAAAAGGCCCGACCGCGTAGTGCAGTCGGGCCTTGTTTGCGCTATGCGGAGAACCCGCCTACACCAGCTTCGCGTACTTGCGCTTTCCCACCTGCAGCACGGCTCCTTCGAGCAGCTCGGGTGAAACGTTATAGCTTTTCGGGGCAACCTGTTCGCCGTTGATCTTCACGCCGCCGCCGTCGATGAGGCGGCGTGCTTCGCCAGCCGACGATGCGAGCCCCGCATCAGCCAGAAGCTTTGCGAGATACACGAGACCTTCGTCGTTCGGTGCAAGGTCGCAGGCGAATTCGGGGATGTCGTCGGGCATCTCGTGCTGCTTGAATACCTTATCGAACTGTTCCTCGGCACCAACCGCAGCCGCTTCGTCGTAATACGCCGCAACGATGTTGCGAGCAAGGGCGCGCTTCACCTTGTTGGGATGGAGCTCGTCGGCTGCCAGAGCGCGCTCTATCTCATCGACTTCGTCGACCGAGCAGGTTGATGCGAGCCGGTAATACTTCACCATGAGTTCGTCGGGGATCGACATGACCTTGCCGAACATGTCGGCTGGCTCGTCGGTGAGTCCGATGTAGTTGCCGTAGCTCTTCGACATCTTCTGCACGCCGTCGGTGCCCTCCAAAAGCGGAAGCGTCAGACACACCTGGGGCTCCATGCCCTTTTTCTCCATAAGCTCGCGGCCCGCAAGCAGATTGAACAGCTGATCGGTGCCGCCTAGCTCCACATCGGCCTCGATAACGACCGAATCGTAGGCCTGCATGACCGGGTAGAGGAACTCGTGCAAGCTGATGGGCTGGCCCGACGTATAGCGGTTATGGAAATCGTCGCGCTCGAGGATGCGCGCGACAGTGAAGTTCGATGCGAGCGCAAGAAGCCCCGCCATATCGAGCGCAAGCAGCCACTCGGCGTTGTAGCGAAGCGTTGTCTTTTCGGGATCGAGGATTTTGAACGCCTGATCGACGTACGTTTGCGCGTTCGCCTTCACCTGTTCCTGCGTGAGCTGCGGACGCGTGGTATTGCGGCCCGAGGGATCGCCGATCAACGCCGTACCATCGCCGATGATGAGCGTCACATGGTGGCCGAGATCCTGGAAGGCGCGCAGCTTGCGCAGCGGTACCGCATGGCCGAGATGGATGTCGGGCGCCGTGGGATCGACGCCCAGTTTTATGTTGAGGCTTCGTCCTCGCTTGAGCTTTTCAAGCAAAGCGCTCTCGGGGACGATCTGCGCCGTGCCCGACTGAATGATATGCAACTGCTCTTCGGGGGTTATCGAACTCATCTCCTTACATACCGGTTGTTTTGCATCGCGCGATCCTCGGCCGCGCGATGGTTTGTTATGGTAGCACATAGTGCCGCGTTTGGCTTCGTGCAAGCGCACAGGAAGGGCCGAAGCCGCAGGCAAGATCGCAGCGCGCTGCGATCTTGCGCACGCATGCGGACCGAGACGCCGAACGCTGGAGCAACGGTGCGCGAACTCACGCACGCATAGGTAAGCGGTTACTTCACACCCCTAAACAGATGCCCGCTTGTCGCCTCCGCAGCCTTCGAAACGCTGTTGCCGCCCGAAAGCGCGATGTCGCGTGCACGAACAGCCCGCTGGACCGCCTTCGTCGTTTCCTCGACGTTCATGAGCGAGGTATCCACCATAACCGCCGAGACCCCCGCATCGATAAGGTCGGGAAGAGCGTGCGCGACATCGAGCGAAACCGCGTTGTACAGATGGCTTCTGCCGCAGCAATCGGTAACGACGGGAAACTCGTAACCCTTCCGATCCTTGAGGTAGTGCGGGCTTTTCCGCCGGGCGCACGACGCACACGATTCGCTACACGGGCCCTGGCTCATGAGCAGGCAATGCTCGGTTACCATGAGCTCTTGCGATCCCATGATCGTAAGGCCTAACGACACGGGGGTTTCTTTTCCGAGCGCTTCGATCTGGCGAAGCGAAAGCTCGGGAGAAAGCCACACCCTTTCGGCCCCCAGCCGTACCGCCACCTCAAGCGCCAGACGGTTCAATACCGGAAGATGAGGCCCTACTTCGGGAAGGGCGCCGAGTGCCAACGCGCGCGCAAGCTGCCCGAGGTTCTCGACAAGCACGGGCTTGCCCGCTTTCACGTACGCCCATGCATCGAAGCCGACCGCCTCCTCGCGCGATCTTCCTTCGCCGTCGTGTTCAACCGTCGGCAACGCGATAATCGCCTGCTTCGGATAACCCGCCTGTTCGGCGGTGCCGGAAAGCTGCCCGGCTATCACCGCCTCGCCCCGCTTGTAGTTGAGAGCGGGCACGTAGATCAGGTTTGCACCTGCCCGCTTAGCCGCGCGGGCGCATGCGGGGTTCGTCGCGAGCGCCGCTACGTCGCAGCGGTTGGTCGCACGCGCTGCAAGCGGCGCGCACACCTCGATGCGAGGCAGCCTGCGACTCCGATACGGTTCGAGCATCGCCTCTGCAAGCTTGGTAAGCGCCCGCGTTCGCAGCTTATGAAGCTGCGAGAAACCGATGCCTGCGTTTTCGCCAACCTCAACATCGAGCGCCGCAAGGGAAAACGGCAGGTTGCCGAGGCGGTCGATGTGCTCGCGCACCTCGTCGGCGGTGACCGGTTTCGTGCGAGCCGGTTCGATGAGAGGGCCCTCGAGCTCAATCGAGGTGCCCGATGCGGTCTCGAATCTCATGCAGAGGGGCTCACCCACGCGCAAAGACACTCTTCCCTTTACCACGATGCGCGGCTCAAGCGGATCGTCAGCGTAAGCCGCCTGGGCGCTTCGCACCCGGAATACGCGATCGCCCTTGCCCACCTTCTTCGCAACCGGCAGCACAACGGCTCCCGACCGATCGCGCTCAAGGCGATCGACCGTGTGGGCAAAATGGCCCTTGTTCGTCCAAAATTCGAGCACATCGCCTTCGACGATGCGCTCATCCGCGGCTATCTCTACTGCTCCGCTGCGGACATCCGTAACGCGGCCGACGAACACACCGCGGTTGTTCGGACGCCCGTAGCTCATGATGTCGTTGCCGCGATCCTGTTCGAGGTACGCCGTCGTGAACCCGCGCGAGAACGCTTCCGCAAGCGTTCGGGCATCCTCTTCGGGCACCCGATGCCGCTCGGACGACGTGCGATCGGCATGCGCAGCCAGCACATCGTCCAGCGCACACCGATACACCGACACGACCGCGTACACGTAATCGGGCGATTTCATGCGGCCTTCGATCTTGAACGAAGTCACGCCCGCATCGACGAGTGCGGGCAAGAGCTCAATGGCGCAGAGGTCCTTCGGCGAAAGCAGATGCTCGCCTGGCGCGTCGAGTGTCTTCCTGAGGGCTTTGTTGTGCAGCGTGTACGGCAAACGGCACGCTTGGGCACAGAGCCCGCGATTTGCCGAGCGCCCCCCGATCATCGACGACATGAAGCACTGCCCCGAGTAGCACACGCACAGCGCGCCGTGCACGAACGTTTCGGTCTCCATGCCGAGTTCGGTCGCTCGTGCCGTCAGGCGCGCGACCTCTTCGAGGGAAAGCTCGCGGGCAAACGTGACGCGCGCGGCCCCGAGCGCATGCACTGCCTCGACACCGGCAACCGAATGCGTGTTCATCTGCGTAGACGCATGCACACGCGCTTCGGGAAGCGTGCGGCCGAGTTCGGATGCGATGCCGATATCCTGCACGATGAACGCATCGACTCCCGCGCGATACGCCTGCCGGGCAAGCTCCATCGCCTCCATCGCCTCGTCCGGAAGCACGGCGGTGTTCAGAGCAAGGTACACCGAAACCCCGCGCAGATGAGCGTAATCGCACGCCTCGGCGAGCGCGTCGAGCGTAAAGTTATCCGCACCGCGGCGGGCGTTGAACGATTCGACGCCGAGGTAGACCGCATCGGCCCCTGCCCTTACAGCTGCATGCAAGCTTTCGATGCTACCAGCGGGGGCAAGAAGCTCGGGGGTTCTGCGAAGCGGTTCGCGGTTCATCGTTTCCCTATCCATCCGTATCGATTCAAACAGCTCGGGGTTTCGGGCACTTCCCGAAACCTGCTGCAAACGTGACAATCAGTGCAGAGCACATGATAGCGAATGGAAGCCTGACGCGGTAACCTTCGCCCAAATAAAGCAGAAAGCCGCGTGAAGGTACATGGGCTGCCGTTTTCTAGTATAGTGTTCGCATGAAAAACCGAAGGAAACAACGCGAAGTTCGTTCCCATGCAACGGGATGGAGCTTCGTCATCGCCTTCATCGCCGTGAGCTTCGTTGTATACGGAGCCGTGCAGGGTGCGCTCGGCGTTATGAATTCATGGCTTGAGGAACTGCCGAGCATCGAAGATTCCGATGCCTTCAACTTCGCCGAGAAAACCCGCGTGTACGCAAGCGACGGTACCACGCTTTTGGCGGAGTTCTTCGTGGAGAACCGCGAGCCCGTATCGCTCGACCAGATAAGCCCGTACGTGCTCGAGGGTACGGTCGACACCGAAGACGTGCGGTTCTACGAGCACAACGGCGTCGATCCGCAGGGCATCGCCCGCGCCCTTGTGAACAATATGCGCGGGGGCGCGCTCGAAGGTGCTTCGACCATCACGCAGCAGTTCGTGCGCAATACGCTCTTAGCCGACGAGGCGACCGAGATATCCTTCGAGCGAAAAATCCGCGAAGCCGAGTTGGCGACTCAGCTTGAGAAGCAGTACTCCAAAGACGAGATACTGCTCATGTACCTCAACACGATCAATTACGGCGACGGCTGCTACGGCATCGAAACCGCAGCTAAGAACTACTTTCAGAAACCAGCTGCCGATCTGACGCTCGTCGAAGCGGCCACCCTCGTGGGTATCCCGCAATCGCCCACCTACCTTAACCCTAAAACGAATCCCGACGCCTGCCTCGACCGCCGCAACACCGTACTGAGCCGCATGCTTTCCGCAGGCAGCATCACCAAAGAAGAATATGACGAAGCGATCGCGCAAGAACTCGTGCTCGACCCTGCTCCCCCGCGCGCGAGCGACGGCATCTACGCGTATCCGTACTTCACGAGCTATGTGCGCCAACTGCTGCTCGAAGAATACTCGCAAGCCGAAGTGTTCAAAGGCGGCCTGACCGTGTACACGACGATCGATCCGGGCATACAGGCGAAAGCCGAGCTTGCGTGCGAGAATCAGTACGCGCGCATGGCGGAAGAAGACGAGGTGTCGCTTACCTGCATCGATCCGAACACCGGCTACATCCTTGCGATGGTGGGCGGTAAGAACTACGAGGAAGAGGAATGGAACCTCGCAACGCAGGGCGGCAGGCCCGCCGGATCGTCGTTCAAGCCGTTCACCTTGACTGCAGCCATCGAGCAGGGCATCAACCCCTCGACACTCATCGATTGCACGTCGCCGTACAAGGTCGGCAACGACCGCTTTGAAAACTACGGCAACATCAACTACGGCATCCGCTCGATTCAAAGTGCGACCGCCGTGTCATCGAATACTGGCTTCATTCGGTTGGTTCAGGAAGTAACGCCCCATAACGCCGTCGAAGCGGCATACCGACTGGGAATAACGACGGAGCAGCCTGAAGTGCTGACCTCGACCCTCGGCGTCGGAAATGTGACCTCGCTTGAAATGGCAAGCGCGTACGGCACGTTTGCAACCGGCGGCATCAGGCATCAGCCCGAGGCCATCACGCAAATCCTCGACCGCAATGGCAACGAAATCGACGCGAGCAACCCCGAAGGAGAGCGGGTCATTTCCGAGGAAGTCGCCTACGCCGTCACCAAGGTGCTTAAAACGGTATTCACGCAAGGGGACGGAACCGCTGCGGGGTACATGCCATACAGCGGACAACCCGTTGCGGGGAAAACGGGGACTTCGGATGATTTCAAAGACCATTGGCTCGTTGGATACACGCCGCACCTCTCCTGCGCCATATGGATCGGAAACCCCGACTATCTGCAACCGGGCAACCAATACCTTTCCTGCAACGCCATCTGGCAGGACTTCATGAACATGGCACTCGAAGGCTACGAATACCAAGATTTTACGCCTGCCGCCGACCCCGCATACGGAAACAAGTTCAACAAAGAGCAAAACGACAAGCTGTATAAGGAAACCGAAGAGGGTAAAAAGGAAGAGGCTGAAAAGAAGAAAAAAGAGGAGGAGGAGAAAGCGAAGAAGGAAAAGGAAGAGGCGGACAAGAAGAAGCAAGAGGAAGAAGCAAACAAACCCGTCGATCCCCCGCCCCCGGCATCTCCCCCTAACGTCGTAGGCATGACGCTCGATCAGGCATCAGGTGCCCTTGCCGGATTCAGCGCAGAATACGTGGAAGAGTACCACGCAACCGTACCGAAGGGCATCGTCATCAGCCAAGAGGTGGTCGGAGGAAAAGTGCGGCTCCACGTATCTTTGGGGCCTGCTCCCGGCGGATGACGTTTCGCGAGCTCATAGCGAGAACCTATACGCCAACAGTTCGAGCAGATCGGAGCTGAGGCTCATCTTCAAAAGATCGCGTGATTCGCTGAAACCAACTTGGCATACGCTCGTTTGGAGCACCGATACTCCTGATCGTCATCAGGTGCTATGGGAGCCGTGTCGATCCCGGCTTGACAGTCGAGCGCGCGCCCGACTGTCCGCCAAGGCCCGCTATACGACATTTTTTGAAGTCATTTTGCAGGCTGAGATTTCACGAGCAGGCTTTATTCGGAATCTGCATGAATGGAATGTCGTCTAGCGGGCCTTGGCGGACATCCTATGACGGCCCAAAAAACGACCCCGGCAAGGGGTCGTTTTCATATCGGTCGGTCAGCTGCCCACGCAGCGTCGAATGTCTGCCGAAAACAACCTAGTTGGGCATTTCGGTTGCCTTCTTGTCGGCTTCCTCCAAGTGCTCGATGCCGCTGTCGTACGTATCCTGAATCTCTTTGAGACGGGCATCGTACGTCGCATAATCGAACGGCTCCTCTTCAGTTGCGCTTTCGATCTCGGTGTACAGGTCGATGTACTTGGTTAAGGCATCCTTCAGGTCGTTGCAGCCGTCGACGTATGCGGTCTGGATATCCTTAAGCCCCTCGGGAGCTTCGAGCGCATTCAGATCGTCAATCGCCTTGAAGGCGTTGTCGGCCTGCGTCTTCATGCCAACCAGATCGTTGTTGGTTACCGCTTGATTGAAACCGTCGAGACGGTTGGTGAGATCCTCCATCGCCTGATTGACCTGCGACATATACTGCCGATTGGCGGTCTGCTCGGTATTGGCCGTGTTCTGGGCCATGCATCCGCCCAAAACCGCCGCGACGAGAACACCCGAAAGGGCGATCGTGAGGATTTTGACAAGGTTCGTTCGTTTCATGAGTACCTTTCGTATTGATACTGCGCGCTATACGCTACGCTGCCGTTAAGCTTATTGTACGAAATGAAATCCCGTTGCCTGACGACAACTCTGATAACCAATCGTTACGGACTGCATACGGAGTCCACGAACTTCCGGAAAGACCCGCCCCATTCACCGAGCCACCCGCCATGCGAGACGAGGCACTAGACGTAGTCGTACCAGGATCCGGCGTCGGGTTAGGGTCGGGCGTGGGAGTTGGGTCGGGGTCGGGTGTCGGCGTCGGATCAGGGGTCGGCGTCGGATCGGGCGTGGGAGTTGGGTCGGGTTTGTTCGCTTCTTCCTCGGCCTTCTTTTTCTCGTCTTCTTCTGCCTTCTTCTTGGCTTCTTCTTCCGCCTTCTTCTTCTCTTCGTCTTCATCGTCGTCCGAGCTCGAGTACGTGCCGCCGATGTTCCACTTGGAATCGGAGTACGTCTTGTACGTGGGCGCCTTGGCAGTCTTGAATTGCTCGATCGGCTGACCGTCGAGCGCAGCGCTCATGAAGTCGCGGAAAACGATTGTCGCCGTCTCATCGCTAGAAAGCGATTGTCGCTCATTCATATCACGAGGATCGCCGATCCAGATAGCGACCGAAAGCTGCGGCGTGAACCCGCAGAACCAGATGTCGTTGTAATCATCGGCCGTACCCGTTTTGCCCGCTACGGGTTGCCCCGACGGCAGAGCGGCGCGGGTACCGGTACCCTCCGACGTGTTGATGACGCCCTGCATGACCTGAGTGGCCGCGTAAGCGATCTCGGGAGTTATCACCTGTTCGCCAGGATCGGTTGAATTATCTTCGATCACGTTGCCGTTGCGGTCGAGGATCTGCTCGACGCCGATCGCGTCGTGCTTCACTCCCCCGTTCGCAATCGTGCCGTACGCTTCCGCCATATCGATCGTCGTCACTTCACTCGTGCCGAGCGTAAGCGTAGGAAAGGCGCGAAGCTCCGTGGAAATACCCATGCGCTTGGCTACTTCGGCAACCTTTTCGGGACCGACCGACATCGCTAACCTCACGAACCCCGTGTTCGACGATACCGCGAAAGCGCGCGCTATGCTGCGCGTTCCGTAGTTGATGTTGTAGATGTTCGAAATCTTGTGGCCCTCCACCGTCATGCTCGTCGAGCAGTCCACCATGGTCTGGGGGTTGATGCCCGCTTCAAGCGCTGCAATCAGGGTGAACGTTTTGAACGAAGAGCCCGGTTGGCGCTCTGCCTGCGTGGCGAAGTTCCACTGGTTGGCGTAATAGTCCCTGCCACCCACCATCGCCTTCACGAAGCCCATTTCGGGATCGACCACCGTCATCGCAACGTCGAAGTTGTCGGCGAGCATATCGCGCTTTGCCTGCGCAGCAGCCTCAGCCTTCTCCTGCAAGTCAATGTCGATGGTCGTGTACACGGTCCAGCCACCTTCGAAGATTTCGGACTTCGAATACTTGTCGAGCAGGTATTCGCGCACGTAACTCGTGAAATACGGATAGGCGTAGATGCCGTCGTTCGAGCGCTCGGTGACGTTGAGTTCGAGCGGGGTCGCAACCGCCTCGTCATACTCCGCCTGCGTGATGTAGCCGTTCTTGAGCATGCGATCGAGAACGAGGTCGCGGCGGGATTGGCAATTATCGGGATAGTCGATGGGGTTGTTGTACGTGGGCGACTGCGGAATACCGATGAGCGTTGCCGCCTCCACAAGCGTGAGATCGGTTGCACTCTTCGAGAAGTAGCGCTGCGAAGCGGCTTCGATGCCGTAGGCACCCGACCCGTAGTTGATCGTGTTGAGGTACATGAGGAGTATCTCGTCTTTGCTGTACACCTCTTCGATCTTCATCGCAAGATACATTTCGCGGACCTTGCGCTTGATCGAGATGTCGGTCGCCTCGTCGAAGAGGATCGTGTTGCGCACGAACTGCTGCGTGATGGTGGAAGCGCCTTCGCGCGACGAACCGGTGAGGTTCACCACGACCGCGCGCGCGATTCCCCACAGGTCGAACCCGCCGTGCTCGTAAAAGCGCTCGTCCTCGGTTGCCACCGTCCCATCGAGCACGTACTGGCTGATCTGGTCGATCTCCACCGGTTCGCGGTCTTCGAGGTAAAACTCGGCCAGGACCGTCGACCTGTCACTCGCATACACCGTTGTTTTGCGCGCCGAATTGAATTGATCGACGTTTTCGTATTCGGGAAGCGTATCGGGGTCGAGCCACGATTCTCCGAGCGCCCACACGCCACCCACACCTGCGAGCACGAGGGTGATTAAGACTGCGAGCACCGCAAGCGGCACGGTCCACTTATTCTTCTTTTTAACATCGGGCCTGTTCTTTATAGAGCGAGAAGCCACGGGTCACCTCCAGGAAAAAACTTCGCCCATTTTACCATCAGGCCTCTTGCCCTCATGAAAGTACATAAGTTTGTTGAAAAAAGGCCATAGGGCAGACACGAGGTCGTCGAAGCGTACCCCGCCCGGTGTAGAGAAGAAAGCCCTTGCGGGACTCCCGCTCCTTTTGCGACAGCCGAACGAGTGCACTGATACTGCATCCATCATCGCTCTGTAGTTTGCTGGAGCCGCCTTGAGAACGGCGACGGCCCCGCACGCTCATCTGCGTGCGGGGCCGCCCCTGTCATGCGGTATATGCCCGGAGGGCTTATCCGTGTCGTTGGGCGTCGGCTTCAAGCGTTTCCTTCGCCTGAGCCAACTGGACGTGCACGGCTTCGTGGCCGGTGCCGCCTATCGTCGTCCGCGCGGCCACGATGCTCTCGAGGTCGAGCGCGGAGGTGATATCTTCTTCGAAAAGCCCGCTTGCAGCTTTGAAATCCGCAAGCGTAAGATCGTCGAGGTCGCAGCCTCGTTTTTCACAGGTGAGCACGAGATTGCCCACCACTTCGTGCGCCTCGCGAAACGGCATGCCCTTCTTCGCGAGGTAGTCGGCCACATCGGTTGCGGCCAGAAACCCCTTCTTGGCCTGCTCGCGCATCGCATCCTCGTTGACGCGCATGGTTTCGATCATGCCTTCCATGCACACGAGGCAGTCGGCAAGCGTATGAGCCGCGTCGATGACGCCTTCCTTATCTTCCTGCAAATCTTTGTTATACGCGAGCGGCAGCGATTTCATCGTGACGAGCAGCGCTACGAGATCGCCCACCACACGCCCCGACTTACCGCGGATGAGCTCGGCGAAATCGGGGTTTTTCTTCTGCGGCATGATGGATGAGCCGGTCGAATACTGATCGGACAAGGTGATGAACCCGAACTCCGAGGAAGACCACAGGATGATTTCCTCGCACAAACGCGACAGGTGCATCATCGACACCGCGCATGCGTAGTCGAGGTCGAGCAGGAAGTCACGGTCCGACACCGCGTCAAGCGAATTGGGTATCACGCCTGCGAACCCAAGTTCGGCGGCCGTCATCTCGCGATCGAGCGGATAGGTGGTGCCGGCGAGTGCCGCTGAACCGAGCGGACTCACATCGGCCGCCTGCAACGCCGATTCCAGGCGTCCGAAATCGCGGGTGAGCATCCAGAAGTACGCGAGCATGTGGTGCGAGAACAGTACGGGCTGAGCGTGCTGGAGATGCGTGTAGCCCGGCATGATGCATCCGAACTCGTCTTCGGCTTTCGCGACGAGCGCACGGCGCAGCGACACGTTGTGGGCCATGAGCTCAAGGCAAAGGCCTTTGGCGAACAGGCGCGCATCGGTAGCCACCTGATCGTTGCGCGAACGACCTGTGTGCAGACGTGCTCCCGCAGTGCCGATATCGGCCGTGAGCACCTTCTCGACGGCCATGTGAATGTCCTCGTCGTTGATGTCGAACGTGAACGCGCCCGCATCGATCGCATGCTCGATCTTCTCAAGGCCAGCGCTGATCGCAGCTGCATCGTCTTCGGCGATCACCCCCTGGGCCGCCAGCATGTTCGCATGGGCGCGGGAGCCGGCGATATCCTGTTTGTACATCGCCTTGTCGACGGGCAGCGATGCGCCGAAACGCTGCGTGAACGCATCGACGCCCTGCTCGAATCTCCCAGACCACAATGCCATCGTTTTACCTTTCTTCGAATCCGTCATGCGCCGCGTTTACGCTTTTACCGCAGCGGCGTACATGGCCTGCTCGGCCTCTTCGACGATGTCCGAATGGCCCTCGTCCTTGGAAAGCTCGGTAACGCCTTCGTATTTTCCCTTCTTAAGCGGACCCTGCGCCTTTTCAGCGTTGAACACATCGGCGGGCGCACCCTCCTGCCTCCGATTCGATGCCCACGTTTTTGCAGAGAGCGTATGCAGGTCGATGAAGCCCTTCGCCGCACCGTGATCGAACGCGTCATCGGCGTCGTAGGTTGCAAGCGCGAAGTCATAGAGCGAGTAGGCGCTCTTCCGGCCGACTACCGTGCACGAGCCCTTGTAAAACTTCATCTTCACAGTGCCGGATAGGCACTGCTGGGTGGAGGCGAGAAAGGCATCAAGCGCCTCTTTCAGAGGAGAGAACCACAGCCCGTTGTACACCGATGTCGCCCAGCTTTGCTCGATGCCGAGCTTGTAGTGCAGCACTTCCCGCTCAAGGCACAGATCCTCGAGCGCTTTGTGGGCTTCGATGAGCGCAAGTGCACCGGGGACCTCGTAGCATTCCCTGCTCTTCACGCCGACGAGCCGGTTTTCGATCATGTCGATCCTGCCGAAGCCGTGCGAACCGGCGATCTTGTTGAGCTCGAGGATGACCCCCATGAAGCTCATCTGCTTGTCATTTACCGCATACGGAAGACCCTTGGAGAATGTGATCTCCACGTACTCGGGCTCATCGGGGGCGTCTTCGGAGTTGACAGTCATCGTGTAGATGTCCGCGGGCGGCTCGGCCCACGGATCTTCGAGCACGCCGCACTCGATGGCCCTACCCCACAGGTTGTCGTCGATCGAGTAAGGGTTGTCCTTCGTAGCCGGCACCGGCACACCATGCGCGAGCGCCCAGTCGATTTCCTGGGGCCTGGTCTTGAGATCCCATTCCCGCACCGGGGCGATGATCTCGATCGTCGGATCGAGCATCATGATGGAGGCTTCGAATCTCACCTGATCGTTGCCCTTTCCGGTGCAGCCGTGCGCGATGTACTTCGCACCGTACTTGTGCGCCGCATCGACAAGATGCTTGGAGATGGCAGGCCTCGAGAGCGCGGAGAGGAGCGGGTACTTGTTCTCGTACATCGCATTCGCGAAGAGCGCCTTGCTCAGGTACTCGTCGACGAACGTTTGCCGCATGTCAACGACTAGGCAATCGAGCACGCCGAGATCGAGCGCCTTCTGTTTGACCTGCTCGAGCCCGTCGTGCTCCTGCCCCACATCGCCGACTACCGCGATGACGTCGAGGTTCTTCTCGTCCTGAAGCCACTTGAGACACACCGACGTGTCGAGTCCACCGGAATACGCGAGTACAACTTTATCCTTAGCCATTGTTCTAGTTTCCTTCCTTGCTGGCTTAATACCGTGGTTTGATGAGCCCGAAGATGCCTTGCGGCAGGCCGCTCCCTTGGGTTTTCGGCATCGCGGACGGAAAATCGTACAGCTTTGCCTTAAACGATCCTGCACGGATCGCCTCCGAAAAGACGGCTCGCATCTTAATCGGACACACAAACGTAGAGCGGGGATGAGGGTAGGGGCGCGTACGTCCCCAAAGAAAAATAGACGACTAACGTCGTCGCAGTCGGTTGATTGCGCCCGCTACTTCCGTTGCAGCTTCGGAGGTGGGTGTGGCAATCATAATGGTGTTGTCGCCGGCAACGGTACCCAGGGCGCCCTTAAGGGCTGCCTTATCGAGCGCGGCTGAAACGCCTGCTGCTCCACCTGAGTATGTCTTCACAACTACCATATTACCGGCTAAGTGTACTTCCTCGACTAGTTCCGAGACCATACGTTGCAACCGCATCTCTTCAGGAAGAACATAAAATCCTTCCCGGGACTTGACGAGACCCATATCCATGATGTCGCGGGATATAGTGGCTTGCGTGCAATCATACCCGGCAGCTTGCAGCTGTTCGGCCAGATCGCGCTGTGTTTTGACGTTATACTCGCGAATGATGTCGCGAATGACGTCATGCCTCTGTTGCCGCTTTCTCATGTAGGCGCTTTCAGTCCTTCACTCGAGCAGTAAAACACATACGGTCTACCATCCTCGCGTGAGCATATGCAGAAAAGTGCAATACCCTCGCGATTTATGCAGGTAATCTTAACGTAAAACTACAGCCAGCGCGACAAGAATCTCAAAAGTCGCAAAAGTTTCTGCGCTTCGGCCCCGTCGGCTTTGAAGCCGCACACATACAGAGCTATGCGAGCAGAGCGTTCAAACCCTCGATCAGCGCATCGACATCCGCTTGCGTGCACACGAGCGGCGGCAGGAAGCGCAGCGTGTGCGGACCGGTGCTGTTGAGCAGAAGCCCCGCTTCAAGCCCGCGCAGCACGAGTGCGGGGGCATCGAGCGCGTCATCGAGATCGCACGCGCACATGAGGCCGAGGCCCCGCACGCAGACGATGCCCGGAAGCTCGGCGAGTCGTTTACGCAGATACGACCCCACCTCTTCGACGCTACGGGCCACCTCGAGGGAAGCAAGCGTTTCGATCGTGGCCTGTGCGGCCGCAACGGCAAGACAGCTTCCGCCGAACGTGGAGCCGTGATCACCCGGCTCGAAGGCGGCTGCGACGCTTTCGCGTGCGGCGCACATGCCAGTCGGAACGCCCGAGGCGACCCCTTTGGCAATGGTCACGATGTCGGGGGTGATGGCGAAATGCTGGAAGCCGAACGGGTACGTGCCGCAGCGATACATGCCGCACTGTATCTCGTCGCAGATGAGCAGCGCCCCGCACTCGACCGTCAGCCGGCGTGCGGCTTCGAGGAATTCGGCTGTGCACGGGTGCACGCCGCTTTCCCCTTGCGCGCACTCGAGCATGATCGCGCAGATGTTCTCGCCCTCTGCGGCGAACAGGGCTTCGAGAGCTGCGATATCGTTCAGCGGCGTATGGACAAAGCCCGCTGGCAGGGGCTGGAACGCCTCCTGCTTGGCAGGCTGGGCGGTCGCGGCAAGGGTTGCGAGCGTCCTTCCGTGGAAGCCGCAGTCGAGCGTGACGATTGTCTGCGCTCCGCCCTTGTGCTTTTTCGCCCAGAGCCGCGCAAGCTTGATGGCGCACTCGTTAGCCTCGGCACCAGAATTGGCGAAGAAGCTCTTCCATGGCGTGCGCTCGGTTTGCTCGACGCGCGTATTGAGCAGGTCCGACAGAAGCTTTGCCACCTGACCGCGGTTTTCGATGTAGTAGTAATTGCTCACGTGGATGAGCTTTTCTGCCTGAGATGCCACAGCTTCGACCACGGCGGGGTGGCAGTGCCCAAGGCTTACCGCCCCCACGCCCGATACGAAATCGAGATAGGCGCGCCCCTCGTCGTCGAACACGCGCATGCCCTCGCCCGAAACGAGCTCGACGGGTTTGCGAGCATACGTGTTCAAGAGATACGTGGATTCGAGGTTCTGCTGCTGTGCCAAACTCATAGGAGCGCCTTCTTCCTGCTTGGTTCGAGTTCTCGTTTCAGTACGTAGCGATACCCGCCCGACGATGCGCCGCGCAGCGCGCGTCGGGCAAAGACGGGTTTTAGCGGTTGGGCGTGCGCACCCCGTTCTGCTCGCTCAGAAGCACCGGATGCTGCCGGTTCTCGATGAGCTTCGCGGCGAAGTTGCCGAGCGGGTGGGCATCGAACGTGCAGGATTCCTCGGTGCTATGGAGCGTCGTTCCCACTCCGGTGTTCGTGAGCAGCTCGAGCAGAAGCGCATGCGGTGTCGTGCCGTTGATGATGTGCGCCCTGAACACGCCCGCTTCGAGCGCCGAGATGCAGGACTGCAGCTTCGGAATCATGCCCGTCGATACGACGTTGTTCTCCACCATGTACTGCGCTTCGAACATCGTGAGGTTCGATATGAGCGAATCCTTCCGCTCGAAATCCTCGTACAGCCCGTCAACGTCGGTGAGGAACACGATCTTGTGCGCTCCGATGGCGGCGGCGATGTGACCCGCAACCAAATCAGCGTTCACGTTGTAGTAGCCGCCCTCTTCGCCCATGGCGATCGAGGCGACGACGGGGATGTAATCGGCGTTGATGAGATCCTCGAGATACCCCGAGTTGATGCGCGTGATGCGCCCCACCCGTCCCAGTTCGGGCGATTTCTGCTCGGCCATGATCGTTCCCGCATCAGACCCGCTCACGCCGACGGCGAGGTTGCCGTGCTCGTTCATGGCTTCGACGAGCTCCTGGTTCACCTTGCCCATGAGTACCATGCGCACAACTTCCATGGCTTCGTCGGTTGTGACGCGCTGCCCCTCTTTGAACTCGACGGGGATGTTGAACTTGTTCATAGCATCGGTGATGGCGAGGCCGCCGCCGTGGATGATGACGGGGTTGATGCCGATGATCTTCAAGAGCACGATATCGTTCATCACGTCGGTACGCAGCTGCCCATCGACCATCGCCGAGCCGCCATACTTGATAACGACCGTTTTCCCGGTGATGTTCTTGATCCAGGGCAGCGCCTCGACGAGAACCTCGGCGGTTCTTGACGATACGGGCTTGGGTCTCGTGTCCTTCGCGTACTTCATGTTCGGTAGTCTCCATTGATCGTAACGTAATCGTGCGTGAAATCACAGGTCCACATCGTAGCAGATCCGGCTCCGGCGCCGAGATCGACCGCGATGACTATTTCGGGGTGCTCGAAGCGCGCAAGCGCCTCGTCTTCGTCGAACTCGACGGTCAGGCCGTCGCGGCAGACGGGGATGCCCATGATGTCGATCGACACATCCTCCTGGGCGAACTTCGCCCCCGACTTGCCGATGGCCATGGCGATGCGCCCCCAGTTGGCATCGTGTCCGAAGATAGCCGTTTTCACGAGCGGCGAGTTCGCAACGGCGCGGGCCGCTGTATCGGCATCGGCGTCGTCGGCAGCACCCGTCACCTGCACGGTGATAAGGCGGGTTGCCCCTTCCCCGTCGCAGGCCAGTTCGCGGGCGAGCGTCGTGCATACATGGGTGAGGGCGCCCACGAATTCGCGGTACGCTTCGCTTTCGTACGCGATAGCGCCCGATGCACCCTGCGCCTTGCCGCTCGCGAACAGATAGCACGAATCGTTCGTGGACGTATCCGAATCGACGGTCACTTTGTTGAAGCTCACCGAAACCGCCTCGACAAGCGCGCGGTGAGCGGTGTCGGGAGCAAGCGGGGCATCGGTCGTAAGCACGGATATCATGGTTGCCATGTCGGGCATGATCATGCCCGAGCCCTTCGCCATACCGCCGATCGCAATGCGCACGCCTTCGAATCCAACGGATGTGCTCGTATACGCTACCGCGTACTCTTTGGCGTAGGTGTCGGTGGTGATGATGGCGGCTGCCGCATCGTGAGCTCCGTCAACCGAAAGCGCATCCACCGCTTCGCCCACATGCTGCTCGAACGGCTCCATGGGCAGGTGCACGCCGATCACGCCCGTCGATGCTACAAGCACTTCGTTCTCGGGGCAGCCGAGCGCATCGGCGACAAGGCGGGCCGATGCGCGCGCATTGGCAAGCCCGATTTCACCCGTTGCTGCATTGGCGTTTCCGGAGTTGACGATCACGGCGCGAGCGGTACCGTACGATACGCCGTCGAGGTGCTCGCGCGACACCGCCACCGGTGCCGAGCAGAACACGTTTTGCGTGAACATGCCCGCTGCGGCGCACGGCTCGTCACTCGCGACGATCGCCATGTCGAGGCGGTCGCGGTTTTTGCGGATACCCGCATGGATGCCGCACGCTTTGAAGCCGGATGCGCTCGTAACGCCGCCGCCTTCGATGGCCTCGATGCCGCACGGGGGCTCGAGCCGTATGCAATCCTTGTCCATATAACCGTTCCCTTCGATACCGCTACACCGGAAGCGCCGAGGCCGTAAGGCCCGCACCCTCGGATAGGCCGAATACGATGTTGGCGCACTGCACGGCCTGACCCGCAGCGCCTTTGCAGAGGTTGTCGATCGCACCGACGGCGATGAGCATATCGCCGCCCTGCGAGAGCGCAAGGCCGATGTGGCACGAATTGCTGCCCGCAACCGATCTTGTTTTCGGCATGCTGCCGAGCGGCAGCACCTGCACGAATTCGTCGTCGCGGTAGAACTCGGTGTAGAGCGCATAGATGGCCTCGATGTCTGCGGCGTGCGCACATGCGGCATCGAGCGGCAGGTACACCGTCGAAAGGATGCCGCGGTTGAGCGGTGCCAGATGCGGCGTGAACACGACGCGGCCCGGTACCCTAAGAATCTGCTCGATCTCGGGGGTATGGCGATGCGTGCCCACCCCGTACGCTTCGACGCTTTCGTTCGCGAAGCAGAAGTGCGTGCGTTCGGTGGCCTTCTTGCCCGCCCCGGTCACACCCGAAATCGCATCGACTATGAGCGTTCCCGAAACCATGCCCGCATGCACTGCGGGATACGCCGCAAGCGAGGTGGCGGTGGGATAGCAGCCCGCACACGCGACGAGTGCGGGGCGGCCCGCTTCGCGCTCGGCGGCGCGTCGCTCAAGATCGTCGCGGAACAGTTCGGGAAGGCCGAACGCCGCCTTTTCGAGCAGCTCCGGCGATGTGTGCTCGGTCGCGTACCAACGCTCGTAGACTTCCGGATCATGCAGACGGTAATCAGCCGAAAGGTCGAATACCGTTATACCCGCTTCGAGCAGCGCAGGCACCTGAGCCATAGCGGCGGTATGGGGCACGGCAAGGAATACGGCGTCGCACTCGGAAAGCGCATCGGCGCCGTGTTCGGTGAACACGAGCTCGGTGTGCCCGATGAGCGCTGGATACAATTCGGAAACCCGCGTACCGGCAAGCGAATCGGAGGTTGCCGCGACAAGCTCGAATTCAGGGTGTTCGCTCAAGAGCCGCACGAGTTCGATTCCAGCGAACCCCGCCGCCCCTACGATACCTGCTCTAATCGTCATCTTCGCTCCTCGACTCGCGTGTATGACCTGTCCACCGTGGAAACCATCCTACGGTAAGTGCCCGTCTGTTTGCAAGGCAACCATACAACGCGCATTCGAAAAGTCACGAATCGGTAGGCGGGATGCCTCCAAACTGTGCCCTTAGCCCCGGTTCGTCGTATGGGTGTAGGTGGGTACGGCCTCTTCGAGAATGGCGATGGCTTCGGCGTCGGTTTTCGCGATGGCGGCTTCGATCTCGTCGAGCTTGGCCGCCACCTCGTCGTAGCTGATCTCCTGGCCGGTCGAGATCATGATCGAGGAGTTGGTGGTGGGCAGCGTGGATTCTTCGTCCATCAACAGCTCCTCGAAGAGCTTCTCCCCTTCGCGCAGACCCGTGAATACGATTTCGATATCGGCATCGGGCGTGAGGCCGGAAAGCTGGATGAGGCTTTTCGCGAGCTCGACAATCTTCACCGGCTCGCCCATGTCGAGGATGAAAATCTCGCCGCCCTTGGCAAGGCCGCCCGCTTGGATGACGAGCCGCGATGCTTCGGGAATGGTCATGAAGAACCGCTCGATATCGGGATGCGTTACGGTAACGGGCCCGCCCGCGGCGATCTGGCGCTTGAACACGGGGATGACGCTGCCGTTGGACCCGAGCACGTTGCCGAAGCGCACCGCCGAGAACACCGTTTTGGACGTGCGGGCGTAGTATTGCACGACCATTTCGCCGAGGCGCTTGGTCGCACCCATAACCGAGGTGGGGTTGACCGCTTTGTCGGTCGAGATGAAGATGAACCTGTCTGCGCCGTACGCATCGGCCGCGCGCACCGTGTTGAGCGTACCGAACACGTTGTTCTGCATGGCTTCGCGCGGACACACCTCCATGAGCGGTACGTGCTTGTGGGCGGCCGCGTGGAACACCGCGCCGGGGCGGTACTTCGCGAACACCTCGTTGATGCGCGCGATGTCGCAGACGCTGCCGACCTCGATGACGATGTCGATGTCGTCGTATTCCGAAAGAAGCTCGTTTCGGAGCATGTAGGCGTCGTTCTCGTACATGTCGAAGATGACGATGCGTGCAGGTGCCACCTTGCAGAGCTGACGCGCAAGCTCGCTGCCGATCGAGCCGCCCCCGCCGGTAACGAGCACCGTTTCGCCGGCAATGTAGCCCGAGACCGTGCGCGTGTTGAGCACGATTTCCTCACGACCTAAAAGGTCGGCCACATCGACGTCGCGCAGCGACACATCGCCGAGCTCGTCGATGCGCAGTTCGCGGATGTTCGGAAGCGTGCGCAGCTTGCAATCGGTTTTGGTGCAGATGCCGAAGATGCGCCTGCGCTCTTCGAGCGTGGACGAGGGTATGGCCACGACGATCTGCTCGATGTCGTACTTGTCTACAAGATCAAGGATATCGTCGCTTGTGCCCTCAACCTTCACGCCATGGATGCGCAGACGGCGCTTTGCCGGATCGTCGTCGACGGCCACGATGGGAATGCCCGGCATGAGCGGATCCTTGCTTGCCATGCGGTCGATCGTGAGCGAGCCGGTTTCACCTGCGCCCACGATGAGCGTGCGCAAACGGTCGCACTCGCGGGTGGGATTCGTAAACGCGCGCTTCTTACGGCGCGCGACGCGGTATACCATACGCATACCGCCGCAGAAGAATATCAGCAGGAACAAAGCCACGAAGAACACGCGGATGGGAAGGCGCACGTCGATGATCCAGAGAAACACCGCGCCCACGAACGTAGAGAGCGCGACCGCAAGCACGATCTGGATCGCCTCGTCGACGCTCGCATACTCCCAGAGGTTATTGTAGAGGTGGAATACGCCGAGCACGAGCACGTTGATGAGCGCAAGGATGCCGATCATGAAATAGATCTCGTTGTTGTAGAAGACCTCCCCGACCACATCGGTCAGAAGTGACGCAAGCCAATACGCGGCATACGTGGCCGCGATATCGAAAAACAGCAAAAGTGCTGTTCGTTTGGTTATACGGAAGTCCATTGCGCCTTGCTTTCAGCGAAAAATGTGTTTGGTTTCAGAATCACTACAGGTTTTATGCGCTGAAGGAGTATTGTACACAAATCGATTACCATGGAAAGCTACCGATACGGTTTCAGGAGTTCGCTACATGAATATTACAGCCACACCATCGGCGGTTATGGAGCGCGAGAAAAGCTCTCGCAAAGCCCCCGTCGAACAACCTGCCCGGGAGCAGAACATACAGGCGATCATCGCGTATTACGAAAGCGGCGTCAAATCCGCAACGGGCGAAGTCGGCATCGAGCTCGAGCATACGATCGTGAAACAAGACGGCCTCCAACCCGTCTCCTACAGCGAGGAGCACGGCGTGCACTGGCTGCTTGAAGAGCTCAACTCCGCCTACCCCGAAGCGACCTACGCCGAAGACGGCGATCTGCTCGGCGTGAGCCGCACCTGCGAAGCCGTCACGCTCGAACCGGCCGCGCAGCTCGAGCTTTCGGCGGGCCCGTTCAAGAGCCTCGCATCTGCCGAAGCGTGCTTCAACGCATTCGAGAACACGCTTGCGCAGACGCTTTCGCCCGTAGGCCTTGAAGCGCTCACCATCGGCTACCACCCGACGGCGCGCGCTCAGGACCTCGAGCTCATTCCGAAGCGCCGCTACAAATTCATGAACCTGTACCTGGGCGAAATCAGCCCGTGGGGGCCGCGCATGATGCGCGGCAGCGCTTCGACGCAGGTCTCGATTGACTTTTCGTCGGTCAACGACTGCCTGCGCAAGCTGCGCCTCGCCTACGCGCTCGTGCCCGTCTTCTCGCTTATCTGCGACAATTCCCCTGTGTTCGAGGGAAAAAAGCGCCCGCATGAGCTCATGCGCACCGAGATTTGGAAGTACTGCGATCCCGATCGCTGCGGGCTTGTACCCGGAGTCATGGACGAGAGCTTCACCATGCGCGCCTACGCCGAATACGTGCTCGATACGCCTGCGATCCTCGTTTCGTGCGCGAAGCATGGCTGGTGCTACTCCGAGCAGACGTTCGGCGAGCTGTACGCCGACACCGTTATGACCCGCGCCGAGGTGGAGCACGCCCTGTCGATGTTCTTCAACGACGTACGGCTCAAAACCTACATCGAAATCCGCCCGGCCGACGCAATGCCCATCCCGTACGTGATCGCGTACGCAGGGCTCGTCAAAGGGCTGTTCGCCACGCCCGAAACGCTCGATGCGCTCGATGCGCTGCTCGCGGGTGTGAGCGGCCCCGATATCGAAACCGCAAAAGAAGCCCTGATGGCCCGCGGCTACGAGGCCGATGTGTACGGCCGTCCTGTTGCCGCGCTGTGCGACGAGGTGGTTTCCATCGCTCGCATGGGCCTGTCAGACGACGAAGCGCACTTTCTCGAACCGCTCGCCCGCCTGGTCGCCGACCGGGTAACGCTTGCGGATTTGGCGGAAGCCGAGTAAAACCCGAACGCAAGAAAGCCTAAATGGCCGGTTCCCAATGGGTGACCGGCCATTGTGCGCAGAACGTGCGATGCGCTCGTTTTTACAGCGTCGGCCCGACTTCGTCAAAACACGGGACGAAACGCAGCCCTACTCCATCTGATCGAGAGCCGTCAAATCGGCATTTTCTTCGGCATCGTGCCCCTTGCTTCTGCCGGGCAGAATCAGATTCAAGGCAACCGCGGTAAACGCCGTACCCGGCACACCGCTCAAAAACATGGATACCCACAAGGGAAAGTTTGCAAGCGCTTCGGGCTGAGCGCTGAAGCCGAGGCCGACGGCGAGCGAGACAGCCAAAATGGTCGTCGTCCGCGCCTTGGGCTTGCTTCTCATGATGATCTGCATGCCGCTTACCATGACGATGCCGAACGTGAGGATCACGGCTCCGCCGAACACGGGTGTCGGAATCACCGAGCACAGAGCACTGACCTTCGGACACAGGCCCGCAAGCACCATGATCACGCCGGCAACGGCGACGACATAGCGGCTGAACACCTTCGTGATGCCCAAAAGCCCCACATCGGCGCTTGCCGAAATCGTCGGCCCGTTGTTGAAGACGGCCGAAAACGCGCTCGTGATGGCCTGCGTGAAGATGACGCCGCGCGTTTCCCTCTTCGTGGGCATTCGCTTCTCGGCGATCATCGTCGTTGCCGACGTATCTCCAAGAAGCTCAGCGATACCGCAGATCGCCAAAAAGGCAATCGTTATGCATGCCTCGAGGGGAAACTCGATTCCCCAGTGGAGCGGCTCGGGGAAAGCGAACCATGCCGCCTCGGCGACAGGCGCAAAATCGACTTTACCCATGAAAGCCGCTACGCTGAATCCGACAGCAAGCCCGATCAGCGGCGCAGCTCCGTGCAGAAAACCCTTGCCGAATACGTTGAATGCCAATACGGTGAGCAGCGTAATCGCCGCAAGCAGGTAGTTTTCGGGATTGCCGAAATCGGCGCTGCCCGATCCTCCGCCGCAGTACCCCAATGCAACGCCCAAGAGCGTCGTACCCAAGACGAACACCACCGCCCCCGAAACGAACGACGGAACGATGGTCTTCAGTTTGTCCGAAAACGCGACGAACACCACACCGCACACGATGCTCCCCACAAGGCATGCACCCACATAGCCGGCGTATCCGACCTGCGGCGCGATGAAGAGCGCCGGCGAAACGAACACGATGCTGCACACCATGGCGATGGGCAGCTTTCCGCCGACCGAGCCGATTCCGAGCGTTTGGACGATAGTGGCAATTCCCGCCACAAACAGCGCGCAGGCAACGAGCACCGTCGTTTGAGCGGGATCGAAGCCGAGCCCCGCCGCAATCAAGAGCGGCGCCGGCAGCGCTTGAAACGCTACGAGAAGCGCATGCTGGATGCCGAACGGAATAAGCTCGTGCACCGGAGGGCGCTCGTTCATCCCATATCCTTGCGATTTCATAGTCTCCCCCTTAGTACTGGCCACAACATTGGGCCGCTGGTATACGCCTCACGCCGCTGAAGGCGGGACAAAGGGCAGCGAGGCTTCCGAGTGCAGCCAGCCCGCGGCCGAAAGCTTTCGAGCCCTCGGCTGCAGGCGAAGCAGGCACGGCGCCGCCGAAGCGCACGCCGCGCCCGCCTGCATGCATCAGCTCTTGTTCATAGGCGGCTCATCGGCAGTCGCGTCAGGTACCGCTTGCGCCTTCTGAGCCGAACCCGTTCCCTCGCCCGCCTCGATGCTTCCGTACTCTGCCGCTATCGCCGAGGCCTCAACCTTGCCGAGCGAGGCTTCGTAGGCATACACGGACTGCTTTTTGAGGTTGCGACCCGGCAGGATGACGTTGAGAATTACCGCCACGAACGCCGTGCCCGGAACGCCGCACAGCATGGTGGACACCCAGAACGGGAACTGGTCGAGCGCACCGGCCACGGAGTTGAAGCCGATGCCGACTGCGAGGGAAACCGCAAGGATGGTCTGGGTGCGCGACGTCTGCTCGGAATCCATGATGATCTTCATGCCGTTGACGAGGATGGAACCGAACAGCATGAGCACCGCGCCCCCGAACACGGGGTTCGGTATGACCGAGAATATGGCCGAGAATTTCGGACACAGTCCCATCAGAAGCACGAACCCGCCCGCAACGGCGACTGCGTAGCGCGTGAACACGCGGGTCACATCCATAAGTCCGATGTTCGCGCTGCCCGAGATAGTGGGAACCGCGTTGAACAATCCGGCGAACACGCTCGTGACAGCCTGGGTAAGGACGGTCTTCTTCGTTTCGCCAGGCGTCGCCATACGGTTGTCGGCTACGGTAGTGGTAGCGGCGGTGGTGCCGAGTATCTCGACGACGCCGCACACCGCAATGAGCGTCATAACAAGACAGGCATCGATCGGAAACGATATGCCCCAGTAGAGCGGCTGCGGCAAGCCGAACCAAGCAGCCTCAGAGACAGCCGTAAAATCGACCATACCCATGGCGATGGCGACGACGAAACCCGCAGCCATGCCGATAAGCGGCGCCGCCCCCTGGATGAAGCCTTTACCGAAGACGCTCAGCACGAGCGTGATGAGAAACGTAACGCCTGCAAGCGCTAGGTTGATCGGGTCGCCGAACGTAGCCGCTCCGCTGCCGCCCGCGCAGTTAGCGAGCGCGTTGCCGATGAGGCCGGTTCCCAGCACGAGCAGCACTGCTCCCGAAACGAAGGACGGGAATATGACCTTCAGCCAATCGGAGAACAGGACGAACACGATGCCGCAGATGATGGCGGCCACGATGCACGCACCCATGTACCCGCCGAATCCCGCTTGCGGGATGATCAGCAGAGCCGGCGCGATGAACACGAAGCTGCCTACCATGACCATGGGAATCTTTGCGCCGAGCGGGCCGACGCCGAAGCTCTGCACGAACGTGCAGATGCCGCTGACGAACAGGGCAGAGGCAATCAAGATAGATGTCTCGACCGGGCCCATGCCCAAACCTCCCGCAATCAAAAGCGGGGCGGGCAGCGTCTGGAACAGTATAAGCAACGCATGCTGTAAGCCGAAAGCGCCCAGCTCGCCCACTTTCGGCAGCTCGTTCATCCCGTACCCACGCTGTAAAGCCTTTTTCTCTTTTCCCCCAGATTTCGAACTCATACATACCTCCTTATAGAATCGATTCGATACGCCCCAAGGCCCCGATCCTCGCGTACGAGAATCGGGGTCGGACGGTTGCGCCCAAGGCGGCTACGCTAAGACAGGCATCCGGTAAAACCTCATTTCGGGAACCGAACCGTCTTTTTCGGACAGATCGAACTCCTGGAACAGCTCTAAATACCCCTCTTTTTGAATAGACATGCGATAACGATCGGGCTGGAGGCCTTCAAGCCAGACGTCGCCGAACTCGTCGGTTCTCGCCGTCGCGACCGTTGCCTCGTCAGCGACCCGCATCAGCGTGACCGCCGCACCTTCCACGACCTCATCGGCCTCGATATCGACTACGGTTGCCGCAATGAAGCGGCGGGGTTTGTTCAGGTAGTACACGCGCGGTGCTGTACCCGCTTCGGGGATCAGCACTTCGGCTTGTGCGATCTCGTCAGCGAAATCGCCCTCTTCGCCGAAGCGCAAGGCACCCGTGCAGCAGGAATCGACGCAGCGCGGCTCCGCCCAGCCGTCGTCGAGCAGATGCGCGCACCCCGTGCACTTCTGCGCAATCCCGAGCTCTTTGTTCACGTAGATCGCGCCGTACGGACACGATGCAACCAAGGCCTCTGGATCGTGTTTTGAAGCAGGATCGATTACCACAAGACCGTCCTCCCGCTTGTACACCGCATCGGGGGCCGCGGCGATGCAGGGAGCGTCGTCGCAATGGTTACAGAGGCGTGGGAGGTAGTTCACGCGCACATGCGGCACCTTCCCGCACACCTCCTCATCGACCTTGCACCAGAACTGCCCCGTCTCGGGCTGTTCGGCCGCATAGGGAAGCCAGCTTGTGCCGCAGTGCTCGTCTTTGCAGGCGACTTGGCAATTGTGGCAGCCGTTGCACCTGTCGAGATCAAATACAAAAACTTTCATGGCATCTCCGATTTCGTCTCGTCTCACGTCGTATTTCGCCCCGTGGGAGCCCGGCGCGGTGTTTACGCTTCGGCCTTCGTACTCACATCGCCCGCACACCCGTCAGCCATCCAAGCTGCAACGCGCAGGCCGTCGGACGGGTCGTATTCGCGGCCGAACTCGACGGGGTACTGCTGCGCCAAGGCGAACACATCCACTTTCTCGACGTTGACGAGAAAGCCGTTGGTGGCTTCGCCGGCGGCGTTCTTCGACGTGGTTGCTGTAGGGCAGATGAGGTTGTTGGCGCCGCCGCGATCGAGTCCGCACTTCCCCGTCACGATCGGATCGACGCGCGCGCCGTGGTCTTGGTACACCGCTCCGGGCATGATGCGCTCGTTGACGTACATGCCGCCGAGAACGCTTCCACGCTCGTTGTAGATGCGGACCACATCGCCATCCTTAAGCCCCAGCTTGCCGGCGTCCACCGGGTTCATCCATACCGGTTCGTACAGATAGCCGTCGGGGCCTTCGACCTTGCAGGTACGGATTTCGCGCATCCACGTCACGTCGTCGTGCTCGGAATGAACGCGCCACCGCGGGTGGTTCGTAACCATGAGAAACGGGTAGTTCACTGCCCGCTCGCTTGAGATGCGTTCCTTGTGCTCCTCGGTCTCCTCGATCCAGTGCGGCACGATGGGACGTTCGGTATCGTTGGGGAAATGCTCTGCCAAGCCGGTTGAGTAGATCTCGATCTTCTGGGTGGGGGTCGAAAGCGGCTGCGAAGCGGGGTCGTCGTACCAGGCGCTTAGCGCAACGGGATCGTCCTCCCATCCGTCAGCCGTCGGAGCCAGGCACATCTTCTTTTCCGCGAATTCTTCGTAGCTTATGAGGCCGTCTGCCTGCGCGCTCTCGAAACCCGCTTCGATCCACTCGTCGACGGACTTGCCCTGCGTATAACGCTCGACGAGGTTCTCGTAGGGACCGCCGTAGGGCTCGAGTTTCTTGGCGACCTCGATTGCGCATTCGTAGTCGGATTTCGATTCGCCCAACGGCTCGATGCAGTCGTCTTGTATGTACATCATGTTGAACTGGCCGGACCAGTTGTCCACCGCCACGTCCTTCTCCTCGAACATGGTGTTCACAGGCAGGATGATATCAGCGAACACCGTATCGTTCTCGAACCACGGATGCTGCATCACGATGGTTTCCACGCGTTCGTTGCGCAAAGCTGCCTGCATGGTAAAGCCGCCGTTCCAGCAGGTCGTCCAACTGGGCGAATCGGATACGATCATATGGATCATGGGTGCACCGTCTGCAGGGAACTCGAACGGAACGAACTGATCGGCACGCGGGGCCGTGCACACAACATGGCCGTACCAGCGAAGCTTCTCTCCCTCGGGCAAGGTAAGCGCCTGCGGCGTCATAGTTTTCGGGAAGAAGTTCTGCCTGCCGATCGTCTCCATCCAGCCGTGGTAGGCTCCAGGCACCTCGAAGTACTTCTCCGAACGCGGCATCGGGTTCCACTCGTCGAAGCCGAACTGGCCGAATTCGATCAGGTGCAACTGGCCGGTTCCCGGTCTGCCCAGCCCCTGCATCGCCAAGAGCACGATCTCCAAGCGCGCCGGTTCGTGCGAGAACGGGGAGCGGATCATGCCGCCACCGTCCGCATGCGCGATCGATACGGCGTGCTTCGCCCAATAGCGGGCGAATGCCTTGATGGTGTAGCTTGGCACGCCGCATTTTTCTTCCGCCCACTTCGGCGATTTCGGCACACCGTCCTCGTTGCCGAGCACGTAGTACTCGAACCAGTCGAATCCGACCGTATGGCTCTCGACGTACTCTTTGTAGTATGTTCCTTCGGTAATCCACACGTACGCGATCGCAAGCTGCAAAGCCGCATCGGTGTTGGGGAGCACCGGTATCCATTTTCCCTTATGGCACGCGCCCGTGTAGTTGAGGTCGGGAGAAACGAAGAACGATTTCAAACCGAGTTCTTCCAAGAAGTACGCCATGCGGCTCGGCTGCTGCCCGCCCCAGCCCCAGGGCGTGGTTTCGAGATCGCAGCCCCAATACAATACCGCATCACCGTGCTCGCATACGTCTTTGTACAGGTTTCTCTGGTTGACCTGCATGCCTACCGGGTCCATACCCCACATGTGCTTCGCACCCCAGTACCAGCCCTCCCAGCTGTCGGGTTGACGGGCCTGCAGCGTGTAGCCGCCGCACAGCTCGAGCATCATCGCCTGCGCGCCGTGGGGGGCGTGCACGACCTTTGTCTCGCCGTGGCCGTCGGCCTGGCACATGATAGCGAGCGGGCCGTACGTATCGTGAATGCGCTTGATCTCCGAAGCGATGAGGGTAGTTGCCTCGTCCCAGCTGATCCGTTCGTACTTGGAGATGCCGCGCATATGCGGATTTCGCTCGCCGTTCGGATCCCAGTCCACGCGCTTCAAAGGATACAGCACGCGGTTCTTCGAATAGATGCGCTTCTTGTACGTGAGCGAAAGCGGCGGAAGCAGCGTCTTCTCGCCCGGCTCGAACACTTTGCCGCGCGCTTCGATGCGCCACGGCTTTCGATCCTCTTCCGTCGATACCTCATCGTAGTGCAGCGGTCGGATACGCAGTATCTTTCCGTCCTTCACGTCTACGGCCGCTGTGTTCGCACTGCACGCGAACGCCGACCACGCGATGCCGCGGTAGACCGTTTCGCCCCGCGTTTCGATACCCATAAGCACTCATCTCCTCCTACGCAATCCGTACCCCCGCAAACTTCAGCGAGGACGCTTCATGCGGAATCGTAGGTGCCTCGACGCAGTTTTCGAATCGGCAAAAGGGTAGAAAGTGTCTTTACGACTATTGGTTTATGTCATATGCGGCCTCGACCGTTTACACTGAGATGGGGTAAGAAAGTACATAGCTGGGCCGCAGAGGCGGCCAATCGTGTCAGGGGGACACCATGAAGGCTGAGACGCTCTTTCCGGTTCGCATGCTCGGGTTCGGGTTTTATTGGGCATGGCTGTTTCTCGTCGGAGTATCACCGACGCCGATTCTCGGAGCGCTGCAGCCCGAGCAACCGATCGAGGCGATGGAGCTTCTGTTCCGATTGCTCGGTATCGTTCTCATCATCGTGTTCTCGGCATGGCTCTCGTCCTCAAAAGGACGCCTGTTTCTTCTCTGCGTAGGAAGCATCGTCGGGTCGCTCGGTTCCGCTGCACTGATCACGTTCGGCGCTTCGCCGCTTACGATCGCCCTCGTCGCCTGTGCGGACGCTTCGATATTCATGCTGTGGCTCAGCTTTTTCGGCCACATGAAACTCGGAGAAACGGCGCTGTACATGACCTTGTCGTATGCTGTCGGCTCGATTCTTTTCGTCTGCATCGCGTGGGCCGGAGCGGAAGCGGCAAACGTATGCGCTCTGCTTCTTCCCCTGCTTTCCGGCATTACGTTCTTCTATTCGAACAAGCTCTACCAACACGAAACGGGATCGTCCGGCACGATGCTGAGCGAGATTAGGGCGAACGGACACAGGGAGGCTCCCATCTTTCCCTACATCAGCAGGATGACGACCGCGCTCGGCCTGTATGCGCTTGTCTTCGGCTTGATCACCAGCATGGCTGTGTGCAACGGCTTGAGCGGAGGCATAGCAGGCCCCTACATTGAAGCCCCCTGCTGTATCGGGTTGGGAATCGCGCTCGCCCTGATATACAATTCGAAGAAGAAAGCACGCGGCATATACTATCTGTACCGATTCGTGCCCTTTGCCTTCTCCGTTGGGTTGGCGCTTCTTTTGCTCGTGAGCCAAGGGGGATTCTTCGCGGCGAACGCGTTCATCATGACCGCATACCTCGCGTTTGAGATATTGATCCTCAACGACTTCTGCAATGCGATCAAGATGAACGACCTTCCGCCTCTGCGGACGTTTGGCATTGCCCGTTTCGCGATTACGATCGGGATGCTGCTCGGCTGGGTGTTCGGCATGGCGACGGCGACGCTGCCGCCATCGTTCTCGCCTGTTGCCGTAGCCGCAGGCGCAGGCATCGTAATCGTTGTCATCGCGTCGACCCTCGTGTTCACCGAGAAGGAGGTGTTCTCTCTCAGCGGCGTAGCCGAAGAGCGAGGCTTCGAAGAGAAGCTTGCGCTGAACAACAACCCGCACCATACGACAGATGAGAGCATCCAGCAGTTCGGAATCGCATGGCAGCTGTCCAACAGAGAAACGGACGTGCTCGACCTGCTTCTCAAAGGTCGCACGACCCAGTACATATCGCAGAATCTTTTCATCGCTCCCGGAACCGTCAAGACCCATACCTACAACATTTACAAGAAAATGGGCATTCACACTAAAATGGAATTGCTCGACCTCTTCGATGCTTTTCGAGAAGAACGGCCCTGAACCGAAGCTTCCGAATCGCAATGGCGTATGATGGGATGCGCTGCAAGCAGGTGCGCATACAGCACGAGCTTGCGGCATCTTCGAGCTCCCGTGCAGCAAGGAAGCGGGTACCCATGGATAACAGCAACAAGATGGTGAAGGTGTCCTATGTGGGCACGTTCGATGATGGTAGCGTGTTCATCGACCAGAGCACCCCGATCGAGTTTCCGTGCATCGACGGATGGATGCCGCCCGCCTTCATCGACACCGTACGCGACATGGAAATCGGCGAGACGCGTACCGCACACGTCGGAGCGAACGAGGCGTACGAGGAGCGCACCGACGAGCGCATTCTCGAAGTGCCACGCGAGAAGATTCCGCCTGGGCTCAAACTTCCCGTGGGCAAGATGGTGAACCTCGAAGATCCCACGGGGCAGACCTTCCCCGCGCGCGTCATTGAAGTAACCGATGAGAAGGCCGTGTTCGATATGAACCACGACGCGATAGCCAAGGCGCTCAACTTCACGATCACCCTGCTTGCGGTGACCGATCTCGATCGGTGCTGAACCAAGGGCACCGCGCGATTACGAAATTGTGACGAAGCGGCGCAGGTTGGTCGCTGCGGGCGAGTGCGGGCTGGCCGTTCAGGTAGACTGAACCCACTGTTTTCTTTTGAAAGGAGCTCTTTTATGAGCAACGAGGGCAAAAAGGTCAAGGTCCACTACACCGGAACGCTTGACGACGGTACCAAGTTCGACTCTTCCGTGGACCGCGGCGAACCCATCGAATTCACCTGCATGGCCGGTATGATGATCCCCGGATTCGATGCCGCCGTAAAAGACCTCGCAGTCGGCGAGACCAAAACGGTTCACATCCCCGCCGCCGACGCCTACGGCGAGTACAACGAAGAGCTGATTCAGAAGATCCCCGTATCCCAAATTCCCAACGGTGAACAGCTTCCCGTCGGCCAGACCATCTACATGCAGGGCCCCGGCGGCCAGCCCTTCCCCGTTTTCGTGAAGGATATCACCGACGGCGTGGCTACGTTCGACATGAACCACGAGTTGGCCGGCAAAGACCTCAACTTCGAGATCGAGCTTGTGGAGTGCGAGGACTAATTTCGACCGATGCGCTTACCCTGTTTTGCGAGCCCCAGAGCGGGGCTCGTTTTTTTATAGCGGCCCGCAGGTACGGGACGTACTTGCGGGCCGCCTCGGCCGACGCGATGGCGGTCAACGCGGTGTCCGCTCCGCATAGGTGCCGGGTGTGCCAAAAGTCGTATTATCCCATGTAAAAGGGCCGGACTGCCACAGATACAGTCCGGCCCGAAACCGCGCGGCCCCCGTACTAGGCAGCGGGTCATAGCATCGCGCACGCGATCGCGCAGCGCGAATCAGTTGGCATACATGCTTTCATACGGCCGCGACGTTGCGGGGCGGAGGCAGAAAAAGCCCTTGCCGCTCTCATCGACGGACGCACCGAGCTCATCAGCGAAACAGCGATTATATTCGGCGAGCAGCGGTTTGATGACGGCCCTATCCGCATCGTCGGCTGCTTTTTGCACTAGCCCACCGGGAACATCGGCATCGGCAAGCTCGTACCTGAGATACATGACTCCTCCGTGCATGCCCGTGGCCAGGTAATTGCCCGGCTTACCCAGAAGCACGATTACGCCTCCCGCCATATATTCGCCGAGAAAGCTCCCCGCATCGCCGCCTATGACGATGGCTGGGCGCTTACCTTTGAACTGCTTCATATGGATTCCCACGCGCCACCCGCACCCGTCGCGCACGAGAATCGTGCCCCCGCGCATGCCGTAGCCCGCCGCATCGCCGCAACGCCCGTGCACGACGATGCTGCCGTCGTCCATGGTGTTGCCGATCTGATCTTGCGCGTTGCCGAACACCTCGACGGCACCGCCATCTAGATAACAGGCCATGTCATTGCCCGGCACGCCGTGGATGAGCAGCGTCTTGCCAGAGGACATGCCGCACCCCAGATAGCGTTGCGCGAACGCATCGCGCACTTCCACAGTGTCGGCGCGTTCGAGCGCCTCGCGCACCATGGCGTTCGCCTCGGCGAAGTGCTCGGTTCCAAGCGTCACCACCTGCCCTATACGTCCGCCTGTGCTCCCGAGCACCATGCCCGCATCGGATGCGGTTTGCACGGGTGCGCTTTCGGACACGTGGACTGCAGCATTTTCGGTCGAGAGATCGTTCACCTGCATCACCTCCCTGCGTACTTCACGCCGAGGATGTCGAGCTCGTTGTCGTTCAAACCCACCGCTCTCAGCATGAGTCGGTTTCCGCGAAGGCTGTCGATTGCATTGATACCCATGCCGCCCATCATCTCCTCGATCTCGCGGTTCCACGCCCGCATGAGGTTCACAACGCGCTCGGCCCCCGTCTCAGGATCGAGGCGGCGCACCAAGTCGGGCCTCTGCGTCGCAATCCCCCAGCTGCATTTCCCGCTTGCGCAGTCCTGACACTGATGGCATCCCAGCGCGATAAGCGCAGCGGTAGCACTGTACACGGCATCGGCCCCGAGCGCGACCGCACGGACTACATCGGCCGACGATCGGATGGAGCCCGCAGCCACGAGGCTTACCTGCGAGCGGATGCTCTCGTCGCGCAACCGCTGATCGACCGCCGCAAGCGCAAGTTCGATGGGGATACCCACGTTGTCGCGGATGCGGGTTGGCGCCGCGCCCGTACCGCCGCGGAAGCCATCGAGCACGATCACGTCGGCCCCTGCCCGAGCGATGCCGCTTGCGATGGCCGCCACGTTGTGGACGGCGGCGATTTTGACGGCGACCGGCTTGGCGTAGCGCGTGGCCTCCTTGAGCGAGAACACGAGCTGACGCAGATCCTCGATCGAGTAAATGTCGTGGTGGGGCGCAGGCGAGATCGCGTCGGTGCCCTGCGGGATCATGCGCGTGCACGACACTTCCTCGTCGATCTTTTCGCCAGGCAGATGTCCGCCGATGCCGGGCTTGGCGCCCTGCCCGATCTTGATCTCGATCATCGAAGCAGCGTTGAGGTAGTGCATATCGACCCCGAACCGTCCCGACGCCACCTGCACCACCGCGTGATCGGCGTACGGTTCGAGATCCCTGTGCAAGCCTCCCTCCCCCGTGTTGAAATACGTACCGAGCTCTTGTGCCGCCATCGCAAGCGACTTCTGGGCGTTAAGCGAGATGGACCCGAAACTCATCGCGGAAAACATCACGGGGATATCGAGTTTGAGCTGCGGCGGCACGGGCGACACGAGCGTATGGTCGCGCTCGTTCACTACCAGCTTATCAGGACGGCTGCCTAAGAACACCCGCGTTTCCATGGGTTCGCGCAAAGGATCGATCGAGGGATTCGTCACCTGGCTCGCATTCAGGAGCAGATGATCCCAGTAGAGGGGATAGTGCTGAGGATTGCCCATGGAAGAGAGCAGCACGGCACCGGTTTGCGCCTGCTTGGCAATGTCTTGCATGACGCCGAGCGTCCAGTTATTGGAGCCGTTTGCCACCTGCGGCCATCTCGTTATGGCAAGTGCATCCGTCGGACACATGACTGCGCAGCGCTGGCAGTTCACGCACTTCGCATGATGGGCGGTAACTCGGCCGAGCGCATCGTCAACCTTATGCACCTCATGTGAGCACGAGCGCTCGCATACGCCGCATGAGGTGCAGAGATCGGCTTCGCGCAGCACTTTGTAACGCGGAATCACGCAATCAAGCATAGTGTGCCACCCCCTTACTCGAAGCGGGAAGCACACCAGTCACATGATCGAGCGGCCGATCCCTCACGGGCGTGTTCTCGTGCGATTCCTGCGCTTTGCGCGCCGCCACCTCGTCCAGCTGCACGACGAAAGGCACGCCTCCGTCGATGGGAGCGACGTTTTCCACATCGGGGCACACGATCTCGATGGCGGCCTGCTCGCTTGCGAGATACACCATGCTGCCCTTCTCGCCCGCCATGAGCGCCCGCAGCTTCAAACGATCGTTCAACGCGAGCAGCCCCTCATCGGAACCGAGGATGACCGACATGGGTCCGTTCACAAGCGCACTCGAATACACGCACCGAAGCGCCGTCTGATACGCGGCGTATTCGGGCGGCATCGCGTCGATCTCGTCCCACAAAGGAGCGCACATGATGCGAGCCGCCGTTTCCTGCGAGAATCCGTGGCGACGGATGAGCAAATCGAACAGGTAGGTAATAACCTCGGTGTCCGTCATGAGCGTGCAGTCGTATCCGAACTGCTCGACGTAACGGCGGTTCGCGTCGTAGCTCGATATTTCGCCGTTGTGCACAATCGACCAGTTGAGCAGCGTGAACGGATGCGCCCCGCCCCACCAGCCGGGCGTATTGGTGGGAAAGCGCCCGTGAGCCGTCCACAGCCACGCCTTGTACTCGCGGATGCGGTAGAATTCCCCCACCTCCTCGGGATAGCCGACCCCCTTGAACGCTCCCATGTTCTTACCCGACGACGCCACGAACGCCCCACGAATCGATGCATTCACGTAAAACACGTGCTGCATCGTGTATTCCGCCTCATCGAGCCCGCTCATGGTGAGCTTGACCGGGTGCGGCGCCACGAAATAGCGCCAGATGTCGGGCGGATTCTGGATGCTACGCACCGACTCGGTGGGAATACGTTCCTGCTTCTCGGCGATGAAGTGCTGATCGAGATAGGCTTCTGTAGCGCTGCGCGCCTCTTTGCTCTCGTACATGATGTGGAACGCGTAGAGCTCCTTGTATTCGGGGTATATGCCGTATGCAGCGAATCCGCCTCCGAGACCGTTGCTGCGATCGTGCATCAAGGCGATGGCCTTCAGAATGTCGCTTCCGTCGTGCAGTCCGCCGCTTCGATCCATAATCCCCGCAATGGCACAGCCGGAAGGGATTCGTATGTCACCTTCACGTAGAGGCATATACCGAACACCTCGCCTTTCCTCGTTGTACGAAGATACGGGACCCCGCACCGCACCGCCGATTTCGGCAGAGCGTCGAAAGCGGTGGAAGCGATGCGATCGCGTCGGATGAGTTTGCAGATCCGTACGGCAGGCTTCCAGGTGCCGAGCACCCGCATCTGTGGTGCTTTGAGTGTATAGGCGGTTTGTTTCGGGGGAGTATGCGCCTTGTTTCAAGTGCGTTAAGGCTTAAGTGCCGCTGCACCCGACCACGCATGAATAATCCTCGAATTCGATGCCTTCAGGAAGACTTCTCACGCTTGGCGACGAGCGCATAGGCTCCGACTCCGATCACGACGAGCACGAGCGTCAAGCCGGCGACGATAGCCGTTGCGGCCCAATTGCCTTCGGCTGCATACGCAGAGGCGAGCGTCGATGAGATGATCGAGGGAATGCGTCCGATCGTGGTGATGGCCGCGATGCGGGATGCCCGGCAGGGAGTGAGTCCTGCAACGTAGGTCATAATGTCCTTTGGCGTGCCGGGTATGAGAAAGCACACGAACAGGATGAGCTCGAAGCGCTTCGACGAGCGCAACCACGACACCGATTCGATTTTCTCGCGCGAAAAGAACAGCTCGACAACCTTTATCCCCACCGTGCGCGTAAGCGCCACGACGATGACCGTTCCGATCAAGCTGCCGACGAGGCAAAGCGCTGTCCCTTCCCAAAAGCCGAACGCGTAGCCTGCTCCGAGTTCAAGCGGCTCACCTGGAAGGACGGCTACAACTACCTGCGCAACCACGAGGAGCGCCATGAGCACAGGAGCCAATAGTCCGCGCTCGCCCACCCAAGCCTGTAGACGCGGTCCGTCGGTGAACAGGGAAAGCGCATCCTTTCCGTACACTGCCATCCACGCAAGCGTGGCCGCGAGAACCGCCGCCATGCCCAACACGACTGCGACGCGCTTCGCTACGAGGGCGCCCCGCCCGCTTGCGCTGCACGAAGCGGCATCGCCCTTCCCCTGCTCGCGCTCCCCGCATCGACTCGTGCGCAGCCTATTGAGAGCGCTCGGTAAAGCGGGTGCCGCCTTCGGTTTTATTTCAACAACGTCTTTGCCCATGTTGGTCCTTTCAAAACGGCTTAAGAACCATCATCGGGCGCACTTCTCAAATAAGTATCAACGTTTGAAAACACCGGGAAAACGAACCGCCGCACACGCGCCGTGCGGAACCCGATTCGAAAGAGACACGCTTCCTTCGCACTTCGCAGCGAGAACAGCACAGATGCCGAGTCCCAATCCGAAATGCTCCGACGAATCGCTGCGGGACGTGTCGCGATAATAGGGCTCGAGCCCGCGGCTGAGTGCTTCGTCGGAAAAGCCCGGCCCGTCGTCTTCCACCGTCACGACGAGATCGGCTCCTGCGGCAGAGCAGCTCAGGACAACGGAGCCCTCCGCATACCGAACGGCATTCGCAAGTAGGTTCTCAACGATGCGGGAAACGACGGCCGCATCGAGGTGTACCGTGTCGGGCAGGGCGGACGCCATAGCTTCGAACCGTTTACCGTTCTCGCTTGCCAGCGCTCGTGCCGATTCGGCCAGCCGCTCGATTAGCTCGCTTGTAGCGGTGTCCTCGGAGACCACCGCTGCGTCTTCGAGCTTTGCCAAATCCCTCATATCCCCGACATAACGCTCAATGCGCACCACCTGGCGCTGACATGCGCGAGCCATGTCCTCGATCTGCTCGGGAGAGAGCGCACCTTTGCGTGCATAGGTGGAGAGCATCTCGACATGGCCCTTGAGTACCGTCAAGGGCGTTCGCAGATCGTGTGCGAAGGCGGCGTTCGTCTGCTTGCGCGATTCGATCATACGCCACATCGCGCGGTTGTTCGCCTCGAGTGCCGAACGCATGTCCTCGAAGCTGCCGACGAGATGCCCGAGCTCGTTTTCGCTATCCGCAACAAGCTTGAAGTCGAGGTCGCTCGAAGCGATGCGCTGCGCCGCATCGTCCATCGCGCTGATCGGCCGCTTCAAATTGCTGCGGTAGAACAGGCGGGCAGCCACCACGAACACGGCGACGAACACCACGGGAAACACTAAGAACGCCATGAGCTGCAGCGCATCGTAGGCCCCGTTCGTCGACTGGAAGGTCACATAGTATGAGACGGGCGACCAAGCGGGCACTTCGCCCTCGTCGTTGGGCGGCAGCATATCAAGCGCTTCTGCATCCGAGGAAGCGCCGTCCCCAAGCAACGAAAGCTGACGTGAGTTGTAGGCGGGAAGAGAGGATAGTTCGAGAGAACCTTCGGTTGCACCGTTTTCAAGCTGCTCGTCGCTTAAAATGCGCCCGTCGTACACCCGCATACCCCGCTCTGCTTCAGCGGCCTTATCAATCGGGATGGGATCGGGCTCATCGAGACCAGATGCTTCCACGTATACCGGATCGCCCCCCTCGGTGTACCAGGAAAGCGATTCCGCAGGCACCAGCGCGTCTTTCGCTTCCGAATAGAGGTACATGCCCGAACGCTCCGAGTACGTATACCATATCTCGGACGCTTGGCTTGCGAGCAAACTCGCCGCAAACGTCGATACGACAAGAGCAATGATTGTCGCGGCGACCGCATAGACAACGAACGCGGTTTTGAGCGAACACGAACGCATGAAGCGGCGAAAGCACCTGATCGGGTGCAGCAAACTCGGCTTGGACTCGGCAGTATCACATGCGGAAGACGCCTCGCGCTCGGGGCCGTCGACCGATACGCACGGGATGTCGGGGCACTCTATGCCTCCCATCGGTACCCCACCCCCCACACTGTTTTAATGTAATCGACCTCGGCGCCCGCTTCTGCAAGCGCTTTGCGCAGTCGGCGGATATGTTCGGTGACCACCGAACCGTCGCCGGGTTCACCCCAAACAAGCTCGTAGATGCGATCGCGATCGAACGTCTGGTTCGCATGCCTGATGAGCAACGCGCAGATCTCGTATTCTTTCTTCGTGAGCGACACCTCGACGCCGCAGGAAAGCACCGCTCGGCGTGCGAAATCGATCGATAGCCGCTCGTCGATTCGCACGGTGCTCTGCGTGCGTTTTCGTCTATCGCGCGCACGATGCGCTGCCACCCGAGCGCCGAGCACATCGAGCGAAAACGGCTTGGTCACGTAGTCGTCGCCACCTGCAGCAAACCCATCGATCGTGTCCATGTCCTCGACTCGCGCCGTGAGGAAGATGATCGGACACGACACCGTATCGCGAATTTTCCGGCACGCTTCGATGCCGTCGAGCGAGGGCATGTTCACATCGAGCAGAATCACATCGAAAACGTGCTTCGCAACACGCTCGAGCACCTGCGTGCCGTCGAAAGCGGTTGCCACCAAGTATCCGTTCAACTCGAAATAGCTTTTGAGCATGCTCACGATATCGCGCTCGTCGTCCGCTATCAGTATGAGGGGCTTGTCGTCCATGAACCTCGCTCTCGTGTGTTTTGCCCTACCAAGCGAACGATACCAGACGAATGTCAAAAAAGTATCAAGGGGTTCGAGATGCACCCGAACCCCTTGAACAACACCCGCACAAGCGGCGATCCGATTAAACCCATATCGGCAAACCGCTTTGGCTGATATTGCTTTGGTGCAGATACAGTACTGCACGAGATCATTAACTTGCTATACTGGTCAACACGATAGGTGGGCACCCAGAAGCTTTACACCCAACGGAAGGCAGGTGCGTACGATGGTCATGATATGGTTACTGCTGATTTTCATCCTTTTCGTAGGGCTCGGCACCGTGATCACGTGGATGCTTTTTCGTCTGGCCTGCCTGTTCGACGACATGCGCTTTCTTGCCGACACCGCTGCGGCTCAGGGCAAGCCCGTCGAACGCAAGCAGTCGCCGCTCAGATACTTCGTCATCGTTGCCGGCACAATCGCAATTCCCCTGATATTTTGCATCTGCTTTAGGATCGACCCATTCGGCTGGCTGTGAGCAAACTCGCCCGGAACTATCGTGCGATTCTGCGATGGGCGCGACATACGCGCTATGCCGCTTCGATTTTTGCCAATACCGCTTGATAGCGCGGATCATCGTGCGCATCGGCCCATGAGGGGCTGAATGCGAGCATCTGGACGAGCCCGATTTTTCCGAGTCCCGCCATCGTGTTCTCAAGATATATACGGTCAGCGTCATCGGCATCGGGGCGAAACAGATGATCGAGCCTGTCGAACAATGCACCGGGTTCAAGGTCGACGGCGAACATCTCGTCTGCCCGAGCGGCCAGCTCGGCATAACGATCGAGGCAGGCGTACGCTTCATCGAGATCGCCGAGTTCCTTGTACGCGGTTGCCGCATTGAAGTGAAACGAAAGCTCATGGGCTGGACTCGTCTCCGAAAGGCCGAATGCATCGATCACGCTTTCCGTTGCATGGATAAGGATCTCAAGGCGTTCCCCGTCATTGCCGCAAAGCGAAAGAAGGGCCGTGCAGCTGTTCACCACACCGAAAATGCTCCAGTACAGGTGCTCTTGGTTTATTTCGATTGCTTTCTCGGTTTCACCGATCATTTGATACGACGAGGCGAGCGACGATTCGATTTCAAGGGGCTGAGCGGGTTTGAGTTCTTCGAAGCGCTCGATAGCCTCTTCATAGCGTTTCTGCGCCATCGCCATGCCCGCAATGACGAACTTCGCAGCTCTGATTAGCTCGACGTTATCCGAATGCGCTGCCACATGCTCGTAATACCCCATTGTTTCGTCGATGATAGCGGGGTCGGGTTCTACCGGACTCACGTGAACCGCTGCTGTATACATGAGATTCGAAAGCATGACAACAAGCGACCAGCAGGAATAGTATTCCTTGATATAGCGTCTGCACTCGACAATGACGGCATCGGGGTCATCGCCGAGCATGTTCGAAAGCCTCACGGCAACCTCTTTCACACGAGCTTCGGACATCTGCGGGCGATAGTCGAACAGCTCGTCGATAGTGACCGAGAAAAACGCGGCGATCCGCGGCAATTGCGCCACATCAGGCAGGCTCTGCCCGACCTCCCACTTCGAGACCGCTGCTTTAGTAACCCCGAGATGCTCTGCAAGATCGTTCTGCGTAAGACCCCCTTGCTTTCTCAGGCGCGCGATCGTGGTGCCGAGGTTGATGTCGTTCATGGTACCCCTATGGATGAAAGTTTGCCGAGTGGTTTGTTCGGCTCGATGTTCCTCAGTATGGGATATCCAAGTGGTTGACGCAATGGAGTATTGGTTGATTACGCGGGAACAAGATCAACTGAGGGAAATGCCGCTGGCTCAAAAAAACGGTTTCGCACTGAAACACCTGCGTGCCTGCTCGCTTCTCGCTGCAAACCAGACTTGAAAAGCAGTATCACATTCGCGCCAAGCTCAGCTCGAATACGTCAGCTGCTCTCCTCGAGGCAGCCAACCGCGCCGCATCGTAACGCAGACTGCGGTCGAACGTGCAGTGAAGCCAGGATGAGACAGGAAAGCGCTATCCAAACCACTAGGGGACGAAGCATGCCTTCTTCCGAATACCCTGCAAACATGGTAAGCCCAGCACATCCAGCGGCGGTATACAGCGAAAGGACGAAAAGCAGCAAGCTGACGCTTCTGAGGCTGGATATGTTATCGGCTTCGAAAAAGAGCCCTGTTTTCCGCGTCCATCTGCAGACAGTGGAAAAGAGATGAATGGCGAGCAACAGCAGAACGATACCGACAACCGAGAGCGCGCACCACACAGCTGCCGCTTCCCAACCAGTTGCCTTCGGGCTGACGAGAATGTTGACAAGAGCCACCGCAATGTACGCTACGACAATCAGCAGCAACGAACCGATAAGGGAAGAAGCCGCCTCCGCCCACCGGCATACCACAACAACTCGATTACCAGAGCTTCCGCGATTGCCCATACAGCACCTCCATGCCCGGTACGCCATGCACAGTCAGGTTCATTATACATCCCTCCGATGATCCCTCTACTGGTATTCGATGCGAAACGGTACAGGAAACCGAGGGCGACCCTATAGGCCGCCCTCGGATCCAATCCCGTCGCTCACGCATCGTACCCCGCCAAGCACGCCGCTTCCATAAGCTGCCTTGGACGTGAAGCTTAGTCAGCTTCGCTGCATGCTTACTTCAACCAGTACTCCGAACCGTCTTTCGTCCGGCCCATGAAACCGTAATCCACCAGGTAGCGACGAAGCATGCTGTAATCCCCGTAGACCGCGCCGAGCATCTCGCGCGTTTCGGCCTCGGTGTAGGTGCGTCCGAATTCGAACAGTTTCGCGACTTCGCTCAAAACGACCACCTGCTTCTTCGCCTTGAGCGGATAGTGCCGCAAACGCAAGGGATTCATGCTCTCGAACTCGCTTCGGAGAATGCGCTCGCGTTCTTTTTCGGTGATCACGTAGCGATCGTCCAACATGGTAGCCGTGTTGGGAATATCCACGATGTCGTCGGCTTTTCGTGCGCCGCCTTCACCGAATACCTCGTCGTAAACCGCCAAATAGTACTTCGCCTGCTTGGCTTTTTCGCGGAAGGTAAACTTCTGATGGCGCACCGTGGAGGCTTTGACGCCGAGCTTTGCAGCGATCTCATTGTCGCTCAAGCCTTGGGCGAACAATCCGAGCAGCTCTTTCTGGGTATCGGTAAAGGTGTTGTACTTCGCGCCACCCTCGATGAGCTTTTTGAGCGCACCGTCGTGCTCGGCGGCGATATGCTCCCGTGCCGCGTATTCGGGTACATAGAACCGATCACCCATCGGGAACACCTGCCCTTCGTCAAACCTGCGCCCACAATAATTGCAGACGTAGGCCTTTTCGACCTCATCGTAGCGGTAGCCGTTTTTGATTTCTTCGATCGTCAATGTGGCGTAGTCCATTGCGTATACTCCATTCGTATCCAGCGTGCGTGTATTGAACCCAATTTCGTAAACGCATTATTGTTGTGTTTATCATATTTGTCAACATAATACATATCGCATCCATAAAGAGGACCTCGCAGTAACCCGAGGCCCCTGAAGCGCGCTTCTGCGAAGCTGCGCCAACGCATATTGCTGAACGAAATACCTTTGCATCAATTCTCTTCGAAAGAAATCGATGCTAGCCCGAATAGCACCCGATGGCGATACCAGCGCATCAGTGCTCCGAGCAGACGTGCGCCAATATTGGTCTACAGCGAAAATCAAGCAACCCTGCACAGTTTTTGCCCTTGTGTTGCGTTTGAAAGACGTAACGGGAGATCGGCTCTTTCCGCTCCGAGTAAATTACCTGCTCAGAGACTTGCAACTATCCGCACGCAGACAAGGGATCCGCCGCCAGACTTCCGAGAAGGCTTCGGAGGCCCAAAAGCGCAACACATCGAGAGAAAGTGTGCATTCGGGGCTCTTTTCGCCGTCAAGCGTCACTGACGCAAGTCTCTGGCGACTTGATGCACAAGGCTGCTGTCGCGAGCTCTACGGAAAGCACGCCGATCCCGGTTAGACGGCGGGGGCGGACGACTCCCGCTCGGAGCGCATCGGAGCGCAGTCACCGCCTCGCCCACAATCTTTCCCATCGTTGTCGCCTAACCGATGCTGATACCAGCGATCATTCCCGCCGCGAAGCGAAAGGCGAGCCGAGCCATTTGTGTGCAAATACCCGGTGGGCAGTCTACCTTCGTTTAGCCAAGTTTTTGCAGTCGAGCTTCCATCACGGATACGATCTCTAGCGTATACCCAGATCACGATCTCATTCATTAGCACAACAAAAGTTAGTCTCGACTAAACCTTCGCAACGGAACCCTATTGACCAGTCATAGGGTACCTATCAGGAATAGAGGTGCAGACAGCGAAACGGCCGCGGAGCGCTACGGGCGACAGGCAGCGGCGTAGCGCTCCGTGGGCATTCATGCGTCCGCGCAAGAAAGGGGCGGCAATGCGCGCCGCCCCTACTCGCTTCCCTCTTGCCGCCCGTCAGCTTACACGGGCGACAGTCACCTTTGCTGCTACCCGCGCACCTCGGCACCTGTGGCGGCGCTCACCTTCTGAATGAGGCGGGCGTGGGCCTTGTCGACCTCTTCGCTGGTAAGCGTGCGGTCCGCTGCCCGGTACGTAAGCGCGTAGGCCATGGATTTCTTGCCCACACCGACGCGCTCCTCATCGCGATACACGTCGAAGAGTTCGGCTTTCTCGAGAAGCTTTCCGCCGGCCGACGACATGCATTGCATGAGCTTCTCGTGCGTCACGGCCTCATCGACCACCAGCGCCACATCCATCGACACGGCGGGAAACACCGGTACGTCTACGTAATCGCGCGCGGGGCGGCTCGCTTTCACGAGCGCGTCCACGTCAAGCTCAAATGCGACCACGGGGCCCGTCGCCTCGTAGGCTTCGGCTGCGAGTGGATGAATCTCGCCCACCCAGCCGAGCACTGCACCGCCCGCAAGCACCTCGGCTGCGCGCCCGGGCTGCAGATGGGGAGCCTCGTCGGCGGAAAGCGCCTTGAACCGCACCTTCGGCACCGCGAGCTCGCGCAGAAGGTTCTCGATCGCACCTTTGCCATCGAAAAAGTCGAACGGCGCAGGCTGGACGTTCCATGCCGCGTCACCCATCGCCCCCGCGAGCACACCTGCAAGCTTCTGCTTCTCCTTGGGCTTTTTCCTGCCCTCGGCACCGAAGAACACTGCGCCGATCTCGTAGAGCTGGATGTTCTTCACGCCATGGCTCTGGTTGTAAGCGACCGAGCGCAAAAGCCCGGGGATGATGCTCTGGCGCATGACCGACTGATCGGCGTTCATCGGATTGATAAGCTCGACGGCTACGCCCAAGTCGTCGGTCTTCATCCGCAGGCGCTCAAGCTCGGTCGGCTCGACGAGCGAATAGGTCATCGTCTCGTTCAGACCGCTCGCCTGCATAGCTGCATGCAGGGTGGCAACCGCGTGCTCGAAGGCGCTGCGTGTCCCGATGCGCCCACGGCCGCCGGGAAGCGTCGGAGCGATGCGATCCATGCCCCACAGGCGCAGCACCTCTTCGTACAGATCGACCTCGCGCACGAGATCGGGACGAAACGTCGGCGCAACGACGGTAAGCGCATCGGCGCAGGCCGCATCGGCGACTTCGCAGCCGAGATGTTCGAGAATGCTCACAATGTCCTCGCGCGGGATATCGGCACCCATAAGCGCGCAGAAGCGCGGGATGCGGAATTCGAGGCGAACCGCTTCGGAGGGATCGGGCCACACGTCTACGATGCCAGCGTCGTTGCCTACCGCCGCGCTCACGGTGCCGCCCGCCACTTCGACGATGAGCGCGCAGGCTGCGGCTGATCGCGCATCGATACCGTGGTCATCGACGCCGCGCTCGTAGCGCATCGAGCTTTCGCTGATGAGCCCGAGGTTGCGGCTCGTACGGCTCGCGCGACCTGCTTCGAACGTTGCTGCTTCGAGGACGATGTTCACCGTCTGGTCGGTCACTTCGGTGTCGAGTCCGCCCATCACGCCCGCAAGCGCAACGGCCCCCTGATCGGGCGTGGATATAACGGTCATGTCGGAGGTGAGCGTGCGCTCTTCGCCATCGAGCGTCACGAGCTTCTCCCCTTCTGCGGCAGCACGGATGACGATAGAGGCAAGACCGTTTCCATCGACGAGTTTATCGAGGTCGAACGCATGCAGCGGCTGGCCGAAGAGGAACAGGATGTAGTTTGTCACGTCGACGATGTTGTTGATGGAGCGCTGGCCGATGGCCGCTAAACGCTCGACCATCCAATCGGGGCTCGGCCCCACCTTGCACCCGCGGATGACGCGCGCCGTGTAGCGGGGGCAGCGCACCGCATCGTCGATCGTCACACGGACCGCTTCGTCAACGGCCACGGCAGCCGCATCGAGCTCGAGCTTGGCGGCCATATCGGCAAGCGGGCTCGCCGAATCGATTCCGTACATCGCTCCCACTTCGCGCGCCATGCCCGTGATCGAGAGGCAATCGGGTCGGTTCGGCGTGATCTCGAGATCGAGCACGGTATCGCCCATCTGCTTGTACTCGGCAAAGGGTACGCCGATGGGGGCATCTTCGGGCAGGATCATGATGCCGTCGTGATCGGCTCCCAGCCCCAGCTCGCGCTCCGAACAGTTCATGCCGCAGCTCGCGATGCCGCGCAGCTTCGATTTCTTGATCTTGAAATCGCCCGGCAGCACCGCGCCCACCATCGCCACGACCACATGATCGCCGGCGTTGAAGTTCTGCGCACCGCATACGATCTGAAGCGGTTCTGGCGTGCCGTCATCCCCGAGATTGCACTCGCCCACATCGACCTTCGTGACCCACATATGGTCCGAATCGGGGTGCTTCTCCTTCGAGATGATCTGGCCCGTAACGATGTTATCGAAGTTCGCCCCGAGTTTTTCGACGCCCTCCACACCCGTGCCGGTCAAATCGAGCCGGTCGCAGAACGCTTTCACATCCGTCGGTACGTCGACGTATTCGCTAAGCCATTTGAGAGATACTTTCAAGTGAATCGCCTTCCTAGAACTGACGGAGGAACCGCATGTCGCCTTCGAGCAGCATGCGCAGATCGGGTACGTTGTACTTGAGGCATGCCGCGCGCTCGACGCCCATGCCGAACGCGAAGCCCGAGTATTCGTCCGGATCGATGTCCACGTAGCCGAACACGTTCGGATCGACCATGCCGCAACCGAGTATCTCGAGCCAACCGGTGCCCTTGCAGAAACGGCAGCCCTCGCCGTTGCAGATGCCGCAGCTTACGTCGACCTCGGCCGAAGGCTCGGTGAACGGGAAGTAATGGGCACGTACGCGCGTTTTGCGCTCGGGTCCGAACAGCTGCTTGCAGAAGTAGTCGAGCGTGCCCTTCAGATCGCCGAACGTGATGCCCTTGTCCACCACAAGCCCTTCGATCTGGGTGAACTGCGGAAGATGGCTTGGATCGGCCACGTCGCGGCGGTACACCTTGCCGGGTGCGATCACGTAGATGGGCGGCTTCTGCTGCTCCATCGCATGCACCTGCACGCCCGAGGTCTGCGTGCGCAGAAGCACGTCTGACTCGCCCTTGACGGCGGCCACATCGCCCGACAGGTCTCGCACGTAGAACGTATCGGCCAAACCGCGCGAGGGATGGTCGGCGGGAGCGTTGAGCGCCTCGAAGTTGTAGTAGTCGGTTTCCACTTCGGGGCCTGTGGCCACCGTGTAGCCGATGCCGAGGAAAATTTCGGAGATCTCGTCGATGATGCCGCTGATAAGGTGGCGCGTACCCATTTGCTGCGCACGGCCGGGAAGTGTCACATCGACCGCGCTCGCATCGATTTTCGCCGCAAGTTCGGCCGAAGCGAGTTCGGCTTTGCGCGCCTCGAGCGCCCCTTCGACTGCAACGCGCACTTCGTTAGCGGTTTTGCCGACGGCAGCACGCTCCTCTTTCGGCACGCTGCCCATCGATCTCAGATACCCGGTGAGCGTTCCCGACTTTCCGAGTACGCCTATGCGCACCTGCTCGAGCGCCGCAGAATCTCCAGCCCGAGCGATAGCCGCAAGCGTCTCTTCGCGCAGCGCTCCCAATTCGTCTGTCAGTGCCATGTTCCTGCCTTCCGTCTTCGCTTCCCGCGTACGACCCATACCGTACCCGGGGCAATAAAAAAGAGCCTGCCTCATCCCTGCATCCAAGGACGAGATAAGCTCTCGCGGTACCACCTCGGTTGGCGAAGGCTCGCTACGCGCACTGCGCAGCCAAGCTATCCGCCCTCTCGTTTGCCCGGTAACGGGAGCGCCCGGCGAAACCTACTGGCGTCGTGCAATCCGACCGTTCAGCCCCGCTGCTGGTAAAGTGAATCATCGCGCATGTCGCCGAGTCCTCTCAGCCGGTGAGACCCTTCTCTGGTTGCGTCATGGTGTCGCGATGCTGTCTTCGTCATAGCATTTCTTGTATGGTGTTGTAACGCGTTAGTATAACCCATTGCGCGCCTCGTGCGAAAAAATTTTCACAGAGGCCCCGAGGTTTCACAGAGCAGAACCGAGGCTTTGAGCGCAATGGGCGCAAGCATGCGGATCGAACACCGCATCGAAAAACGGTATGGTTCGTCTGCCAAAATGCGCGGATGTCTCAAGCACGATCAGAGCACGGGAACGTTCTCGCGCTATACGACCAGCGCCTCGTCGTGCACGGTGCCGAGCGCTTTGATCAAGTCGATGATGAGCGTCGCGTTTTCCGTTGCCTCGGGATGGGAGTAATCGGCATCGGACATGACAGCGACGAGATAGTCGCCCGTCGGGCTTTCCACGATGCCCGCATCGTTGAGCGCAGCCGCACTGCCAACGAAGCTGGACTCGAACCCTGCTTTCGCACGCACCTCGCACTCTGATCCGAGCGCCTGCCGAATAAACGAGATCTCCGTTGATCCGAACAGCTTTTCGATACTCTGCGCACCCTCGGTGTTCGTTTCAAGGTACGCGTCGATGGCGATCCAGTACTTTGCAAGGTCGCGCGCGCAGTAATTGTAATACCAGCCGGCCTCGCTTTCCGCCTCGGGAACGCCCGCCCCTGCGGTCCACGCATCCCAGCTATCGCCGTCGTAGTGGTTGCGCAGCATCGCGTAACCCGTATTGTCCGAATACATGATCGTGTTAGCCACGACCTCCTCGAGCGTGTACTCGTCTTTGTCTTCTTCCAAGGCCATGATGCCCGTGCCGCCGCGCACATCGTCTTTGACAAGCGTGCTGCCGAGATCGGCTTCGCCCGTTTCGATGAGCTCTTGCCACAGGAAGGTGGCAAACGGAGCCTTGACGGTACTGGCCGAGAAGAAATTCTCATCGGCGTTGTAGCTGACGCCCCTGCCCGTTGTGAGGTCGAGTACCACAAAGCCCGTATGGTAGCCGGAATCGCCGAACGCCGAAATCGCCCGTTGCAGAACGGCTGCGTGCTCTTCGGCAAGGGGTTCTGAAGTACCGGTAAGCACGGAGAATGCAGTGATTTCGCGTCCACTCGGTACGATATCGAGGTCCGCCGCATCCAAAGCGAGATGCGGCGCATCGGTCACGATCCTCGACAGTGCGCCGTCTATCGCCGCGCTCAGATCTGATGGGCCTTCGGCACGACCGTCGTACTGGCCGCCGGAAGCAAGCGCACCGAACAGCATCGTTCCTCCCGCGCATACGCAGCACACCACCGCTACAACAACCAAACCCCGAAACAGCGAGAACCCACGAGGTCTCCCGCCGCATGCGGTGGCCTCGACGAACAGCGGCGTTGCAGAGCTTCGCGAAGTCCGGTTGGAAGAGCGTCCTGAGATGCGGGCGCCTCGATCCTGTGCGGGAACCCGTCGTTGCTGCGCGGCGCCTTCAACCCGAGCGTGCCTTTTTTCCGCGTATACCGCCGAGCGGTTATCGGATAGATGGACGCGCTCCGTCCGCTGTGGAGCTTTCGAGGCGCGCGGCATGCCGCTTGCGCGATCGCCCGCATCTTCATCCTCGAAACCGCCGGGCACCGAGCGTCCCGACCCGAAAGAGACCGACACCCGCTCCACCGTACGGCGGGAACGCACACTTGCACGATCAGGCCCCGCAATGCCGTCGCGAGGCCGAGGTGTTTCGCCATATGGGTATCGTTCGCTCATATCTATGCATGATACTCATATATTGAAATCCTTCAAATAGATTTCTCCAAGCGCGGTCAAAAACTTACCCTGAACAGCGTCGGAAGCCCTGAACTCAAGCAGTAAACGCGGCAGATAGACACCGGCGCATCTACGCAGCGAGTACGGCTGTATGGAGATCGTCGAGAGCTTCGATGAGGTCGACGATAAGCCACGCGTTATCGGTGAGCCACTCCGAATCGTAGTCGATATCGGACATGACGGCGATCAGGTAATCGCCCGAAGGGCCCGAAACGATGCCGGCATCGTTGATGGCCCCTAGATCCCCGTTTTCGGAATCCACCTCGAAACCCGCTTTGGCGTACACACTCGCACGGGAGCCGAGCGCTTCGCGCAAAAAGGACACCTCGGTTGTTCCGAGCAGGTTCTTCAAACTCTGCGCACCTGCGCTCTGCGATTCGAGGTACGTTTGGACGGCTATCCAGTACTGCGCTAAATCTTTCGCGCTGCAAAACGGGTAGTACCCTTCTACGCTCACGCCCTGTTCGACCCCCGCCGCAACTGTCCACTCGTCCCATGCGGGCCCTTCGTAGTGCTCGCGCAGCATCGCGTAGGCGATGTTGTCCGAATACACGATCGCATCGGCCAACACCTCTTCGAGCTCGTATTCAGTTTTATCCTCGGTAAGCATGACGCCCGTGCCGCCGATTTCGACATCCTTCTCCAATACCTCCGACACGCTGATTTCGCCCGGATCGATCAGATTCTGATACACGTAGGCGGCAAACGGTGCCTTAACGGTGCTCGCACAGAAGAACTCGTCGTCGGCGTTGTATCCAACGCCTTTGCCCGTCGAAAGGTCGAGTACGACAAAGCCTGTTCGATAGCCGTACGAAGCGATGGCTCCGATAGCGTCTTCGACTGCGGCAACCTGAGATGAGTCGAGCAGCTCAGACGTGGCATCGAGCGCCGAGAAGAGGTTGATGTCCGCCGCGCTCGAAGCGGCATCAACGGAAGCCGGATCGAGGGCGAGGCTCGGTTCTTCGACCGCGGGCACGTCGACCGCAGGAGCATCGCTCGGCTCGGAGAGAACGGCGCCGACATCGGGGTCGGACGTATCCGGCTCGCCCTGAGCAAGGATGCTCGAAACGCCCCAGATTCCCCCACCGAGCACCAATACCGCCAGAGCGGCAGCGAGGAGGGCCGGGGATACCGGCAGGATCTCATACCATCGCGGTTTACCGCCCACGTAGATGTTTCTCGCCATGCGGCGTCCCGGCCTTTCAAAATAAAAAACCTGCTGATCACAGGTAGTAAATGTACATCGAGCGATTCTGCTCATAGGCAATATTGTGGCAAATAACGCTGTCCGGTGATGCACTGCGCTGCGAATCTCCACATAAATCTGGGGTATTCGACAAAAGGGCGCGACACAGACAAGGTGCACCGAAACGCTGGGAAAGGTTCGATCTGCTGTTGTTTGCACGTCGATGCGTCGCGAGAACCGACTATCGGGTAGAATTGCACCCGAACACCGACTGCGCCGCACATGCGTGCGCAAAGGAGGCACGCATCTCGATGAGCCGAACACCCGAAAACGTCCGCTTGCGACCCGCATGCATCGAGGATGCCCGGGCCATCCTTGCCCTGTATGCACCGTACGTGGAAGATAGCCCCATCACATTCGAAACCGAGGTGCCCCCCCTCGCATCGTTCGAAGCGAGAATGGCCGACATCGTGCACCAGTATCCGTACCTCGTAGCCGAAAGGAGCGGTGCGATTGTCGGGTACGCCTATGCGCACCCCATCGGCGAGAGAGCTGCATATGCCTGGAACGCCGAATTGTCCGTATACCTCGGACCGTCCAGCAAAGGCGCAGGGCTCGGGCGGGCGCTGAGCACCGCGGTGCTCGACCTTCTGGCCATCCAGGGAATCCGCAACGTGTTCAGCCTGATCACCGTTCCCAACGAGGCAAGCGTCGGGTTGCACGAAGCCCTCGGGTTCAACCTCATGGGCGTGCAACGTCAGGCAGGATTCAAATGCGGCGCCTGGCACGATGTTGCCTGGTACCAAAAGCAGATCGGTTCGTTTTCGGGCGAACCAGCGCCGATCGTCCCTTTCCCCGCACTCGATGCGCACGCCGTCGATGCGCTGCTCGAGCGAGCGCTGCCCGCGCAGCACCGTACGCTTCCAAGCGAGTAAGCCATGCAAACGGGCAGGTTGTTCGAGATCGTCTATCTTCTCATGGACCGGCGATGCATGACCGCTTCAGAACTCGCCCGAGAACTGGAGGTATCGTCGCGCACCATCCGCCGCGACGTCGAAGCGCTTTCGGCGGCAGGCGTGCCCGTATACATGACGCGCGGCAAAGGCGGCGGCATCCACCTGCTTGACAACTACGTGCTTGACAAATCGCTCGTATCGGAATCGGAGCAGGAAGCAATACTTGCCGCCCTCTCGGCCCTCGGAAGGACCGGGGCGGTCGATAACGACGCGGCTCGCGACCGGCTCGCACGCGTGTTTCAACGGGAACCGGTCGATTGGGTCGACATTGACTTCTCGTTTTGGGGAGCTCCGCCCGAATACAAACACGCATTCGATCTGATTCGCACAGCCATCTGCACGCGGCATCTTTTGAGGTTCTCGTATTTCGACGCTGCGGGCAACGCAAGCGTGCGCACGGTCGAACCCGCTCGCCTTGTGTTCAAGGAGTCGTGCTGGTACCTGCGGGCGTACTGCCTTGCCAGGCAGGATTGGCGCACCTTCAAGCTGTTTCGCATGAACTGGGAAGACATGGAGATCCTTCCCGAAACGTTCGCCTACCGGCCCGTACCCGAAACGCTCGGAGAATCAGGGGCGGGACCGCGCGGTACAACCGAGCTCAAACTCCGCTTCAACCCCGAAGCCAAGGAGCGCGTTCGCGAGGAGTTCGCGCCCGAAATGATCACGTTTCGAGAAGACGGATACCTCGACGTCGCGCTTGCCTGTACGCTCGACGAACGCACGAGGTTCTATCTGCTTTCGTTCGGCTCGATGGTCGAGGTGCTCGCACCCGCTGAAGCGAGGCAGTGGCTTATTGACGAAGCGCAGCGCATCGCAAACCGCTACCGTGCGCAGTAAACGACGGTTTTCGATTTCTTTCTTAAAAGAGGACATGCCCTGTCCTCTTACTCGCGGTACGCTTGCCCCGTCACCATCAATCGAAAGGAATGACCTATGGAATACACCATCGTCGAACTCCCCGAGCGCCGCGTTGTCGGACCCGTTATCCGCACCTCGAACGGAGCTCCCGACTGTTCCGAGAAGATCGGCGGTCTTTGGCAGGCGTTCATGGGCAACGGCATGGCCGAATCGGTACCCGATGCGGTAACCGAACCCTATACATGCTTCGGCCTGTATTATGATTACGCCATGGACGACGAAACGTACGCGATGATGGTCGGGTGCGAATCTTCAGGCGAACCGGTTCCCGAAACCATGGAGGAACTCGTGATACCGGCAGGCACGTATGCGAAGTTCACCGTGCACGGCGATTGCGTCAACACGGTCGTCCAGGCATGGAACGAGATCTGGGCGATGGAAGATCTGACGGCGCGGCGCGCCTGGACCGTCGATTTCGAAGCGTATCCTGCGATGGAAGACGAGAACGATACCGACATCGATCTCTACATCGCACTTGCGAAGTAGCCCACATACTCTTTAGGAAAGGAAACCCATGGCAGAGAAGAAATTCGATTTCAAGAAGGAATACCCCGATCTCTATCCTTCGAAAACGAAACCGACAATCGTCGAAGTACCTGCCATGGGCTTCATCATGGTGCCCGGCACAGGAGACCCCAACGTCGAAGGCGGCGAATACGAGCACGCAATGAGCCTTCTCTACGGCCTTTCGTTCACCATCAAAATGTCTAAAATGGCAGGAACGCAACCGGAAGGGTACTTCGAGTACGTCGTCAGTCCGCTCGAAGGTCTGTGGTGGACCGATGATGTACCCTTCGAGGGCATGCCGATTCAGGACAAAAGCGCGTTTACGTGGATCTCGATGATTCGCCAGCCCGATTTCGTAACCCCCGCCGTTTTCGAATGGGCGGCAGGCGAACTCTCACGGAAAAAGCCCGAACTCGACCTTTCCCGTGCGCGCTTCGAAGTGTTCGAAGAAGGCCTCTGCGCCCAGATTCTGCATAAAGGGCCCTATGACGATGAACCTGCGACCATCATCGAACTGAACCGCTTCATCGAAGCCGAAGGCTACGATACCGATATTTCGTCAGCACGTGAACCGTTCCCGCTTGCCCGCAGGCATCACGAGATCTATTTAGGCGATCCACGCAAGTCGAAACCTGAGAACCTTAAGACGGTCATCCGCCATCCTATCCGAAAGGTTTGACGTTCGCTCGAAAGACTTGACGCCCACCGCTCACGCGCTTCATCACTTCGAATCCGCACGAACCCCATAGGTGCGATGCCTTCCTTCGCTATACTATTTCGGTAATGAGTTATGTAGACAGCCACGCGGCTGCAAGCCGAAATAGCGAAGGAGCGCAGCGTATGGTTCGCACGATTCCCGCCAAAACGATTCTTCAGAAGTCCCGATATGAACCTTCTGAATGGTTCGGCGTCGATTACGTTATTAACCTGTACCGCGGATGCACCCACGGATGCATTTACTGCGACAGCAGAAGCAATTGCTACGGGATAAAGGATTTCGAAGACGTGCAGGTCAAGGAAGATTCCGACGTACTTTTGGCGAAAGCGCTCCATGCAAAGAAGAAGAGCGGCGTCATCAGCACCGGCGTCGTTTCCGACTGCTACAACATACACGAGCAAGACCTCCGCGTGACGAGAAGCGCCCTTTCCATCATCGCCGACTGTCGGTTCGGGGCCGATGTCAACACGAAAAGCCCACTCGTCACCCGCGACATCGATGTGCTGCAGAGAATATCGTGGGCGAATTCGGCATCGGTCAGGTTCACCGTCACCGCTGCGGACGATGCGCTGGCGAAAACGGTAGAGCCGCATGCGCCTTCAAGCAGCGAGCGGTTTTCCGCTCTGAAAGAAGTCAGCGACGGCGGCGTGTTCACCGGCATCATGCTCACCCCTCTCATCCCGTTTGTCACCGACACGAGGGAAAACATCGAGCAGATCGTCGAGCTTGCCCATCAAGGCGGCGCGAAGTTCATCTACACGCTCGGCGGCATTTCCATCCGCGACGGGCAGAAAGAATTCTTCCTCGATAACCTGAAGCACATATCGCCGAAGCTCGCCCGGCAATTCAAGGAAGTGTACGGAGCGTCGTACTTTTGCTACAGCCTCGAATTGAACGATATTCTCAAGCGCATGAGAGAGCTGTGCGATAAGGCGAACATCGCGTATCACATGGACGACATCATCAAAGCAAGCAAATGCCAAGCCGATCGGGAGCAGGCAACCCTGTTCTGATCGTTCGGCTATCGCTTTCGGGACAGCAGACGAAGCGCATCGCCTATCGTATGCAGACACATTTGGAGAACGAAAGATGTGCTTCCGCCTGCCAGCATGCGGCCGCAGAGCAAGGTGCGGCCGCATGCGCGTTTACTCCACCGTGAAATCTTCCGACGAGAAATTGCGGTAGTAGCGTCCACGCTCGGCGGTGAAGCGCAAAACGCAGTAATCGGGATCGGTCACGCCCTCGGGATAGTACGTTGTATCACCCGGTTGCCAGATCATCTCTTTGAAGGTTGCGTCTTCGAGCACCTCCATCATGCCCTGAAGCATGACACCGCGGAAAAAACGCCGATCGACGAAATAGATGCACGCTTTCGGGTCACGACGAAAATCGGCCACCCGCCTCGACGACGTGTTGGTGGTGAAGTAGAACGTTTTGATGCCTTCGCGCTTTCTCGGAGGCAGCATCGCTTTGACGCCAGGGTAGCCGTCTTCGCCGACCGACCCGAGAAACGACGTATTCTGATGATCGATGAGCTTTCCGATGGTCGCTTCGATATCCCTCATGGCTGCACCTTCTTTTTCTTCGGCTTAGGATCGGGAAGCTCGGCGCACGTTGCCTTGACGAGTTCGACCAGCAGATCTCGGTCCTCGAGATCTTCAATGAGCAGCGCTTCTTTCGCGCCTTCGTACGGAACGCCGAGCGGGCAGTGCGGCACGAGGGCCCTGCCCGCTTCCGTGATTTTGATCATGAATCGATCGTCGCATATGAGCCCGAAGTACTTTCCCCCGAAGTACACCCCGTACTCGCCGAACATCTTTCGCGTATGCACCTGCCCTAAAGGTGCAAGCTGGTCGCATACGTACGCTACGAACTCAGGACTCGAAGCCATAAAACCTCCTCGCAACACGCTGCGCGCGAGCCCAGCTGAAACCGTTCGGACGATGATACTATAGCGAACATATGTTTGTCAATTGTAACCACACATGGCGTAGCTTACCGAATTCCGCCCGAACGAGGCTGTTCATCCCACTGTTATCGAACGGAAACCGAAGGCTTGGAGCCGACATGCTATCATGCGCTCACCCGCAGAGCGCGATCCTGAGCGCGCAAAGGGAAACCAAAACGAGACAAGGATTTTATCGCATGGGTATCTACGTGATAACCGGTGCCACAAGCGGCATCGGTGCCAGAACGGCCTCGATCCTCAAAGATCAGGGGCACACCGTAGTCAACATCGACCTCAAAGGAGGCGATATCGACGCGAATCTCGCCACGAGGGCGGGAAGACAGCAAGCGCTCGCCGAACTGCATGACCTGCATCCCGAAGGCATCGACGCCATGATCTGCAACGCAGGCGTGTCGGCGGCCAACGGAAACATCCCGCTGATCATTTCCCTCAATTACTTCGGTGCCACCGAAATGGCAATCGGGGCGAGGGATCTGCTCGAGAAAAAAGGCGGCAACTGCGTCGTTATCTCGTCGAACACGATCGCGCAGGGCGCGGCACGCATGGACGTTGTCGGCATGCTCAACAACCACGCCGACGAAGACCGCATCCTCGAACTCGTCAAAGATTACGATCCTTCGACCGCCCACGCGTTCTACGCGGCGACCAAGTACGCGCTCGCCCGCTGGGCCCGACGCGTGAGTGCCGACTGGGGCGCTCGCGGAGTCCGAATGAACGTTGTCGCTCCAGGAAACGTGCGCACCGCAATGACCGACCAGTTGACCGATGAGATGCTCGTTGCCGTCCGTGCGCTTCCCGTGCCCACAAATTACGGCGGCGATCCGCTCATGGACCCAACCGAAATAGCCAACGCCATCGTGTTTCTCTCTTCGCCCGAAGCGCGGGGCATCAACGGCGTCGTGCTGTTCGTCGACGGCGGAACCGATGCGCTGCTGCATTCCGAGAAAGTCTACTAGGAGGTTCCGAGATGATCGTCAACGCTTTCGTCGATGCAATGCTGAAGAAAGACCATGAAGCTCTGGCGGCGTGCTTCACCGATTCATGCCGTCTGTTCGACTACTGCCCTCAGCTCGTCGGCCTTGAGAACTTCTTCACCTACGGCAAGCGCGCCATCGACATGTTCTACCACAACCAGTTCGTCTTAAGCGGGTTTTCAATGCTCGACCCCCGCATTATCGATGAGCGAACCGTTAATTTCTACGCTGACTACAACGGCACCGTTGTGCATGCGATCGCCACGATAGAGAATTGCAACGACTCGAGCTGCTCGCTCGACAACAGCCTCATCCAAGAGCTCGTGATTCGCCCGGCGTAGGTGCACCGCCTGCGGTTAACCAGCATTCATCCAGGACCGAAGGAAAACTCGGGATTCCCCTTTCGACCTTCCATCATGCATGCGATGCGCTCCTTCAAACCGCGCGTTTGGCGGAGCGCCCTTTTCGCCTAGTTCGGTGACGGTTCTTCTTTGATGGGTGTTCGACACCATGAGAGTGGCAAAACGAAACAACGGTCAACGTTTGATGCTTGCCGCACCATACAGGCAATCGCTCGCATGACTCGACATCCTCTAGCAGCGAAACGCTCCCGATATGCGCAGTTTCTCGCGTTGTGTTGCGTTTTTCGGCAGCATGTTTCGCTTCGATCAGGTTGCTCTTTCTAGTCATCGGGGGAAACGCTCCCAGGTCAGCGCCGGGTAGCGGCCGTACAGCTTCGCTGGCGCCCAAAGCGCAACACAACGCGAGAAACTGTGTCGAAAAACCCCGCGCCATTGTTAGAGAATATGAACTGGATTTTTCGGGTTTGTTCCATTTGCGTTCATAAAGCGGACGCAATCTGTCCGCTTCTTTTTGCTATGCTTGCCTTATGAAAACGATCAAGGCAAAGAGTATTCTCCAAAAAGTCCGCTACGACGGGTCGCAGTGGTTCGGCATCGACTACACCATGAACCTGTACCGGGGATGCACGCACGGCTGCATCTACTGCGACAGCCGAAGCGACTGCTACCGCATCGATACCTTCGACGAGGTGCGCGTGAAGTTCGACGCGCTCGCCATCTTAAACCGCGAGCTGCGCTCGCGCAGGAACAAGGGCGTCGTCGGCATCGGTGCCATGTCGGACACGTACAATCCGTTCGAGCGCGAGCTTAAGGTAACGCGCGGTGCCCTCGAACTCATCGAGCAGTACGGATTCGGCGTGTCGATCGACACGAAGAGCACGCTCATCACCCGCGACATCGACCTTCTGCAGCGCATCGGACAGCAGCACTCGGCGATAGCCAAGCTCACGATAACCACCGTCGACGACGAACTCGCCCGCCTGCTCGAGCCGGGCGCGCCCCTTCCGAGCGAAAGGTTCGCAGCGCTCGCCGAGCTCGCCCGCGCAAACATCTTCTGCGGCGTGCTGTTTTCCCCAATGCTTCCGTTCATCACCGACAACGACGAGAGCATCGAAGCCCTGGTGGCCGCTGCGGCGAAAGCGGGTGCGAAGTTCATCCATACGCTCGGAGGCGTAACGATGCGCGCCGGCCAGAAGGAGCACTTCCTTGCCCGCCTCGCCGATGTGTCACCCGACCTGCCCGAACGCTACACGAGCACGTTCGGCGACCGATACTTGTGCAACTCGCCGCGCAAACGCGAAGCGCTCGCCCTGTTTCGCAAGCGCTGCAACGAAGCGGGCATCCTCTATCGGATGCCCGACATCATCGAGGCGTACAAGAAGCAGGAACCGAACCAGATGGGGCTGTGGTAGGGCCTGCCCTGCAATTTCGATGATGGAGAACAGGGCGGCCCGTTTCGATGCGGCGCACCCGAGCAACGAGCAACGAGCAACGAGCAACCGATGCTAACACGGACGAATCGGATCTGAAAGCGTTCTCAATGCCCTCGCTTCTTCTCCTTGCGTTTCTGCTGCTTGAGTTGGAAACGGCGCTGCGCCTCATCGTGGCGCTCGGCGCGATCTTCTTTCTTGCGCTCGGTCTTCGCCGCCTCGTAGCCTTCGCGCACAGCCTGCTGGGCCTTCGTGCCGACACCGCGGTCTTCTATTGTACGGCGCACGATGCGCTGCATACGTTTGGGGTTGATCTTGCCGCGCCGAACCGGCGATTCCCGCCCTTCGCGGGTCCCCATCCGAAACGCAAGCCGGTGCCAACGAGCGCATACGAATGCGAGCACGGTTTCATCGGTCGGCTCATGGGGGCCGAACACGATGCGACGGGCACCGTAGAGCCCGTCTTCCTCGCGTTCGCAGATGCCGACCCAAAATTGGCCGTCGTGAAGTATCGTCAATGTCGATGATGAATTGACCTGCATGAATCCTCCTCTATCACGGTAGTGCGCGAAGAAGGGACAACCAAGGAGGCAGGTTACTGACGGAATTCGTTCGAGGCGCGCTCCACGAAACGCAAACCCGGGCAAACACCGCATCCGGACTACCGGCCGGATCGTGTTTTTATCTTCGCAACGCCCAGTATAGCGCACTGCGAACTTTCTTCGGACACAAGCGTGAGCTAATCCAAGTGGAAAAGCTCTTCCACCGTTGTTTCCAGCTCGCGCGCCAGATGTATGGCAAGCGAAAGAGAGGGATCGTATTGGTTGTTTTCGATGGCGATAATCGTCTGGCGGCTTACGTCGCAGCGATTCGCAAGGTCTTCTTGACGAAGGCCCGCTGCTTTGCGCAAGGCCTTAATATCGTTTCTCATAGCGAGCTACCCGATATACAGGGCCATGAAGCCCACGACGAACGTCACAAGCATGACGCCGACTGCAGTTACGAGACCCTGCATTAAACGACTCGGCTCTTGGTATTCGTCATCCCCCGCTACCATCTTGCGTTTCATCGATTGCTCGTACAAACCTTGGACGAGCAAGGCTGCTATCAGGAAAAGCGAAGGCACGTAGTTATAGACACGGTTGAACCCGAGATAAAGAACCAGCTCTACAATCGTCCAAGCGATCAAGACAATGAGGACGAACTTGAATCCGAGAGACTCGGACCTCATTCTGATAGACCGTTCCATTTCATCCATCTTCACCTTCATACCTTTGCCTCCGATACTCAAATGTCAAACTTCCTTTACATTTTGAGTATTCCATGATCCGTAGAAAATGTCAAATACTTTTTACATTTTGCCCTTGAACAAAGCTCGGCAACCGCAACATATGCCGTATGCGCAAAACCGCCCGGCCCAATCGTAAGGAAACCGCAAGGTTTGCCGAAGGTGGATGCAAGGCGGCGTGTGTACGATGGAAACGAGCCGGGAAAGAACGCGGCTCAAGCGCAAAACACCCAGGCGAAAGGACACGCCATGCACGTACTCCCGAAAGCACTTTTCCTCACCATCGCTGCAGCAACCGCCGTTGTCGTCGTAATCGGCACGAAAGAGATGAGGCGTTGCCGGTAAAGCACGGCCTCGCTGGCAACCGCACGGGACCGACATGGTATAGTGCCATCGCAAGCTACGAAAGGCGATACATGGCACGCATTCTCATTGTCGACGACGACGCCGATCTCTCGGCCATAACAGCGCGATTTCTCGAGTCGGAAGGGTACGAGACGACGCGGGCGGGCTCGGCCGAGGAAGCGTACGATCTCCTCACCCGCCACCCCGTTGATCTCGTGCTGCTCGACATCAACCTCCCAACCGAAGACGGATTCGCTATCTGTTCGGAAATCCGACGCGCAAGCACCGTTCCCCTTATCTTCGCCTCCGCGCGCACAAGCGAAACCGACCGCATAACCGGGTTCGACATCGGTGGGGATGATTACCTGCCGAAACCCTATTCCCTGCGCGAGCTCCTCTCGCACGTGAAGGCTCTTTTGCGCAGAGCGTCCGATTTCTCGAACCCGACGGCGACGTCCCGCACCGTCGGGCCGTTTGCCATAGACGAAGCCGCAGGCATTCTTGCCAAGAACGGCGAGCCTGTTGCGCTTTCGCCGAAGGAGTTCGCTCTCGCTTGCCGCCTCATGAGAGCGCCGGGTACCGCGGTGTCCAAAGAGCAGCTCCTTGGCGATGTGTGGGGACCGTTTTCCGATGTCGAGCCGCAGACGGTTTCAGTCCATATGAACTGGCTGCGCACGAAGCTCGAGGACGATCCCCAGCATCCGCGCCATTTCGTCACCGTACGCGGAAAGGGTTACCGGTTCGACCCGTGCGAGACGGCATCGTGACGAAACCCGCTGCACATCCCCGAACGTCCCGCGAAGCTCGCCGCATCACCAGCAGGCTCGTCGGCTTCGTCGCATGCGCGTCGCTTGTGCTCGTCGCGCTTGCAATCGCCGCGACGGTGATCCTCGGAAACGACCAGACCGCCTCCGAGACCAGAAGCCGCATCATCGAGCTCAACGAAACCCGCGCCCTCTTGGCCGATGCAACCGACGCGCACGGCGCCGAAGGCGCGAATGCGCTCCAGGAGGCCGATGACTCGCTCGCACGGGCCCAGGAATCTCTGCGGGCGGCGGCCAGCGCGCAGAGCCTGAAGCCACTTGCACTCGTATGGATCGTATGCGCTGCAGGCATTCTCGCCGCATGCGCGGTAGCGGCGTATGTGTACGCGAGCGTCGTGAGGCCGTTCATGCGGCTCGAATCGTTCGCCGACGAGGTGGCGTCCGGCAATCTGGATGCGCCCCTCGCCTATGAACGCAGCAATCCGTTCGGCCGATTCACCTGGGCGTTCGATAACATGCGCAAGGAGATAAAGCGGGCACGCGCCGCCGAAGCCGAAGCCATCGATCAGAACAAGACCATGATCGCCGCGCTCTCCCACGATATCAAAACGCCCATTGCCTCAATCCGAGCCTACTCCGAAGCGCTCGAGCTCGGCCTCGCGCGAAGCGAAGAAGAACGCGCTTCCTACGCGGGAACGATCATGCGCAAGTGCGACGAGGTATCCGAGCTTACCGACGACCTGTTTCTCCACGCCCTCGCCGACCTCGACGTCATCGAAGTCGGCACCGTAAACGCATCGGTCGATACAACCGTGCGACGCGCCGTAGAAGACTTCGACGCAACGGGAACCATCGTTATCACGCGCCTCGACGAAGCCATCGTCGCCCACGACCCCAAGCGCCTCGGCCAGGTGCTCGAAAACCTCATCGCGAACGCCCGCAAGTACGCGCCTGATTCGGCGATCGAGATCTCGGGGATGCACACGCCGGATGCCTACCGCATCGAAGTGCGCGATTTCGGACTCGGCATAGCGCCCGAAGATCTGCCGTTCGCATTCGACCGCTTCTACCGTGGCGCAAACGCAGGCGACGCGCCGGGAGCGGGGCTCGGGCTGTTCATCGCCCAACACCTTACCTTGCGCATGGGCGCAACCATAGCGCTCGAAGATGCGCGGCCCGGGCTGCGGGTTTCCGTTGAATTTCCCGCGGCTTCTTAAGGACGTCTTAATGTTGGGGCGCATACCATGCCTTTCAGAACGAATGCGAACCGAAAGGCTAAACCCGTGAAACGAACGATACTCCAAACCGACAGGCTCTCGAAGAGCTACGCCTCCGACGGGGTGCAGACCCATGTGCTCAGCGCCATCGACCTCTCGCTGTACGAAGGCGACTTCACCGCCATCATGGGGCCGTCGGGCTCTGGAAAATCGACGTTGCTCTATTGCCTTTCGGGCATGGATGCCGTCACGGCAGGCGACGTTCGCTACCGAGAAACAAGCATCGTCGGCATGCGCGAACAGGATATGGCGAACCTGCGCTCCCAGCACTTCGGATTCGTGTTCCAGCAAGCCCATCTCGTATCGAACCTCACGCTTTTCGAGAACATCGCCGTACCCGGATACCTCAAAGAAAACCGCAGCGCCGCCGAAACGCGCACGGTCGCCCAAGCGCTCATCGAGCGCATGGGGCTTGCCGCTGACGCCCATCATCTTCCCAGCCAGACATCGGGCGGTCAGCAACAGCGCTGCGCCGTGGCCCGCAGCGTCGTAAACGATCCCGACATCCTGTTCGCCGACGAGCCTACCGGCGCCCTCAACCGCGCGAACACACTCGAGGTGCTCGCGCTTTTAGGCGAGCTCAACGAAGCGGGACAGACCATCTGCATGGTCACGCACGACGTGCAGTGCGCTGTACGCGCGAACCGCATCCTCTACCTTGAAGACGGTGCGATCAAAGGAGAGCTCGAACTCGCTTCTTGGGTGGCGAGCGGCACCGATTCCGCCAAACCGCGCGAGGCGCAGGTTAGCGCCTGGCTTTCGTCGTTTTCGTGGTAGGAGCGCGCCATGGCATTCATACGAACGCTGGCGAGCGCCGGCATCAAACGCAGTAAAGGCTCCTTTCTCGGGTTGTTCTTCCTCATGGCGCTTACCTCAACGGCGCTGTGCTTCACCCTTTCGCTCTACGTCGACCTCAACGTTCGCGAGGAAATGGCCTTAGCGGAAGCGGGAGCCGGCGATGTGTACGCTTACGACCTTGCAAGCAACCTCACCGACGACGTTATCTTCGAGATAGAATCCATCGACGGGGTGGCCTCGGCCGAAACGAACGAAGCGCTCAGCATTCCATCGCAGTACCTTGCCAGCGAGGGTGCGGTCGATCATAATCCGACGACCACCACGCTGTACGCGGCATGGGGCGAGGGACTGGACTACCGGGTATTCGCAGACGACAGAGCGTCGCTCGTCGACAACCCTCAGGCCCCGGGAACCGACGAAGTCTACGCTCCCATCTCGTTTCTCGTATCGCCGGGCGTCGACATCGGCGATACGGTCGAACTAAAAATGGGCGATCGCACGAAAACCCTCACCATCGCAGGTTTTATCGAAGATCCTCAAATCGGCACCCCGTTCATGGAGAGCAAGCGACTCATCATGGATCCGAACACCTTTGACGAACTCGCCGACACGGTTGACTCCCTGGCCTACGAACAAGGCACTCCCAAAGATGTGTTTACCGCAGCGCAAATCCCCTGCCGCCTCGTCGAGCTGAACGTAACCATGACCGACGAGGCGCGGGCGACGGGCATGACCCCCAACGACCTCACCCACATGATCGCCGAAGAAACCGCATGGGGCGCATCGACGTCGGGAATGTTCAGCGCAACCACGCTTGCAGGATACGCCATGATCGTCGTCATCATCGGCTCGGCCATCATGGCAGTTTTCGCACTCATGCTCTTCGTTGTTGCGCTCGTTATCTGCACACACACCATCTCATCGTCCATCGAGAAGGATTACGCCGATTACGGAACGCTCAAGGCCCTCGGCGTTCCCAACCGCGCCCTCGCCCGCGTGCTCGTCATCGAATATGCGGGTACGAGCCTGATCGGCCTCGCTGTCGGCCTCATAGCTTCGATGGCGCTCGTCCCCCTCGGCCTTCCCTTCTTCGCGCAGCTCACGGGCATCCTCGCAAACAACAACGCCGTCCCGCTCGCTTCGATGGCGTGCCTCGGCGCGCTCATGGCGCTTGTCCTAGCCGTCATCGCGTGGAAGGCGCGCAAGCTTGGAGCCATCTTTCCCCTCGTAGCGTTCAGGAGCGGAAAGGCCGACGTCCACTTCAAGAGCCGCGCCTCCCGCACGGTTTCGGGATCGTGTCTCAATCTCGAGCTCGCCGTTCGCTCCGTCCTTTCGGCGAAGCGCCGCTACGTGGGCCTGCTTGCCTGCTCGATCCTCATGTGCGCGTTCATCGTGCTCATTTTCGGCATCGGCGGCGCTTTAAGGGAACCCGGAGCCGTGTATGACGCCTTCGGCATGTGGAAAAGCGATCTGTCTGCCGTGGCCGCGACCGCCGATGACGCACTTGATTTCGATGAGGTGGATTCGATCGTCGAGCAAACAGCCGGCATCAAGAACACGTGGCAGGAATCGTTCACCATGGTGAACCTCAGTGGCGAAAGCCGCTCGTTCGTCGGACTCAGCGACCCCACCATCCCCCTCGGCATCGCCGAAGGAAGGGCGCCGAAACTCGACAACGAGGTGCTCGTGGGCATGAACCTTGCTTCGGCGAAGGAGTTGGAGATCGGAGACGAATTCCCGGTTACCAGCCCCGACGGCACGGAGCATATGCTCATCGTATGCGGGAAGCTCTCCGCCATGTTCAACGCCGGCTACGGGTGCATCCTCACGTTCGACGGGCTGTGCTCGACGTTCGGCATGGACGCAACCGATCCTGCGATCGGGCATCAGTACACACTCGACGATCCCGCAAAGATCGACGAGGTGAAAGCAACGCTCGAAGCGCGGTTCGGGGATCGCATCGACCTTCGCGCGAGCGGGCTGTTCAGCAACACCAGCACAATCATCGAACTCATCCAGATGCTCTTCACCACCATGGGCTACATCATGGCAGCCATCGCGGCGGCCCTCGTCTTCCTAGCCGTGTCGCTCATCATCGGGCGCATGTTCTTGGTGGAGCGGCAGGATCTCGGCGTCTACCGCGCGCTCGGGTTCACTTCGACGAGGCTACGCGTTCAGTTCGCCCTGCGCTTTTTCCTCGTGGCGCTCGCAGGTTGCGCGCTCGGCGCACTCGCGACCTCGCTCGGAGGCAGCTGGCTCGCGAGCCAACTGTTCGGCATGTTCGGCGTCACCCAATTCGCCATCGACACAAACCCCGTCATGGTCTGTGGCTTGACGCTTGGGCTTGCGCTCGTGTTCCTTGCTGCGGCCTATGTATCGGCGCGCAAGGTGAAGCGCATCGATGTGCGCGAACTCGTGATGGACTGAACGCGTGGGAGCCTGCGGCGTTCGCGCGACGGCTCGCCGCCTGGGCTCACGTGCTTTCGATAAACGCCGCGATGGCGCGGGCGGCTTCTTCCCACTGCTCTTCGGGGGATATAGCCGCCCTCCCATCGCCCGCTTGCTCGCCGTAATTGCCGAATTGGCCGTGGTTGCCGCCTTCGATGACGACCTCCTGGAAATCGGCAGGCAGCTTGGGGGCGGCTTCGTCGTAGGCCCTACGGTTGAGCACTTCGTCTTCGCTTCCGTAGAGGGAGAGCACGCGAAGGCCGCTTTGGGAAAGATCAGCGGTGGGATACGAGGCAAGCAGCACGACGCCCTTTAGAGTATCGGCATGATCGGCAGCCCACCCTGAGGCGACCACGCCCCCCAGCGAATGGCCGCCCACGTACCACGACTTCACATTCGGATACGCCTCGATCACCTTCGCGGCAGCATCGGGTGCGAAAAACGCGATGTTGAACGGCACCTCGACGACGGCGCAGAACACACCTTCGGCCGCGAGCTGGTCGAGCAAAGGCGCATACGCATCAAAGGCAACTTTGGCTCCCGGATAGAGAATGAAGCCCGCCTGCGCATCCGGATCACCGAAAGCAAGGTAGCCTTCACCGCGCTCGACCGCTGCATCGGCAGACGATTCGGTGTAGGCCTCGTTTCCGGGAGCAGCATGGTAGTAATCGTTCACGTACACGGCGAATCCGATCGCACACACGGCTACAAGGGCAGCCAACGCGATGGCAATCCACCGTCCGATATGTCGTTTCTTCTTGTCCATAGCGGCCTACGATACCAGATTGACGCCTCATGCTGAAATCTCGACGTTCATTTGTCACCGACGAGCATTTTTCCGATTCTTTTCCGAACGTCCAGCGCCCGGCGCTCGGTTCTCTCTCGCCAGATTCTCGATTTGCCCTTGTTGGATCCTCGATTTGCTCTCGATGGGCGGTCCGTGTTGCAGAAATCGTGCCATATGGCACGATTGTTGTCACGCCTGTCGCGTCGCGTTTCGGCATGCGAATAACATTTTTGCAGAGCGCCTGATCAGAGCAGTATGCTTCTTATTCAAGAATAATATTCTCCGACACGGACCGTGCCATGTGGCACGATTTTGGTCGGAAGTTTGCCTGGACTTCGCACCCAGTAAGGCGTATCGGGCTTGGTCTCGGCAGATGGGATGTGCCGCCTTCCCGTCATCGGCGCAGAGTCGACAAAGCAGCAAGCGCGAAGCCCCGGCAGACCGATGGCTCGCCGGGGATTCGCGCTCGTACGATCGCCGCTTACGCCTCGAACTCGACCGTAATCGCGAGCAGATCGCCTTCGAGCGTCGCGCGCGCCGTAGCGCCCATCGCGCGGCACAGTTGCGACACGATGGCGAGCCCGAGGCCCCCGCTGCCGTCGGCACGCACCTCTCCGCCCTGGTAGAATCGCTCGAACAGCCGCTCAACGTCGAGGGACGCCGGATCGGCCACACGATTCGCAAACGTTATCGCGCAGCCTCGCTGCGTGATTGTCGGAGCTGCCGCACCGTAGCGCAGAGCGTTGACGGCAAGATTGCGGAACGTCCGCTCAAGCGCATCGGCATCGGCGAGCACCGTGAGCTCTTCGTCGGCCAAATCGATGGCAGGCGTCCATCCCCTTTCCTGGAATTGCGGATAGAGCGACGCGAGCGTTTCAGCTAAAACCTCGTTTGCGTCGAGCGGTTCGCGTTCGAGCCGATAATCGGGGTCCTGCACCTGCGCGAAAGCGAACAGCTGATCGAGGAGTTTGGACGCATCGTCGATCCTGCGATCGATCGCCTCGAGATAGCGCTGCCGCACTGCGGGATCGATCTCCCCTTCGAGCAGCTGCGCATAACCCTTCGCGCCCGCAAGCGGCGTTCTGATATCGTGGGAAAGGTAGGTGAGCCCGCGGCGCATCTCGGCCGCATGCTCGTCGGCGGCGATGCGCTCGCCCTGGTGGCGGTCGAGCTGACGGTTGATCGCCTGACCCAGCTGCACGAAACCGCGTGTATGCACCGAGGTGGTCGTACGCGCGTTGCTCGATGAATCCCGCCGGTTCAGGAACCGCGCGAAAGCGCGCAGTTCCCGTTCGGAGCGGACGAGCTGGATCGCAAGCACGATGATCGCGCCGACAAGAACAACGATGATCGCCACCAGAGCTTCCATGGGCTTAGATATCCTTCTTCTTGAGTATGAGCAGACTCAAAGCGGCGTATCCGGCCAAGAACACGAGACCGACGGCTGCTATGTGCACGCTCGTGAGCCCGCCGGTGAAATCGATGCCGGAGCCGAGCGAGCGCATGCAGGCGTATAACGTGAAGTTCCCGAGATCGGAGATGCTCGGAAAGAGCGAAAGCACCGCTTGGACGAGCGAGACGATAATACCGCTTCCCACTACGATGCCGATGGCGATAGCTGCGGCCATCTTGCGGGTCAGCCACACAAACAGGGCCGTGAGCATGCCCATGCCCGAAAGCACCAACACCACAAGCGCAAACCATAACGCCATGTCGCCCATGGGCGCAGCGAGCATTTCTATCCCGAACACGGCAGCGCCGATCAACGTGGCACCTACGGTAACGAGCGTGAATACAACGGCAAACAGCACGATTTCAACGACACGGGTTATGAGGAACACCGCGCGGTTCGGAAAGGCGGTGAACACGTTTTTGCTGAAGCCGTTCTCGAACTCAGCAGCGAAGAAGATGCCGATGAACACCACGAACAGGCACGCCAATCCCCCGCCGTTCATGAAGATATTGCCGACAAGCGCCATGGGCGTGAGCCCCGAGAGCATGTACTGCGCTTGCTCGATGCTTTGGCTAACCTCGCCCATATCCACTTGATCGCCGCCGGGCGTTGTTATGCCGAAATGAAATCCCGAGCTCGCCGCTGCACCGCTTGCGTTCTGCATCGTTTCCAAAAATTCCGGAGAGAGCATATAGCTGATCGAGCCCATGGCGACGAGACCGAGGATCACGATGCACCCGAGCAGTATCCAAAGCGACTTGCTGCGGACGGCGCGGTAGAAATCCATTCTCAAGATATTAACCATGGTACTCAGCCCCCATCAAACCTACGAAGAACTCCTCAAGATCGCGCCGGTGGGCGTAGAGCCCCTGGACGGCGATGCCGGCATCGTTAAGCGTGCCGCCGATTGCGGCCGCATCGGCGATACCGAAGATCCTGATCGAGTTGTCGGGCATGACCACAAACCGTGCCTGCGGAAAACGCTCTTCGAGCACGGCGAGCGAACGCGTAGGGTCGACCGTAGAAAGCTGCAGGCAATCGCTGCATTCCTGCTCGACTTCGGCAGCGGTGAGCTCGCGCACCATCTGCCCGTTGCGGATGACGCCGTAGCGCGTAGCCATGCGCCCGAGCTGTTCGAGAATATGCGAGCTGATAACCACCGTAATGCCCCGTTCGGCGTTCAACCGAACGATGAGCTCGCGGATTTCGCGAGCGCCTTCGGGGTCGAGCCCGTTCAGGGGCTCGTCGAGCAGCAGCACGTCGGGATCGCCCAACAGCGCAAGGCCGAGTCCGAGGCGCTGCTTCATACCCATCGAGAACTGCTTGGTCTTCTTCTTGCCCACGGCGCCGAGACCGACGAACCCGAGCAGCTCTTCCACTTTGCGCTTCGGATCGACAAGACCCAGGCACAGGGCCTTCATCATCATGTTGTCGTACGCGGTCATGTTGCCGTACAAACCGGGGGCTTCGATGAGCACGCCCATGCGCCTGATAGCTTCACCGCCGCTCTCGCCGCCGAACAGCTTGATGTCGCCTCCCGTCGGGGCCGCCAATCCCGCCAGCATCTTCATGACGGTCGATTTACCGGCCCCGTTCAGGCCGACGAATCCGTATATGTCGCCTTTCGCCACGTGCATGTCGAAGTGATCGACGGCGCGCTTGCCGCCGTACGTCTTCTCAAGCCCGTAGGTTTCGATTACGTTCACCATCCGCTCCTTTCTCGTTCGTTTCCGTTTCGGTATGCTTTCACGATACGGAAAGGGTGTTCAGCAATCGTCTCGAAATCTTTAAGAAAGGGTAAAGAAGCGGCATAGAACACTCGCGGGCTCCGTCCAACATTCGTGCGCCTCTCGTGCCGCAACAACAAAGCGGCGCGAAACACCCGCGGTTCCGCCCGATTTGCGCGCCCACTGTACACAACGGGAAAACGGTGCGGGGTGCCCACAGTTCGCTGAGAACCATGCGCCTCATTCCGCCAGTTTGAACCCGATACCCCACACCGTTTCGATGTAGGAATCGGTGTGTGTCGCCTTGAGCTTGCTGCGAATGTTGCTGATGTGCACGTTGATGGCCTTTTCCTCGATGAAGCAATCTTCGTTCCATGCCGCTTCGTACAGCTCGCGCTTGGTAAACACCTTCTTCGGACGACGGACGAGCGCTTCGACGATGTTGTACTCGAGTCGCGTGAGCTTTACCGGCTCGCCCGCAGCGGCAAGCGTGCGCGATTCGGGATCGACTTCCCAAAGTTTGAACCGGACGGTTTGGCCTCGTCCCGAGGCGTCCCGTTCGGCTTCGCCGCTTCCTTGCGCAGACGCAGCAACCGCCGCCGCCTTCGACGCATGGCGCAGCTGCACGAGCACGCGCGCGAGCACTTCGTCGAGGTCGAAGGGTTTGGCGAGATAGTCGTCGGCACCGAGTCCGAGAAGCTCCACCTTGTCGGCCGCCGCTCCGCGCGCCGAAAGCACGATGACGGGCACATCGCCGCATCTGCGGATTGCGGCCACGATTTCTTCGCCCGACATCCCCGGCAGCATGAGATCGGTGATCACGAGATCGAACGGAAGCGGCCGGGTGCGAGGCGAAGCCGCATCCGAAAAGCTCGCGGCGCCCGAATCGCCTGCGGAGTCCGAAGGCCCAACGGCATCAGGCTGGTCCGAGAAGCACGGGGAGCCTGCAGAGCCCCGAATGTCCGTAGCGCTCGTGGGATTCAGCCCGAGGAGAAGCCGCGCCTCGCTGCCCGAATACGCTTGCGTGCACGCGAAACCGTGCCGCGAAAGAAACGCCGCGAGCACTTCGTTGATGTCGGCGTCGTCTTCGATGATGAGTATGGAAGGTTTGTCGCTCATGGGCCTATTGTAGCGAACATGCGCCGCTTGGGAGCGGAATCGCGCAAGAAAGAGCCGCCCAGTGGAAGGGAACTGGGCGGCTCGGGGATGATCAACAGGGTACAGGGTGCGGCTCCGGCGTTACGTACGCGACCAGCTTTGGCCTATACGGTGCACAATCGGCGACGCTCTTGCCGCACGTGCGCCCTTCGCCAGCGATCCTTCGGACCACCGAGGCGCCGTCACCCGACCTACTCGTTCTACTTGCCGAGATACTCCGCTGCGTGCTTAGCGGCCAGACGGCCCGAATTGATGGCCCAGCTTGCCTGGGATCCCGGCGCGCGGCTTACGTCGTACGAATCGCCGTACAATCCGCCTGCATCGGAGCCTCCGGCATAGAGCCCGGGGATGACTTCGCCGTCCATGTCGACAACCTCGGTGTTCGGCGTGATCTTGATGCCGCCGCACGTGGTGTAGTACCCGTCGGCAACTTCGCAGATCCAGTACGGTGCTTCGATCTTCTTGAGGTAGGCGGCATCTTTTCCGAAATTCTTATCGATACCCTCTTCGCACGCGGCGTTGTACGCCTCGACCGTCGCCTTGAGCGCCGCAGCGTCAAGATCGACTTCCTTGGCCAGATCGTCAAGGGAATCGCCGATATGCACGGCATCGAGGTCCTCGAGCTGCTTGCGCGCATCAGCCATGGGAGTTCCGACCTGTCCGAAGGTGAACACGGGACCGTACGGGCCGTTGTTCACAAAGTACTCGATATCGGCATCCGACATGACTGCGTACGTGCGCTTCTGGTTGCGCACCGCCATGCCGGCGGCGGCGAAGTCGTCAAGCCACAGATCCTCGTTGCAGAAGCGCTCGGCATCCTGGTTGATCCACAGCGTCGGCTGCACCGATGCGCAGTAGCCGTCGGAACCCCAGGCAGATCCCATGATCCACGGTCCGCACCACATAACCGTTCCCGGGCTTTCAGCGAACGCCGCACCGGCATCCTTCGCCATTTTGAGCCCGTCACCGTTGCGCTGTTCGGCACCGACCGAGAAGATGTTCTCGTTCACGAGCTCGGAAAGCTCGTAGATCATATCGGTGTTGGTGGAGTAGCCGCCCGAGCCGATGATAACCACGGGGGCTTCGATCTTCAGAACCGAGCCGTCCTTCTTTTCGGCAAGCAGACCCGCAACCTTGCCGTCCTCGACGATGACCTTCTTGCCGACTGTCTCGAAATACGCTTCTACGCCGAGGTCTTTTGCCGCGTTGCCGAGGCCCTCCATGAACGTTGCGCCAGGACTCGATTTGGCGGTACGCTCGTATACATGCCACGTGGTATCGGAAATTCCAAGGGAAACGACATCGCGGTACTTCACGCCGAGCGCTTCGACCCATTCGACGGTCTCGGGCGTTTGACCGAAGAAGTTCATGTAGAGCTGGTGGTTCGGGATCCAGTGATGGTACGTCAGGCACGCGTGCACAGATTCTTCGAGCGTGAGGTCCTCGCCCGCTTCCTTGGTCCAATGCGTCTCGACACCGAACATGCCCTCGGTCCCGATGAACGATCCGCCGTAGTTCTGCCCGCAGTCGACGACGATCGGATTGAGACCGAGCTGTTTGCACTGGATCGCCGCCGCCGTGCCGGTACCGCCGCCGCCGACGATTGCCACATCGGCCTGCACAGTCTCGCTCGGCTCGGCAAGCTCGTCGATTGCCCAGATGCCACTCGCCTGCTCGGCACTACCCGAGGCAGCAGCAGGAGCACTCGGTGCGCCACCCTGCCCGTCCTTGGCATCCGGGCTGCATCCGAACAACGCAAGCCCGGCTCCGCCGATCGCGGCAAGCGATGCGCCCGCCAAAAAGCTTCGGCGCGAAAGTCCGCTGGTTTGCAGGGCGTCGGTGTTCTCAAGATTTCCCATGTGATGCATCCTCCCTCTCGGTTGTTTCGGCGGCTTCGCTTCGACGATCCATCCTGCACGCTGCAGGACAATCCCGAATCACTCCGCCTTGCATGGCATGATTGTGCGCTCCAAGGCCGCGCGCAGACAAGATCTAGAGCGCCAGCCAGCCGTTTCAGCTTGAAACCACTGGTTTCAGCAATGCGATGACCTGCAAAAACAAACGACCGTTTTGGTTTTTCAGGCACCCACGAAAACTGGAAATGCGGTATGATCGTCGCATGCACTGCACGGTTCGAAGGGATGCGAACCGTTCTGGCAGCCACAGGAGGGACCGCGATGTACACCGAACAGCTGGATTATTTCATGCTCGCCTATCGGCTCCGAAGCTTCTCTGCGGCGGCAAAGCAGGTGCCCATGTCGTCGCAAGGACTCACGAAATCGATACGCGCGCTCGAAAACGAACTCGGCGTAACGTTGTTTGTCGTAGATGCCAACGGCGGCCTCAAACCGACCCCGTTCGCTGAAGAGCTTGCACCGTTCGCAACCCAGTTCGAAGAGAATCGCAAACGCCTTGCTGAATCGTTCGAGCGCATCCGGGCACGGGAACGTCATGAGATCAGACTGGGCACCTCGCTCGGCATCATCGGGCTGCTCGGACCCGACTTCCTCGAATCGTTTCACAGCGCCAACCCTGACATCCGTGTGACGGTCAATGAGGATAGCGATGACGTCTGCGAGAAAAACCTTGCTCGGGGTGCCTACGACCTGGCGTTCACTCTCGCCCCCTACAATCCCGACTTCGAAACCGAGAAGCTCTTCGCCACCCGCGTCTGCTTTTGGGTACCGTCTTGCGACGACCTCGCCCAAAAAAGAGCGCTATCCGTAGCCGATCTCGCCGGGCACACAATCGCCATACCGGGAAAAGACTACAAATGCTATCGCAGCCTGCTTTCGACGTGCCAAGCCGATGGCATCGAAATCTCGGAAATCGTACCCTCGTCGGAAATATTCTGGCTGTACGAGTACGCCCTCCACGGAAACGGCCTCGGCTTCACGATCGAGCCCCACACCAAGCTGGCCATGTTCCAAACGAGCGATGCCGTGGTTGCACTGCCCTGCGAAGGGCTGTCGTGGCGATTCGGAATATCGCATGTGAAATCCCGAAACCTGACCCCTCACGAGGAGGCGTTTCGCGATTACGCCATCGAGTTCGCTCGCACCATCGCCCAGGGAGGCATCTGGGCGTAAGCCGCTGGGCACGCCATGCGCACGACGCAAAGGGCGTCCCCCCCCCAGCACTCATCGCGATGCGTTTTTCTTTCCGTCTTAGCACGCATCGCGAAAGTCGGCGCTTTTCCCGCCATCAGGGGCCGCTAGATACGCTACCCGCGATACGCAGCACGCAGGCGCGCGATCTCTTCGCCGTGTCCGGCAAGCTCGTTGGGCGTCTCGAGATAGAAAGGAAGTTCGCGCAAAAGCGGGTGGTTGATCACCGCCACAAGCGCATCGAACCCGATTTCTCCCCTCCCGATTTTCGCGTGACGATCTTTGCGGGCTCCGAGGGGATTGAGCGAATCGTTGAGATGGATGGCCTTGAGGCGGCGAAGCCCGATGACCCGATCGAACTCGTCGAGCACACCGTCGAGATTGCCCGCGACATCGTAGCCAGCATCCCACACGTGGCAGGTATCCAAGCATACGCCCAGATGGCCCTCTAGCTCAACCCGATCGATAATGGCTGCGAGTTCTTCGAAACGGCCGCCGACCTCGGTCCCTTTACCCGACATGGTCTCGAGGAGCACCGTGGTGGTTTGGCTTTCGTTGAGCACCTGGTTGAGCACATCGGCCGTCTTCTCGATGCCGATGTCCATACCCTGCTTCACGTGGCTGCCGGGATGGAAGTTGTACAGCTGGTGCGGCGTGTTCTCCATCCGCGCGAGATCGTCCTTGAAGGTCATAAGCGCAAACTCCCGCACGCGATCCTCGGCTCCTGCCGGATTGAGCGTATAGGGCGCATGCGCGAGAATGCGCTGTATGCCGTGCTCGTCTGCAAAGGCGACAAACGCCCGAATATCGTCGGGATCGATGTCCTTGGCCTTTCCTCCCCGAGGGTTGCGCGTGAAGAATTGAAACGTGTTCGCATCGATGGAAACGGCATCCTTCGCCATGGCAAGGTAGCCTTTCGCGCTCGATAGATGGCATCCTATGGTGAACATGTACGGAACCTCCGTATGCTTCTTCGTCATTGATGGCCATCTATGGTAGCAGATGCGCTACACGAATTTGATTTCGAGCTTCTTTCCGAACCCTTTCGCCAAACGCCCCAGCGTCCGCACCGTCGGGTTGGTGTTTCCCATCTCGGTTCTTGCGAGCCGTACTCGTTCCTACACCAGCACTGCGAGCGCTACAAGGGCGACGATCGCTACCGCGGCGAGCGCATCGATCGCGCGAAACGGATAGTTCTTGCTACCCGACGTGCGGTCGCGCAGGTAAAAGCCGCGCACCTCGGCTGCCATCGCGGCTTGCTCGGTACGGCCCACCGACGTGATGAGCAAGGGGACGCATAAGGGCAGCATAAGCCTGAGCTTGCGCAACGGGTTCTTCGTATCGAAATCGACGCCGCGAGCCGTTTGCGACTCCATAATCGAGGACATCTCGTCGGTGAACACCGGGATGAAGCGAAGCGCCGTCGTCACGGTGAACGCGTACTTGTAGGGCAGGTGCAGCACCTTGACAAGCGCATTGGACAGATCGCTCATCTGTGTGAGGGCGAGCATCAGCGCAAGCGGCATCGTCGCGTCGATGAGGCGCAGCACCACAAGCGACGCGATACGCAAACCCTCGTCGGTCACGAAGAGGAACACCGGCGTGCCCGCCCTAATGAAAAGCACCTGCAACACGAACAGAAACGCGCATATCTTCACGAGGCCGATAAGCAACGATACCGTGCGCTTGCCAATGCCGCCGATGAAGCCGAGTGCCACGTTGAAAGCGAGGAGCGCGAGGAGGAACGCGAAGTTGTCGCTCATGAACGCCGCTATGCAGATGCCGAGCGAGAGCGCGATCTTCGCGATGGGATTCATCCGATGGAGCGCCGTCGAGCCCGCTGCGTAATCCAGCATTCCAGCCATTACGACACCATCCTTCCTTCGAACCCGGCCGCTTCAAGGGCTCGGAGCATATCAGATGACGAGGTAACGTGGTCGAACGCGCCCTTGTTTCGGGAGTCTTCGGAAAGCCGCAGCGAAAGCTCGATCATCTGCGGGGGCACGAGCGACGCCTTCGCCATGACAAAGCGATCGCGAAACACCGCTTCGGGCGCGCCATCGGCCACGATGCACCCGTGCGCCATGGCTACCACACGCTTGGCGAAATCGAACACGAGCTCCATGTCGTGCGAGATCATGACGACGGTCGTACCGGCGCGGTTGAGCGTCTCGATGCGGCTCATGATGTGCATGCACTCCCGGTAATCGAGGCCCGTGGTCGGCTCGTCCAAGATGAGCACATCGGGCTCGCAGACGACGACCGACGCGAGCGCGAGCAGCTGGCGCTCGCCGCGCGAGAGCATGAACGGGGCGGACTCGCCGTCGAACCCGAAATCCTCAAGCGCCCGGGCGACCCGCGCACCAGCCTCCTCGTCGGAAAGCCCCCGTATCTTGAGCCCGAACGCAAGCTCCTCGGCCACCGTATTCTGGCAGATCTGCCGATCGGGATCCTGGAAGAGCATGCCCACCGCGTGCGCGATCGCGCTCGTCTTGAGCTTTGTTGTGGGCACGCCGTTCACAAGCACGCTTCCCTCGGTCGGCTTGAGAAGGCCGTTCATGAGCTTGGACGTGGTGGTTTTCCCCGCCCCGTTTTCACCGATGATCGCTACGAACTCACCTTGATGTATCGAGAGGGAAAGATCGTTTACGACCGCATGTCCATTGGCCTGGGCCCCATAGACGTAGCTAGCCCGGATTAATTCGAGTACCGCTTTCATGCGACGATCCCTTCGATCATGTCTTTCGCCTCGTCGACGTTTACCGCAAACCGCTCGATCGCGTAGCCCTTCTCGTGCAACAGCACCGAAAGCGTGGTCACGCGCGGCACGTTCACGCCGATCGCAAGCAGCTCGGCGGCGTTGCGCAGCACGTCGCGCGTGGCCCCGCAATACGCGAGTTTTCCGTCGGCAAGCACCGCGAGCCGTTTGGCGAACTCGGCGAGCAGGCCGATCTTCTGCTCCACCACGACAACCGTGATGCCATGGCTTTCGTTGAGTTCGCGCAAGAGCTCGAATATCTGACGCGAGCTCGCGGGGTCGAGCGCACCGGTGGGCTCGTCAAGCAGAAGCACCTGCGGCTTGAGCGCAAGTACGGCGGCAACTGCCACCTTCTGCTTCTGACCCCCCGAAAGCGAAGAGATAGCGCGGGTGCGCAAATCGGCGATGCCCACGCGATCGAGCGCCTCGGCCAAGCGCGCCTCGATCTCGCCTTTCGCGACACCGAAATTCTCAAGGCCGAACAGGATTTCATCCTCCACCACCGAGGCGACCATCTGCGCATCGATGTCCTGGAACACCGTTGCCGCCTTGCGCGAAAGATCGGTCAGACTCGTTTCGAACGTGTCGTTGCCGCCAAGCGCGACCGAGCCGTAGAAATCGCCCTTGCAGTAGTGGGGTATGATGCCGTTCATGCTGTACAACAGCGTCGATTTACCGGCACCCGATTCCCCGATGATGCCGAGGAAATCGCCTTCGCCCACCGAAAGATCGATCGCGTCGAGGGCGCGCTTATCCGAGCCGTCGTAGGTGAAGCTCACGTTCTCGACCGTGATGATGGGTTTCGTTTCCGCCGTCATGCCGTTTTCCCTTTCGCGTCGCGTACGTTCTTCGCCGGTTACGCCAGCGCCGTCTGCGGTGCCTCTTTTTTCAGGATCTTGGCAAGCGGCACGTAGAGGATCTGTACGATCACGCAGTTGATGAGCGCGGTGAACAGAACGATCGGCACGTAGGCGACCAAACTCGAGGCATCGGCGCCGATGAAGAGGAACAGGCAGATGGTGAACGCGCTGCCCGATACGACAGTTGCCAAGAACGTGCTCACGATGGTAGAGAAGTTCGCCTTCCCGATTTTCATGGGTATGCGGATGAGCGCCGCCATGGCAACCGCACCGAGAAATTCCGAGATGAAGTTGATGTAGGGGGTGCCGGGCAGAAGCTGGCATACCGCACCGGCGATGAGGCCGATAATGGCTGCTTGACCGAGGTTCGGACGGACGAGCAGGATAGCCAGGCAGTACATCGCGATGATGAAATTCGGTTTCATGCCGAAGAAGTTGACGAAGCTGCCGACGGTCATCTTGAGCACCGCCCCTGCCGCCAAAAGCACTGCAACCAAAATAAGTGCCGAAATGTCGAAGCCCTTCTTTTCCTCGGTCGCGAGGCTGCGCTTCTGCGCTTTGGGAGCTTTGCCCGATACGGCCTCCGCTGCGATTTCGCGTTTGATCTGATCTGCCATGTTCCTCAGTCCTTTCGTGCGGGCTTCCTAACCCGCTCTCTTCGTCCGTCCCCGGACTTTGCTTGCGGCCGGCACGAGCTCGGTTGAGGTTTTCGGCAGTCAAATGGGCGGGATGCGTATCCGACGAATTCGCACGCGAGGCGTACGGTTTCATCGGCATTCGCGCTGCCGCGGTAACAAAAAAGACCTGTCCTTCGAGAAAAGGACAGGTCTTGTACCTGCGGTGCCACCTTTTTTGACTCTGAAAAGAGCCCTCTCACGAAAATGCCAACACATTTTCTGCCCTTAACGCAGGCTCACGGTCCAGATACTCGGCCTCGGTAAAACCTCGGCCTTTCCCCTTTCCCTCGGCGAACCATTTACCATCCAGCTTCCTACGGGACTCCCAGCAACGCCCGCTCTCTGTGAGTGCTCATGATGGCTTGACTCTCGCCTCATCGGTTTGAGGTATTCAATTGTGGATGCACTATAGCACATGCTCCCCTGAAGCTGTCAACGGTTTTTTGCAAAAGAGGCGCGAGCCTGTTCGCCCGCGCCTCTTCGCGCTTTGCTATCGAAACCTGCGAATGCGCTGGTAAAGAATGGTTACTACTCCAGCTTGAGGCCGTCGCACACCATGGAATCGAGGTTCTCGTTGAGTTTGCTCATGACCTTCGACACGTTTGCAACCTCTTTTTCGTTGACATTCTGGAACAGGCGCTCCAAGAACTTCACCTCGGCCTCGTGATGCTTTTTGCAGAACTCGTGGCCTTTCTTCGTTGCCGTCACACGGATCTTACGCGCATCGCTCGAATCGGAGAGCAGCTTTACGTAGCCTTTCTCCTGCAGCTTCAAAGCCATCTGCTTGATGTTTTGATGGGAGCTGCCTTCGCACTCGGCAAGCTGACCGAGCGTCGGAGGCTCTTCGAACGATCCGATCGACGCGATGAGCGTGCACTGGCGGCCCGTCAGTTCGCGAAACGTCATACGGTCGATGGTTCCGAGCTTGTTGCCGAAGCCAACCAACATCCTTAGCATAAGGTAGTCGGGGCTGTATTCGGATACGTGGTCGCTATCTTTCATGATGCTCCTATCAAATCGCTAATGGTAAGTCATTACGTCACTGATTGGTATCATAATACATGGACAGACCTGCGACAAGAACTTTTTATCAGTTCATACCGTATATATAATTGTTTACCTTACATACCACTGCAAATGTAGGGCGAAAAACTCAGTTTTAGGAATCGAACGCATAGATGGATGCAGGATGCCCTCTTTGCCGAGATGACCCGACACATCGGTAAGCGCGCGCAACGGGGTTTGTCCCGGTGCGGGACATGCAGGATTCAGCGCGGCATCGCGGGCATGCGCGGAAAGCTCGGTTGCGGCTGTTGTAACGTGCGGTGGAAGCAAACCCCGTTAGCGTACGGATGCCCGCTCGAGCATTTCGCGCGCATGTGCGAGCGACGCCTCGGACGCATCCCCCGAAAGCATGCGGGCTACCTCGGCGACACGCTTCGGTCCTTCGAGTTCAACAAGCACCGTTTCGGGAACGGCGGCACCCTCGCCGCCAACCGAGGCTTCCGCAGCGCTACCGTCCGTGTCGCCTCCGTCCTCGCGCTTCGCAACGAGGTAGTGGATCCGCCCCATGACCGCCACCTGGGGCAGGTGCGTGACTACGATGACCTGATGCGTTTGAGCCAGATCGGCGAGCACCGACGCGAGCGCCACGGCGGTGGCTCCGCCCACCCCCGCATCGACCTCGTCGAACACGAGCGTCTCGACCTCGTCGGTTTCGCCGAGCACCACTTTGATGGCGAGCATGACGCGGCTCACCTCGCCGCCCGACGCGATACGGGCAAGCGGGCGCGCCGTCAGTCCCTCTGCCGGCTTGAAAAGAAACTCGAACCGCGACGGTCCGGTTTTGGTCCATTGGCTGCGCTCGAGTGCTTCGATTGCGCATTCTATAGCGGCTCCGCCCATCTCAAGGCGAGCCATCTGCTTGGATACCGCCTTGGCGAAACGGGGCGCGGCCTTCTTGCGGGCGGCGTCGAGCGCTTTTGCGGCGTCGGCAAGCACCGATTCCGCTTCGTTGAGCGCTTTTCGGGCGGCGCTTATGTGCTCTGCCGAGCGGTCGACAAGCGATACCAGCTCGGCGGCTTCTGCACGGCGCTCGAGTACGTCTTCGAGGCGCGGGCCGTACGTGCGCATGAGCCCTTGGAGGGCACCCATGCGATCCTGGTTTTCTGAAAGGATATCGGGATCGTATTCGATCGAATCGCGATACGCGAGCGCCTCGCGGGCGACATCTTCGAGTACGTAGGTGGCTTCCCGCAAACTCGATGCCTGCGCCCCGAACTGCTCGTCAACGCCGCTCATCGAATCGAGCGCCGCGGCGGCGGCGTTCACCGCGTCGATGGCCCCTGCTTCACCCGCAAGCGCCTTGTGCGCCGTATCGGCCGCTCGCGCAAGCGATTCGGCATGCTCCGAGCGTGCGAGGGCGCTTGCGAGCTCCTCGTATTCCCCCGCAATCGGATTCACCTCGTCGATCCGCTGAAGCACGAAACGCGCTTCTTCGAGCTTCGCCGACGAAGCCTGTCCCGCTTCCTCGATACGGGCGAGCTCATCTGCGGCATCCCGCGCCCGGGAAAACGCCTCCTGGTAGGCCGCGAGCACCGGCCCGATAGAATCGGCAGCCCATGCATCGAGCATGCCCACGTGCGTCTGCGGCTTGAGCAGGCGCTGATGCTCGTGTTGGCCGCACAGATCGACCGTAGCCCCTACGCGCTCGGCAAGCTCGCCCACGCTGGCCATCGAGCCATCGATCGAAACCCGCGAGCGGCCGTCGGAGCCCACCTTGCGCGACACCACCGTACCGTCCAAGTCGCCTTCCGCAAACATCCGACCTTCGACGAGAAGCGAGCGCGATCCCTCCCGTACAAAGCCCGCATCGGCACGTTCACCGCACAAGAGCTTCAACGCGGAAAGGAGCGCCGTCTTGCCTGCACCCGTCTCGCCGGTAAGCACGGTCAGCCCGCGCGCGGGCACGAGATGGGCATCCCGTATCAACGCGACATTCTGCACATGTATCTCGTCGATCATTCCGTGACTCCTCACACTTGCGGTGCCCCGGCGCCGCGTATCCGCTGGGCCGAAACGGTCGAGCCGCTCCGCATCGAAACCTCTCGGGTGCATGTGCGGCGGGTTTAGTTTTCAGATAGAGGAAGTTTAGCAGGATACGACCGCTCGCGGGGTTTCCCCGATGAGAATCCACGCGGCATTTGCTATACTCGAAGTCCGCTGAGGCCGCTTTTGCCCGCCCGACGAAAGGAACCCATGAAACGCTACCTCCTTCTCGCTTGCGCATGGATTGCCTGCATCGCCGGGTTCGTCGGCGTGTTCATACCCGTTTTGCCGACTACCCCGTTTCTGCTCTTGGCAACGTTTTTGTTCGCGAAGTCTTCGCCCCGCTGCCACGCGTGGATTCAATCCACCAAGGTGTACAAGAAATACGTCGTCCCGTTCAAAGAAGAAGGCGGCATCCCCGCATCGGTCAAGGTGCGCATCCTGACCATTTCGTTTTTACTTATGGGCATCAGCGCGTTTCTCGTCCAGCGCTGGTACATCTGGCTCGTGCTCGGTTTGGTGGCGCTGTGGCTTCTGTACCTCATGTGCTTCAAGATCCCCACGACATCGCTGCCTAAGCTGGATCTCGAGAAGGAAGAGGCGGAATAGGCAGGCAGCTGCGCGAACGTTCGACGCACAAACATCGTCGCCCGAAAAACACGGATTCGCCGCCAAAAGCGTGTTTTTCGGGCGACGATGTTTTTCGAGGCAGCCGCGATCCGGATAAAGGCCGTCCGCCACCGCCCAAGTATGGTTTGGCGGCGGAAAAGCCCGACTCGCGCGATCGCGAGGAAGCCTGCAGCCCCCCGATTGTCAAGCCTACGAACAGTACGCTGCCACGGCATCGCGGAGAAACTCGGCGGCACCCGGCGCGATCGCTTCGTAGTAGCGCTTGAAGCGCTCATCAGCAACGTACATCTCGGTGATGCCCTTATGGGTTTCGGCGCTGTACTGGCCGTCTTTCCAGAACGCCGTGAGCCACTGTCGATGAAGGTCTGCTGCGCGCGCCTCTTTTCCGTAGGTACGTTCGTTCTCTTCGACGAGCTTCTTCTTGAAGCCCTCGAACTTCTCCGTATCGTTCATCGTTATTGTTCCTTTCTTGCTCGCAAGCGTTTTCTCAACGCTTGCGATCAGGGCATCCGTTCGTTCGCGCTGCTCGACGAGGCGGGCGAGGTGATCTTCGAGCGCACGTTCGACATCGAACGCCTGGTCGTCGAGCAGCGCCTTGATGTCGGCGAGGCCGAGGCCCACTTCACGGTACAGCAAAATCTGCTGAAGCCGATCCACCTCGCACGCCTCGTACACACGGTAGTTGTTCTCGGCGCGTTTCGGGCACAGAAGCCCGATGGCGTCGTAGTGATGGAGCGTGCGCACGCTCACGCCCGAAAGCTTCGCAAGTTCGTGCACCGAGTAGCGCACGGGATCGCCGGCCTCATGCGCCGTACAAGGACTTCCACTCATTACAGTTGCTCTTTCCTTAGTAATTCAGTCTTTCGCCATACGATTTAGATGGAAGTAAGGCAGCGCCGAAAAGCACCATCGTCCATCCATGCATCTAAGCATAATCTATAACGTTACGTAAGGGTCAACACCAACGCATGATGTTTGTCCGAAAGCCGATTGGTACCGTTTACACGACAAATCCAGGTTGGGATTAAACAGCGAGAACCAGCGTAAAAATGTTGAAGGCACCGAGCGGCGCGTCACCTTGCAACGCAGCACATGCTAATGATTTTTCTCAACATCTTGCCAATTTGCGTTTCTCGCAATCTCGGCGGAATCCCCGAAAAACGCTTTGCCTGCCTCTCCGTCTCCTTGGAGCCAGTAAAGCATCCACGCTGTCATGTACCCGTCCGCACGTACCTGAATATCACCGTGCTCAGCTCCCGCGATCCTCGCGCGGATCTTGAAAACATCGTCGGTTATCGCAGTATAGTTTTCGACAAGAGAAGCCAGTGGCGCAACACCGCCGTATTCCGCTTCGACATCTTCGATTCCTCGGTCATCAGAAGCGCCTGTCCCCGCCGCCATAAAGTAAGGTACCGTTATCTTAGAAGCATCGTATCTCCACCCCATGTTCTCGGCGAGCAAAGAATACGCTGCGCTTCCCGTAAACAGCGTTTTGTATTTGCTGCTCGTTTCATAGGCAGTAACCGCATTTATCGCACCTGCGCCCCCCTGAGAGTATCCAACTGCGCCTATGTTCTCATGACTGATTTTCCCGTTGAGAACGCTTTCGGGATTCCCATCCAATTCCAAAACGCACTCAAGGGTCTTAGAGGTTGATAGCCCTGTTCCCGCTTGCCGGTCGTCGTTTCCGACAACAATAAACCCCCATGACGCAAGTCTTTCGAAAAAGGGCTCGTAATTCAAGGCAGCCATGTTGCTTGCGTTAGCAACGACAACCACGGGGTATTCAAGGGTGCTGTGCTTGAGCTCGCTTGGAAACCAGATGCGTATATTCCCTATCGCAGCATCGTCGGATTTCACCACTAAATGGGATATATCATGGGAACCGAAGGCAGCATACCGTTTCTCAATATCCATGTCGGATTGGAACTTTGCATAATAATCATCCGCAAGCCAAGGCGTTCGCGATTCTATTTGATTCTTAACCAGAACCACCGCGCCCAGAAGCACAACAAGACCGATGATGCCTACGAGGACTGCTAGTGCGATCTTTACCGCGTTGGACATAATCTCCCAATCAGAAACAGAAAATGAAACGCTAAAGATTGAAGCGCGTGCGAAATAGATATACTCTTTGCAGCACCTGATCAACAGTACTGTCGAGTTATAACGCCGCACTTGTCGATTGTCAACAAAATGAGATGAGAAAGACGATCACCGATCATTATGCGGAACAAAAGAGAAGGGTTTGTGTCTTCGTGAAAAGGAATCAGACAGCGTTTTTGAAGCTCTGCCTCGCTGACGCTCTCGTAAAGCTTATGAAGTCGCAAGATTTCGAAAGCATCAGCGTTAGCGCCATCTGCGCGACGGCAGATGTCGGCAGAACAACTTTCTATCGGCATTTCGGCAATAAAGACAGCAAAGAGGTTTTGCTAGTGTTCAAAATCATCTACGAATGGGAGTGCTATGCGGAATTGCGTGAAGAAGAGGTGAAAGAGGATAGGGGGTTTGCACTCACGAATTACGTTTACGAAAATCGCGAGCTCTTCTCCTTGCTTAACCGACACGGACTCATTACTGCGATTATGCGGGCGTTCGATTCGTTGATGCCGATGAACGAAACCAGCAGCAAAAGCCAGTCTTATCTTATGTCTTTTTTTACCTATGGATATTTTGGAATTATTCACCGATGGATGCAATACGATTTCGATGAAACCCCCGATCAGTTACAAAAGCATGTCTTAGATACGCTTTTGTCTCGAGTATCGTAAAATCGCGTGAACTCGCATGACATTACGCCGCCGCCAGACCTTCAGATTAGCCCTACTGGTACCGCAGCGACTCCACCGGATCGAGTTTCGCGGCGCGGCGGGCGGGATAGTAGCCGAATACCACGCCGATGAGCACGCACACGCCCACCGCCCCGGCAACCACCCCAACCGAAAGCGTCGGAGAGATGGTCATGCCGGGCTGTACGGCGGCTATGATGCCGCTTAAGCCCCAGGCTCCTAAAAACCCGAATGCGATGCCGAACACGCCGCCTAAGATGCACAGCATGATCGATTCGAGCAGAAACTGCTTCGTGATGTCGCGGCGGCGCGCACCGAGCGATTTTCGGAGGCCGATTTCACGGATGCGCTCAGTCACGTTCGTAAGCATCATGTTCATGATGCCGATGCCGCCGACGAACAGCGAAATCGATGCCACCGCCCCCATCAGAAGCGAGAAGGACGCCATGGTAGTTTCCATCTCCTTGATGATCGAATCGAGCGCGAACACGTACACCTCTTCAGGGGAATCCAGGTTGAAGTAGCGGGCGACGACGGTTTGCGTGTTCACGGTGAGGGCTTCCATATCGACGCCCTCTCGGGCGAACCCGGTGATCTCGGAGATGCCGTAGGTGTTGCCGAGACGCGTTTCGGTGGTGGTGTAGGGCATGTAGAATGCGAGGCCGTAGGACATGAACGAAGTGCTCTCGAGAACGCCGACTACCGTGAAGTCGTCGTTTCCGATGCGCACCGTCTGCCCGACCGCTTCAGCATCGGCGCTGCCGAACAGATCCTTGACCGACCCCGCATTGATGACCACGAGCCGCGCGCCGTTCGCCTCTTCGCTCTCGGAGAAGAACCGGCCCGCTTTGAGCTTCGATCCGTTCGCCGTGAAGTAATCGGGCTTCACGCCGACGACCATAGGATAGGTCATCTGCCCGTCGGCAAGCGTCATCTCGCCGCCCGAGGTTTGCGTCGAGCCGGTGATGAACTCGTATTCGGGCAGGCTTTCGGCAAGGTGGTCGAGATCGTCGAACGTGATCGGCTGGGGCGAGGGCACGCTAATGGAAACTTGTCTGGCCTGCGCAAACCCGAGTTCGCCGAGGAGCATGTTCTGGATGCCCCCGATGAGCGAGGTCATCGCAATAACCGCAGAAATACCGATGACGATGCCGAGCACCGTGAGAAACGAGCGCCCTTTGTTCGCCGCAAGCGCATGCCACGTTTCGTACAGCAGATCGAGGAACTTCATCGCGGTCCTCCTGCTGCTCCCTCTTCGGATTGCCTGCCGTCGCGGATGTGGATAATGCGGTCGGCATGGGCGGCCACTTCGGGTTCGTGGGTGATGAGGATGATGGTCTTACCCTGATCGCGCAATCCTTTGAACGTATCGAGCACCATCTCTCCCGTCGCGGTATCGAGGTTGCCCGTGGGCTCATCGGCCAAGATGAGCGCCGGGTTGTTCACAAGCGCCCGCGCGATGGCAACGCGCTGCATCTGACCCCCCGAAAGCTCGTTGCTGCGGTGATCGTAGAGCGTTTCGTCGAGCGATACGCTGCGCAGCGCCGCACGCGCCCGCTTATCGCGCTCTTTGCGCGGGCACGCCGTGTAGAGCAAGGGTACGATCACGTTGCGAAGCACGGTCGCACGCGGCAGGAGGTTGAACGACTGAAACACGAACCCGAGCCGGGCCGCCCGCACCTCGGCAAGCTCGTCTTGCGTGTACACCGATACATCGATACCTTCGAGCACATAGCGTCCCGATGTGGGCGTATCAAGGCACCCGAGGATGTTCATAAGCGTCGATTTGCCTGAGCCCGACGGCCCCATGATGGCAAGGAACTCACCTTGCTCGACGATGAGGGAAACGCCTCTGAGCGCGTGCGTATAGCCCGATGCGCTCTCATATATGCGATGAAGTCCGTGCGCTTCGACAACGTTCGGCATGGAGCTACCCTACCATGACTTCGACACCTGCAGGCTCGGCAACCACCCCGCCGCTCATGCCGCCGTTCATGCCCCCATCCATGCTGCCGCCCATGCTGCCGCCAGCGACGATCATATCGCCTTCGCTCAGCGCCGAAGCTTTCACGGCAGCCATCATTCCGTCGGAAGCGAGCACCTCCACCTCCACCAGCTTGGTATCCATCGTTTCGCTGTCGGTAACAACCAAGACCGCGTTCGGTCCCGTGCCCCCGGATTGCAGAGCCGAGATGGGTACGAGCAGCGTATTCTCGATCGTGGTTGTAACGATGGTGGCCTTCGCGGTCATACCCGGCTTGAGACGCGGATCGGGCTCGTCGATGAGCAGATCGACCCCGTAGGTGACCGCGCCGCCGTACGAGCCGTACATATCCTGCGAGTTGCCCGAGCCGATGGCGGCCGTGGCGATACGCATGACCTGCGCGGGCAACTCGAGATCGGGGGCGGCCGTGAACGTGGCGGTAGCCGGCTGATCGGTGCTCACCTTGAGGATATCGACCTCGCTCACGGCTATCGACACCGTCATCTGCGAAAGGTCTGCTATCTGGACCGGCGTGGTAGACGATCCCGCAGCAGCGCCGAGCGCTTCGCCCGGCTCGATGTTGACGGCGATGATGCTACCGCTGATCGATGCGGTGACCGTGCGCTTAGCCGCTCGGGCAACCGCTTCGTCGTAGGTAGTCTGCGCGCTCTGCAGCGCGAGGTTCGCGCTGTTGAGGGCAAGCTCCGCCTGCCTGATGGCCGCATCGGCACTCGCCGCGTCGAACACGGGTTCTCCCATATCGGCAGCTCCCTCGACACCTGCCGCCTTGGCATCAGCAAGCGCCTTCGCCTGCGAAGCGGCCTGCTGCTCCCCCGAGCTTTTCGCGCGGTACGCGTCGTTGACGGCGTTTTGAGCCTGGGCTATGCCGTTGTACGCCTCGTCGATGCCCTGTTGCGCCTGGGCGACGGCCTTGTCGAGATCGTCGTTCACGATCGTATAGAGCGCATCGCCCTCCGAAACGGTATCGCCTTCGGAAACGTACACTTCCCCGATGTTTCCGTCTATTTCGGGCGTAGCGCTTACCGAGGCAACCGGCTTCAAGCTGCCCGATGCGGACACGGTATCGGTAAACGTCCCGCGCTCGACGAACGCGGTTTGCAGGGCGAAATCGTCAACCGCCCTGCTCGCTTGATCGGCCATGTACCACGCGACGCCGCCCGCCGCGAGCACGGCGAGGGCGAGCACGCTGCATACTGCCGCGATGATCCGCTTTTTGCGTTGCTTCTTGCGCTTGGTTTTAAGATCGCGGAACGCCTGCATATCGGCAAGCGCCGCGCTGTCGAGGGCGCTTTCGGTCCAGCCCGCTCCCCCGTCGGCGAACGAAACCTGTCCGCCCGGCCCAACCTCTGGGTTCCACTCGATTCCTTCTGCGACGGGTTCGATATCGATCATATCGCCCTCGTCTTGCTTCCCGGCACGTGCATGGTCGTAGGGCGTCGTCACAGGCATCTCCTCTTCGCGCAGCGTCGGTTCGCGCATAGCGCCATTGCGCTAAGCATAGAGAATTGTACGCGAAAAAGATAGCCCCCGTGCCAGATTGGACGCCGGGCGCAGCCCGAGGGCCACAAGGCTACAGACGAACCTCGACCTGCTCGACCCGATCGACGAGCTCCTGCTTCGAATGCACGTCGAGCTTCGCGTACAGGTGCTTCACGTGGCCGCGCACCGTATTCTCGGAAATGAAGAACGCCTCGGCGATGTAGGTTTTGCTCCTACCGCGTGCCATCAATTCGAGGATCTCGTGCTCGCGCGGCGTCAGCTTAAGATTCTGAGCAAGGGCGGCACAGCGCAGCGCGAGCATATCGGCCGCCTTCTCTTCGTTAAGCGCCTGCTGCTGGGCGCCGAAGCGTTTCGCCGGCGTATCCTCGTCGCCCCCATCGTTCAGCTCGGTGAAGATAAGGCGTTTGCCCGCCGACGATTCGTCGAAGAACAGAAGCGTCACGATGACGAGCACCCATACGATAGCGGCCATTGCAAGCGTGGCATCGGGAGCAAGAGCCTGCATCGATTCGCCGAAAATATCGCCGAGCGCAAACGGGAGGGTATAAGCGAGCCATCCGGCAGCGAACACGGTGATAGTGCTGTACGAACTGTGCCGTGCCACGTCGGCGAGCGCCAGAAACAAGATGATGATCACAAACGTTTGCGCAACGCCGACGAACGTGAACAGATAGCCGCCGAGCGCCTCGTCGAGATACGGGGCGAAGATGAGCGCTGTGGCCATGAGCACGAGCACAAGATTCCATATCCTGCCGAACGAGAGCCCCCGCTTGAGTGCAACCACCCACGCCAAGAGCGCAAGCGCCACGACGATTTCGCCTGCATGCTTGGCGACGATGGCGACGGTTCCGGTCGAGGCTATCTGCGCAAGCGGTGTCGATTGGATGACCCCGACGGTGAAGCTGTACACCGCAACGCCGAACCCGACGCGCCACAGCGACCGAACGGTGCGGCTGTTGTAATAGCGGTACGGTTCGGGCGCGGGGCGCGCGGTGCCGAACGAGCGGTAGAGCGTCACGTAGGCCGCGATGGGCATGCAGGCAAGGATAACGGCTGCGGGCGCGGGAGGCAGCAGGTCGACCGCGGTTTTCGCAAGGGAACCGAGCGCCATGGTGAGCAGCACGAGCGGAGCTGCATAGTGGATGTCGAGCTCGGCGTAGAATTCGGCCCAACGCGCATACGTCCACCCTGCTCCGAGGCCGCCGAGCACAGCACCGGCGAAGGTGGTCGCCGCGCCCGACACAGGCAGGTGCAGGGTAAGCAGCACGGCCGCAGCCGCCATGCATACGGCAGATGCCCCATCGATGCGGTGCTTCATCTGTTCGGACAGGGTTCGCGTGCTCCCGAGAAACACCATCGCAACGAGCGAGACCGACAGCACGAGGTACATGACCGTCATGAGCGGCATGCCGTCGCTTGGAACCGTACGGTGCGTCGAACAGTAGATCCAGATATGGATGCACATCAATCCGAGGTTGCACGGGCGTATTGTTCTGACGAACTGCATCGGTTCCCATCTCTCGTGCCGTCGCGCTGAATCCGCCTTGGCGGCTCGCGTTTGCATCGCGCACGATTGTACCATTACCGTCCCGCGCCATCGACAAGAGCGAAAGCTGACGCGACGGGAAACGGCACCGCGTAAGCCGCGCCGGAAGCTAAGCCGAAGGCGCATTAGAGAAATGTGCGTCACGTTCGAGGATCACAGAAGCAACCCTAAAGACTTTCAAACTACCTGCTCTTTTTCGCAATAAGACCCGTTTCGGGTGGGAGGAAATACCGCATTCGACCCGTTTGGGGTTCTTACCGCCGATCCCGTACGCCCCTAGGATGGGCTCGCGGCGGAAACCCGCCGCAAGAAGGGAAGCAATCCGAAGGTAAGAAAGCAATAAGGAGGTACGATGAAGACCGAACAGGGAACGGCGCACAGCCGCACACCGCATGGAACCGCCCGAGGCGCGCTTCCGCGTTTCGCGGCCCTCGCGCTCAGTTTGGTGCTCGTTTTGTCCGGGCTCGTCGCCTGCGCCCCGAGCGGCAACAACGGCAGCGACACGGGATCGGGCCAGGCGGCAGAGCAAAGCTACACGCCCGGCACGTACACGGGCACGGGAACCGGCAACGGCGGCGACATCACCGTCGAGGTCACGTTCAGCGAAAACGCCATCACCGACATCAAGGTCGTCTCCCAATCCGAAACCGAAACCGTAGCCGCAGGCGCACTCGAGACCATCCCGGCGGCGGTCATCGAATACCAGAGCCTCGGCGTCGACACGATGTCGGGCGCGACGGTATCGAGCCTCGGGCTCATGGCGGCCATCACCGATTGCGTCGAACAGGCCGGCGGCAACGCGAGCAAGCTCCAAAAGGTGCCTGCCCAAGAGAAGTCGACCGAAACCGTTGAGAAGCAAGCCGACGCCATCGTGATCGGCGGCGGCGGTGCAGGCATGGCCGCAACTATCCGCCTGCAGGAACTCGGTAAGAGCGTCATCTTGGTCGAGAAGACCTACCGCCTCGGCGGATCGATATCCGTAAGCGGCGGCAACCAGGTCGTCACGGGCAGCAAACTGCAGGCCGAAGCAGGCGTCACCGATGACAGCGCCGAATCGATGGTAGAAGACTTCCAGAAAAACGGCGAGGATATTTGCGTGCCCGAGCTCATCGAGCTCTACGCGAACAACGTCGGCGAAACCACCGACTGGATCCACGAGTACGCAGGCGTCGAGTACAACATGGAAGGCGGCCTGCACGATCTGGCCGAATACAGCCATAACCGCGAGCTCGCTTACGCGGGCGGCGGCGCAGGAGCTACCGAGTCGCTTCGTGCAGCTGTGAGCGCATCGGGTGCCGACGTGCTGCTTGACACGACTGCGGAAAGCCTCATCGAAGAGAACGGTGCGGTCGTCGGCGTAAACGCAGTCGGTAAAGACGGTACAACCTACGTCCTCGAAGCCGATTCGGTCGTACTCGCCACGGGCGGCTACGGCAACAGCGACGAGTACCTGACCGAAGAGCTGCAGAATTCGCTGTACTACGGCCTCATGGGCTCAACCGGCGACGGTCTCACGATGGCCACCGCCGCGGGCATCGACGCCGACACGCGTCTTATGGAGTATGCGAAACTCTATCCGAACGGTGCTGAGGTTTCACCCGGACGCGCCAAGTCCACGATCGACGGCAACCTGCTCGTGTGGCCCATGAGCACGATCCTCGTGAACGCCGAGGGCGAGCGCGTCGTGAACGAGAAGGCTTCGAACCACGAGATCCTCGAAGTCGAGCTCGAGCAGACCGATTCCATGCTCTACCTCTTGATGGATCAGGAAAACTTCGATGTGTGGAGCACTAAGCTCAAGGACACCGGATTCAACACGCAGGCCGTTGAAAGCTACCTTGAGGCCAACGGTTCCACCACCCCCATCTTCGCCCACGGCGAGACGATAGAGGAGCTTGCAGGCGTGCTCGGCATGGATCCCGCCACGCTTCAGGCTACAGTCGATGCGTACAACGCTGGCGTCGACGCGGGTACCGATGAATTCGGCCGTACGGGCGAGTACCTCCAGATGAAGATCGGCGAAGGCCCCTACTACCTCGTCGAGCAGAAGCCCCGCTACGCCACCACCATGGGCGGGCTTGTGGTCAACGATTCGTTGCAGGTGATGAACAAGAGCGGCGAGCCCATCGGGGGCCTCTACGCCTCGGGCGAAGTCGTCGGCGGCGTCATGGGATCGAACTCCCCCTCTGGCGCGAACAACGGCTGGGCCTTGACGTCGGGCAAACTCGCTGCCGAAGCCATCGCCGAGCAGTAAGCACACACGAGTGAGCAGAGGTGCGAGCATGCTAACCCGCAGATCATTCATCTCGCTTGCTACCTACTCCCTTGTGGGGGCGGGCCTCGCCGGCATACTCGGCGGCTGCACTTCAGCAGCTGCCAGTGCCGCGGGGCTCGGCGCTCCCTCTCAAGGGGAGCCGTCAAGCGCGAGCTGCCTTTCGAAACTCGAGGCGTTTCTGTTCGATACGCTTGTGCGCATCGAGGCATGCTGTCCTGAGAGCGTCCTCGCGCAAGCGGAAAAGCGCCTCATGTATTTCGAGAACATCTTCTCGAAGACCGTTTCGGGAAGCGACGTCGACCTCGTGGACAACGCTGCGGGCGACGCAATCGAGCTGCATCCCGAAACGGCCGACGTTATCGCGCAAGCGCTTGCATACAGCGAGGCATCGGGCGGCCTCTTCGACATAACCATAGGCGGCGTTGTGGATCTGTGGGATTTCAAACAGGGTATCGTGCCCGAGCAGAGCGCGCTCGACGAGGCGCTCACCCACGTCGATTACCGCGCGATCGAGCTGGTCGGCACCACGGTGAGGGTGCTCGATCCCCTAGCCCGCATCGATCTCGGCGGCATCGCCAAAGGCTACATCGCCGACGACATCGCGCGCCTGCTTGCCGATAACGGCTGCGAAAGCGCGCTCATCAACCTCGGCGGCAACACTTACGCGCTCGGCACGAAGCCCGACGGCTCACCCTGGCAGGTCGGCTTGCAGGATCCGAACAGAGCGCGCGGCGAAGCGTTCGCCGTTATTTCCGTCACCGATACCTCGGTGGTGGCGAGCGGCGTCAACGAGCGCAGCTTCACCTTCGACGGCCGCACGTACCATCACCTGCTCGACCCCGCCACCGGCATGCCCGCCGACAACGGGCTCGCGAGCGTGACCATCACGAGCGCCTCGTCGCTTGACGGCGACGCGTACACGACGACCGCGTTTCTGCTCGGGCTCGATGCGGGCATGGAGTTCATCGAGGCGCACGAGGGGCTCGAAGCGCTGTTCGTCGGCACCGACGGCTCAACGACGGCTTCGTCGGGCATGGCGTGGGAAGCTATCGCGTAACACGCACGATAGGAAAGATGAGGAGCTGATAGGACTATGAACGGAAACGAGGGGGGCACGGCAACGGTAAAGAGCGGTACGCGGCGCAGCCTGCTTTTCGTGGCGGGACTGCTTGCGATCGCCCTTGCGGCATGGGGCTGCATGCAGTTCGCCTTCGCGGCCGGTGCCGATGCGCGTTTCGCCATCGTTACCGACGGCATAGGAGGAACGCATCGGATTTCGCTCGATGAAGACGGAACCTACCCGATTAAAACCGATTTGGGTACAAACGTCATTGTCGTCGAGCACGGCGAGGCCCATATGGGCGACGCCGACTGTCCCGGTCACGACTGCATCGAGCAAGGGGCGATCAGCAATCCGGGAGAGATCATCGTGTGCTTGCCCCATAAGCTCATCGTGACGGTTGAAGGCACCGACGACGAAGCAGTTTCGGCGATCGAAGGCGGAGGCGATGCGGGCAGCGCAAACGGCGACGCCGAAGCCTCTGCGCTCAACGACCGCGACCACACAGGCAGTCCGATGATCGACGGCATAGCGGGCTAAGCGAAAGCATTCTGGAGGGAACCCATGAGCGAAAAATCAAAGCATCTGGCCTATATCGCACTGTTCGTAGCACTCACGGTAGTGCTCGGATACCTCGAAGCGATGATCCCCGTCCCCGTTGCCATACCCGGCGTAAAGCTTGGACTCGCCAACGTTGCGGTGCTCATCGCGCTGTACGTGATGGGTCCGCGCTGGGCGTTCGCCGTCATGCTGCTCAAAGTGGGCGTGACTTCGCTCATTGTCGGAGCTCCTTCGATGGCGCTCTACAGTCTCGCCGGGAGCACCCTCGCCTACCTCGGCATGCTTGCCGCATGGCGTTTCGGCAGATTCTCGCTCGTCGTCGTGAGCGTTATCGCGGCGCTGTTGCATAACCTCGGACAGATGGGCGTCGCCATCGCCGTCATGCAGACGACCGCACTGCTCGTGAATCTGCCCGTCATGGTCATCGCCGCCTGCATAACCGGAGTCGCCACCGGCACGATTGCGCTCGGAGTTCTCAAGGCGATCCCGGCCGTGAAGGGCGCCGCCGACTCGAAGAAAGCCGCCGGAAAAGACAGCGGGCGGTTGGCCGAACGGCACGCAGCCGCCATCGCAGGGAAACGCCCCTCGGACGAACTGCGGACAGCAGCACTTGCGAGCGAAGCCCTACCCGAACGGCAGACGGCTGCAGTCGCCTCGAAACGTTTCTAGGGCATCGGCATGGGTGCACGCATAACCATCGGACAGTACGTAGCGAGCGAAAGCGCCGTGCATCGCACGGATACGCGCGTGAAACTCGTCCTCGCTGGTGCGTATGCGATTGCCCTGTTCCTCGCAAATGGATGGATCGGGCTCGCCATCTGCGGCGCATTGGCGGGTGTGGGATACGCGCTTGCGCACCTTCCGCTCTCGCTCGCATTCCGCGGTCTCAAACCGGTGCTCTGCATCCTGGTTTTCACCATCGCCCTCAACACAATCACGTTCGATGCCGGAACCTCGGCAGGTGCCGACGTCGGCGCCGTCGCGCTCATCGGAGCATTCGGGATCAGCCTGCAGGGGCTTGCGAGCGGGCTTTTCTTCGCGCTGCGCATCGTGCTGCTTATAGCCGCCACCTCGCTCATCACCTACACGAGTTCGCTTGTCGATATCGTCGACGCGATCCGCTCGCTCTTGAGGCCCCTCGCCCGCCTCAAGGTTCCCGTTGAGGATGTTGCCATCGTCTGCGCGATGACGCTTCGGTTCATCCCTTCGACCGTTGAAGCGGCCGAGCGCATTGCGAAAGCGCAGCAATCACGAGGCCTTCGCCTCGATGAAGGCGGTTTGCTCGCACGGGCGAAAGCCTGGATCCCTATCGTAACTCCCTTGTTCATCAGCATGTTTCGGCGCGCCGATACCCTCGCAGCAGCCATGGATGCCCGCTGCTATACGGGCAATGCGCGCACCCATCTGCACGTTGCCCGAATCAAGCGAGCCGATTCGTTTATCGGAGCGCTTGGCGTTGCGTTGCTCGCCTGCATCGCGGTGTTCCTGTAAGACGGATGCGCGGGACGGTGCGCACTCTGAGCAAACGGCGAAGGATTCGTCCGTCTGCCAAAGGCGCGCGCAGGCGGATCTTGGAAGGCATCGTCGCCAAACGATGGCTTCCGCTGTGAGCACAGTTTCACCTCGCGATTCGAAGTGATGTCTTCCGCATCGGGCATAATTTCGCTCATGACTCGGAGGGAAAATCTCGTTTTTCCTTAAAAATTGGCAAAGATTTGCGATCGTGAACTCTCAAAGCGGTGATTGGGGCTCGTTTCCAACTGATATTTTTGTTCATCTGCACGAGAGTTGCAGGTAAACAACTTCTCTTCTTACCTTCATGGGTTCACAATCGTAAATCTCTGCCAACATGAATGCGTTTTCGGGATGTAGCAGAAAGCTTGAACGCTTCGAGCGGCCTCTGCGAACGATCGGCCGCAGAGGCGCTTGCATTGTCAGTCTCGCCCGAATGCGCGTCGGATTAAGCCGATACCCGCGCATGCCTCAGGTGCAAGCGCCTTACCGGAGCTCCATGTGCAGCAGCGGAAACGGCCTTCCTTGATCATCGACTTCAGAGCGGCCTACCACCTCGAAACCCAGATGCTCGTAAAAGCCTCGGGCACCGGGATTGCCCTCGTTCACGTCGAGTTTTCGCGCACCGAGCTCCCGAGTTGCGCGCTCAAGCAGCTTTCTGCCGACTCCCGCGCCGAACGCTTCGGGCGCAACGAACAGCATCTCGACCTTGTCGCCCTCGACGCCGACGAAGCCGATCACGTGCGCCTCGTCGTCGAACGCCACCGCAAGGCAATCGATAGCAGCAAGCCCCGCGCGCACCTCCGGACGCAGGTCTACGACATCGGTTTCGGATAAGAACGCGTAGGTCGGACGCACCGATGCCTCCCACAGACGGGCGAGCTCTTCGACGAGCCGCTCGGTGCGCTCGGGTTTCGCTACCGGTTTTATCTCCATTTAATCCTCTTTCGTCAAAAAGCGTGGCGACCGCGAGTCTTCGTCTACAATGTCTAGGCTGCATCGTACCCTATGACAAGAAAGCTTAGGCTATGCTTTTCAACATTCTCGCCGTTGCAGCCGGAGGCGCCTTAGGCGCCACGGCACGCTACGGCGCCGCACTCGCAACGCAAACGCTCATCCCAACCGAACACGCGCTTGCGGGATTTCCCGTTGCTACGATGCTCGTCAACGTTCTCGGATGCTTCGCCATTGGCTTCGCTTCGCACTTCTTCATGCAGAACGAGTTTGCGGCAAGCGGAACATGGAAGCTCTTTTGCATCACCGGCATACTCGGGGGCTTCACCACCTTTTCAACCTTCAGCCTCGAGAGCATCGATCTCATCCAATCGGGAGCAACGGGCCTCGGACTCGTTTACGTCGCCGCGAGCCTTGCATTCTGCCTCATCGGAGTAGTCGCCGGACGCCTTCTCGCACAGATGATCTGGAAAGCATGAACATGCGGACGCTCAAAGGGGTCGTCATCAACTTCATCAGGGGCTTTTGCATGGCCCTTGCCGACAGCGTGCCGGGCGTTTCGGGCGGAACGGTCGCGTTTCTGCTCGGATTCTACGACCGTTTCATCGGATCGCTCGACGATCTGTTTCACGGCACGAAGCAAGGTCGCATCGAGGCGGTGAAGTTTCTTGCCAAACTCGCCCTCGGTTGGATAGTCGGGTTCGGCGTTTCGGCGGCGGTGCTCACCGGATTTTTCGATTCGCACATCTACGAGGTGAGTTCGCTGTTCATGGGATTCATCGTGTTCGCGATCCCGATCGTCGCGCTTGAGGAGAAAGGCGTGCTCAAGGGACGCTTGGCCAACCTCCTGTTCACACTCGGCGGCATCGCGCTCGTCGTCATCGTGACCGTACTGAGCCCCGCTTCGGGTGCCGGTGTCGACGTGTCTATCGCGCACCTCGACTTCGGGCTTGTCGCGTACGTGTTCTTCGCCGCCATGATCGCCATTTCAGCCATGGTGCTGCCCGGCATTTCCGGTTCGACGCTCCTTTTAATATTCGGACTCTACGTCCCCATCATGGGTGCCGTCCGCAGCGTTATGGGGTTCGATTTCGCCTATGCCCCCATCCTGCTCGTGTTCGTGCTCGGCGTCGTCTGCGGAGTGCTACTGTTCGTGCGGCTCATCCGGTTCTGCTTGCGGCAGTACCGATCGCAGACGATCTACTTCATCATCGGCATGATGGTAGGCTCGCTGTACTCGATCACCCAAGGGCCGCTCACGCTGAAAATCCCCGAACCAGCCATGGGCGTCGCCGAGTTCAGCATCGTGTTCTTCATTGTCGGCGGCTTGGTAGTGGGCGGGCTGCAATTGCTCAAGAGGAAGCTCGACGATTCACCTGCAGAGGAAAGCTTGCACTGAGTCCACCGAGAACGCAATAGCGATCCTCGACTAGCGCAACGCACATTCGTTTTTACAGCGCCCGCACCTCGGCAAGCAACCCAAACATGCACAAACAGATAGGCAATACATTACATCAATCCGGTTGCCTTAAGGTCGAGATAGTTTTTGCGCACACCCGTTACCGCTTGAGCTTTCTCGCGGTAAAGCTCGACCATGTGCAACACCGCCCGAACTGCTTGTTCGAAACGCTCAACGGCACCATCGGCTGTCGGCAAAGAAACGGCGCAAAGCGTTTGCTTAAGATGATCGAGATCGGAGATATCTCCCGCCCGTATCTCATTCGCCCAAGCGCGAAGCGCGCAGAACACGGTCGCCAAAGGCAGGTCGGTCGACGAATCGTCAACGTACATGCTCTTTCCAACAGGCCAGCATGGTTTCTCGGACCACAGGATCCATGGCAAAGAACCTTTAAGGCCCAAAACGATCGCGGGCCCAGAAGCAAGCGCCCGATTATGCATGCCCATCACACCGAAAGGAGATACGATAGGAAAACAGCCCGTAACGCGATCGCAAAGCGGCAAGTCGCGCCCTGACGATGGAAGAACCGCCTCACGAAACGCGACTGTGCGCGGCGAGACGTTCGAACAAAGCGAACTCGAGCGGTTGATCAGCGCCGTATAGGCATCGTCAAGGAAGAGCAACGCATTCCGTTCGAAATCCGCTGCCCCCTGCGCGATTGCGTTACATGAAGAAAACGCACAGGCGAGGTGCGCCGCTTCTTGTTCACCAGGATAGTAAAACTCGATCCCCATAAGCGCATCCCGATCGATATGACAATTCGGAGAGAAATAGTCAAGCAGAATCCCCGTCGTATCGGTGTTTGCAAGCACCCGCTGCAGAAAAGCCGCGTCGCTTGCTGCCTCGATTCCATACGCAAGATAACCGCTGTCGACAAACGCCCTTCCCCGCACGACATGGGTGAGAAACGTGTTCTTCTGGGATCTGCTCCGCACTCCATCCGCTATCACAAGGTGGACGCCGTCTATATTCCAATCGTCGACCGTCGTTAGTCCTCGGTCGGATGCCTTGCCATAATAAGGGTAAGGGCCCGATCCTTGCTCGATGCGGTACCCCGAAGGAAGCTCTCGGTCGGGATCAACGAAAACGACCATTTCGGACAACCGCTTACGCATCGGCATCCCTCAACTTTCGAACTGCATCGTAGAGGTCTGAACTCGCCGATTCAATGCGTGCATCGATCTCGCGGAGTGCAGCGAGACGTGTATCGACCGATCCACTACCGTCCTGCTCTTCGCCAAAGCGTTCTGAAACGTAGAGCTCGGGAGCAAGCAGGAACTTCTTGCGTACAACCGATTCAGGAGCCACAGATCGGCATACACCCACTTTGTCGGCGTACGATCCGTCTGCCGCCAGCCATGAGTCGTATGCGCTAGAGCATATACGGATGCCGTCATCGGACATAGTTCGAGGCGATCCTTGTCTCGTACGACATATCAGGTCTTTTGCATCGACCATCAAGACCGAACGATCACGCCGTTTTTTCGCAAGAACCAAAAGGCATAACCCAAGCGATGTGCCGGGCATCAAGCGCGAAGGAAGCGCCACCACGCACTCGAGAGAGCCAGTCTCGATAAACCTTCTTTTTATCTCAGACTCCTCTGGTTGCACCGTCCACATCACATCGTTCGGCATGATCAGACAAGCCCTCCCACCATCGGCAATCTGCGATACAGCCGATTCGATCCAAGCGAAATTCGCCTTATGCGCAGGAGGTCGCCCGAACAGCCACGTTCCATCTCCTTCGTGGAGCACTCCCGCCTCTTCTTCGCACCATGAACCTTGATTCAAAGGCGGCATTGATACAACAAGATCGAACACCGTAGAAGATGCTTCCCGCAATGCGCAACCGCTTGACGCGTTAAGCTCGCGAGCACCGATGCGCCGTCCGACGCGCTGCAATAACAGCCCATCCCGCGGATAGCAATCAAATACGACGGGACCCGGCTGCTCTTGTTGCAGGGCCGCGCCATCGCCTCCGAAGTCCGTCGCGCACAGCCGTTCGGCATCCATCGCAAACACTCTCGCACAAATAACCGAGGCCATGCACTCGGTAAGGGCGATAACGCACAAAGGAGAGCCCATTTCCGCACCATCGGGCGAAAGCCTTCGTTTGACGGAGTTCATAACAAGTTCGGATAGGGCTTCTTTTGGCAGGCACTCGATCGACTTGGCTATTTTCGCAAGGCTGAGAGAGCGAAAGTCCGATCTCAACACACCCGCTCCGCAGTCCGAAGCCCGCTCCGCATCGACTCCGCTATCTCGTTGCCTCGCCGAAAGCATGTCTATGATTTCGCTTCCGTGCATCCGCAGCGCTTCTTCCGACAATGCATCGAGCAGCTGTCCGAAAAATTCGTTCACCGTCTCAGCGGCGTCGGCATAGTCTGTAAGGACCTCTTCAACATACGAAATCATCGAATTCACCCCGATTCCCATTCGACTCTCAAGCTTATGGAATTGCCGACGAATTCCAATCCCCCGCGACGGGGGATTGGCAAATCAATGTGATATCCCCCGTCTGCGGGTGGCGAAAGGCTTACTCAGCACCCCTACCATATCGGAAAGGCCGCCGATTCATGAGGGGATCGTTTCAGGCCAAGGGAGAAAGGGGCATCATGGATGCACAAGGAAGACACCACCAGCCAGATCAAGAACGAATAACGGTACCAGATCAGAGGCATTCGCTTGAACGACGCGACTTCCTCAAAGCGGCGGCAGGGTTCGGAGCTTTAGCTGCCGGCGCTGGAATTCTCGGGGGTTGCAGCCCATCGGAACAAACACCGTCTTCCGATGGGGGCAAAACAGCAGCGTCGAACGCACCTGAAAGCGTTTCGTTCTCGGCGCAGCATCCTTGGCTTGGGGAAAAACCCGAGATCGATTCTGCCGACATTGCAGAAACGGTCGATACCGAGATCGTCATCGTAGGCGGCGGCAACTCGGGGCTTCCCTGTGCTCTTGCAGCCGTCGACGGCGGTGCGAAAGTGGTTGTACTTGAGACACAGCCGCAGGATTCGATGTCGTGGTATGGAATGGCCGACATCGCAACGCTCAACTCTGACTTCATGACAAGCATGGGAGTACCGCACATCGATCCGGTGGAGTTCCTCGTCGACATTCAGAAGAGAACTCAAAACCGTTCTGACCCCCGCATCATCAAAAAGTACATCGACCACAGCGGCAGCATGCTCGACTGGCTCGTAAGCGAACTCGACCCCGAATTCGTAGCGTCGGCACAAGTACCGAACTTCCCCGGAGGCAACGCTACGTACTTTGAAAACGGAGGCGATATCCACGGTTTCAAAACCTGGGTTGCCTGCTTGCGCCTCATCAACGCATCGGCCCCGAACGGCTGGCCGGTGCTCGTGCAGAAAGCCGTCGATCGTGGCGTTGACTGGCGTTGGGAGCACACCGGCGTCGTTGTAGTCCAGGATGACTCCGGCAAAGCGACCGGCGTCATCGCGAAGGATGCAGACGGAGCGTACAAGCAGTTCAACGCAAGTAAAGCAGTTGTGCTCGCCGGCGGAGACTACGGCGGCAATCCCGAAATGTACGTATCGCTGCAAAACGAAATGCGCGAGGAGTGGCAGGCGCGCGGACTCGACCCGACCGGCATCACGAGCGCATTCGGCCGCGATGGAAGCGGCATTAAGATGGGTATGTGGGCAGGCGGCGTAATCGAGCCTGGCCCCCATTGCAAAATCTGGCCCGACATCGTCTTCAACAGCCAGACGTATGCCCCCAATGAGCTCAAATGGGGCGCAAGCTACGATCTAGGCCCGAACCCCGAGCATGCCGACATGGATCCTATCGGAACAGCTTGGTTCTGCGTAAGGGCCTCTGACGGACGCCGTTTTACCGACGAGGGCATGATGGGCATCGTAGGCATGACGAACCGCGTCGAGCACCTGCCTGAAGAAAAGTACATCCATATCTGGGACGATAAGTGGCCCGAATTCTTGCCGCGCATGTCTGCCGAGCACTTCATGCCGTACTCAACGCCTGATCAGATCGAACGCTGGCGCAAGCGCCTCGACGGCTGGATCGCAGCCGGTGCGGCAGGCGAACCGCGAACCGACGACGGCGAAGTAACGTGTTGGGCGGCAAACAGCCTTGAGGAACTGCTCGACTACATGGGAGTCAAAGGCGATATCAAAGCAAAAATTCTCGATGAGATCGAGCGATTCAACGGCTTTTGCGCCAACGGAGTCGATGAGGATTTCGGCAAGGACCCGCAGCTACTCATGTCGATCGATCAGCCTCCGTACTACGGCATGTACAACGTGAGCGAGAAGCCGATGGTCGGCACGTGCGCCTTGAATGGCCTCAACATCGATGTGCAGCAACACGTCCTTTCGACAAAAGGCGAACCGATTCCCAGCCTGTACGCTACCGGGAACAATTCAGGCGGGCGTTTTTCCATCCAGTACTCCGAGCCTTCGCCGGGCGTAAGCATCGGCATGGCGCTCACGCTGGGACGCGAACTCGGCAAGGAGCTTGCGGAGCTGTAGCAGACGGAAGGGCGCGCGCTAGTGCACCTTGCGCGGCGGGTCGCCTCGGCGGCCCGCCTTCGTTTGCCGCACACCCAGACTTTGTTTGCTGGCAATTTACGCGGGGTGCCCTATAATGTGATACAAGGATGCTTCATAGGGGATGATGATGCATGTTCAGGGGGTAATGCACCGTGAAACAGCCTGTTCGCGGCTCCGCAAACAGGGGCGGAGCACCGCCTTTGCACACATCGCAGAAATCGTCTGCGTCGAACGTAACGGACCAAATCGCGACGTTCCCATGGAGCCGTAAATCAACCTGCCAGCTCTTCGGATTTATGTCGTTTCAAATATGGGTTTGGATGGTGTTCTGGTCTCCGACATTCAGCGGGTCCACGATTTTCGACGAGGCAGATTCGTCTTCGACGCTTTTTTTCCTCTCGCTCGTTGCCAATGCCGCAACCCTTGCTTTTTTCTTCGCGTTTTGCCGGTATGTCAATCCGCTTTATCGCTTCACCTGGCTCCCGATAGCCTCATGTGCTTTCATGAGTGTCGGATGCCTGCTTTTGTCGGCCGATCAACCCGGATTCGGCACGCTTGCGGGGTCTGTTACCACTGGCATTGGAAGTGCTACGATGATGGTGCTGTGGGGCGAAAACCTCAGTCGGGTAAAGACACGGCAGGTGCTTTTGTGCTGCGTTCTTTCCTCGATTATCGGGGGGCTTATCAGCATTGTTGTCACATGGCTTCCCCGCATGGGGGGCCGAGGAATAGCCATAGCGCTGCCGATCGTATCTGCCGCATTCTTCGTTGCCGTAAAAAGATGCCTTGAACAGTCGGAAAAGCCCGTTATCGACGTTCGGCCCCCTATCAAACTACCCGTTCGCATCGTCGTCACCTCGGTTTTTTTCGGCTGCTGTTTCGGGCTTATGAGGGGTCTGTTCTCTTCTGAGTATTTTGTGAGCCACCATCCCGATACGGTCATGAACATGCTTGCATTCGTTGCAGCCGGCCTTATCGTGCTGGTGACCGCTGTGATATTTAAACTTGATTTTCGAAGGCTTACCTATCAGATTGCGCTTCCCTTGATGGCCCTCGGATTCATTTTCCTCACCGTAAGCGGTATGCAAGGCTGGGCTATGCCTGTGCACAATCTCGGTTTCCAACATTTTTACATTATTCTTTGGACACTCTGGGCATATCTCGGCATCAGAAAAGACATACCGGCTAGCTGGATGTTCGCCTGCGGTATGCTGTTTCTCCAGATCGGCCAAATAGTCGGATCGCAACTCGGCCATCTGTTCACCAGCCAATGGCCAAGCCACGAAGCGTTGAGCACTCTTTCGCTGCTCACGTTATTCAGCATTCTCATCATGGCTTTGTTTTTTCTTGGCAGCAAAGATTTCCAGATGGGATTCAGCCTCATCAAGCCTGGGATCAAACAGCAGAATCCGTGCGAGTACGGACAAGCTGACCTGCTTTTATGCTGTACGGCAATCGGGCGGACAAACGGGCTGTCAGATCGAGAGATCGAGGTGCTCAGCTTGCTTGCACAACGATACAACCGTCCTCAAATTTGCGAATTGCTCGTCATCAGCGACGAGACCGTAAAGACGCACATAAAGCACATCTACCAAAAACTTTCGATCCATACACGCGAAGACCTCGTCGATCGAGTGAATCGCGAACTAGAACTTGTGAAAAGCGACGACTTTCTTGATTCGATATAGAAGCCCTTGCTGCGCTCCCCTTACTTCTCCGCGTCGAAAAACGCCTTGAGTTCGGCTTTGCGTTCGGGGGAAAGCTCCTTTTTCGGAATGCCCTCAACAGCGCCTTCGAGCGCATAGAGCATATGCAGGCATACACCCGGATCGATGGTTTTCACCTGCAACCACGCCTGCTCGGCACCTGCCTCGACCAACGCTTCGGCCGTTGCGATACCCACTTCGGTGAGCTGCTTCTCGGCGTTCGGTCCGATGTTGGGAAGATCGGTCAGCTTCATAGCTACCGTGCCCTTTCTATCGCCTGCTTGAGATTCTCAAGGTCCGTTTCGTCGGGATGGCTGCTCGCCCGATCGAAGTTCTCGATGAGAAACCGCGCTCTCGTTTCCTGATCGGGATCGTCGAGCATCCTCTCATAGCGCTCCCGTACGCCCGAGGGCATCGAGCCTTGGCACATGAACTCGCCGACAATGCGTGCGCTGTTCGGCACGTGCTCCCGCACGCGCGCAAGGATGCCGTCGAAGTAATCTTGGCTTTCACCGAACCCTGCGGTTCCGAATAGGAACACTTCTTTGCCCGCAAGCCTCTGGAGGAATTCCGCAACCGCATCGGGACAGGTGCCGCGGTTGGTCCAAAAGCCCACATAGGCCCGCTTCGCCTCCACGATATCGTGCGGCCCGATCATCATGGTGGAACCGAAGTTTACGAGGTCTCCCGGCGGCAGCGCGTCGCGAACAGCTTGGGCGAGCATTTGGGTATTGCCCGTGGCGCTTGCATAGGTGATGAGGTATTTCATGGTTTGCTCCTAACATCGCTATGATAGCAGCGTCGTGAAACAAGGGGAACGCACGCAACCCAATCGTTAACCGAGCATCAAAAGGCGGCGTCGAACGGCGTGCTCACCTCGATCGGGGATTGTCCGCGCGAAAGCTCGGCGAGCTTTTCGATCAAAGGGGCTTGCGTGCCGTCGAGCATGCGAAACGCGAGTGACACTTCGTCGGAGAATTCGCTGCGCTCCACGTTCGCACCACTTGCATCGGCAATGCGTATAGCCTGATCATAAAGCGCATAGGGAATAGTCGTCTCGATATCGACGCAGCGCGATATGGTTTTGACGGTTGCTGCGGCGACGGCAGCCTGGGCGGCAGCCGTGTACGCTCGAACGAGGCCGCCTGTCCCGAGCAGCACCCCGCCGAAGTAGCGCGTGGTCACCAGCACCACATCGACGAGCCCCGCATGCATGAGGGCCTCAAGCGTCGGCAAACCGGCCGTCTTCTGTGGTTCGCCGTCGTCGGAATAGCGCACGCGCCCGCCCTCGCGCAGCACGTAGGCGTACACGTTGTGACGCGCCATGCGATGGGCGGCCCTCACCTCTTCGAGAAAAGCCAGCGCTTCTTGCTCGGTCTTAACAGGAGCAATCTGACCGATGAAGCGGCTTTTCTTTTCGATAAGCTCCGCCTCAGCGCGGCTCTCGATGGTTTTGTACGATTGATCGGCCATTCGCGTTCCTGCTTCGAGACGCTACGAAAGCGCCTGCTCCCATTCGGCCTCGCGAAAGCCTACGAGCACGAGTCCCTCGCCCACCACAAGCGGGCGCTTGACGAGCATGCCGCTCGTAGCCAAAAGCTCAAAGGCCTCTTCATCGGTCATGCCCTGATCGAGCTTTGCCTTGATATTCTGTTCGCGGTACAGCATACCGCTCGTATTGAAGAACCTCCTGATGGGAAGCCCGCTTATAGCGTGCCACTCCTTGAGCTCGCCAGCTGTGGGATTTTCGAGCGAAATGTCGCGTTCGGTATACGAGATGCCATGGGCATCGAGCCAGGCTCGCGCCTTCTTGCACGTCGAGCATTTCGGATAGCAGATAAAGGCGATATTGGCCATTTCGATCCTTTCTTCGATACGGGGCTCAGGGGCCGATCGGGAGAGACCGCTTACGTACAGCTCGCTCGATCGCCCGGTCGAGGCCGCTTACGCACGGCTCGTCTCGATCGCCCGATTCTATTCCGCGTAAAACCGGGGCGAACCCCGCCTTGCTTTTGGTTTTCATGATAGCAAAGTATCGGCCCTTTGCCTTTTCAACAAGTAGGTCACACGAAACGCCGCATCCGGTGCCGGTGTTTATACTGATACCAAGTATCCAGGAAGGACAACGATGATCTTCTATTTCACCGGCACGGGCAACTCGCTTGCCACGGCGCAGATTCTCGGCGACGAAACGAATGACGCAATCGTCGATATCGGCGCGTCGTACAAATATAAGCAGTTCGATTTTACGATGATCCAGGGGCAGAACCTTGGGTTCGTGTTTCCCGTCTACGCCTGGACCACGCCTCCCATCATCGATGCGTTCCTCAAGCGCGCTCGGTTTACCGGACGCGATGGAAAGCCGTTCATGCCGGGATATTGCTACGTCGTCTTGACGTGTGGGGCATTCGTGGGCAATACCGCGCGGTTCTTCGCCGACGAACTCAGACGAACCCAAGCCATCAACCTCGACGCGTCGTTCAGCGTGAAATCGGTAGGAAACTGCACGTACCTGTACGCTCCCGCCGAGGGCAAAAAACGCGAGAAGCTTCTGGAAGATGCGCTTGCGAAATCGTACCGCATCGCCGAACAGGTGAAAGAGCGAGCTGTCGTGCACGAGGAGCAACGCAATCCGATCGGCATGCTGTTATCGAAGTTCACCGAAAGCGACGAGAAGCCTCGTTCGACGGCTGAATTCTATACGCTCGATACCTGCATCGGCTGCGGCCGGTGCGCCGAAAATTGCCCGACGAATACGATCACCATCATCGACGAGCGCCCCCGTTGGGCCGAAATGGGTTGTACCCAATGCCTTGCCTGCCTCCATCGCTGTCCCTTCAAAGCCATCCAGTACGGCAAGAAAACCGAGGCGCGCGGACGCTACGTCAACCCCGTACTTGCCGGTAGATAGGCGCGGTGGCACAGCGCGTTCCGCATGGCGATGAGCGCGCGTACCTTACGAATGCGGGGGTATGCGGCGGCGCGGCGTGTGCGTTGTGGCACAATAAAGCACCGCAGATTCACGACGAGGAAGGCAAAAGCATGAGGGCTCTCATTCAACGGGTGTCGCGCGCGCAGGTCGATATCGACGGCGAAACGGTCGGGGCCATCGGAAAGGGGCTTGTGATCCTGCTCGGCGTGGGCCAAGAAGATACCGAAGCGCAGGCCGATAAGCTCTGGACCAAAATTTCAAAACTCCGCATATTCGAGGACAGCGAAGGGAAAACGAACCTTTCGCTTGCCGATGTGCGCGGAGACGTGCTCGTCGTCTCGCAGTTCACGCTGTTCGCCTCTTGTAAAAAGGGCAACCGCCCCTCGTTTACCGATGCGGGAAAGCCCGATGAGGCCAACCGACTCTACGAGTACTTCGTGGGCCTCGCACGCACAGAAGTGCCGCACGTTGCAACCGGCATATTCGCCGCGATGATGGATGTTGCGCTCGTGAACGAGGGGCCGTTCACGGTGTGGCTTGATACCGACGAGCTGTAAGGTTTAAAAGTCGATTTCCTCGTAGCTCAATCCATGGTCTCTTTCGAGCATATCAAAAAACTCATCTGGTGAGCATACGGCGGTTTTCGCCTGCGCGAACCCCAACCGGTCTCGAGTCACAAGATAGTCCGCTTTGACTTTCTCGGCGGCAATTGAAACAAGGCAGTCTTCGAAATCGGGCCAAGATCGCTTCGAAGCTGTCCGAATATCGTCGCCATCGATGGAGCACACCTTAACAGCGAGAAGGTTTTCGAGGAATAATTCCTGAATCGTTTCGCTCGTAAAATTTTTCCGCATGATATAGAAGATGTCGGTAAACGATTTAGCCGAAACCCACACTTCGATTTCCCCGACAAACCCAAGCGCTTTTATGAGAGACGCGGTTCGGCGGAAAGGCTCCCGTTCGGCAAGCATGTCGAGCACGACGTTCGTATCGAGCATAAGCCGCATATCTGCCCCTTACGCCTCAGCGAGGAAATCGGGGTATCGATCCCGCATTGCCTCTTCTCGAAGATCTTTATACGTTTTGCCTTCCCAAGAAGCAGGGGCTTTTACTGCCGAACGATCGAGAAAAGCTTTCAGACTACTTTTTTCATCGTCCGTTAGATTGAGAATCTTTTTCCCAGCGGGAACGTGCGTATCCGGAAGTCGTTTTGAATGCAGCACGTAACGATACGCCGTATTTATGAGTTCCGTGGGAGTTGATCCGATATCCTTGAGAATGCCGTTTACCTGCTCCTTTACTTCCACGGGAACCCGTGCCGTCACGGTTGCATCCATGCCTACCTCCGTCTCGAAATAACGAGCTTCATCTTATTGGTATTGTAATACAGTATTACAAGTTTTGCAATACCTGTAGTCGAACCGCTGCGCGCCCGTCTATCCCCTTCGCCTCCCGAGCCGACGATCCAGCTATGGGCGGATACGCATACCCGCAGAAGGCGCACACGGTTGCGCCCACCTCGTTTTCCTTCCAACAGCTGGGACAGGTCTGCATCGTGAACTTGGGCCGGCACTTTCCGCACCCACGGCAGGGGTAGCACATGTTCGCTCCTCGCATCGATACGGGCAGGCGCCGAAACGCCTGCCCGATTTCCAGTTTCTTCATGCGCGGCAAGCACGCACGGTCGCCCGTATGCAGGGCGCACGCGCGGGCGCATCAGACTCGCACTATTTCGCAGCCGCCATCTTCTTGCGGTAGATGCTGCGCCACGCAAACGATATGCCAAGGGCCACAACCGACACGCCGCCCATCACCATCGCCGCCATCATGAACGACGAGGCATCGAGCACCATGCCGACCACGGTGGGAATGATCAGCGTGCCCATGTTCTGCCCGAGCACGATCACGGCGTTCGCCGATCCAACCGTGTCTTTCGACCGCGCCGTCATGGGCGCAACCGCAAAGAACGCCGTAGGTGCAGCACCGAGCACACAGCCTATGAAGAACGCAATCACGTACGTCGCCTCAAGGGGAAGATCGATGCTGAACCATACGAACAAGCCGATGGCCGCAAGCACAATGTTCACGATGAGCACGAGCCCCTTGTCCTTCGCCTTCGCGAACACGAAGCCCATGATGACCGCCCCCACCAAAAGGCCGATCGATGCGATGAAAGAGCAGAGGTTCGCCGCGCCGTAGTCGTAGCCGAGCTCGACGTTCAGATAGGTGATCGTGAAGCTGTTGAACGCATCGGTCGCGCCGCCTACGAGGAAGAACATGAGCGCAGCAAGGATGGGCAGCGGAGCGAGGTATCCCCATAAGACTCCGTGCTTTTCGCCTGCTTCCGCTGTCGATCCATCGTCCAAGAAGAGGTCTTGGCGCTGATCGTCGGGCGGCATGCAAACGCAGATGGCAACCATGAGCAGAGCGAGGACGGCGCCGATAAGCGCGAACACCCACATGCCCGACCAGTCTGACACCGCAAGGATCGGGTTTGCGGCACCCGTGCAGATGAGCATGCCCACGCCCACATTCGCGCCCCACACGCCGTAGGCGAGCCCGCGTTTAGCAGGCGCGTACCACGCCGATATGATCACCGGCCCGCCCGTCATCACGGCACCGTACCCGAAGCCCTCCATAACGCGCGACACCAAAAGACCCGCATCGGACGTCCAGAACAGGCTCAGCACGTTTCCGATCACCGATACCACAAGCGCGATGCTCACGATCTTGCGAGCGCCGAATCGGTCGATGAGCGTACCGCCTACAAGGCCCATCACGATAGCCGCAATGGAGAACGAGGTCATGAGAAGGCCCTGCATCGTATAGGAAAGGCCCAAGACTTCGATCATCGAGGGTTGCGACGGCGGCACTTTACCGTATTCGAAGCTGATGAGAATGCTGGCGACGATGATCGCCCACACGGGAATCCACGCGTGCTTTTTCATGGCGGCTACCCCTCGCTTACTTCGGTCGGGCAGAACAGGGACTGCTTGGGCTTCTCGGCAAGCTTCTGCGCGAGCTCGTCGATCGGGCCGTATGACAGGCACTTCGCCTGGCAATGATGGACGCACGTCGGGGGCTTGCCCTTGCCCGTGCGCGTAGCACACAGGTCGCACTGGTCGGTGGGTACGGGCAGGTAGGTGTACTGCCACGTTTTCGGGGCGTATTCCCACGGCCCTACTTCAGTCAGCTTAATCCCCCATTGATCGACGGGAAAGCCGTGTTCCATCTGGCACGCGACTTCGCAGGTATGGCAGCCGGTGCACCACTGGTAATCGATGAGCAAACCGTACGCTTTCATGGTCTATTCCCCTTCCTCTACGCGGTAGATCTTGCAGAGCAGCGTTTTGTAGTTGGCACCGAAGCCGGATTTACCGCACTTGTATTCGATCAGGTTGCCGATATCGAGGTCGAACATGCCGTACAGGCCGTCTTCGAGTTCGCCGGGCGCTTCAGGCAGCCACCAGGCATGGTCGGTGCTGCATACCCGCTCGTCCATGACCGGCGTTTCGACGACGCGGCGCTTGCACCGTCCGCGCTGGTTCTCGACCCACACCCAATCGCCTGACTTCACGCCGTGTTTCGCCGCCGTCTTGGGATTGATCTGGATGATCGCATCGGGATGGAGTGCGCGCAGATGCGGGATCTGGCGATGCTCGGAATGGAACATGCTCCAGATGCGGGCACCCGTGGTGAGCACGAGCGGATACTCGTCGAGCAGTTCGGGCGTCGCGCCGGGACCCGGCGAGGGCTCTTCGAAGTACGGCAGCGGGTCGAGGTCGGCGTGGTTGTAGTAGTGCGACCACAGCTCGATGCGGCCCGTCGGCGTCTGGAATCCAGGCTGGCCGTCTTCGCGCAGCGTGCCCTTTTCGTGCATGTGGTATTCGAACGGCGGAAACCCGGGAGCGACCTTCTGCATCTCTTCGAAATCGTAGCCGGTTTCGGCGAGAATGCTCGTGTACATATCCTCGACGCTCTCCCAGGGCCACGCCTCGGGCGAGATGCGCCTTCCGATCTCAAGGTCGATCTCCATGTCGGATTTGCACTCGCCGAGCGGCTCGATCACCTGGTTGATGGTCTCGCCGCGCTGCATGCCGTCGCCGATGCGCAGGCCGTTGCGTTCGGGAAACGTCGTCGCGGGCAGGAAGATATCAGCGAGCGCCATCGCGGTCGGCGTCATGAACAGATCGACGCACACGATGAACTCGTAGGCGTTGTGAGCCGCGAGCGTGCGCTCGGGATCGGGGCTCGTGCATGCGAGGATGTTGGTGGTCTGCAGCCACGCCGCCCGCAGTTTGTAAGGCTTGCCTGTCTCGAGGGTCTCGATGAGCACGTCGGTGGCGCACTCCTGAAAGCCTAGGTTCAGAAGCGGGTACTCGGGCAGGCCGATGCGCTTGTTGTACTGTTCTTCGGTCAGGAACTCGGCGCCCCAGCCAGCAGCGTAGTACAGGATGGAGGGCGGGTTCACCATCGCGCCTGGCTTGTCGATGTTGCCGGTGATCTCGAAGACGGCCAGAAGCGCCTGCGCGGTCGGGATGGTTTCCTTGGTCTGGTCGATCGCGACGCCCCATTGGAGAATCGCGTTGTTCGCCTCGGCGATGAAACGGGCTGCTGCTACGATGTCCTCTTCGGGCACCCACGTGATGGCGGCCACCTCGGCAAGCGGGAATTCGGCCGCACGGGCTGCCAACTCGTCAAAGCCGTAGCACCACAGATCGACGAACTCGTGATCGTACAGATCGTTCTCTATGATGTAATTGATCATGCCGAGCGCAAGCGCCGCATCGGTACCAGGCCTGATCTGCAAGAATATCTCCGATTTGGCAGCAAGCCACGTGAGGCGCGGGTCGATCGTCACGAGTTTGCTTCCCCGTTTCATGCAATCCACGACCCAGTGACCGTACAGGCCGTCGGAGTTCGAGACGAGCGGGTTGTTGCCCCACACGACGATGCATTCAGGAAGCACCCAGTTGGGATTGTCGTAGCGATCGGGGAACTGCTGCGAGTAGTCGCCGAGCCAAAACGCACCCGTGTTTGCGAAGCATCCCGCAACACGCGGCGAATAGCATGACTGGCCGCTCATGGCGAACACGAAGTTCGGACTACCAAATCCCCAGCTCAAACGCGTGATGTACTGCCCAATATCGCGACCGGTGCCGGAATAGAACGCGATGCACTCAGGCCCGTACTGTTCTTTGAGATCCAGAAACGTGGTGGCGATGGTGTCGAGCGCCTCATCCCACGAGATGCGTTCCCAAGCATCCTTACCGCGGTCTTCCCGAGCGCGCTTCATCGGGTAGAGGACGCGATCCTCGTGATAGACGACCTCAGGCAGCGCGAGGCACCGGCAGCAGAGCCTTCCCTCGTTGAAGGGATTCTCTGGATCGCCCTCCACCTTAACGAGCCTTCCTTCGTCATCGGTATACATGAGCAGGCCGCACCCGAGATGGCACCCCGGTCCCGACCATGCGCTTCCGCGCGTCACATGCAGGCCGTCTTCGTCGTATTTGAACGGCTTCTGATGATCGACGAGGGCGTATTCCCTTTTGTCTTCCATGTCTCCTCCTCTGAACTCCTTGCTTGCATCATGTCTGGCGTGCGCTTCGGATACTGCCGCAAGGCTGCGCTGTTTGAAATCGGCCAACGTTCGTATTTCGAACGGAATCCGGTGATGATCGTATACGGAGCGCGCGGTATGACCTCTGGTATGAATACGCTTGATCAGCGGTTTTGTTCGATCTCTCCCGAAAGCTCGCGCTTGCGGAACTGCGCCCTGAACACGAACGCCGCCACGAGCGCGATGTAGGAAAGCCCGCCCATCACAAGCGCTGCCGCCGAGTAGCCCACGGTGTCGAGCACCGAGCCAACGAGCGTAGGTACGGCAAGCGTCCCCAGGTTCTGACCGAGCACCACAAGCGCAACAGCTGCACCCACCGTCGTCGAGGAACGTGCGACAAACGGCGGTATGGCGAAGAAGATCGCCGGGGCGGCACCGAGCGCGCATCCGGCGAAAAACGCGACTGCGTACATGACGGGCAGGGAGGCGTCGAGGTTGAACCAGGCGAACTGCACGATGATGCAGAGGATGATGTTCACGATGAGCACCATACCCTTATCGCGCACGCGCGCGAACACGACACCGACGATGATGGACCCGACGAGCATACCGAACGAGGCGATCATCGACGCCATGTTGGCATCCTCGTAGCTGTGCCCGAGATCGAGGTTCAAATACGTGATGGTGAAGCTGTTGAATGCATCGGTAGCGCCGCCGACCAGAAAGAACATGAACGCCGTAAGCATGGCGAGCGGTGCCATGTAGCCCCACAGCACACCGTGCTTCCTGCCTTCACGTTCGGCCTCCATTTCCGCTCGATCACGCCTTTCGGCATCGACGGGCATGCGCACGCAGATGATAACGAGCAGGGCGGCGGCAACCGTTGACACGAGCGAGAACACCCACATGCCCGTCCAATCGGCCGACGACAAGATAGGATTCGCGGCACCGAGCGAGATCAGCATGCCGATGCCCACGTTCGCTCCCCATACTCCCGAAACAAGGCCGCGCTTCGCGGGCTCGTACCACGCGGCGATGATCACCGGTCCCGCAGTCATCGTCACACCGTAACCTGCGCCCTCGAGCACACGCGATGCGAGCAAACCGGCATCGCTTGCCATGAACATGCCGATGACCGTTCCCGCAACGGATACGGTAAGCGCCGCGCTCACCACCTTGCGCGCCCCAAACCGATCGATGAGTGCTCCCCCGAACAGCGCCATAACGAGTGCCGACGCCGAAAACGCCGTCATTAAGAGCCCCTGCATGGTGTACGAGAGGCCAAGCGTTTCGATCATCGACGGCTGTGACGGTGGAACTTTCCCATACTGGGTGGCGATCAGGATGCTGGCGATGATGATCGCCCATACGGGTATCCAAGCTTTGCGACGCATACTGCTCCCCTTTCCGCAACACTTCCTTGCGTGCAAGTATGGGACGCGAAACGCATGCGGCGCATCGAACCGCCGTCGCCATTTTCCCCTTAAACCGCGGTATGACACCGAGTATGAGAAACCGTTTTCACAGCTCAGCTTCCACCATGTCGATGAGTTCCTGTTGAGAATGGATGTCGAGCTTCTTGTAGATGTGGTACACGTGGGTCTTCACCGTATGGACTGAAACGTAGAGCTCATCCGAGATATGCTGGTAGTTGCGACCGCGCGCGAGCATGACGAATACACGTTCTTCCTGTTTGGTGAGCGTATGGCTTTTCGCAACGCTTTCGCAGCGCTCCTTCCACGAGTCGCGAAACTCCGTCGACTTCGCAACGCCGCCGCCCTCGCCGCCCTCCGTTCGGTCCATGACGAGGTTGAGGATGAGGAGGATGACGAGCACGATCGAAATGATGCCGAACCCCGTTTCGTAGCCCTGATCGCCCAAAAGCGAAAGCAGCAGATACCCCGACGCCCATCCCGCGAAAATGCCCGCGAAGTTGATAGCCGACGCTGCGCTGAGATAGCCGAAGAGCTTGAGCCCCCGATCGCGAACCTCATCGGCCAAATCGCCCCACCCGATGGCATCGAAGCACGTGAACCCGAACACGGCAACCGACAAGAACACCACTTTCATAACCGGCGTCAGATACGGAAACGGCAGCAGTGCCACCGCGATGAGTGGCAGCAACATCCTGCGAACGCGCTCGGCTGCCAAGTTCGCACGGAAGACGAACGCGCTCACGGCAGCGAATACCGAAGAGACGAAAATGGAAAGCGCAATGACTATGATCAGGCCGTTCGCTGATGCAAGGTAGAGCACGACACTCGACACGATACCGAAGGAAACGGTGTAGATGAGTGTCAACGGAGCGAAGTGCTTGAGCTCGGCTATGCGCGAGCCGAACGATTCCTTCCTTTTATCGACCACGGCACGGCTGCCTTTGTCCGCGGGCTTCTCGACGGCCATGTAGCGATCAGCCGCAAAGGTGCAGATACAGGAAACAACGGGAAGCGCCATCACCAACAACACGCCCGCCGCAGGCTCTAAAAGAAGCGATGTCGCGTACAGCATCGCCGCCAAGAGAAAACTGAGCGCAATGCAACGGGACAGCTTGGCGCGCCTGAGCCACACGAAAAACGCGCCGGTGCGCAGGAACACGAGCGACGATACGAACGTCGAAACGAACCAGGGGACGACCGCTTGCGCAAACGTGATCTCGATACCGACGCTGCCCAAAAACGCAGGAATGCAGCCGATGGGAGACAGCACCGCGAGGATGACCGTGCCGCTCGTGCCGCGGAAGAACGCTTCCACTTTATCGGGAACGAGTGCGGTCATGAGCATGCAGAGCGCAGACGATCCCGCCGCGACGACAAGCAGAGCGAGATAATCGTGAATCCCCGCGGGGCCGAACGGGTTGATAACCGTCGAAGAGAACATCGAGAATATCCAACCCCAATAAGCGGCAAGCGAAAGTACGCCCGCGATCAGCGTTACGCCGCTTCTGCTGAAAAGCATCTGCTGTTGGTCGGCATCGGTAGCGGTGGACATGGTTTCCCCCTTGCAAGCGAAAGCGAATCGTCTGGAACAGGCGCCCGTCAGAAACGCGCATCCGACCGATCATGTGAGATCGGCAGCGCCCGAACGTACCCCACGGCCGAGCGAAATGCGCGCCCGAGCGCGCTCACGTAGGCACATTAGAAACAAATCGAGCTCGTTTGTCAAGGAAGCACGCAAACCGTCAGACGCTTTCTGAAAAATGTCCCGCAGCGTGTCTTGACGGCTGTGCATATCGTGGGTATAGTGTGCATATCGGGTATATACACTATACTCGTTGATGGCATCGGCGAACGTGGTCGGCGCCATCGGGTCGGAAGCAGGACGCTGCCACCGACCGCCGAGACGGCGGGGACGCCAGTCGTCTCACCGCACACGGTACCCGAGGAGCACTATTGGACATCATCATATCGAATTCGAGCAACAAGCCTATCTACGAGCAGATTACCACGCAGATGAAAGATCTCATCGTAAGCGGTGTCCTCGCAGAAGGCCAACAGCTCCCCTCCATCCGCGCGCTTGCGAGCGATTTGCGCATCAGCGTAATCACCACCAAGCGCGCCTACGCCGATCTCGAAGCCCAAGGCTTCATCGAGACCGTGCAGGGAAAGGGCAGCTTCGTTGCCGGCGGCAACTTCGAGCTTTTGCGCGAAGAGCGGCTCCGGCACATCGAAGAGCTTCTCTCCCAGGCGATCGACGAAGCGCGCAGCGCCGATGTCGATCCTGCCGACTTATACGACATGCTCGCCCTCTTGATAGAAAGCAACGACCATGAATAACCTGCTTGACATACGAAACGTGTCGAAGCACTACGATGGCTTCGATCTTAAGAACGTCAGCCTGAGCGTTCCCGCCGGAAGCGTCGTCGGATTCGTCGGCTCGAACGGCGCGGGAAAGACGACTACGATCAAGGCGATACTCGGCCTCATCGATACCGACGGCGGCTCGATCGACGTGTTCGGCCAACGCATGGGACCGCGCACCCCTTCCGGCCAAACCGTCGCCGTGAAGCAGCGCCTCGGCGTCGTGTTCGATACCTGTTCGTTTCCCGAAGAGATGACCGTCGCAAACGTCGGTAAGCTCATGAGCTACTGCTACAGCGCCTTCAACCCCACCGTATTCGAAGGCTACCTCGACCATTTCGAGCTTCCCCGCACCAAAACCGTCAAGGATCTTTCCCGCGGCATGGGCATGAAGCTCTCGCTCGCCTGCGCCCTTGCGCATGCCCCCGAGCTGCTCATCCTCGATGAGGCAACGGCAGGACTCGATCCACTGGCCCGCGAGGAGACGCTCGATGTGTTGCGCGGTTTCATGAAAAGTGAACGTCACGGCATCCTCATGTCAAGCCACATAACCTCCGATCTCGAAAAGATCGCCGATTACATCGTCTGCATCGACGGGGGACGCGTCGTGTTCTCGATTGAAAAGGACGCGATTACTGACGTCGCCGGTGTGGCGCATTGCCGCGCCTCCGAGTTCGAAACCCTTCAAGCAAGCGGATACTTCGCCCCTGGCGAGATGCGCTTTTTGCACCATACCTACGGGATCTCCGTGCTTGTACCCGACCGGTTCGCGTTCGCCGAGAACTTCAAGAATATCGCACTCGACAAGGCGGACATCGACACCTACATGGGTTTGATGCTGAAAGGAGAAACCCGATGAAAGCAATGATCCTCTCGGACCTTCTCACGGTGAAGAAATACATGAGGCAGCAGGCGCTTTTGTACACCGTCATCGTCATCGCGCTTTCGGTATTCATGGGAAACCTCTATATGATCGTGCCGTTCCTCGGCGTGATGATGCCGTTTTCCCTCGCGTTCACGCTGCTCGCCTACGATGAGCGCAACAACTGGGAGCAGTTTCGCCTCGCACTGCCGCTGTCCCGAAAAAACGTCATCGCCGGCAGGTATGCGAGCCTGGCGATCGTCTTGCTGTTCGGCATCGTGCTCGGCTTGGCGGCGTGCTTGGTGGTGATCGGGATATCGACGCTCGTGCCCGGCATACCGGAGCGCTTCGGGCTTTCGGCGAATTTCAGCGCACAGGAAATCATCCTCAGCACGGTTGCGCCCATCGGCATGATCGCCGTCATGCTGTCTATCACGCTGCCGCTCATCGCACGGTTCGGCATGACGAAGGCCGTGCGTTACGTGCCCGTGTTCTTCCTCGTCATCATACTGTTCGTAGTTGGCTCGGGTCAGATTTTCACCTTCGATTTCACCGCCGTCATGCCGTTTCTCTCTACGGTTGCCTCGATGATGGAAACCATCCCGGGAACGCTCGCGATCGCAGGAGTCGTCATTGCCGTAGGCACCGTCATCTACGCGCTCTCCTGCGTGCTCTCGATGAAGCTGTACGCGAAGCGGGAGTTCTAGGGCGAATCCGATTATGTCCATGCAACGTTCGACAGATTAGAAGAGCGGTTCGCATATTCACTTTTATCCAACAAGCAGGAGCTCCTCCGCGTACACAACAGGGGAAGCTCGATTCATCAGATTGCGAATCGAGCTTCCCCATTTTGGTTTCAATACACCCTCAACGCAACGCGCAGGATGACCTAGTACGAGCGTTCACTTCCGACGGTACCCATCTATCGACTAACCTCGAGTAATACACTTTTAGGCGGAAGGGGGCTTCGGAGCGCCAGGTGCGCCCGGAGCTTTCGGCATGCCTGGCGAACCCGGCGCATTTGGCGCTTCCGGAACAGCCATCTTAGGCGTCCCATCGGGGTTAATGTAAGGAGAGAAATCGCATTTGCAAAACGGACATTCCATCAGCACGACACCACCGAGCAGAGGAATGGTTTTTCCGCATTCGGGGCAGACGTTTGACTCCGCCGCTGAAACGCTTGAAGGTCTGAAGCACACAAGGAAATCCTTTCGTCAGTAACCGTACGGATAAACAGTTCGCGCCAAGCATCGAATCAAGCTCATGCTTTCTTCACCTTGACGAAGAACATGATGAGTCCGCCTATCACGGCGATAACCGCAAGAGGCATAGAGCAAGCTGCGAAGGTCCCAGCTGCGTCGACGATGTATCCGACAACAAGCGGACCAAGAGTCATACCGAGATTCTGGCCGAAGGTGACGATAGCAAGAATGATTGCCGCGTAGGCCGCCGAAGGAATGACGTCAGGCCCGATCGTATAGAGCGAGATGGGGACAAAGGTGCAGATGAATCCCATGAAAATGAGCAGAAACGCAGCGGATTCAACCGTTGGCATGCCAAATGCTACAAAGTAGCACACAGCCAATGCGAACATGGTAACCGCCGTCACGTACTTACGATGCTCGATTTTAACCTTGTTCAAAACCACGCCAATAATAAGGGCGGCGGGAAGGCCAACGAGCGAGTTCCAGCTCACCGCAAAGTTCGCCGTAGCCTGATCGGCACCTACGCCTTCGACAAGATACGTCGGCATGTACGTCGATATTCCGTAGTATCCGATGTTGAATGCAATGAACACGAGGGGAAGGATCCAGATCGCAGGGGTCGAAAGAAGCTTTTTGTAATTTATCTTTTCCTTCAAATCCGACACTTCCGCATCGTCGTCGAAATTGACCTCCTTGTCTTTACTGGGGATCAGAAACAGGGCCGCTAAAACCGCAAGGACGCTGAGAATGTTTACAAACCACCAAATGCCTTGCCAGCCGAAACTGATGTCCAACGGAACGGCGACATTCATCATCATGAACACCGAAATAGTGAATAGCGCAGTAATACACGAGTTCGGAACACCGCGTTTTTCCGCTGGGAAAAACGACGTTACAACTGCAAAGGAGACGACGTTACACAGGCCGAGGGCAACACCCTCGAGTGCGCGACTGACCAGCATAAGCTCAAAACCAGTGGCGAACGTGCCGATCAGAGAGCCCACGAGCTGAAAACCGGCGGCTATAACCGTCGTCCATTTCACGCCGAGCTTCATGATAATGCCGCCAGCCGGCAATGCCAAAATCAAGCCGAAGAGACTCATAACGGACATGAGCCAGGCGGATTCCGATAAAGTAAGGCCTAAAGCTTGGTTGAGTTCGAGCATTATGGGCGGAATTTTGTACTGGGCGGCGCTATTAACGAAATAAATCGCAGCTCCGCCTATCAGCGCAAGCCATGCAACCCGCGGATTATACCCATGAGTGATATTCTTCGATGTTTCCACGTACTCCCCTTTCAACGTTGAAATCTGCTTATTTGCTGGCCGTGTTTGACCGCTATCCCAAATCGTTTCTCGTCGCCCGCATCAGGTCGTCTGCCGAGCTATGCTTCATCTTGAGATCGTTACGAAGCACGATCCCCTCTGGTATCTCGGTAACCTCGACACCTTCCTCGAAGAGACGCGGCAAATCCCCTCGATTCGCATTGAGCTCGATGATCTTTCCGACATCGAACGGCACAAGCTCCTTGCGCTCGGCCATCGCCTTGAAAACCATGGCGGGCTTAAGCTCGCTTGTATCGGGCATCCCCTCAAGTGCTCGACCGTCACCGTATTTCGCGACGAGGTCGACCAGGGGGCCGAAATCGAGCGCGCGCATTGGACAGGCGAGCGCGCATTGCGGCTGATCTCCTTTAATGAGCTTATCTATGCACATTGTGCACTTGCTCATCGTTTCGCCTTCCCTATCTGAAGCGAACTTCGGTGCTCCGTAAGGGCATGCTTTGGCACACTCACGGCAACCGACGCACTTCTCGCCGTCAACGAGAACGGCACCGAACTGCTCTTCTTTGAGAATTGCCCCTTCAGGACACGCGGAGATGCAGGCGGGATGCTCGCAATGCCCGCAGGAAAATGCTAAGGTGTGCAATCTCGTGAGAGGAAACGCTCCCGTCTCCCATTCGTAGACCGTCATCCACTTCTCGGGGCCGGGAGCTATGTTGTTCCAGTCTTTGCACGCCGTCGCACATGCCTGGCAACCGTAGCACCTGCTCTGATCGAAGAAAAATCCATACTGGGTCATATCGCTACCTCCCAACTTTCTCGACCTCGATAAGGCCTGCGGTCAGAAGCGCTCCAACGATGTGAGGAGCGTGTTCGTCGCCGATAAGGAAGTTGGGCGTTCCCCTCATATCGAGGCCGTAGGGCATGGTTTCCGTTTTCTCTTCGCACTTAGGCGCATACCACGCACCATGGAACACGGCGGCCGTACCCGGCATCATGCGCGAAGTCACGTATACGGGCATGCGAACCTCCCCGAATTCGTTGTACGCACGGGCGCTGTCGCCGTCTTTCAGGCCTCGCCTCTTCGCATCAACGGAACTTAGCCAAATCGCATGGCGGTAGCACTCGTCGCGTAACTGGGGATTTGCATCGAGGCACGCATGTTGGCGGTACGCGGAGACGGGCGTCACGAGCGAGAGCGGATAGCGCTCGGCTTTCGGATTGTAGAAGCTGTCGTTTGCCGGTTTACCTTCCATATAGGTCGGATCGTACACAGGAATCGGCTCAAGGCCTCCCCTGTACCAAGACTGCGTCTTCATGTCCAGCAATTCGACGGTCTTTGAAGAAAATTCAATTTTGCCGCTCAGGGTGGCAAACGGGCTCTTCGGCTCGCTCGCTTCCATGTAGTTCTTGTAGGGGTAAAAGGGTTCGTCGATCGGAATACGTACGACGGGCATCTTCAAGAACTCGTCCCAGGGTTTTGGTTCGATACCGAGCGCCTTCAGCTCGCCAGTCGGATCGGCCGCCCAAGTGTCATACGCCTCATGGTAAAGCTCGTGCACCGCATCGTCCCACTCATCGAGAGAAACATGCGCAAGGCGGGGGTTGAACTTCTCCGCAACACCGAGCCGTTTCGCGATTTCGGTATGTACCCAGTGTATCGGGCGAACGTCGCCTGGACGATCGCATACCTTATCGGCGTACAGAAAGTAATTTCGCATGCCGTTAGGGCCATACATGAACCGCTCCGAACCAAGCTGGTAGTTGTCACGCGACTCGAACATCATGTTAACGCCCGGAAAGACGATATCCATGAAGTCCAACGACGCCTGACCGTAATGCCACTGAAATCCCCAGTTGAACTCGCACATTTCAAGGGATTTCATCCGCTTGTTGGTTTCATGGTGACTTATAGGATATTGATTTTCGACGATCATCATCTTGATATTTGGAAGAGGCGACCCTGGAGGAGAGCCAATGAGACTGCGATAGGTATCCTCGTCGATTATCCCCTTGTCAAAATTCGGACGCTGGATGATGGCTTCGGCGATTTTTTGAATGTTGTAACAGACGGGGGGATTGTATTCAGGTGCCGCTTGCCGCCAATCGACGGCGGGAAACGGCATTCTCGGAGGTGTAATCAGGCTGCATCCGGTTTCGCAGCCCCCCGGGATGGAGAGATTGCCCGTCATGGCCTGAAGAAGCATTGCCGCATTCGCAGCGTACTCGCCAAGATGTCGTTTTGCGGGAGCATAGTAAAAGTGGAGGTGCACAGGCTTGCTGTTCGCATACAGCTCCGCGAAACCCCGTATGGTTTCGGAGGGGAGAGCCGTGATAGGCTCCGCCCATTCCGGCGTTTTCGGGATACCGTCGGACTGCCCCATAACATAGCGGCGCCACGTTTCGAATCCTTCAGGCTCGACCAATGTCTCGACGTATTCGTGGTCGTAAAGGTCCTGGCTGTAAAGCACGTAAGCTATAGCAAGGAGCATGGCGATATCGGTACCTGGACGGATGGGAAGCCATTGGTCGGCGAGCGTTTCGGCGCTGTTGGTGTACCGAGGGTCGATAACGATGACCTTCGCCCCGCGCTCCGCAGCAAGCTTCATGTAGTAGGAAACGGATCCATACCATCCAACGAGCGGATCCAAACCCCACAATACAATGAGGTTAGAATTGAACAGGTCTGGAGCCTCGAATCCCACGCACACGTCGGTATTGCCGTGAAACGCTCCCACCATATCGAAGCCAAGATGCATTTTCTCGCCGCACGTAGTTCCCGAACAGGAGCTATCCCCCCAAGCAGCCATACCCATGCCGAACCACGGAGCAAGCTTGAAACCGCAGTCCTCGAATACATCGTCAACGCTATGGGCTATACAATACGGGCCGTATTTCTCCTTGAACTCTTTCAATTTGTCGGCAACGGTGTCGAGGGCCTCTTCCCATGGTATCTCCACGAAGTGACCGTTCCCCGGCCCTTTTCCACCAACGCGCTTCAGCGGATGCAGAATTCTCGTTTCAGCTTCAAGCTCCCCCTTCCAAGCATGGCCCATAGCGCACGGCCTCATCTGCACCATACCTTGTCGAAGCGCTTCTTCGCTCACATCCTCGCGAGCCAAGCCAGCGTTAATGCTGTCGTCCGCAGAAAGCGAGACGAGCTTCCCGTCTTTCGTTTCGCATCGGACAATACAGCTTGCGTCCCAACATCCGTTCTGTGCACAGCAGGTGTATTTGATTGCAGTGTTGTCGTGCAGTGCAGAAAGATCGTCGATTACGCGTTCTTTTGACATTATTCCCCCTTATCTACTCCGAGTTTTCCATTACAGTGCGGAGCATATATTCCCATCTAGAAGAGTTGTTTATAGCAATTCTGGAATAATGGTGACCTTGCGGTTTACATTGCAGAAACGGGGCATAACCTGCAATGTTGTAGCTTATTACCTTAAGGAGCACTATAATGATGCGAGCGGATGCGGACGACCATGCTCGCATGCATTTGTCTTAGGGGGTAAAGCCAATGCAGACGCGCTCTTCATCTCGGTATGATTCTATTTGCATCGACGGGTACACAGCAGGCCTCCTCTCATCCTCGGAGATGGATTTGGTGAGATTCGACGCACTAGTCTCGAAAAACCACTGTGCACGCGAAATCAGACAGCAGCTTTTACGAGTCGAAGCCCTCTCTTCTGCGAGCATCGACGGAAGACGCGTACGATACCTTGACCTTCTTAAGCTAGAGGCAGCAATACTCAATGCACCGTTCACCGACGATGATTGCACTCGGCTCTACCGCCTCGCAAGCAAGCTGGAGCTTGAAGACGTTTCTGGAGCCGTCGTGTCGTATCGGTATATGCGAACCGTTGATTGGATAGCCTGCACCATCACAAAGGACGCCGTCATCAGCTCAAGCATATTCGAAACGATACGAAACCTGTATAACGAAAACGAGATCGAAGCGATTGCCAACCCCGAACCGACCGGCCATCCCCGCCGACAGGCGCTGCGCACCAAAGAAGAACTCATAGGAACGAGACGGCAAACACCCAGAAAAGAATTCCTCATCAACGACTACATCGATCTTTTGAATTCGAACGTGCTCACTCCTTCGGCCCAAGCAGAAATATCGCACGCTCAACTACAGCTAATTAAACCTTACGAGGGCAATCTTGACGCCTACGAGCGAGTGTTCTCGCACTTGGTTTTCTACCGAAGAGGCGTTCTCACCGACAGCGTCGTCCCGCTCGCTATCGGGCCCGCAAGAAACGTTACCCGCCACGTCCAATCGCTCGTCTCAAATATGGAAGGCCTCGTGAATAATAAAGATTCCGAACCGAACCTACAAGCCGATTTCCGCCACAGCTCTTATTGCGCTGAGGCTGCCGCAAAAACCGCATACCTCTGTCAAAGCATCCTTACAACCTATTGGCAGCAATGGCAAAAAAGCCTCAGCAAGACGCGGAGCGACTCAGCAACGCTGAGTCTCGCCAAACTGTTTCTCGGATGGCCCTGCCTCACGATCGCAATTGCATCGGAAAAAATCGGACGCGGGTTCTCTGCGACGAACAACGCCATGAAAGAACTTTCCGATATGGGGATCATCCGCGAGATCTCGCACCTCTCGAAACATCGCTTGTTCTGCGCAGTCGACCTCGTGGAAACGCTTGAAATGCTGATGGAAAAGGCAATTTCTTCTGAAGTGCTCAATCGCGATGCAATCCTGAGTGCAGTATTGCATCCGTAAGCAATAGAGCAGGGTGGACATTCGACGCATCTTGTACATCAGGATCTGGAAAGACTCAGAGCGTGTTTGCGATATAGGGTCTAAGTGAAAAGCAATGATTGCGCCGTTCTAGCGCAATAACGACACTCTCGCTTGATGCGGGATACTCTCAGCTCAAAAGCGCATCTAAACGAACGGATGTTTCACGTGAAACATCCGTTCGATTTTTATAGGATCACGCGTGGCACTCGTGGCGTTTCACAAGATCGGCAAGCGACACACCGTCGACGTACTCCTCGATCGTACGGTCGAGGCCTTCCCAAAACGAGATGGTGTTGCATTCGTCCCTGCGAGGACAGACGCCGAAATCGTCTTCGAGGCATGCCACGGGGGCACAGCTGCCCTCGGCGGCACGCAGGATATCGCCTGCCGTTATCTCAAGAGCGGGACGGGTGAGCACGTACCCGCCGCGCGCACCGCGCATACTCTTGAGCAAGCCAACCCGCACAAGGCTTCCTGCAAGCTGCTCGAGATACTTGATGGAGATGGATTGCCGTTCGGCTACCTCGCGCAGAGGCACGCGGCTCCCCTCGCCCTGCTCGGCGATATCGATCATCAAACGAAGGGCGTAGCGGCCCTTGGTCGAAATCATCATGGCAGACCTCCGTCGTCGTCAATTCGTAGTGCGCCGACGCCTCCCAGTCGCCCGGATATGCCCACCCCGACCGTTTCGGAAAGCGTAATTCGCATGTGCACATTGTACTCATATCGCGTGTCGGCTCCCTTACAAACCACGTATACGGCACGAATTCCCGACACAGAGGTTTATAATACCCTACTATACAACTAGGTTTTATATCCATTCGGTAACACCTCTTGACTTTATCTCCCGATCGAGTATCTTATTCCTAGTATATTACTAGGATTTATAGACGGGACCGAATGCAGAAACGACGAGGAGCACGAACAATGAAAGCATCCAGCATAGAAAGCCTTATCGGCAATACTCCCCTGCTTGACATCTCGGGCATCGAGGGTCAAAACGCCAACGCGACGATTCTCGCGAAATTCGAGGCCGCCAATCCAGGCGGCAGCATCAAGGACCGCATCGCCAAAGCGATGCTCGACGAAGCCGAAGCGGCGGGGCTTATCGCTCCGGGTGGACGTATCATCGAACCGACGAGCGGAAACACCGGTATCGGACTTGCTATGCTAGCCGCCGCGCGCGGATACCGTCTTACCCTCGTCATGCCTGAAACGATGAGCATCGAACGCAGGAAGCTCTTGGCCGTCTACGGTGCCGAACTCGTGCTCACCGAGGGCGCAAAAGGTATGCCCGGAGCCATTGCGAAAGCCGAGGAGCTCCTTGAGGCCGAACCCGAGGCGTTCATGCCTCGGCAGTTCGAAAACCCCGCCAATCCGCGCGTGCATTACGAAACCACAGGCCCCGAGATCTGGAGCGATGCGGGCGGCGCGGTCAACGTGTTCGTAGCTGGCGTCGGTACGGGCGGTACGATTTCGGGTGCTGGCGGATTCCTGAAGGAGAAGAACCCCGACCTCTTGATCATTGCCGTGGAACCGGAAGAATCACCGGTGCTGTCTGGCGGATCGTCGGGGCCCCACAAGATCCAGGGGATCGGCGCCGGTTTCGTTCCCGACACCCTCGATACCAGCATCTACGACGAGATCATCCGCATTTCCACAGCCGATGCATTCGCAACCCAAGCTGAACTCGCCCGCAAGCTCGGGGTGTTCGTCGGCGTCTCGTCGGGCGCAGCCACAGCAGCAGCACGGATTGTCGCACAACGACCTGAGTTTGCCGGCAAAACCATCGCCACCGTGCTTCCCGACACCGGCGAGCGATACCTGTCCATGATTCAGACGGATTAGACCACCGAGGTTGGCCGCGGCGATCGTTTCGACTAAAACCGGCCCCGCGAACAAAAGCACAAGGAGCAACTCATGAAGCAGATATATCTCGATAACGCAGCTACTACGCAGATGCGGCCTGAGGCGCTCGAGGCCATGATGCCGCATCTGACCGTGGCGTACGGCAACGCAAGTTCCATCTATCCGCTCGGCGAGGAAGCCGCAGAAGCACTCGCCGAAGCACGTCATACTGTTGCGAGCGCCATCAACGCCGATGACCGCGAGGTGTACTTCACCTCGGGCGGCAGCGAATCGGACAACTGGGCACTTATCGCCACAGCCGAAGCCTACGAGGCGAAGGGCAAACATATCATCGCGAGCGCCATCGAACACCACGCGATTCTCCATACCGCAGAATACCTCGAAAAGCGCGGGTTCGAAGTCACCCGCCTTCCCGTCGACGAAACGGGACGTGTCTCGCCCGCCGTCCTCGAAGCAGCCATGCGACCCGACACGATCCTCGTATCGATCATGTTCGCTAACAACGAAATCGGGACCGTCGAACCCATCGCCGAGCTCGCAAAGATCGCACACGACCATGGTGCACTCTTTCACACCGATGCCGTCCAAGCGTTCGGGCATCTGCCGATCGATGTGAAAGAGCTGGGCGTCGACCTCTTGTCCGCTTCGGCGCACAAGATCTACGGGCCCAAGGGCACCGGACTTCTCTACCTCAAGCGAGGAGTGAAGACGAAAGCGTTCATCCATGGAGGACAGCAGGAACGCGGTTTGCGCGCGGGAACCGAAAACGTGGCGGGAATCGTCGGGTTCGCCAAGGCAACCGAGCTCGCTCTTACCGAGCAGGATGAGGAAACCGCACGTCTTACCGAACTGCGGGATCACGCTATCGAGCGCATCGAGCGCGAAATTCCGCATAGCCGCCTGAACGGCCATCGAAGCGAGCGGCTTCCCAACAACGTGAACTTCTCGTTCGAATTCATCGAAGGCGAAGGCATGCTTTTGCAGCTCGCGTTCAAGGGCATCAGTGCATCGAGCGGATCGGCGTGCACCTCAGGCTCACTCGATCCGAGCCATGTGCTTCTGGCCATCGGATTGCCCCACGAAATCGCGCACGGATCGCTTCGGCTCACGCTCGGACGCGAAACTACCCGCGAGGACATCGATTACACGATCGATACTTTGAAAGCAACTATCGAGAACCTCCGTGCAATGAGCCCCCTGTACGAGGACTTCGTCAAATCTCACAAGAAGGCGAGCTAGAAACCTCGAGCGCGCACGCACGACCAAAGGAAGGAGCCAGATTATGGCTTTTGCATACAGCGAAAAGGTAATGGACCACTTCACGAACCCGAGAAACGTCGGCGAGATCGATAACTGCAGCGGCTGCGGCACCGTGGGCAACGCGCAGTGCGGCGACATCATGCGCATCTACCTCGACGTCGATGACGATCAGCGAATCCGCGACGTCAAGTTCAAGACGTTCGGCTGCGGGGCCGCCATCGCCACCTCATCGATGGCCACCGAGCTCGTCAAAGGAAAGACCGTGCAGGAAGCACTCGAGGTAACCAACAAAGCAGTCATGGAGGCGCTCGACGGCCTGCCGCCGGTAAAGGTGCACTGCTCGCTGTTAGCCGAAGAGGCGATCCATGCAGCGCTCTGGGATTATGCCGAGCGCGAAGGCATCGTGATCAAGGGTCTCGAGAAGCCCAAGACCGACATCCACGAGCACGACGCTCACGAGGCCGAGCAGGAGCACGCCTTCGCGTAAGGGCGACGACCCAAACCCGAACGAGACCTCAAGGGGAACCGCGTTGGCGGCAGGCCCGTATAAGCCAAGCAGCCAAGCGATCTGCTCGAATCAAAGCCCGGTTTGCGGACCCTCAACCGCAGACCGGGCTTTGCCTATGCCTTACATGCTCTTCTGCAGGTTTGCGATCCATGCAAGATATGCGACGAACGCAATCACTTCGACGGCAACCATGATCAACACGCCCGCCATCGTGATCTGGTCGAAGGCAAACAGGGCAAGCGCACCGATGGGAACGAGGACAGAGAGCACATTAAACGCGCGCTCGGCTGCGCGGCTGCGTATAGCGACGTTGCGCTCGTCGGCCTCACTCACCAATTCGCTCGACGTGGGCTTGTGCAAGAGAGCTGCAACCCCGCATATCGCAAGCGCCACTGTGCATCCGGCAAAGCCCCATACCGCCTTGCCTGCCGTAGGAAGAATGCCGGCTATGCCGCCGATGTTGAAACCGAACACCACGGTGATGAGAAGAAATGCAGCTGCAAGCGATAGGGTTACAACGGCCGTCGTCTTCGTGCTTTTCTTTGCGGTCATCGGGTATTCCTCCTTCGGCACGGATGCCTTCGATTACTTTTGGATGCCACCGCTGCGGAAGCACCTTTTCATGCGATGCAAAATGGAAAGCTTGCTTTCCATACAGTATAGGCATATCTCATGCAAATGTAAAGCTTGCTTTCCATTTTTCTTTCTAGGATGCGAACCCCTCGCCCAGTACATTTTTCGAGGCAACTTGACATTTCTCCTATTCCCCGTCGGCTCGACATGGTACACTCTGAATCCATTTCACCCTTCGGCTGCATGCAACGCATTGTGCCGATACTACGAATCGAGGAGATTATGGCAGGGATGTTTCGCTTGTTTCTATAGCCTAACGGGTTATCGGATACTTGCCCGCGCCCAGACGCACAGTTTGTCGTGCAAGCGCGAATCACCTGCACTACCTCGGCCCTACCGTATTTCGGTTCCAGACCATGCTTCGAAATCAGGTATTTCAGAAGCTCGTTTTGCGGTCGTTCGCCACCATTTCAGTGCAGCGCAGCGTGTTCGCACCCAATAGTTGCGGAAAATTCCAACCGGAATAGCTGGCACGGACGCATCCGCAACCCCACACTGAAAACGAAAGTTCGCTCGTCCCCTATCAAGATCAAGGAGTTTCACCCCATGACGGAATCATCAACCGTACTCAGCGCAGCGGGCCGACCGCTCCCGAAGCGCTGGCTCGCGATCATCGCGACTATTTGGGCAGGCCAAGCCGTTTCGATGGTAACGAGTTACGCGGCGGGATACGCTGCCGTGTGGTACATCACCGAAACAACCGGCAGCGCCCTCATGCTCGCCGCCGCCACCATTTGCGCCTATCTCCCCCAGGGGCTCCTCTCTCCCTTCGGCGGGGTCATAGCCGATAAGTTCAACCGCAAGACCGTGATGATCGTCGCCGACATGAGCGTGGGCATCATCTCGCTCATCCTCGGCATTTTCATTTTGCTCGGAAAGGCATCGTTCGCGCTCATCATCGTCATGATCATCGTACGCAGCATCGGACAGGCGTTCCATGGTCCCGCTATGATGGCGGCCATGCCCCTGCTCGTACCGGAGAAGCACCTGTTGCGCATCAACATGCTCAGCCAGATGCTCATGAGCATGGCGAGCATCGGTGCACCGGCGTTCGGCATCTTCCTCTATACCGTCATCGGATTTCATTCGGTCATGTTCCTCGATTTCTTCGGGGCATGCATGGCCGTTCTGGGCCTTGCGCTCGCGAAGATTCCGACCGTCCACGACGAAACGACCGAAAACCAGAATGTCTTCGCGAACATGCGCGACGGATGGAAGGCGCTCTCTATTAACCGAGGCCTCATGATTCTCATCGTGGGCGTTACGCTTGGCATGATGGTGTTCGGTCCCTTAGGCGCGATGTTCCCGCTCATGACCTACGATCACTTCGGAGGCGATGGTTTTGCCGCCTCGATCACCGAAGCGGCCTTCGGTGTGGGCATGCTCGTCGGTTCGGGCATCCTCATGGCCTGGGGCGGCGGCAAGCGGCTCGCCGGCCTCATGGCAGTAGCCGCAGTTATCGTGGGAGCGTCCACTGCGGCATGCGGTCTGCTGACCCCGAACATGTTTTGGATCTTCGTTGCGCTCTGCGCCGTCATGGCCGTTGCCTGCGCTTGGTTCAACGGGCCGCTCATTACGCTCGTCCAACGCAACGTGCCCGAGGAGAAGATGGGCCGCGCGCTCGGCTTGACCACAGCTGCCATCGGCCTCGCCTCCCCGCTCGGCGTGGCGATAGGCGGCGTAGCCGCAGAAGCGATCGGGATCGCACCGTTTTTCCTCGTCGACGGCATTCTGTGCTTGGCCCTTGGCCTGCTGCTCTACCTACCCAAGAGCGTACGCGCGCTCGACCAAGCGGAACCGGGCGAGGTCCACACCGAAGCTACTGCTCCCGAACAACCCGCCGCGCTTCCGGCAGAGTAGCAACCTGAAAACCAGCTCGCAGAGGCTACCCGAGAAGCCGCTGGGTAGCTGCGGAAGCCGTTCAACCTGCAGGGTGCAGCGCTTCGGTCTGGCCCGCGGGAAGCCGACACGATATTTGTACGAGTGCGCCGTATCGACCCGATGCGGCGCACTCGTACCTAAGGCTGCTGACCGAGCTGCATTGCGCTGCGGGCTCGCTGCAGACGTGCTGCATCGGGCTGCAGGCGCAGGTGCGCCGCGCTTCGCTGCAGCTTTGTTGTCACCAAAGACACGAGGGCGCCTTTATCTATGTTCCGGACTTGGCGAAATCTGGCACAAAATTGGAGGTTGGGGGTGCGGCAGGATTCTTGGACTGCTCAGGCCGCCAGCCCGAGCCTCCTGCGGCGGCCCTCGATGGTCTCGCAGGTGGCCTTCTTCCCGTTCTCCCTGAACGTCTTGAGGCGGCCGTCATTGTACCACGTGATGTAGCGCGCGACGGCCTCGAATATCTCGGCGACGGGCGCCCCCGCGCGCACGAGCGAATGGAACGCCTCGACCTTCGCCCGGCCGAAGAAGCCCTCGCACGCCGCGTTGTCGGGGCTGTGCCCCTTGCGCGACATCGAGCGCACGAGGCCGGCCCCCTCGCACAGCGCGATCCACCCCTTCCAGCGGTAGTGCCCGCCGCGGTCGGAGTGGATGACGGGACGCTGGCCCTCCCGAAGCGTCGCTATCGCGTCGGCGAGCGTGGAGTTCGCGAGCTCGGCGTTGGGGCTCTCCGAGGCGCGCCAGGCGACGACCTTGCCGTCGAAGCAGTCGACGACGGCGGACAGGTAGCACTTGCCGTCGCGCCCCCGCATCTCGGTGATGTCGGTGAGCCACAGCTCGTTGGGCGCGTCCGCCGAGAAGTCGTGCCTCCCGTGCTCGCCGAGCAGCAGGTTCCCGGGCGCGTCCGACACCTCGCCCGCGTACGAGCTCCATCTCTTCTCCGACCTGGAGCACCGGGCGACGAGCCCCTGGCGCGCCATCGACTCGCGCACCCTGCGCTCGGGCGCGCGGACGCCGCCGGCCTCCAGCGCCGCTCTGGGGCGGCGGTAGCCGTAGATCCCGCCGTTCTCCGCGAAGGCCGCGGCCACGGCCCCGTCGAAGCCCCCGTCCGTCATGCCGGACGGGCTATCGAGCCTCGCCCGGTGGTAGAGGTAGGTGCTCTTCGAGATTCCCAAGAACGTCGAGATCCGGGCCAGGGAGCACCCGCAGTCCCGCCTCAGCCTCTCGCCTAACCCGACGAGCCGCCTCTTCGACAGGCTCGCCGGGCTTGCGGCTTTTGGGTCGCGCATCAGCTCCTTGTAGACGCTCACCTCGAAGAGCGCCTCCTCGAGCTCGGCCCGGAGGGCCTCGATCCGCCTGTCGTCCGATCCCGCCGCCTGCCCCATGCCCGGCTTCGCCCCCTCGTCCTCGCGCGGCGCGCCCTCCGCGCCGGTCTCGGACATGATAGCGCTTTTGCGGGCCTTCCTGCTCCAGACCGATATTATGCTCGCTTCGGCGATGCCGAGGCGGCGGGCGATGTGCGCGGGCTTCTCCCCGAGGCCGTAGAGGCGGACGGCCTCCGCCTTGGTGGCCTCGGGGTAGCGGGAGTGGGGCGCGTGCTCGGCGCGCCCCTTCACCCTGGGCATCTCCGCCGGCAGGGAGCCCTCCTCGGCCTGCTCCAGCCACCGCCTCAGCGACTCCCTGGACGGGGTCCCCCATTTCCGCTCGGCGGCGCGGGGCGTGAGCCCCTCGGCCCACATCGTCTCGACGTAGCGGACCTTCTCCCTTTCCGTGTACATGCGGCTCCCTCCTCGCGGCCCCCGCGGGGGCCGCTCGATCGGTCGTGGACCGCCTGCCGGCGGTCCAACTTCCTGCCGCACCTCCGGTTTGACAATTGTAGAACATCATACATTTTAGTTTGGGCGATTTGAAGTTTTGCGAACAGGCGTTTTGTTTCCCTCTTATCAAGTTTTCTATATGTAACTAGTTGTATAATTGTCAAACCTCGGATTTTGTGCCAGAATCTCACCTCTCGGGAACACAGAATTGCCGTAGGTGCTCACAGCTGTAGCTCTGAGCACCAGGTTCGCTTGCCGCGATAGACGGGATCGGGCTGCGGTCACAGCCGCCGCAGTAGCGCAGGACCTGCAGCTGTCGAAACCCATGCGAATCTCCACAAAATGCGCTTACGATCAATGAGAACATTGTGAACGTCGCGCTCGTCGACATCATCGCTGCGTTCGGCATCGATTCGGGTCTCGCGCAATGGCTCGTCACCGGCTACATGATCGTTACGGCGATCATCGTCGCCTGCATGGCCTACCTCCAAAGGAGGTTTACGGTACGCGCGTTGTTCTTCACCGGTTCGGCGTTCCTCGTTATCGGATCAGCTGCCTGCCTCGTCGCACCGAGTTTTCCGCTGCTGCTTGTCTTCCGTCTCGTGCAAGCTGTCGGAACGGGCATCTTCATCCCCTTGATGATGGCGTGCGTGCTCGCCATCGCGCCGAAGCAGAAACTCGGCACCTATCTCTCCATCGGAAGCTGCTGCATCACGCTGGGACCAGCATTCGCACCGGTCGTTTCGGGCCTCATGGTCACGTATTTGGGATGGCGCTCGATCTTTCTTCTACCAACCGTTGTCATCGCGGCAACGGCAATCGTCGGCGTATTCACCGTGAAGGACATCCTCGACACCGAAAAAGCTGCGCTCGATGCGCCTTCGGTTGCGCTCGCCGCATTCGGCTTGACGGCGTTCGTGTTCGGCCTCTCATCGTTCACGTCGGATATCGTCATCGGGTTTGCGGGGCTGCTCGTCGGCGCAGGTGTGATCACGGCATTCGTTCTCAGGCAGCGTAGACTTGCGAATCCCCTGATCGACCTTTCGCCTTTGCTGAATCCCCGCTTCGCGCTCGCCTGTCCGCTCGTCATCGTTGCCATGATGACCACGTTTTCGATGAGCGTGCTTCTGCCCCTTTACTATCAGGGATCGCTTGCAGCCACCGCGCTTGCTTCGGGACTCTTCATACTCGTGCCGGTACTCGTCAATTCGGTTACCGCCATTGTCGGGGGGAGGGTTATGGACCGCAAGGGCCCGCGGCCGCTCATCCCGATCGGCTTTGCCGTTATCGTTGTCGGGCTTGCGGCTATCGCCGCGCTTTCGGTAAACATCGAATTGGCTCCCGTGCTCATCGGTTCAGTATTGGTATACGCAGGCGTCGGCCTCATCTTCTCCCCCTCGCAAACCGCTGGGCTGGTAAGCCTCGAACGCTCCCAAAACGGCAACGGAGTCACCATCATGAATCTGTTCATCCAGATTGCCGCCTGTATCGGACCAGCCTTATTCGTCGGCATTTTCTCAACGCGCGTCGGGGCGGAAGCGCAGGCTTCTCGACCGCCGTTCTGGCTGCCACCGTGTGCGCCGTCATCGGCTTTCTGATCTCGGTATATTACGTGCGGATCAAGGCTGAGCCGTTTGCAGAAGGATCCGCAGACGAACCTGAACGCACCTCGCCGCAGCCGATCCTCTCCCTTATCGGAAAGGCGGACGCCTACCGGATCGGCAGCACCGCAACCGTCCTCGAGGCGCTCGAGACGATCGTGAAAACCCAAACCGGCGGCGTTCCCGTCGTCGATGACCGCGGGCATGTGGTCGGCTTCGTTACCGACGGCGATATTATGCGCTATCTCACCGGCGGCGAGCGCAAGGCCATGGACCCGCTCTATGCCTACATGGCGATTGCCGAGCAGGGCGACCTCGCGAAGCGCGTACCCGCCCTCCTTGCAACGAACGTCATGGAGCTTGCAACGAAGAAAGTCGTCTGCATCGAGGCGGATGCACCCGTCGAAGACGTGTGCTTGACGCTCTCGAATCCGCGCATCAAAAAAGTGCCCGTCGTATCGAACGGAAAGCTTTCGGGCACGGTAAGCCGCTCCGACCTCGTGCGCTATTTCCTCAAGGAGTTCGCTTTACTGCCGAAGCCGGCTGCACCTGGCTCACAGAACCAGACGCCATGCGCCCTTGAGCCTCACGTGACGGACGAAGCTGCTTGCTCCGCTCCGTCCGCGCAGGCCAGCGCCTCCGCACAAGCACAAGGCCGCTCGGCAACGCAGGGGGCTCCTTGTGCCGCGCACTGCGCCCCGTCTGCGCAAACGGCTTCGTCCACGCAAAGCGACTCAGCCTAAGCCCGCTGGCTCGACCCGTAGGCGGCGTGTTTGCGGTTGCCGAACGCGCTGCCTTTGCGGGCGTCCTTCTTGAGCCGCTTGAGCACGTCATCCTCACTCGAGCCCTCCACCTGCGCGCGCAGCTTGACCACCTGGTCGCGCAGGCGGGCTGCTTCCTCGAAGTCCATGCTCTTAGAAGCAGAAGCCATATCGTCTTCCATCGAAGAAATGATGCGCAGCACCTCTTCGCGCGACAGCGCCGCAAGTTCGAGGTTCACCTGCTCGGCAGTGGTGTTGCCCACCTCGTCCTTCACGTAATTCATGATGTCGTTGATGGCCTTGCGGATGGTCTGCGGCTCGATGCCGTGTTCTTGGTTGTACTGCATCTGAATCTCGCGACGGCGTCTCGTCTCGTCGATGGCAAGGCGCATCGAATCGGTTACTTTGTCGGCGTACATGATGACCTGGCCCGAAACGTTACGGGCAGCGCGTCCGATCGTCTGGATGAGCGAGCGGTGGTTGCGCAAGAACCCTTCCTTGTCGGCATCGAGGATGGCGACAAGCGAGACCTCTGGCAGGTCAAGCCCCTCACGCAAAAGGTTGATGCCCACGAGCACGTCGAATTCGCCACGACGCAGGTCGCGCAAAATCTCGACGCGTTCGAGCGTTGCGATGTCGGAGTGCATATAGCGCGCCTTCACGCCCTGGTCGAGCAAGTGATCGGTCAGATCTTCCGCCATTTTCTTCGTGAGTGTCGTGATGAGCACGCGCTCCTCGCGCGATGCACGCTCCTTAGCCTCGTCGATGATGTCGTCGATCTGCGAAGCCGAGGTACGCACGATGATCTCAGGGTCGAGCAGACCCGTGGGACGGATGATCTGCTCAACCTGATCCTGCGATACCTTCTGCTCGTAATCTCCTGGGGTAGCCGACACGTAAATGAACTGCGGAACGCGCTCCTCGAACTCGTCGAAGCGGAGCGGGCGGTTGTCAAGGCAGCTCGGAAGCCTGAACCCGTGCTCGGCGAGCGTGATCTTGCGGCTGCGGTCGCCTTCGTGCATGCCGCGGATCTGCGGCACGGTCACGTGGCTCTCGTCGATGATGCAGAGGAAATCCTTCGGGAAGTAATCGATGAGCGTGTAGGGCGGCTCGCCCGGCTCACGCCCGTCCATGTGGCGCGAGTAGTTCTCGATGCCGGAGCAGAAGCCCATCGTCTCAAGCATTTCGAGGTCGTAGTTCACCCGCATCTCGAGGCGTTGGGCCTCAAGCAGCTTGCCTTCCGACTTGAACTGGGCAAGACGGTCACGCAGCTCTTCGCCGATGGTTTTGAGGGCCTTGTCCATCTTCGGCCGCGCCGTCACGTAGTGCGAGGCCGGCCACAAGGGAAGCGCTTCGAAATCGTTGAGCACCTCGCCCGTCACGTTGTCAACCTCGGCGATGCGCTCGATCTCATCGCCCCAGAACTCGATGCGGATCGGGTTGTCGGCGTAAGGCGGGAACACATCGAGGTTATCTCCCCGCACGCGAAACGTTCCGCGCTTGAGTTCGTAATCGTTGCGGTCGTACTGGATATCGATCAGCTCGTGGATGACCTTATCGCGGTCCATCTCCTTTTCCTTGTCGACGAACACCGCCATGCCCGCGTAATCCATCGGCGAGCCGATGCCGTAGATGCACGATACCGACGCCACGACGATGCAGTCGCGCCGCGAGAGCAGAGCCGAGGTTGCCGCATGGCGCAGCTTCTCGACTTCCTCGTTGATCGAAGCGTCCTTCTCGATAAACGTATCGCTTGAGGGAACATAGGCTTCGGGCTGGTAATAGTCGTAGTAGCTCACGAAGTACACAACCGAGTTGTCGGGGAAGAATTCCTTGAGCTCGGCTGCAAGCTGCGCGGCGAGCGTCTTGTTGGGGGCCATAACGAGCGTAGGCTTCTGCACGGCCTCGATGACCTTCGCCATCGTGAACGTCTTGCCCGAGCCCGTCACGCCCAGAAGCGTCTCGTAGCGCATACCCGACTCGACGTTTTGCGCGAGCCGCTCGATCGCCTGAGGCTGATCGCCCGCGGGTTCGAAGGGAGACACCACGCGAAACGGCGTCGAAGCCAGACGAACCTCCGACGTTTTGCCTTCCATTTCCATTCCCTCGATATTCGAAAGGTGAGCCATCGCTCCTCCTTTTCTGAAATAACCGAACGACTCGGCCGGCGCGCTGCGAGCTTATCCGAAGACGCACGACGCACATGCACCCGAGCGATCAGGTGAACATTCGCATAAGGGAATCATCGTAGCACAAGCCACGTCTAGTGAACAGATGTTCGTAAAAATAGTACCGAACCGTCAGCAGTTCTCTTCGAAAGCACCATCAATCGAAGCCGTCGGCATCATGGCAGCGCAAGTGAGCCGTTAGCAGGTTTTCTTGAACTCGTCCCACCATGAGCCAACCTGCTGTTTGAGGTCCTCGGGCGCGGCGTCGTTGTGGAATACCACATCGGCCACCTCGATACGATCGGCATCGGTGATCTGCTGAGCGATGCGGCGCTTCACGTCTTCCTCGTCCCAGCCGGCAGCTACCGCACGCTCGATGCGCACGTCGAGCGGCGCAAGCACGGCGATGATGCAGTCGGCTTTCGCGGCAAGCGAAATATCCCGGTTCTTGAAAGCCGAGTACTCGACGACAACCGCCTCGTGGCCCTCGCTCTCGAGCTCATCGATGCGATCGGAGAACGTTTCCTCGATACGGGGCATGGTGATGCTGTTGAGCAGGCTCGTATGCACATCGTCCACGAACGCTTTCGCAGCGAGCGCAGCACGGTTGACCTCGCCGTTTTCCTCGAGAATATCGTCGCCGAACGCTTCCACGAGATCGGTTTTCACATAGTCGCGCGTAAGCACCTCATGCCCCACCTCGTCGAGGTCGATGAACGGAAGGCCTTGCTCGACGAGCGCCTTGGTGGCCATTGACTTTCCGGCACCCATTCCGCCGATGATGAAAATCTTCTTCATATCGTATGACCTCCTTGCACGTCTCATCATTCCATCGCGCATCATATCACAGCGCGCAGAGCATCGAAAGAACAGTGCTGCTGCCGTCGCTTTCGCGTTGCTTCAGCCGACGGTACGGCGAAGCGCACGGAAGGAGGCGAGAGCGCTCGAGGCTACCGTGCCGAGGCGGAAAGAGCTGCGGTTCCGACCTCAACGATCATACCGCCTCCGAGCACAGTCTCGCCCAAGTAGAACACCGCATGCTGGCCCGGTGCCGTCGTCGGCTGCGGGCTGATAAGGCGGACCTCCACCGACCCGCCATCGCAGGAATGCACCGTGCAGGCAACCTTCGTGCTTCGATACCGAAGCTTCACCATGCAGTCGAGCGGTTCGGCCAACGCGTCGAACGCCTGCCAATTCGGGTTCGCCACCGTAACGAAATCGATGAGCGTCTCATCTTTGAAACCCACCACGAGTTCGTTGCGATCGAACCGCTTGCCGATGACGTAGTACGGCTCGGGGGCCGCGATGCCGATGCCTTTGCGCTGCCCGATGGTATAGCGAACCAAACCATCATGGCGACCGAGCACCGTGCCGTGCGCATCGACGATAGTCCCCGGTTCGTCGCAGACGCCCCGCTGCTCGAGAAACACTCTATGGTCACCTTCGATGAAACAGATATCCTGGCTTTCGGGCTTATCGGCAACCGGGAGGCCGAGATCCGCCGCCAACACCCGAACATCCGCTTTCGTCGCAGCGCCCAGGGGAAACACGAGGCGCTCGAGTTGCTCCTGCGTGAGCTGGGAGAGCATATAGCTCTGATCTTTCGATGCGTCGAGGGCGGCTTTGACGACGAAGCGCCCGCTTTCCTCGAGACGCGCGATGCGAGCGTAATGCCCGGTTGCCGCCTTCTCGCATCCAAGCTCGTCTGCCGCCGCCAAGAGCTGGGGAACCTTGCAGCGGGCGTTGCACGAAACACACGGGCTCGGCGTGAGGCCGCGTGCGTAGCCGTCCACGAACGGGCCGACTACCTCGCGCTCGAACGCCTCCGAGCACTTCCAAACCGCATGTTCGATGCCGAGCAGCTCGCACACGGCGGCTGCATCCCGCGCAGCCGCACGGGACTTCTCGTCATCGGTGAACAGGCATGTCACACCGACGACCTCGTAGCCCGCCCGCATAAGCACAGCCGCCGACACGGCGCTATCCACACCCCCGCTCATACCGAGCGCGATGCGCCGTGTTGCCGTATCGAATCCAACGTCTTTCATTCGCTTCCATCTTTCTCATTCGCCGCGTGCCCATGCGCTCAACGGAGCCGTATATGAGGGCAAGTATACCAGCGGACAGAAACCTCCCGTGCGAGAGGCGTCGCGTGCATGGGAGCTGCATACGAACGTGCCGGGATGGCACGCCTCACCGCACAAGAAATGATCCCGGGCAAAGCGCGGTTCGGGTAACGCAGCCAGCCGAAGCCGCTGGCAAGTGCGTCGTGCGCACACGAGAGTAGTACGCGCATGCCTCGGCAACTCGTCTCCGTCCTTATTTCGTAGTCTCTTGTATATTTAGTAACATCTGTCTATAATATAGCTACAGCACAGCCGACCGACTGCAGGAGGAACCATGGGAACCATCGTTTCGCTCGTCGATGCATGCCTAGCCCGCTCTACGAAACTGAGCTCGATCAAGCCCTTGCGCTTTTCGAATGAGCGGGGTTCGCGCTTCGACTACGCAGGAGTTTCCAACCTGGGAATGTACCTCCACATTCCCACACGCATTGCCGCGTGCGCGCCCGAGGGCAGCGATCGCGCAGGCGAATCCGATGCGAGCGATTGCCGCGCCGTTCTCGAGCACCTGCTTTCGGCTATCCACTCAGCAGGCTCGGCCGCGTGGAAAGATTCGCGCTCGGCCGCCCCGCGCGACCGCAAGACCATCACTACGCTGTTCATCAAAGGAAACACGGCCCTGCTCGACGCCCCTGCGCTTGAATCGATCGTATGCGCAGTGCGCGAACGATTCACCATCACGCACGGCATAGGCTTCGAACTCGCCTCGACAGAACTCGAGAGCGAAAAGCTCCGCATGCTGTACGAGGCGGGAATATCGCACCTCGCCGTAACGGTTGCATCCCGGCCTTGCGTCCAGAAGCCCGTAGACACACCCGATGCAGCCGCATGCGGCATGCTGAGCGTCCTCAAAGAAGCCCCCTTCGAAACCGTATCGCTTACCTTCGCCTTCGCGCAGCCCGGCCAGACTTCACACCAGCTCAAACACAGCATCGAAGCCGCGTTTGCGAGCGGAGCGAACCACATAGCCATCAAACCGTTCAACAGCCGCGAAGCCAAACGGCTTGAAGCGGGGCACCGCACGCAGCCGGTTCAGCTCGTGGAGTTCGGCTGTGCAACCACGACACTCGCCCAAGGAACGTTCGGGGTAAACGCGTACTCGATCACCGAATACGGCAAGCGGATCGGCGCAGGCAAGCCACCTGCAGCTGTTACCCTCAGAATCGTCGAGCGCGAACGCATGCTCAGATACGTTCTTTGGGCTGCACACGACGAAGCCCGCCTTCTTCTTGCCCAGGCGAAGCTGCTGCGCGGCATAGGGCGCTCGCAATCACGGAAGCAATCGCACAAGCTTCGCTGAAAGACCGGTGCGAAACCGATGCCGAAAACGCGCCGAGCATCTCTGCGCATGCGCTTATAATGGACGATACCGCGCGATTGAAGAAACCAATTGCACCGAGAACGGCAAGGAGCTCTATGTTCATCGAACCGAAAGACTCGCGGCAACGCTACACCAAGCAGTGCCTTTTCGATTCGTTTTTGCGCGCGCTCGAGCAGAAGCCGGTATCGGATATCACGGTAAGCGAGATCTGCGAAGAAGCGGGCATATCGCGCAAAACGTTCTACAAGTACTATTCCGATCAGTTCGCGCTGCTGCTCGCCATGCAAGACGACCTGTTCGCCGGGTTCGAACGCTACGTCGAAAAGCTTCCGCACAACGTGTTCGACATGGTGCCTGCGCTCATGGAGTTCGCCTCCGAACATCGTGTACTCGTGCGCGCCGCATTCGAGAACCGCGGGCAGGGCAACTTCATCGATCGAGTCATCGCCTACCTGTACGACGCTTACCACAGCGACTGGGAGCGCGCCAATCCGAACCTGCCGAAGCAGGATGTGACGTTTCTCTTTCACTTCGTCGCGTCGGGCCTCGTCGGGATCATCCGCCTATGGCTATTCGAGGCACCCGAACTGAGCGCCGAAGAGGCGGCGAAGAAAGCCGATTTCTTGTTACGCATGGCAAGTCCGAAGAGCGACGCATAGTACACCGAAACGATCCGAGGATGTGCGCCGCCAGCCGTCGTGCACCGACGCGAGCCCCAACCGTTCGAAAGATGGGAGCACCCATGGAAACAACGAGCTTCACCGATGCGAAAGCGGTAGCCCTCGCCGTGCTTCGCGCGCCAGAGCTTATCGGCACCGTGTTTCTCGAGGGAGGATTGGTACCCTGGATCATCTCGGGCAACGATTCGGGGCGCTGCCATGACGACGTCGATTTTTCGGTGCGGGCAGCCGACATGCCGGCGGTTCGGAGCTGGCTTGCGATGCGCGGGTTCTACGACGAAACGCTCGACTCCCTGAACCTGGAATGCAATTCCAGCAGAGCGGATTTCGGCGTTCATGCCGTCGTCGACAGCGTCATGGTTAGCTTCGCGCCGTTTTCGATCGAGAACGGCGCGCTCGAACAGCGCAACGCGCTCCACGCTTCGTTCGCCGGATACGACGCGCTGCTGCTCGCCACTGCCGCTGGGCTCGAAGAAGACGACTTCGTCGAGATGCGCGAGCTTCCCGACGGCAGCCGAGTCGGCATGTCGACGATCGAGGCCGTACGTGCCGCAAAGGTCGCAACCGATCGGGAAAAAGACCTTGCGGACCTCGCCGAACTGGATCGGATCGGCTACGACGCCGACAGGTTCGCCCGCGTGGCCGCCGCATTCGCAACCATGGAAGTCACGTGCCCCGCGCACAGTGAGTAACCTGGGAGGATACTCCGCGAGTCGCCACCCGGCGCACAAGACGAAGCGCCCGTCGATCTCGCGCGCCATCCGCAGCCCGTTAGCCATGCAAGCGGATCGCACCTCAATTTCGACGGGCGCTTGCGTGCGAGCAGAACCTATTCGCCGAAGTCGTGGATTACCGCTTCGATGTTGTTGCCCTCGAAGTCGTACACGAACGCCGCGTAGTACCCGGGATGGTAATCGCGCGGCCCGGGAGCACCGTGGTCGGTCCCGCCTGCGGCAAGCGCCGCCTCGTAGAATGCTTTCACTTCGTCCGCATCGTGCGCGGTAAACGCGATGTGGGTCGGAAGCTGCGCCTCGTCGTCCTTGAGCGCCATCACCCACACATCCCCGGGCTCATCTTCGACGTGCAGCTGCAGGCCACCGGGATACTCGATGCCCTTCACATACCCGAGCGGCGCAAGCGCAGCCGTATAGAATGCCGCCGCTTTATCGAAGTCTTTCACCTTGACGCTCATATGGTCGATCATCGGATCATCCTTTCTCTCTGGCATCTGACCTGATCAGTGTAGCATGGCGTAGGATCCATGGCTTCGTTTCGCGTCACAACGTTCCCCGAAAACCTTTCGCGCCCGAGGCACCCGTCTCATACAAGCGCATCCTATCCTTTCGCGTAACCCGCATCTCAACACCTGCCTGAAATTCGCGTAGGACAGCGTGAAAGCTCACCACCTCGGCGAGTTCTGCGCCCCCTGGAACACTGCGCCTTCGTCCTTGCACAGATGCTGGACGGCGGTGCGGGCGGTCTCCACCGCGGTGGGCAGGCCGCCGGGGGCAACAAGGCGCTGGCCGGCGAAGTAGACGCCCGCGACACCCTCGGGCTTCGCCGGGTAGCTGCGCATCTTCTCGCCGGGGAGCATGTTCGACATCCACGAACCCTTGTACGAGCGCAGGTAGCGCTCGTAGGTGAGCGGCGTAGCCACGTCCCACACCTCCACTTTGCCCTCGATCTGCGGGTACTTCTTCGACACCGCAGCGATCACCGCTTCGGCGAGCTTTTGCTTCTCCACGGCGTAGGTACCGTCGGCTTTGCGGGCGGCCCACCAGTCGTAGGTGTCGCCGTTCATGAACAGCGTCATGGCCGTACAGCCTGCAGGCGCGTAGCCCTCGTAGGCGGCATAGTTGTTGAAGGCGAGAGCGTCGTGGCGCTGTCCTCCGCAGAAGACGGGCTCGTCCACGGGGAAGCCGACGTTCTCGGGCACATCGGAGAGGTCGGCCGTGATGCCGAGGCTCACGAACGTGTCGAGGATCGGGTGCACGTTTTCGCGCAGATGCTCCGCCCACCCTTCGGCGAGCGGCGGGTCGAACAGCTGGTCGACGGCCATGCGCAGATCCTGCGTCACGATGACAGCGTCGAACGCCCGCTCCACGCCGTCCACGATCACGCCCGTCGCGCGGCCGTCCCTCACTACCACACGTTCGACGAGGCTGCGGTATTCGATCCGGCCGCCCAGCTGCTCGAGCCGATCTGCGACGCGCCGCGCCATGGCGAGCGAACCGCCGAGAGGGTAGCCGCCGTCACCCGTGGCAAGCGTCGCGAGCGTGAACGCGAGCCCCACCGCGCTCATGTCCTCGCCCACCATGCTCGCGAACAGGGTGCGCAAAAGCGGGTTGGAGAAGCGCTCCGCAAACGAGCGGGCGGTCTGGTTCGCGTAGAAGGGCATGCGCACCATCGCCGGCAGCATGGCCAGCGTCTCCCCCAGGCCCGCCTTGCGCGGCACGGCCGCCTTCACTCCCTTGATGTCGGAGATGGGCATGTCCACCTTCATGAACTTGCGCACGTCCTTGGTGAGGCGCCGGATCGCACGCTCGTCCTCAGGCGCGACCTCGAGCAAATGCGCCTCGAGGCGGTCGACGTCACGGTACAGATAGATGGTCCGCCCCTCGAACTCGTAGGCGAGGAAGGGATCGCGCACGTAGATGGGAACCTCCGGATTAAGCGCGCCGATCTCCGTCCACACCGCGTTGAGCGCCGTCTTCGGCGACGACCCCGTGAGCCAGTGCATGCCGCCTTCGAAGAGGTAGCCCTTGCGTTTCCAGCTGGTCGACGCGCCGCCAGGAACGGTGTGCGATTCGTAGACGGTAACATTGAAGCCGCTCTGACGCGCGTATACCCCCGCCGCGAGTCCCGCGATGCCGGCTCCCACAATAGCGATGCTTCTTCGGGAGTTGTTGGATGCCCGCTCACCCGATGCTTCGCATACTGCATTCGCTCGCTCGGCTGCGCTCTCACTTTTGTTCATGTCCTACCTCTTCCTCACAATGTCGACGATCCATTCTGGCTCCGGGTTCGGCATATCGGAATATACGGCCAATTCTTCAGCGATACCCTGGATAGCAGCCCAAAACGCGATAGAGAGGGCCATCGGATCGCCTGGGCGGATAGTGCCCTCACGCTGGCCGCGGCGAATGATCTCGACTGTGGGCGTGTTCACGTCGAGCCCCGCGAGCAGATCCTTTGCACGCGGGGGAATGGCATCGTCCATGAACGCGTTTCCCATAAACACGAACATATCGGCCATGAGGGGATCCTCGTGCAAGAAGGCCAGGATGCTCGTTGCAGCCTCTTCGAAGAATGCAATCGCATCGCCCTCGAACCTGTCGTCCACCATGCCCATCGGCCCCTTGACGCCGAGATCAATCAGCTCCTCGTACAGCGCCTCCTTCGATTCGAAGTAATGGAACATAAGTCCGGCGCTCATGCCTACGGCCTCGGCGATGTCGCCCACTTTCGTACCCGCATAGCCCTTGCGCACGAACAGGCGCAGCGCAGCCCGGAGAATCTCCTCGCGGCGCTGCTCCCGTTGCTCCTGACGCATACTGTTCATTGAATGCCCTTTCATTGAATTTATATTCAATATAATAGCATGACGTACATCCCAGCAAGTCGAGAATCGGGATGATTCGCACGAGAACGTACGGCTTGGCTCGACGACGTTTCAGCAATCGCAAGGCTTGCGCAGCATAGAGCGGTCGAAAAAGGTCCGAAGAGCCGATACGGGCTTGACTGATCAGGAGTCCCCTAAAAATCGATCTCCTGGTACACGAGATGAGCGATGAGCTCTTGCGGTTCGAATTTCGGTATCGAAAGGCCCCCGAACGCCGAAGTATCTCGCGAGACGATAGCATCCATCAGCGCTGCCCTTTAAATGGTACATCGCTTACCAAGAAAGCAGCTCGTAGCCGTCCTCGGTCACCGCAAGTTGTATTTCCCACTGGGCCGTCGCGCTGCCATCTTTCGTGCGAACCGTCCAACCGTTCGGATCGCTCATGTCGATCTCGGGCTTACCTGCGTTGATCATCGGCTCTATGGTGAAGACGAGCCCGGGGACGAGCACCATGCCCGTGTTGGGCTTTGCCACGAAGCTCACGAACGGATCCTCATGGAATTCGATCCCGATGCCATGACCGCCGAACTCGCGTACGACCGAGTAGCCGTGCTCCTTGGCGAATTCGTTAACGACATGGCCGACATCGCCGAGCAGGCCCCAAGGTTTTACCTGTGAAAGCGCCTTGTCGATCGACTCCTTCGTCACCTCGACGAGGCGCTTCTTCTCAGGATCGACCTCGCCGATACAGAACATACGCGACGAATCAGAGAAGTAGCCGTCGAGAATCGTGGAGCAATCGACGTTGACGATATCGCCCTCGGCGAGGACCTCGTCATCCGAAGGAATACCGTGGCAGACAACTTCGTTGATGGAGGTACAGACGCTTTTCGGGAAACCCTCGTAGTCAAGTGGCGCGGGAACGGCCCCATGCTCGACCGTGTAGTTGTGCACCCATCGATCGATCTCGCCGGTCGTCACGCCCGGACCGATTCGCTCGGCTACATAATCGAGCACGCCGATGTTCACAATGGCGCTTTTCTTGATGCCCTCGATATCCTTGTGCGATTTGAGAAGGCTTCGCGGGGGCACTTCGAAACCCTGCTCGTACAGCAGCTCCAGGCGCTCATCGAAGTCGATGTGGCATTTCTTGTATTTCCTGCCGCTGCCGCACCAGCATTCGTCGTTGCGTCCAGGTAGTGGTTCTCCATCGTACATGGCGTTCCTTTTCTCTCGCGGCTATTGTACTGCGGCCCAGGGCAAGCCCAGGCCGCAAACCGCTATTCTCTTGTTTGTCCGACAGTGCAGCGTGGCAAAAAAGCGGATGGCGCGTGGCGGCGTCTACAGCTTCCCGACCAGATCGATGCCCGGATGGAGCACTTCGGCACCTGGCATCCAACGCGCGGGGCACACCGCATCGCCGTGCTCGGCAACATACTGGCTCGCCTGCACCCGACGGAGAAGCTCTGCAGCATTGCGGCCGATGTTACCTGCATTCACCTCATAGCACACGATCCTGCCCTCGGGGTTCACGACGAAGCTGCCGCGCTCGGAAACGCCCTCTTCCTCGATGTACACATCGAAGATGTCGGCAAGTTTGTGCGTGGGATCGGCAAGCATGGGAAACGGCAGCTTGGCGATGTTCTCGGACGTGTCGTGCCACGCCTTGTGGACGAAGTGCGTGTCGGTCGAAACCGAGTATATCTCGCAACCCGCCTCCTGGAACTGGTCGTAGAGCGCAGCCAGATCCTCTAGCTCGGTCGGGCACACGAACGTGAAGTCGGCGGGATAGAAGAAGAATACCGACCAGCCCCCGAGCACGTCGTCCTTCGTTACGGTAACGAAGTCGTCTTCATGGAAAGCCTGCACGGAGAAATCGTCGATTTCGCGGTTGATCATAGACATAGGTAGCTCCTTGTCTCTTCGGGATGTCTTGCGCCATCGTAGCGTCTAAAGCACGCTTTTTTGTTACCATAGGCAAACTTTCATATATTTGTTACTTTGCCTATACGAATTATCCGCAAAGGCTCGGATCGCCGACTTTAAGCCAAATTGGCCGCGCTGGGGAGCAGCTAGCTCGTTCGCACGTCGCCCGCGGTTCGCGCGGCCTTCCAACGCAATTCCCACATCGCTCGCCCGCAATTCCCTATCGCTTCCCATCCGCGTAAGGTTCGCTTCCGAAATCTGCAAGGTTTGCGCATACTCGGCGTCAAATCCTGCAGACGAACGGTCAAAACGCGCATGGTAAGCTCGCTGCACCATACGAACCCTCACGAAGGAGCAGACCATGAGCCTCTACTGGCCCGAAGCAAACCTCGCGCTCGACATCATCGACGATCCCGGAAGATCGCCGTTCGACAGAGAAGCGCACCCCGACGCCACAGTACTCAGCGTTACCTGCGCGCAGATACGCGACCCCGAAGCGCTCGACGAGTTGTCGCGCGTAATCGCATGCCACCTTGGAGCTGATCTTCCACCCGAAACTCCCACCTTCCGCGCGAAAAGAAGGGCGCTCCATCGCTCGCTTTTCGGCGACGCTTCGCGGTAGGTTGCGGCAAACGAGCAATCCACTTGGTGCTCTATGCCTAAAACGATAAGGCCGTCATAAACAGTTTCCTTTGTTGCTGTTGCAATTACTTCCGTTATACAGTAGCATTCTGTTTCGCAGTAGTATTGGGGTAGACATGCGGTTCAAAGATCGCGATATCGAAGCTTTCTGGTTTGACTGTTCGAGATTCAAGCCGCGCCGTGTACCTTCGGAGCTACGAAAGACGCTTTACCGAAAGCTTCAGTTGCTTGATGCTGCCGATGCGTCAAGATGTCTGAACGACCTTCGCACACCTCCGGGCAATCACCTCGAGCACCTTGGTGGCGACCGCTTAGGACAGTGCAGTATACGAGTGAACAAGCAATGGCGTCTATGCTTCACATGGACGAGCAGCGGCATCGAAGGAGTTGAGCTTGTTGACTACCATTAACGCATATGTATCGCATCCCGGAGAAATTTTGAAAGAAGAGTTTCTCGAACCACTCGGCATTTCTCAGTACCGTCTTGCCAAAGCCATCGGCAAACCCCAGTCGGCCGTCTCGGACATTATCCACAACAGGCGCTCTATCACACCCGAGATGGCCTACCTCATCGGCAAGGCACTCGGGACCACCCCTGAGTTCTGGCTGCGACTTCAAACGACCTATCAGGTTAAAATGCTCGAACAATGCGACCATCCCGATGTCGAGGCTCTTGTTCGCGAGCAGTAAAAGCCCGTCGTACTGCTCGCAGTGTTTTTGAAAACCTTGCAATCCGGCGAGCCTCCATCCTTCTTGCGCAAATACCTTTGTGCAGGATTGCGGTATGAGCATGCCCATCCGCGCATCATCATCGCACGAGCCAAAGCGCCCTCAGCGCGAAGGACGGGCGGCTTGGCAAAGCACAACTTCGAACCTGAGCCATGGCCGCCCGTCGCGCTGCTCGACGTGCGCTTCGATCGTACCGCCCATGTGCTCGACGAGATACCGCGAGATCGCAAGACCGAGGCCCGATTGCTCCTGCGAGCGCGACCCGTCGACCGTGTAGAACGGCTCGAACAGCCGGGCAACCTCGCTCTCATCGAGCGCTTGGGTATCATTGGCGAAGGTCATTCGCACGCATCTCTCTTCGGTATCCTCGGATAGCCCCACCTCGAGACAACCCTTCGCGTACTTCCCCGCATTATGCAAAAGGTTCGCAATCACCCGCTCAGCGCTATCTCTATCAGCTAGAACAACCACCGCATGCTCCGGCAGGGAAAGACGTACATCCAATCCCGCCTCGTCTAACAGGCGGTATTGGGCGGCGACCGATTCGCGCACCAGCCTCCCAAGCTCCACTTCGGTCAGCTCGAGCACGAAGTCCGCGCTCCTCACCGTCGATAGATCGTAGAACTGGCCGATCAAACGCATCAGCATTTCGGACTTGCGCTTGACGATGGCGAGCGATTCACGGGCACCCTCGTCCAAACCTGACTCGTCGATAAGCGCCAGATAGCCGAGCATTGAAGTGAGCGGGGTGCGTAAGTCGTGGCTGATACGTTCAACTTGGGATTTCAGCTCCGCTTCATGTCGCGCGTAGAGCACCGCCTCGCGCCTGATGGAACCGAGCGCTCGGTTTACGGTGCCCAGCAGCCGCTCGAGATCGCCGTCAGGTGCCGCAAGCTTGACGATGCGGTTCTCGCCCAAATCTTCCACGATCTCCCGCAATTCGCGATCGGCCCTCCGTATCGAACGTTTCAACAGGAAGTAGCGTAGGCAGAAGTACCCCCCGACCGCAAGGGCCAGCACAAGCGCAACGATCATCGGCACGTCTGCCATACACACCCCCTACAGTTCCGTTTTTCGGGCCCGCCGCAAGCCAATAGCAGCAAACAGCACCAACCCTAGGAAACCTGCAAGCAAACACCGTGCCCACCCGAAGGGCTTATCCCATGGCAGTTGCCCGCCGGTGAACACTTCGTTCACTTCGCTACCGAATATGTTGCCCGGCAACCACTGCGCGAATGCCGCCACGGGTTCGATGCGCAATCCGATGAGCGCAAGCACCTGAGGAATCGCAAACACGATGACGACGAACGCCACAATGGCGGCTGTAGTTTTCGGGAAGAACCCGTCTAAGCCCACCGCAAGCACTACGGCAGCCACAATCGAGGGCAACGCCGCTACCGTTGCCGTAAGCAGCATGCTGGCCGGTTCACCAGCAGGCCCCTCAAGCAAAAGCATAGCGCTCGCAAGGTACACGACCATCACGATCGCCATCGAAACGAATCCTGCGGCAATCGAAACGATACACTTCCCCACAAACACGCTCGTACGCGAGCACCCGTGCACGATCGCGTTTTTGAGCGTGCCATTCTTACGATCGTCGGCGTACAGCAGCGCAACCAGCAGCCCCGCCAAAGCGAACAGCAAAGGAAGCATGCCCAGAAGGTTGCTGAGCGAGAACTTCACGGTCGCATAGGGAAACGTATCGTCCACGAAAGTCATCCCGTATAAAATCATGTTGGCCGCAAGGACGACAGCGCAGAGGATGCCGGTTAACAGGTACAACTCCCTACCATGAACGATGCGGTACCCTTCGCTTTTCATGTAGTTCAGCATTACGCAACCCCCTGTTCTTTCAAATCCAGATAGTACTGCTCAAGCGACATGCGCTTTCGCTCGAGTTTGAAAAGGGTCATGCCCTCATCGGCAGCGAGCGCGCTGTACGCTTCGATGCCGAGATTCGGATCGAGAATGCGTACGGTGGCATCGGGAAGCACTTGGTACCGCACCTGCCCGAACGTTTTTTCCAGCAGCACAGTGTAGCGTTCGGCATCCGATACGCCGATGTCGATGCAATCGGCGCACCGCGCGGCAAGCCGCTCGGCGCTTACCTGCTCGAGTATGCGTCCGTGGCTCACAAACGCGTACGTGGTCGCCAGCTGTTCAAGCTCGGCCAAGTTATGGCTCGAAAGCACAATGGTGATGCCTTTCTCGCGATTGAGCTTTCGCAACAACTCGCGCATCTCCACGATACCGCTCGGATCGAGCCCGCTCGTCGGCTCGTCAAGCACAAGCACCTCGGGTTCGCCCAAAAGCGCCATCGCAAGCCCCAGCCGCTGCTTCATGCCCATCGAGAGGTTCTTGCATGAGCGTTTTTTCGCATAGGTGAGCTTCATCAGTTCAAGCAGCTCCGACACCGCCTGTTTGCCGGGAACGCCCTTCTGTATGCGGTAGTACTCCAGATTCTTCTCAACGCTCAGGTTGGGGAAGAACCCGGGCTGCTCGATGATTGCGCCGATGCGCGAGCGCTGCCGCTCAAGCTCGCTTTGCGTATGCGCATCGAACAGACGAACCTCGCCCTCGGTTGGAAACGAAAGCCCGCACAAGAGCTTGAACAGCGTCGTCTTCCCCGCTCCGTTGTCACCCACTACCCCGTAGATATCACCGCGGCGCACCGTAACGCTCGCTTGGCGAAGCGCTGCGAAATCGCCGTAGCGCTTCGTGAGGTTCCTTGTTTCGATCACTGCATCCATACAGCCGATTCTCTCTTTCTCCCATGTCTTTCGATTGCATGGGAGAACTTTACGATGCGGGCGGTAAATAAGTCCTCAAGGAAGTATAAGGAAAACGTAAAGACTGACGCGCATTGCGCCCTGCAAGCACGCGCAGCCCAACTGGGATGCCTTGGCGAAGCCGAGGTCGGCGCGTTGTGCGGGACCCAGCGTGCCAAAGCGTTCATACGAGCTTGAACCCGATACCCCATACGGTTTTGATGAACTCCTCGTCAGGACAAACTGCTGCAAGCTTCTTGCGAATGTTGCTCACATGCACGTTGATCGCGTTGTCTTCGCCATAGTAGCCGTTCCTCCATACGAGTTCGTAGAGCAATTCGCGAGAAAACACCTTGTCGGGCGCCTTGATGAGCACAAGCAGGATATCGAACTCGGAAGCCGTGAGGACAACGTCCTCGGCGCCGAGCGCTACCCTGCGCGTCGTTGCGTTTAACTCCAAGCCCCGATGGGAATACACCTCGCCGGCTTCCGCAGCGGCCGCCGTGCGCCCGGTACCGCAGCTTCGTCGCAAGACCGCTTGCACCCGTGCGACAACCTCCTCGGGCTCGAACGGCTTCGTCACGTAATCGTCCGCCCCGAGAGCGAGCGCATCGATCTTGTCGGCCAACCCGACCTTTGCAGAAACGACGATGACGGGAACACTGGATGCGAGCTCGGTTCGAAGCCGCTCGATGAACGCAGCCCCGTCCATACCCGGCAGCAGCATATCGAGCAGCACAAGGTCGAAAACGCCGCTTTCTACGCGTAGCAAACCCTCGGTTCCCGAAAACGCCTGCACGACTTCGAAACCCTGCCGCCGCATGATCGTGGCGAGCAGGGCGTTGATGTCGGAATCGTCCTCGACAACGAGAATGCTGCGTTCTGTCACTGGAAAAACCTCCTCGTGCATGCGACCTGCACTTACGAGATATGCCCGAGGAAATCCTTGGTGCGATCCGATTGCGGATTATCGAACACCGCTTCGGGGGTGCCTTCTTCCACGATCACGCCGCCGTCCATAAAGATGACGCGATCGGCCACTTCGCGGGCAAAGCCCATTTCGTGCGTGACCACCATCATGGTCATGCCGCCCTGGGCGAGCTCCTTCATAACGCCGAGCACGTCGCGCACAAGTTCGGGGTCGAGAGCACTTGTGGCCTCGTCGAACAACATAACATGCGGGTCCATGGCAAGCGCTCGGGCGATGGCGACACGCTGCTGCTGACCGCCTGAAAGCTCGGAGGGTTTGTACTCGATGCGATCGCCGAGACCCACTTTGGTCAGCTGGTCGACCGCTATACGTTCCGCCTCTTCCTTGCTGCGCTTCAGCACCTTCTGCTGCGCGATCATGACGTTTTTCTTGGCCGTGAGATGCGGGAACAGATTGAAGTTCTGAAACACCATGCCCACTTTCGCGCGCACGGCATTGATATCGGTTTTCTTGGCGGTAATCTCCGTATCTTCGAAGAAGATGCGGCCACCGGTAGGCCTTTCCAGCAGGTTCACGCAGCGCAGCATCGTCGATTTGCCCGAGCCCGAAGGCCCTAGGATGACGACCACCTCACCGCGGCGAACGTTCAGATCGATGCCCCGCAAAACCTCGTTGTCGCCGAAGCTCTTGTGCAAGTCTTCGATGCGGACGACGATCTCGTTGGCGTTCTCTTCGCTCATATCCGATTCACCCCTAATGGCTCATATGGTTGCTGCCCAGCTGCGCTTCCTTCTTCAGCTGCGCAGCCGCATCGGCCTCGGCCGGGCCGGCGAACGTCTCGGACATGCGGATCGAACGGGCCACCGCGGCATCGGAACCGGGCTCAAACGATGCGCTCGGCGAATCTCCCGAACCGCCGTCTGTCTTCTTATGCTTGCGATGCCCGTTGGCCATGCGCGCTTCCATCGAGTTGATGAACTTGGTCATGGGGATGGTTACGATGAGGTAGAAGCCTGCTGCCACGATGTAGGGCGTTACGTTGCCGGTCGCTGCCGTAATGGTTTTCGCGTACATCATCAGTTCCATGACGCCGACGGCGGCCAAAAGCGAGGTGTCTTTGTACATGAGGATGAACTCGCTCGTCATCGTAGGAATGACGCGCCGCACGGTCTGTGGGATGATGACGAAGAACATGGTCTGCACGCCGCTCATGCCAAGCGAGCGCGCCGCTTCGGACTGCCCTTTGTTGATGGACTGGATACCTGCGCGGAATATCTCCGCCAAATACGCACTCGAGTTCATGATGAGCACGATGGCTCCCATCATGAACGGATCCATCTGCACGCCCATGAGCGGCAAACCGAAAAACGCGATATAGAGCTGGAGGAACAGAGGTGTACCACGCACGATGTTGATGTAGGTTGCCCCGATCGCACGCGGGAGGCGGTGTTTCGCCATACGCAAGAACGACCAGATGAGACCGAGCGGAATGGCGAGCGGGAAACTGACGATCACGAGCCCGAGCGATACGAGCCAGCCCGAGAGCAAAGCCGGAACCGAGGTGACGATAAGCGACGGATCGAAGAAAAGGTGCAGGAACTTGTTTGAGTTCCACGCCTTGACCCATTCCTGCTCGCTGAGCCACGACGATGCCTGCTCAGTCGGCGAGGTGCCCGAAACGGTGATAACCTGATCGGTGGCGGGCATTTCGAGGCTCTGCCCGTCGGCCGTGGTGTAGCTGCCCGCAAGCCCGAACGTTCCGCCTTCGCCAGGTAGAAGAGCTCGGTTGCACTCGATCATGATGAGCGCACCTGCAGGCGCTGGCTCTGCAAGCGTAACCACAACGGCAGTGCCCTGGACGCTCGCCTGGGCTTCCGCCTCGAGACGATCGAGTCCAGAAAGCACCGTTGTTTTAACGTTCTCGGCTTCAACCGTCGACCCCTCGGGAAACTCGATGGTCACGCTGGCCACCGATTCTCCCTCGTCGGATTGCCCCTGCCATGTTACCCGCGTCGCCGTAGCGCCGAGAACCGTTGTACTGTCGCCGTCCTTGTTCGGCTTGGCGGTCCAGCGCTCCACTTCGAGGGCATGCGCTTGGATCGGCAAGGCGAACGAGAGGGCGAGCGTTGCAGCGACAACCGCCGCCGCAACGCCCCATACGCGTTTCCGCAAAAAACCTGAAGCGGTATGCATCGTCACCCTATCTGTGCGTTACTGCGTTACTGAATCCACTTAGACGCGATTTCGTCGTACTTTCCGCTGTCGCGCACGGCTTTCAAAGCCTCGTTGAGCGCTTTGGTGAGTTCAGGATTCTCTTTGCTCACTGCGATGGCGTACTGCTCGCCCGTCGGGATTTCCTTGATGACCTCGCAATCGGTGTACGCGGTCTTCACATAGTAGTTACCCACCGGCAAGTCGACGGCAATCGCATCGATCTGACCCGACTGGAGCGCCGCATACACGGCGGTCATCTCGTCGAAGCCGACCATCTCGACGTCTTTGATGTTCTCGGCGGCCCACTCGTAGCCGGTCGTACCGGTCTGGGCGCCGACCTTCTTACCTTCGAGCTGGTTCACATCGGTGATTCCGGAATCCTTGAGCACGGTGATGCTCTGGTTCACATCGCAAACCGGTTCGGTGAAATCGATCTGCTCGAGGCGCTCGTCAGTGATGGTGAGGCCCGATACGCCCACATCGGCCTTGCCGCCGCTCTGGATAAGCGGAACGATCGTGTCGAACTTCGTCGACGGCAGGTATTCGCATTCAAGACCCATCTCTTCAGCGATCGCCTGCATGAGCTCGACTTCGAAGCCCTCGGGCGTGCTGCCGTTGAGGTTCTCGAACGGCGGGAAGTCAAGCGAGGCGGCAACGGTCAACTTGCCGTCGTTGATGAGCGTGTAACCCGATTCGGTAGATCCGGCGTTATCGGAGCTGCCGCTGTCGGATGCGGGTTTATCGCCACCCGACGAGCAGCCGAACAGCGCAAGCGCTGCTACGAGCATGCCGATTACGGCGAACAAACTCCACTTCTTGATGTTCATGGTACCAATCCCTCCCTCTTGCATAGTCCACAGATGCAAACTATAACGGTTGCAATCGCTTTATCATAATAAAGCGTATCTGGTGCATTATCCAATATTTCTTTGCGAATCGGGCCGCTTTTCGACTAGCGGGGGGTACTTTATGCGGGTGCGGTCACAAGGAAGCGCCGATCGAAGGCCCGTTTTTCTTCGCGACCGCTCGTACGCGAAGGATGGCGACCTGCCTGAGAGTGCTCGTTTTGGTGAACCCCGATTACGTTGATAGCTTCTATTCAGGTTCAGAATATGACGTTTTACGTCAAATATTTGCCGCATTAAGTCATATTGCGTGGTATGATTTCAACCAAGCGAGAAGGAGGCGTCGTGAACGAGGTCAAAGGTCGGATCAAGGCACTCAGCACGGCGATTGTGGTCATCTTGACCTTCGTTGTGCTGGTATCGAGCCTCTCTGTTCTGTACGGCATAGGGGGCCTCGCCACTGAGGCACTCACCTTCAACGAACTGCTCAACCGGGGCGTATGGCTTTTGCGACAAGCGCTTATCACGATTCTGCTCGCGTACATGGCATTCGTTTTCTTTCGCATACGCAGAGAAGAAACGCCGTTTTTCAAGCAGCTTCCCCGCGAGATCAAAACAGCAAGCGTCCTTCTGTTCGCGGCCTTCGTGCTTCCCCAATGGGTCGGGTACGCTATCAGAAGCTTTGCGACCGGCACAGTATCATTCGTGATTCTGGACGAGAACGGCATCCTCGCCCTCGGCCTCGCATTCACCGTATACTGCTTCGGGCAGATATTCCAGTACGGCCTTCTCGTCCAAAACGAGAACAACGAGATCGTTTAGGCCATGGCTATCGTAGTGCGCCTCGATCGGATGATGGCCGATCGCAAAATCTCGCTCGGAGACTTGGCAGAGCGGGTGGGCATCGCCGAAGGCAACCTCTCCAAGCTCAAGAACGGCAAAGTGAGCGGCGTACGGTTCAAAACGCTCAACGCCATTTGCACCGAGCTCGACTGCCAGCCAGGCGATATACTGGAATTCGACGAAGACAGCTTAGAGGACGAGTAACGACCCGTATCGCTCTCAGCTATCGTTCGATGCACCCTCGCCTGGCTGCACTACCAGATCACTGGTATTTCCATACCCATAGCGTCCATCCTCTCGCGAAGGTAGGCGTAATCGTTATCCACGTCGGGCGTACGTGTGTTGGCGTTCGTCGTCTGCTCGTCCATGTCGCTCAGGAAGCGGACGTACACTTCGCCGCCATCGGACCATTCGATAGTGGGATGCCACGCGAGGTTGCTCACCTCGACATGCCATGAGCCGCTATCGTCCGCATGGTCGCTCTTCGCGTCGGCGCCGTCATCTTGCACACGTACGAAATCGCAGGTGAAAAGCCCGCTTAAGATGGCATCCGTCTTCGACCAACCCGATATGAAGTCAGACAATCCGAACACCACCGGAATCTCGTTGCCCGAAGCGCCCTGCATGAAGCGCACCGGCTGCACCGTATGGGCGTGCGTACCCAACACCAGGTCGACGTCGAGGTCAGCGAGAAACGACGCGTAGTCGAGCTGCTGATCGTTTGGTTCGCTCTGGTATTCGGTTCCCCAATGCATGGCCACGATGACCGCATCGGCAACCTGCTGGGCGCGCTTCACGTCGGCTTCGATGGCGGCCTTATCGAACCCGCACAGGTTCCATGAGTTGGGAAGATTTTGCTGGTAATAGTTATCGCCGTAGCAGAACGCGAGAAACGCGAACGTCATGCCGTTTCGCTCGATCATGCGCACCGTCTCGCGCTCATCTTGGCTGCGATAGCTGCCCGCCGTCATGATCTGAGGGTGGCTGTCCCAAACGCCGAGCGAGCGATCGGCCAGATCGACGCCGTAATCGAGCACGTGGTTCGTTGCCAGGTTCACCATGTTGAAGCCCGTAGCCGAGATGGCGTCAGCCGCCGCATCGGGCGTGTTGAAGCTGGGATAACCCGAGTAGCCGTATTGCTCGGTACCGGCCATTACCGTTTCCTGGTTGATGAAACGCAGGTCGAAGTTCTGAATGAACGGAGCGACCTCCTGGTAGAACGGCGTGAAATCGTACGCCCCATCGCCCATGGTGCCGCCGTAGCCATCCGTCAGCTCGAGCACCTGATCGGAGCCTATCTGATCGCCAGCCGCCACAAGCGTGACCTTATCTGCCTGAAGCGATTGCGAGCCACGGCCCCACAAGAGATACTGTACGCCGTCGGTCGTTTTGCCATGGACGATGCCGTATTCGTCCACCGTTTCCGTTGCGCCGACGAGTTTGCCGGAAGGTTCAAACGATACGCCCGTCTCTGCGGGAGCCGCAGGATCGCCGGTGGGTTCGCCAGCGGATTCGCCGCCGAACACGCCGGTGAGCGCAAATACGCCGCCTGCCACGACAACAACAACCAGCAATGAGGCAACGGCATAGCGGTAGGGAATCGCAGCCCTTCCGTACTCCGCCCGCCGCCTATGCACCACCCTGCGAGAGCCACCCATAGCACACCCCCGATATATGACTTGCTATGTCATTGTATCGCGGTTGGAACACCAAGGGAATGCTACTGCGCAGCAGTGCGAATTTCTCAATATCAGCTTGCGATGCGAATTCGCTGCAATTGCCTGCTAAAGGCGAACTGCTGGGAGACGAGCCTGATGGATTTAGCCCAAAACTCAGTTATTGTTTCTGATGTTTTTCGGCCCACCGTTTGATGTCCCCGGCGTCACCAGAGTTCCGACACCTCATAGGCCATCTGCTTCCATCCGAATTGGTTATTATCACCCACCACTCGAAACGATTTCCCGCACGAAACCAATTCCGTTTGCTACCGCGTCTTTTAAGAACCTCGACCGATGGCGAAGAGAACACCTTCATCGTCACTTTCTTTAGCCCACGCACTTCCACGATCTTCATACTACTTTTGTCCGTCGCAACAATAAGCGTCAGGAGCTGTCCGTCATTTTTCGTTCCATAGGTCAAATACCCGCGTCTCATATATGCTTCGCCTCGCAAACTTTATGGTTTCTCGAGCTTCTTTCCAGCAGACAATCTAGCGTTGGTAGTATTCTACGTCGGGTTTAGCCTTGCGAGAGTACCGAAGTCGGTACAATAGCTTGTGCGGATCGAGCGATTCACCTGAAATTCGTTTGAAGGTATTGAGCAGGAGGCTTTGCCCGTCTGCCTATCGCCCCACTAATCCGGATCACCGCTTGTGGTCTGACCTTCGTTCGTCGTAGCCACGCTCGGCAGTAAAGCCGTTCACCCTATACGACTTACAACCTGCCCGCCGGTTCCTCGACTGTTTTCTTTTGCTGTTTACGGGATTCTTCTTACCATACGTTTTCTTCGCAGCGCAATAAGATAAACGCACATGCATACCCTAAGGCGGGCTCGCTTAAGCAAGATACAAGGCTTCGTTGTACTACGATATACCGCGATACGATTGCTATTACATGGGGCTTCCGAACCGCCCCTTGGATAGCCCTGATCGTTGTACGCGTGACCGTTGTTCTAAATTTCGTTAGACCGAAACGGGTATTAGCATAACGCCAGCTAACCATATGCGACCACCACTCAGTATCCCACTGCTCCGAAACTTTGGTGCCGACATTAGCGATTTCTTTTAGTTTTGCTGTCAGTCAGTACCCCACTGCTCCGAAACTGGTGACGGCTATAGGCTGGTATCGATGCAGTTTTGCTACCAGTCAGTACCCCACTGCTCCGAAACCTTCGGGTGAGGACGCAGCAGATGCGCCCCGTTTTGCTACCAGTCAGTACCCCACTGCTCCGAAACCGATTTCTTCGAGAAGCATCCGAGCCAGTTGTTTTGCTACCAGTCAGTACCCCACTGCTCCGAAACCCTTCAAACTTTGGTAAAAAAGGAAAAAAAGTTTTGCTACCAGTCAGTACCCCACTGCTCCGAAACCTCGCTCGATACGTTGTGTCCGAACACCTTGTTTTGCTACCAGTCAGTACCCCACTGCTCCGAAACCCCCTCGATGCGCTCGGAGGTTTCCACGAGTTTTGCTACCAGTCAGTACCCCACTGCTCCGAAACCGAAGCAGTTAGAGGAAGAATCAACGGGGAGTTTTGCTACCAGTCAGTACCCCACTGCTCCGAAACTAGCTGTTTGGATTGTATAAAAACCGCAGCGTTTTGCTACCAGTCAGTACCCCACTGCTCCGAAACTCCTCTTGGCAGCACTGTATCGCCCTAACCGTTTTGCTACCAGTCAGTACCCCACTGCTCCGAAACCATATCCTTGTAATCCAAATTATAAGCCGGTTTTGCTACCAGTCAGTACCCCACTGCTCCGAAACCCCGGCTACGGCATAGCCATAGACGGCAGGTTTTGCTACCAGTCAGTACCCCACTGCTCCGAAACCGATATCTGATGCTGATGTGCTCCCTGAAGTTTTGCTACCAGTCAGTACCCCACTGCTCCGAAACCCTCCCGTGTTCACGCCCGCGCAGAACTGGGTTTTGCTACCAGTCAGTACCCCACTGCTCCGAAACTATTGGAGCAAAATCTTTCCTGCAAAAAGACGGGGATACTGGCTGCATTCATCTTCAGCACTCGATAAAGTGCTGATCAATCCGCGTTTTTACTTCGTGCTCGTAGCACGAAGCATCGCGCTTGTTTTCCAACAACAGCAACGCAGAACCAAGAAAAAATGCCTGTTCATAGAGCTCGGTAAGGTCTTTTTTCGCTAAAAAAGTCTTAAGATTAACGAAAAGGATCGTCTTCGTACACCCTGCATCAACTGTCCAGGAAATAAACCGTATTAGATTGTCAAGGAGCGATTCGCTGGCGGAGCGCTGCACGCCAAACCCCAGCGCTTTAATCTGTCGTACCACATCCCATTCTACCGCAAACGAGTACTCTGATTTCATCTGAAAACCCAGTTCAGCAATTCGAGAATTCATTCGAGCGTTAAGGGATTCCACCTCAGCTCGCACGTCGTCGTCCTCAAGAAAAATCAAACTCATACGCTCATACCAACCAGCTTGCAACGTGCGTTCATCCCAAGGAAGATCGAATGGACTCGATACAGGAAGAAAAGCATTACTTGCACGCACTTCATTTCCGTTTTCGTCCCACAGCGAATACGGCTCAGGCGCCTCTCGACCCATGCCGGAGATCAAAGATCGACATATGCGACCGTAGAGCGTTGTGTTCTCCACCTCCAAAACGGAGGCACCGCTTTTCGCCACATCGATAGGACGATCCATCCCCGCTAAGCTTATTCTCATAGGACCAAAAACTCCTCCATGGTGTCTACTTCTTCGAAATCAGCCCTCTTGCCAGCAATAAACTCCATTGTTGCAAACTGTTTTTCTGTAACCTTCAAAACCTGGACAAGCCCCTCCGGTGGTCGGAATTTTCGAAGGCGCACAATCGCCGAACTCGCAGCACCCTCATTCACCACCAATTTGGCGTAGACCGATTTCTGCAACATCAGATAACCTTCTTTGATAAGGCGCTTTCTAAACAGTCGATATTCTTTTCGCTGCCGATCCGTTTCCATAGGAAGGTCGAACAGCACCATCAATCTCATATACCGAATCCTCGCGTCTTTACTCATAAGATATCGAAGGCCTCGATGTCTTCTACGGCTATCTTCTTGTTCAAAGCATTCAGGCAGTCCTGCACATACAAAGACACCACCGAACCCAAACGGTACGAACCCCCGCGATACGACACCCCTTTCCCGGCTAGATCACCCAACACATGCTTAACATCGGAGTCGAACTCACCCGCAAGAAAGTCAATGACAAGGCGGTCGACCGCCGGCCTGAAAGGCTCCATGAAATCGCACGCTAAGTTAAACTGGTTGAATTCGTTACGATGGCAAACGCCGCACTGCGTGAGATACCCGCGCGACACGATTTCGCGGTTCACCATAGAAAGCAATATCCCATACCCATAGTTCAGGGCCGCGTTTTGAGGGCAATCCTGATCTCTCGAAAAATCCGGGCCGAACAGCGCGCGAAAGTACACGCGCGCCGCATGCGCCTCCCTGTTCGTCGTATCACCCGAACGCACCTCAGAAGCAGCCGCCCTGAGGGCGGAGGCCTCCGAATACTCCCGTTCCTCCAAAAACCGTGCCTGGCTGCTTATCTTGTCTTTCACGATCCGCTGCCACACGCGCTTCTTTATTGGTTCGCCCCATTGCAGCTGTTCGCCGATACGCTTGACGGCATTGTGGGCACCGTACAAAGGCAAGTATTGCCCGATCGGATTGCAGCTTTCGTCAGATACAACAAGCGATATCTTTGCTTTGGCGAGTTCCATGAGCAAATACGCGCTGATGTACACTTGGTTTGTTTGCAAAATCACCGACGACACTTCGGAGAGATGAACCTTTGCAGTGTCGTCTTCTTTGCGAACAACCAAGTATCCGCTTTGGTACGAACAGCGACACGGATTCTCGATGAATACGGTCCTAAAGCTCAAGCCTACACCGCCTCTCGAACATTCCCGTTACCGATTGGTCAATGAAATAAAACTCTACGGAAGGGCTGGAGAGCTCTTTCGAAAACGTTGGCTGAATGCACCCCATCATTTTTCCTAACCCGACCGAAGATAAGTCAACGGCATTGGTTTTCCCGTTTCCCGACTGAATAAGAGAACGGATAATTCCAGCTTGCTGCGTTTCGTCAACATCGCGAAAGTCTATCGGAGCACTCTCGAAACGAAGCAGCCTCCAGAGTCGAGAAGCCCTTTTCAACATTTTTCCAGCAACGCTTTCAAACAGCGCAATCCTATCTCTTTCGCTCGCCTCCTTACCCTCAACCAGCCTCTTCAGCAAAGCGGTTTCTTTCTGCGAAAATGCAAGCTGCTGGGCGTTTCGCACCTCTTTCTTGCCCGTTATGTACAATCTGTCTCCATCGAGCTCGATCAATTGGTACTTGTATACCTTTTCTCGAGCGATACGCGTAAACTCCAGTCCTGCTTCCCCAGCAAGGCGTCGCGCATAGTCTTCCAGAGCAGTACTATCGCTTTCGAATCGCGTTGCAACGTGAACGGGCACCGGCGCAAACTGGAAGAGCTTTGTCTTCTTCTTGGGGTTGATCGCTTCGTACACGAAGAAATACGCGAACTGCTCTCGCGAGAAACTTCCGTATTTCTGAGGATCGAGCCCCTGTTTAACCGGCAACTCCATAGTTTTCCCACCACGGGGCGAGTAGATCGTCTGATCCCAAAAAGCCCCTGTAGCGAGCTCGGGCATCCGAGAAATGAAGCAATCTTTGTAATTGAGGCATTTTCTGATGCGATTGATTTCCTTTTCTGCGTCCCACACTATCTCTCCAGTCTCGGCATCGATGTAGCGATGTTGGAAACTGGCAACCAGATAGACGCTCGATCCCGGCGCTTGCCTCGTTTTGCGGAATTCCTCTCCCTGCTGACGCACCAATGCCTTTATCGCATGGGCCAACCCGATGGGGTTCTCGTAGACGGAGGGATGACGTTCCGTGATGAACCGCCCCATCTGACAGGCGAGATACGCGTCGTGGGCATGATGAAAATCGTTAGCTTCCCTGCATTTCACGAGGTTTTTGGCATCGCGCAACTGAGACGAAAGACTCGCTTTGATGGGAACGATTCTCGTATCCTGGTATTCCGCCGCTAAAAGCTGCTGAGTCATCTTTACCACCTGACTGGTCTCGACCAGCTGCCGCGCGATGAAGCCCTTCATGTCGTTCTCTCCCACCGAGGTGCGCATGAGGTTCTTGAACTTCTTATCTCCTATGAGCTTGGCATCGTGGAGGCTCTTCCAAAACGAGCTTCGCGCGCGGCGGATGGACGGATCGATCAAAAGCGTATCAGTCTTTCTCTGGTTTTCGCCCCGCAGCACCAGTGCCTTGTTCTCGAAGCTATCGTCCTTGATGTACGTTTGCGGCAAAATATGGTCAACTTCGTATAAATCGCCTGCTATCCGCGCAATATCGATCGGCTTTTCCGAGTACAGACATCTGCCGCGCTGCATGAAGTAGAGCGTCAATCTCTCATCGAGGTCTTGCGGTGCGCGCTCGCTGAGCTCTCTCCATACATCGGGATCGTCGTGCTTGAAAGCCTCGAGTGCTTCCCTCAGGTTGTCGTAGCGACGTTTCGTACGCTTGCCTTTGTTCTTCGGATCTTCATCGCGTGTTACCTCGATGTAGATGTGCTCGGGAGCTTTCCCTGCAATGGATGCAATCTCACGCACGATCCGCTGCGCTTGTTTAATGCTTCGCCGCAGCGCCGGAGAACCAGGAAGATCGTCCACGCCAAACTGACCGAGTCCCTCGATATACGCCGCGTTCAGCTCATCAAGGCGCTTCTGAAATCCCAGCTCATCATTGCGAAGAACCTCCATGAACACCATGCCCGAAGAGTCGTGCCCCGCATTGGGGTGCTCTTCGCGCAGGACGTCCATGATGGTTTTGGGCCCGTCGTTCGTATCCACGCTTACACCCACAAGCAGCTTACGAGACAGACGGCCCCAGCCGGTAAAGCGTTTTTTGCAGATGGTTTTGATCTGCTCAGCGCTCAACCGGTCGCTGTATTTTGCCTCGATCTTCTCCCGAAGTATCTTTCGATCCTCGAAAAGCGTATTCCACAGGATTATCTCCTCGATCATGGGAATGTCGGAGCCGGGCAGCTCGTCGACGCCGAAGACATCCTTGCAGAAAAAGTAATGTGACCCCAATTTCGATTCGAAACCCGTTTCGCCCTGCCCACCCGATACGCGCACGCTCGAAAACCCATGCGTTCGGCACATCCAGTCTGCCACCCGCTTATACGACACCGTCTTGCACTGCTTGAACAGCTCGCGTACGATCCCCTCACGATCAGCGCGGTCGAACCTCGGCTCCTTGTCGCCGTCAAGCGTCCATCGTGATCCGTTCAACTCGTTAAGAACGCAGAATTCCTCATACAGCAAAGAGCACCGTGGGAGGACGGCCTCCCCCTGCAAGTACGTGCACGTTCCCGTCATGCGCATGATGAAGTTTTCTGCACTTTGGTGACGGTCAATTACCTCTTCCCAGTTCCACGGCTTAATGGAGGTGCGCTCTTGTCCGGGTTTGCGCACCGACCACGCGAAGCGATCCTCCCCCTTAGCATCTTTGGCTGCATTGAGTTTGGTAAGCGGCCCTACGTAGTAGGGAATACGGAACTTCACGAGGGAAACAAGCTTTTCCTCTTCTTCTTTCAGGAAGGGATAGTGCTTCCTCTGGTTTTCGATGATGGCCTGCATTTCCTCGAGGTGCAGCTGATAGGGAATGCTTCCGTTATCGCTCGTTTTGAGTCGCCGCAGAAACGATCCCTCCTTGAAGCCATCCATCATCGCAACGTACCGCTCATCATTAGCCGCAGCCGTGTTTGCAAACAGCTTTTGCACTGCGTGTTCGAAGTCTTCGTATCTCATCGGAGCAGTGGGTTTGTATGCGGAGTTCTTGGGCCCGATATCGTACTTCGTGTAACCTTGTGCCTTCGCGGGATCGTATGTGCGCGTGCCCTCGTAAAATTCTCCGTTGAAGAATGCGTCGTATTCTTTAGGTGCATACTCCCTTACCAGAGCTTTCAACGTTTTGAGGTTTTCCTTGTACCTCTGGTACTCCGCGACCTTGCAGGTAGAAAGTGTTCCTCCGTTCGCTTCTTTTAAAATACCCATCAGCACAAAGGAGGAATGAACCGCCTGAAGGGATTCGAACAGCTCCGCTCCGTCATCGGGACAGGAAGAGCGGAATGCCTCCACCTTCTCCTCGTCAGTCATGCTGAATTTCGATTCGGATGACTGCTCGACGAAGAATACGTGGGATAACTCGGCTTTATACCCGACCATTGCTTGGGATATCGCCTTTCCCATGGTGGCAGCATAGTCTTTTTCCAACCCGAGCATACCTTGAACGGCTCGCTGCTTGTCCCCCTTTCTCTTTGACGAATCTTCCAAGACAGATGCAATGTCGACGCTTTGGCACGAGCAAGCGATGCCGTTTTCGTCGCACCATTCTCCGAGTGCGCCGACGAACCGTTCGACCGAATCGAGCATGTTTGCCTGACGGGCGCTCAGATTCGGCGAGCTTTCATGCAGAAAGTTGCCTCTGTGCTTTACGATGTTGTGAAAGGCGAGGTAGATGAGCCTGATATCCGCTTTTTCGTCTGTTTCCATAAGCCATGTACGTAAGTGGTAGATCGTTGGAAAACGGTGGTAGTACTCGGGCTCGGTGAAGTCCGAGTCGTTGAAAAGCGGCCACCGATACGAGGCGTGCCCTTCTGCTCGATCCTCGGCAAGCAGACGCGATTGACGAAGCCGGATGAAGAATTCAGAATCAACCTTTTCTACCTCATCCTGCAACAAGCCTTGCAGCAAATCGAGTCTCCAGCGGCGTCGTTCGTAACGTCGACGCTGGCCGCGCGCGAGTCGGGTGGATTCCGCCGTCTCGGCCGAGGGGAACAATCGACTGCCCCATGCCGGCCTTCCCTTGAACCGCAAAAGCTCCCCATCAGAGCCGAGCGCCGCCCATCCCACCGATCCGGTTCCCATATCGAGACCGATGTCGTATTCGTCAACATGGCGCAAATTCATGCTTCACATCCCCTTTCGTCCGTGCTAAAGTAAGCACGTCTTGATACCAGTCAAGATTCCACTGCAAGTCGAAATACGGCGATAGCCACAAAAGCCCTCGGGCGCCACGGAGGTGGCACACTTCGACTCAGCAAGAAGATCCCGCAAGGGGTCTTCTTTTCTTAGTATAACCTGATAGATAAGCTTATTGCGCACCATATCATGTTGCGCGGTCAAGCGAGTACTGTTTTTGGTACAGCCATTCACTTTGTGTGTCTTGTGATAGATTTTTCTCTAAGACGCATGCGACACTGGACACCTTCGTCCTCTCTTGATTCGAAATACTCTAACTCTCTCGAGTAGTACTGCGATTCGGCGGGCCTAGACCGAAAAAGGACCCCTACATCATCGCAATCGTACACGCCATCACAATAGACACCGCCCCGACTGCCGCAAGGGGAACGGCACCGTCGATGAACGCGGGCATCGGATCGAGCCGGTAGTACAGCACGTAGCTTACAAGGCAGATGGCGAACACGCCGATCACCAATACTCCGAGCATCGTTGCCGTCGGCGAAGTAAGCGCACCTGAGCCTCCGAGCACGGTAATCACTGCAAGCTCAAGCGCGCACCACAGCACGAACAAGACCAGTTCGGTAGTAATCGGACGAGAAAACACCCGCTTGGTGACGAACGCGAGCACAACGTACAGCACTGGTGCGCCAACGGCCAAGGCCCAGGCGGGAATTCCTTCCGAATAGGCAGAGAGACCCCCAATCGCCGGGACCGCGAGTGCTACGCCGGCCACACCTCCGAAAGCCGCTCCCACGATGCATGCGATGCCGAAGGTGCGCCGAGAACCGATCGGTTTATCGCCTCGCGGCTTGAAAAAGATCCACCACCACGCAAGATAGAGCGCCGCGCACAGCGCAAGGCACACGTGCGACCAAACGAGCAACCCCTGGAACCCCGCATCGACACCGCCCATTCCAAACCGCCTTTCGCCCAGTCCGCGTACGTTTCGTCTTCCACCAAGTATCCCCCGCGTATGGCGATTCGCAAGCTCGATCGAAAAGAGTGACGGAACCGTAAAGCATCGCTTAACGCGCCTATCGTTACCCAACAGCCAGCAGCACGGCGTCGCAAGATAGAATCCAGCCGATTATTTGACGGCCTGTCGACGATGTGCAAACCCAGATGGCTACCCCGTCGGGCAGCGCAACGCTTATGAATGATTTTTCTCATTAAAACCCCCTTGACCCTCAACCATGTTGAGGGTTTAGCCTTGAATGTGTCGATTGTGTGTATGGGATATGAAGAGATGTGCACGATCACCCTGCAAGAAAGAGGAGGGAAGGATATGACCAAAAGCAAGCTATCAAGACGCGACTTTCTCAAAGGCGTAGGCGTCACGGGCGTTGCAGGCGCGTTCGCGCTCTCGGGTGCGCCGGTAGCCTTCGCCGAAGACGGTGCGGAAACGAGCGGAGCAGCTGAAAGCAATCCGTATTCCAGCGCGCTCGGCGACGAGGCGACGCTGCTGCCCATGCGCAAGGCCGAATGCCCCGGCCCCCACGGACCGATTGCCTTCGAAGATCGAGCCATTGCCGATGATGAGATCGTCGGCACCGAGGACACCGAAGTGCTCATCATCGGCGCTGGTATCGGCGGCATCATGGCCAGCCTGAAAGCAGCTGAAGAAGGCGCGCGGGTGCTCATGATCGAGAAGATGACCGAAGGCCGTTCAGCGTGGGAGAGTTTCGGCGCTACGCAAGCCACATTCCAGAAAGAACAGGGCATCGAGATCGACGACGCCCAGCTCATCGATGAGATTCTCCGCGCAAGCGATTGGCGTGCCGATCCCGAAGTCGTCACATCGTACGTGAAGAATTCCGGAGCGGTGGCCGATTTCTGGCAGGCGATGTTCGACAAAACAGGCACGGGCTGGGAGATATACAAGTTTGACCAAGCTCCTAACTACAACGGATTTCCCGTTATCGATTCTTACGTGAACTTCCACATGCCTGAAGGCATCTCGAAAACGTGGCTGTTCGGCCTGTACGTATGCGAAGATCTTCTCAAGGCGGGCTCGATGCATCCCAACTGGGAAGTTCGCTACGAAACGCCGGCCGTCCAGCTGGTGAAGGACGGCGACCGCGTGACCGGCGCAATCGCCAAGACGAATGACGGCTATATCCGCATCAACGCATCCAAGGGCGTGCTTCTGGCCACCGGCGGCTACGATGCCAATCCCGATATGATGCAGGCGTGGGTGCGCCCGGAAGATTACGAATACTCCTCCTGGTGGAACCCCAGCTGGGGAACTACAGGCGACGGCCACATGATGGGCTTGTCCGTGGGAGCCGAGATGGATTCTCTGCCGCAACCCGTCATGAACTTCTCCAACGCGACCCCCGATACCTTCGTCGAGAAGCGCGTGTACTTCCCTGGAGCTATGAACTGGGGGATCATGGTTACCGAAGAGGGCAACCGGTTCACCAACGAGAACAATCCGCGCCAGTACGCCGGCAATGCCATGAACCTGCAGATCCGCCGAGGCCATACCTGCTACTTCATCTTCGACGAAGCGATGATCGCAAGCTCCCTCGAAAAGGGCGGCGAAGCGGCTGAGAAGCAGCTGGAAAGCGACGAGGCCAAGGGCTATCTGTTCCGCGCTTCCTCGATCGCCGAAGTCGCCCAGATGGCCGGCATCGACGGGACGGCTCTTGAGGCCACCATCAACGAGTACAACCAGCTGTTTGCCGACAAGGTAGAGCGCGATCCTGAGTACTACCGCTACACCGGCAACAACCAACCTTTCACGGGCGGCACGTACTATGCGCTCGTCACCACCAACGTCATTCTCGCTACTGTGGGAGGCTTGGCCATCAACGGCAACGCCCAGGTGCTCGACACCGCTGGAAAACCCATCGAAGGGCTGTACGCTACCGGCAACGCTTCTGGCAGCTTCTATTCTGGAAACTATCCGCGTCACATCCCCGGCACATCCGTGGGCCGCGCCGCTACCTTCGGCTATGTGGCTGCTGATCATATGGTGAACGGAGGTCAGGCATGAGAACGTCTACTTTGAGCATGAAAGCGGCTATGGCGCTTGCCCTTGCAGCCTTGATGTCGGTGATCGCCCTTGCAGGTTGTGCAGCTGCACCGGCAAGCAACGAAACCGATAAGGGGGGCGGTGACGCGACCACCCAACAGACCGCAGCCGATCCCACCGATCCTACCGGCGTTTACGTGTCCGACGAGGCGTGCCTTGCTTGCCACGGGGGATCGTACGAGGCGCACGCGGCAGAAACGGCAGATTACGGTCAGTGGAACCCGCATGCATCCATCCACGGAGGCTACAGCTCCTGCGACAACTGCCACGAAAAAGGCCAGGAGCTCACCAAAAACTGGTGCGCGAACTGCCATCCCTACTCTGCAGAAGGATCTTCGTACTACCAAGAACCGCTGTTCCTGTAGAATAAGCATCATCGATTCCTTCCGACCCCCGGCCCGGTATCCTTCCAAGGCCGGGGGTCGCCCGCAAAGAGCAGCGCGGCAAACGGGAGGCCGCATACGATCGGTTTTCGCTGAAACGAAAGGCGATCGCATGCGAGCACGCGAATGCGAGCGCAAACGCGTGCTCGCATGCAGCGTCAGGGAGGATCACATGTATCGAATGAAACAGTTTGCGGCCATGACTGGAATGACCCAATCGAAGGTACGGTTCTACGAGAAACATGGACTCGTGCTGTCCGATCGGACAGAAAACGGGTATCGGGTATTCACGCCCGAGGATGCATTCCGCTCGAATGCGTTCCGCGTGCTTCTGCAATACGGGTTCAGCATCAGCGAGGCCATCGAGATGCTCGACGCCAAGCAAGATACCGACGAATTCCGCACGTCTCTGCAAGAGCAGCAGGTAAGGCTGAACAGAGAGCAGATACTGCTTGAGTATCGCCAGCGCCGCATTCGCGGAGTGCTCGAATTCCTGTGCTCCGACGCAGGACTGCAATTCAAGGAAGTTACCCTTCCGGATTACCTCTACATTAACGCCTCTTATGGGCGGGACTTCTCCGTCTCTCTGGAGAACGAGAGCGTGCTGGCGGAATTCTACACACTCCTGAGTGTGACCAGCTGCGCCCGCATCGTGAAGCGCGACAATCTGCTCGACGAGAGCGACGCAGTGGATCCCGACTACATCAACACGCTTTCCGTTGAAGAAAGCCACTACTTGAGCGACTACGCCAAACAGCGCGTGAAGCGCTTAGAGCTCGGGCGGTGCGTTCGCTTCGGACGCCGTGTCACCCGCGCGGAGAGCATCCAGAAAGAAACCTTCGACGAGCTGTTCGAATACCTAGACGAGCGCAACCTTGAAATCCGCGGCGACATCATGCTCATGCCGTCGTTTTTAAATCTCGACGGCGAAGGCAGCGATATCGAGATCCTGTACGTACCCGTGAAGGATGTTCGATCGTAACCGCGCGCGAACTCAGCCGTGGCCCGGCCGCCGTTCCAACCGATACCGCAATGACTTCCACCATCCTCGCTGTTCTCGAGGATGGGTTCGCAGCTGTTCGCCCATGGCCTACAATGCAAGGGAAACGATTGCGCTGCACGAAGGGAGATCGACGAACGCCCGCAGAAAATATCCGCTCGATGATGAGGAGGAGCGGTACCTCGTTTTGAACCTTGCCGCTTCGCAGGGTCTTCTGGTAGTGCTCGGGTTTGCGGGCGCCCTCGTGTTGACCGGATTTGCTTCCGGCGACTGGCCTCAGGCGGTCTTCGGATTCGGATGGATTCGCTCCGTCGTCGATGCGATGACAGCCAATCTTCCGTATACCGCAATCGCAGGCCTTGCGCTCGCATGCCTGTTTCTCGCCGTTGCCATTGCGCATGCCGTCTACGATTTCACAGAGCTGCTTATCGAGCGACGAAAGATGAGCCACGAGCCAGACTACTTCCACGGCTCTGTTCCCAACCGCATCATCCTCGATGCGATCGAAAAAGAGCAGCACCGCGATCAAGACGATAGGTGAAACGCGCAATGCATTGTTTGTAAGGGCTCGTCAGCGCTATTTTCGCTCGCATGCGTATCTCTCGCCGGTACATGGGCGCGCGACCGAATTGCACTGGACGGCGCTCTTCGGTTAGCCTGCGATCTTCGCCTCGTATCCGGCATCGACCACGGCGGCGATCAATGCATCGTCGGCCACGTCGGCGGAAAGCTTCGCCGTCGCCGTGCCGGCATCGAGATCCACCGAGGCCCCTTCCACGCCGTCGATTCCCTCGAGCGCCTTCCTCACGTGCGCAACGCAGTGTTGGCACATCATACCCTCAACATCCAAAACCTTTTCCATGATGGTGTCCTTTCCATTCTCTCTCGTATCGTCGTCAACAAGCTGAGCCTTCGTTGCACCCGCCAAAGCCGCATCGGTAGTTTCATCCATAGAGTCCGCCGATGCCAGTTCGGTCCGTGCCGTCTCCGAAAGCTCGGAAGGGCCCTCGGCCGCAAGGCGCGCGGGCTTCCATCGGCGCAGCCGAAGCGCGTTTCCTACCACGAACACCGAACTCAAGCTCATGGCAGCCGCTGCAATCATGGGGTTCAAGTTGATCCCGATGCCTGCGAGCACGCCCGCCGCAATCGGTATGCAGATGGCGTTGTAGAACAGCGCCCAGAACAGGTTTTGCTTGATGTTGCGCATGGTTGCGCGCGACAGCCCGATCGCCGAAGGCACGTCGACCAGATCGCTGTGCATGAGCACGATATCGGCGCTTTCGATGGCGATATCGGTACCCGCTCCAATGGCGATGCCCACATCGGCGCGTGCAAGGGCGGGAGCGTCGTTGATCCCGTCGCCCACCATGGCAACGGTGCCGCGCGCGGAAAGCTCGCGAACCGTCCTCTCTTTGTCTTGCGGAAGCACGCCCGCAATCACCGTGTCTACGCCGACGCGGCGCTGGATGGCTGCAGCCGTGCGCTCGTTGTCGCCCGTAAGCATGACCGTCGAGATGCCCATCTGCCGCAGCTCGTCGATCGCGAGCTTGCTCGTGGGCTTCACCACATCGGCTACCGCGATAAGCCCGACGAGACGGCCCGCACGGGCGAAGTACAGCACCGTTTTGCCGTCGTCGGCGAGCGCCTGCGCCTGATCGCGGTAGAACGAAGCGTCGATGCCTCGTGCCTCCATCATACGGAGATTGCCGGCAAAGCACTCGTCGCCCTCGACGGTGGCTGCTATACCTTCCCCCGGTATCTGGGAGAACGTCTCGACGGTACTCGGCAACGCATTGCGCGCTCCCGCGAAGGCGACAACGGCCTGCGCAAGCGGATGCTCAGAGCGCACCTCGACACTCGCCGCGAATGACAGAAACGCATGCTCGGCCGATCCCTCAAAACTTCCATCCGCATTGGCTCCAGCTGCTGTGTCGCCGCTCCTTTCCGCGCCCGCAAAACCCGTAGCCCCGACCACGATCACATCGGTCACCTGGGGCTTGCCCTGCGTAATGGTGCCTGTCTTGTCGAGCACAACGGTCGAGACGCCGTGAGCCGTTTCGAGCGCTTCGGCGGACTTCACGAGAATGCCGCTTGCCGCGCCGCGACCCGTTCCCACCATGATGGCGGTCGGCGTAGCAAGGCCGAGCGCACAGGGGCACGAAATTACGAGTACGGTAACGGCATGGGAAAGCGCAACCTCAAGCGTACCGCCGAGCACGATCCACACGATGAACGTCACAATCGCGATAACGATGACGATGGGTACGAATACGCCCGATATCTTGTCAGCCATCTTCTCGATGGGCGCTTTCGAGCTCGTCGCCTCGTCAACGAGGCGGATGATGTTGGCGAGTGCGGTTTCTTCGCCAACCTTTTCAGCACGCATGGTAAACCAGCCCGAGCTCAACACCGTTGCCCCGGTCACCGGATCGCCCGGCCCCTTTTCCACCGGAACGCTCTCGCCTGTAATCACCGATTCGTCAAGCGTCCCCGCGCCTTCAACGAGCACGCCGTCGGCGGGAACGCCCTCCCCCGCCTTTACCACGAGCAGATCGCCCGCGTGCACGTTTTCCGCAGGAACGACCTCTTCGACATCGTTCACAAGGCGCGTAGCGGTTTTGGGAGAGAGGTCCATGAGCTTGGATATCGCATCGGTAGTCTTGCCCTTGGCGCGCGCCTCGAAGTACTTACCGAGCGTGATGAGTGTGAGGATCATCGCAGCCGATTCGAAGTACAAGTCCATCGCAGCCAGATGCGCCGTGTGAGCGTTACCCCAGCCGATGGCCCAACCGATCTTGTAGATCGCGTAGATGCCGTAGACGGTCGATGCCGTGGCGCCAAGCGCGATGAGCGAATCCATGTTGGGAGAGCGGTGGAATAGCGCCTTGAAGCCCACTCTGAAGAACTTGAAGTTGACGAAAATAACGGGCAGCAACAGCAAGAACTGAGTGAACGCGAACACAAGCACGTTTTCTTCACCGAGGAAGATGCTCGGAAGCGGCCAGCCGAACATGTGGCCCATCGACAGATAGAACAAAGGAACGGTGAACACGAACGAGATGATCAGGCGCGTTTTGACCGCCTTAGCCTCCTTCGCCGCCGCGTTCACAGGCGCAACCGATCCGCGCGAGGCAGGTGCGCCTTCCTGGTTTCGAGAAATGTCAACGCGCGGTTCGGCGCCGTAGCCCGCCTTGTCGATGGCCGCAGTAAGGGCCTCAATCGTTGCGGGCGCGCCGTCGTAGTCAACGTCCATCGAATTCTTGAGCAGGTTCACCGTGGCTTTCTCCACTCCGGGAACTGCGTTTGCGGTTTTTTCGACGCGCGCCGAGCACGCCGCACAGGTCATGCCCGTCACATCGAATGTTTGCTTCATCATAAAGCTCCTTGCTTGGATGCGGGCGATTAGCGCGAGAAGCGCTTCATGAGCTGCATGACCTCTTCGATCACCTCGTCGTTACCCTGTCGAATCTGCTCGACAACGCATGTTTCGAGATGATCTTGCAAGAGCATGCCCGACACGCTGCGGATAGCGCTTTCGGCAGCGGCGAGCTGCACGAGCACGTCGCCGCAGTAGCGGTTGTCGTCAAGCATGTTCTTGACGCCGTTCAGCTGCCCGATCGCTCGGTTCAGCCGCTTTTGCAGATCAGCCTGAAACTCGGTGCTGCGCGGTGTTTGCTTATGGTGGCAGCAGCCGATAGCGGCTGCCCCGCTTGCGTTCGCTTGTTCTGCATTGGTATGGTCGCCCATGTTCTCACCTTCTCGTATGCCCCCAGGGGGTATGTCTTAGTTCGAAAACAGTATATACCCCCTATGGGTATAGTCAAGAGACAATTCGGCAACAGTGGTCGTACGGCAGATACGCATCAGATCGGCTCGACACCAAGCACTACGAGGATGCGAGCCATAACCTCGGCGAGCGTTTGATCGTCGAGCGATCCGACGATCTCGATAGCGTTTTCCCTTTCACGCACACCGAGATCAACAGCCCTGATGGCTTCGCACTGCACAAACCCATACACGGGATTACCCTCTGCGATCTTCACATGCAGAGGGTACCCGTTGTCGGTCGACGTAATGGGAACGAGCGTGGTGAGTGCCGAGGCCCGATTTACATGCCAAGGACTGACGACGACAGCAAAGTGCCGTCCCGCTGGTTCGTGTCGTTTCGATGGATTGAAATTGATGCTGACGATGTCACCCTGCTCGCATATCACCGAGACCACGCATCCCACTCGGCCCCTACCAGATCATCATCAGGCCACGCGTTTTCCGAAGAAGCCACCCCGCCTTTGTAATGCTTGAACAACGCATCGAAGGTAACTCCTTTCGTCGGAACGATCCTTCGATGTGCCGCTTCCACAGGAACTAGCTCTATCCGACCTTGCTCGTTGACCTCGAAACCCACCTGATCGCCGCTTCGTAAACCAACCAGCCGAAGAACTTCGCGGGGAATGCGCACTGCTTCGGAGTTGCCCCACCTCGAAATCGTCGTTTCCATTGCGCGCTCCTTTGTATATACGATATGTATCTACAGTATAGCCCCTTACTGCTGCGCAGTCCAACAGATAACGCTTTTCTCGATAGACGTCATAGACGCAGCCCTGAAAGCGCACCAGCACCGAACGAGCCGACCGACCGGTTACCGTCCGACAACGCGCACGCTTTCCCCCTCAACCACCAACGCCTCGTTATCGGTAATAACCCTCAAATCGAGCGTCGTACCGTACGAGGCGACGATTTCCTTCACTGCCTTGTCGAACTCCCAGTTGCCGGAATGGGGCACGGCGTAGAAATCGGTCAACCCCAGTCCTGAGCTGTTTTCGAGATCGGGAGCTTTGGCTCTGTCATCCATCGCGGCAGAGTACTCGATGTCGGGGGCGGCCACGATAGCCCCTGCCGATTCTCCGATATAGAGCGTTCCCTTGTCTACCTCCTCGGCAATCAGCCTGTCGACTCCCGTGCGCTTCATTTCCTGCAAGAGGTAAAACGTGTTGCCGCCCGCAACGTATATGCAGTCGTTTTTCTCAAGCTTCGCCTTCGCGACCTCGTAGGACGCTGTCGATACATCAAGCTCGTCGACGATCATGCCCAGCTTCTTGAGCCCCCGCTTCCCGAGCCGAATGAAAAAGCCGAGCTTCTCTACCCTGCTTGCCGTAGGAATGTACGTGACCGTTTTGCCCTTGAGATCGAATTCAAGCTCGGGCAACAAGGCCGCAACGTTTTGGAACATCGATACGAGCACGAGCGTTTTCATATGCCTCCCGTGAACCATGTCTCTGATCGCTTCAGTATAGAGCAAAACCCTCGCGCAGAGCCTCCTGCTTATTCGACGGAGCGAACAAAGCACTCGCCTGCGTATGCTACGATATCCTTGAGCGGCGCAGGATATGCGACCGCGCAGAGGCGGGGCCTCATGCCGCCACGCTACGAAAGGACGGCATCGCCATGCCCATCAACAAAGCGGTTCTCGCCGCATTCAGGGCGGCCTCACGGCTCAAGCCCGATGTCAAATCGTCGTACAAGGCGCAACGCGTCGCCGAGGAGATCACCGCCAAGCTCTCGATTCCCGATCCACGGTGCCGCATCGACGACACCACCGCTGTCATGCCCGACGGATACGAGGTGCTTCTGCGCGTGTTCACCCCGCTCGACATCGATTTTTCGTTTGTCGAGGGATTCAAGGTGACCGAGGATTCGCGCGGCACGATTCTGTTTTTCCATGGCGGCGGCTGGGTCAACGGCAACGTCGATTTCTACACCGACGCCTGCACCACGATGGCTTTGAACCTGGAACGGCGCGTGGTTTCGGTGGATTACCGCCGCGCACCCGAACACCGCTTTCCCATGGCTGCCGAAGATTGCTACGAGGTAACGCGCCAACTGTTCGCAGGCACCTTGCTCACCGACGTCGACGCCGAGAACATCGTGCTGTTCGGCGACAGCGCCGGCGGCAACCTCGCCGCCGTCGTATCGCTCATGGCTCGCGACCGCGGCGCATTCGTGCCGCGCACGCAGATGTTGCTCTACCCCGCAACGTACAACGATCACCACTACACCACGTCGCTGTTCGATTCGGTACGAGAAAACGGCGAAGACTACCTGCTCACCTCGCAAGACATCGTGGACTACATGGAGCTCTACCTCTCCGTGCCCGAAGACGTGCACAACCCCTACTTCGCCCCACTCATCGAACCCGACCTCTCCTGCCAGCCCCGCACGCTCGTCATCACCGCCGAGTACTGTCCGCTGCGCGACGAAGGTGAGGTGTTCGCTCAGCGTTTGGCGGATGACGGAAGCGACGCGCAGTGCTATCGTGTTCTCGACGCCGTGCACGGGTATCTGCTGTACCCCTCGGTGTTCAACATCGTCAAGGATACCTATCGCATCATCAAGCATTTCTTGGATGGTGACGAGCTTGCACAGGAAGGCGAACCGGCGTGGCTCGAGCTACTTGGTACCGACTAGACAACGTCGGCAAGTTCTATTCTGCTCAGGCGGGCAGATCGACCCAGACGGTATTTCGCTATTCCACAACCCTCGCAGACGCCGTAGATGCCGAGATCTTGCAGCAAGCGCTCGAAAAGGCCGTCGACGCGTTCCCCAATTTCAACGTCAGCTTGCGCAGCGGCATGTTTTGGCACTATCTCGAACAGATCGACACGCCGCCCGCCGTGCACCGCGAGAACCTGCCCATCTGCTTCGGGCTCCATGCAGGCGCGAAAAGCATTCTCTTTCGAGTGAGCTATTACCGAAACCGCATCAATTTCGAAGTATCGCACATGGTGTCCGACGGACGCGGCGCCTTGAGCTTCTTCAAAGCGCTTCTCTATTCGTATATTCAGATACGCTACGGCATCGAAGGCGTGCCGCTCGAGTACGATGGGTCGGACCATCAGAAAGCCGAAGACAGTTTCAACAAGTACTACGAGCGGGACAAGGCGGCCTCTACACGAGCACCCAAGGTGTACCGTATCGCCGGCTGGCGCGACAAGGCCGATCCCACGTTCATGGAGCTGCATCTGCCCGCCAAACGCGTGCTCGAGTTGGCTCGTTCGTTGAACGTGAGCCTTACATCGCTGCTCATTGCCGCCATCATGTGCGCGATTCGCGCGGAAATGCCGCGACGCGACCGCAATCGGGCGATCCGCATCGACATTCCCGTCGACTTGCGGCAATTCTTCGAGTCGACCACAACCAAGAATTTCTTCGGGCTTGCGTTCGTTTCCTACACGCCCGGCGATGCCGACGAGCCGATCGAAGCGATTGCCGCTCAGGTGCATGCGCAGCTCAAGGCCGCCACCGAAGCCGAGCAGCTCAAGTACCGGATGAACCGCATGATCGCCCTCGAGAAGAACCCCCTTCTGCGCCTGGCCCCGCTTTTCGTGAAAGACATCATACTCGACATCGCCGATCGCTTCGTCATCCGCGAGACCACCACGACCGTCTCGAACCTCGGTCAGATCCGGATCGACGAGCGGCTCGCCCCGTTTGTCCGCGATGTCAACATCATGACCTCGACGACCGGCCTCAACTTCACCCTCTGCTCGTTCGGCGACGATTTGAGCATCGGCATTTCCACGGTGTATTCGAACCCCGATATCGTCAAGAACTTCGTCCGGTACTTCTCTTATCTCGGCATTGAGGGCACCATGAACATCAACAAGACGAGTGAAGAAGTTGCCGAGGACAGGCTGGAAACGCAGTTCGAAACGTCGGTCAAGCGGCTCGGCGGGCAACTGCCCGCATCGGATGAGCCCTCGGCAGCGCAGGGGGCTGCCGGCAAAGGCAAGAAGCCGAAAGCGCCCAAAGCTCCCAGGACCCCTAAACGTTCTCAAGCCGAAAAAGAGCCCAAGGCTCCCAAGACCCCGCGGAAGCACCGAAAACCCGACGCTTCGACAATCCCGGAAACATCGGGGGGAGAGACACACGATGAAACGCTGTGATAAATGTCGCGTTGATTTCACCGGCGACCTCGACCGGTGCCCGCTCTGCCAAGCCGAACTCTCGGGCGAGGCCGAGCCGTCGGTGTTCCCGAAAAACGAGGTAAGAAAATCGGGGACCGTGGCGCTTAAGGTGCTCGCCTTCGCAAGCGGGGCATCGCTTCTGCTCATGGTGTTTCTCGGGTACCTGTTCGCGTTGCCGGGCGACATCGTCTTCACCGTATGCTTGGCGCTTCTCGTAAACTACTTGTTCATCAGGAATATCCTCACGCATTCGCCGAACTTTCTGCGCGTGGTCGTACGCTACTTCCTCGTGCTGCTCGGCGTCGCCGCAGTCTGGTTCATCGCTTCGCACAACCTCATTATCACCACGTTCGTCATCCCCGGCATCTGCCTCATCGCGCTCGTGTTCGATGCTGTGCTCTTTGCCGTGTTCCGCGGCACATTCGTCACCGATTACGCGAAGTACCTGCTGTTCGACGTGGTGCTCGGACTGATCCCAATAGCGCTTGTCGCACTTGGCCTTACTACCTGGGATGTGCTCGCCTACGCGAGCGCGCTTACCTCGAGCGTATTTCTGCTCGGGCTCGTCGTGTTCGCACGCAAGCAGCTCGTCGCCGAGGTACGCAAACTCTTCTCGGCGTAGTCGAGCTACTGCATTCTTTTCAGCTGCCGCCAACGCGCGCCTTCGGTCTGCAGCAGGCGCAACGCACCTATAGCCTGTCGCCGAAGCGCGCACCTACCTATCACCGAGCATCGCACATGACCAGCAGCCACTTTGCTATACTGATTGCAAAGCTTGCATGTACCTGCATGCCACACGATGAAAGGCCGCCATGAACGATACGGGAGGAGACATCGGGACGCTCGCCATCGGTCTCGCCGTCTCGCTGGCCATGCTCGCCCTGTTCGCCCTCATGGCCTGGAAGTACTGGCATGGGCAGTGGCTTCGCTCGATCGCCGGCAACAACTTCGTTTCCGAAGAGGAGTACGGCAGCCCCGAACAACGCAGGCTCGGCAGAAGAATATCCATCGCCATGGTCATAGCGTGCGTCATGGTAGCCTCGATCCCGATTATCGGCTACGGCAGCTTTCTCCAAAACGAAGCGGTGTTCGCAGCCGGAAGCGCCCTCTGCGGTACAAGCACCGTTGCGCTGCTGGGCTACATCGTGTGGCTGTTCGTGAAAATGGGCAGGGAACGCCGTGCAGCCGAAAACGAACTCGTTGCCCGAGATCCCTCAAAATCCGAAGACGTCAAGCTCGATCGCAGGGCGACAGTGGTCCTGCTTGTGATTCTTGCAGTCTATCTCACCTGCGTCCTCGTCGTCGCACCTTTGGCATCGAAGTAGCGCCATCACACCGCTTGCGGCGCAAAACTAACGGCACCCTGCGCCCGCCCCCTTCTTGCCAAGGCCAGCGTTGTATGCTACTTTAATTGAACCAACGGTTTAATTAAAAGGAGAGCCATGGCCCGTAGGGTAAAGGAACCGCCTGAGGCGCATCGCAATCGCATCGGCGATGCCGCCGAGAAGCTGTTTTCGAAAAAAGGCATCCAAGCAACCTCGGTCGAAGACATTGCCCGTGAGGCAGGCTACAGCAAAGCGACGCTGTACGTGTACTTCGTTAACAAAGAAGACATCGTCGGTTTTTTAACGCTCAAGAGCATGCGACGTTTGCAGGAGCGCCTGCACCGAGCCGTACACGATGCAACTTCGACAAACACGCGAACCCGCTACGATGCGCTTTGCGCCGAACTGACCTTGTTTTACGATGAGAGTCCTTTGTATTTCGACCTGACGCGCAACGAGATACCTGCGGATTTCGAACGCCCAGATGCGCTCGATGTCGAGCGCGAAATCTACGAAGTCGGCGAGTGCATCAACGATGAAGTGGGATGGTTCATCGAGCAGGGCATAGCCCGCAAAGAGCTACGAGACGACCTTCCCCTGCCCCATACGGTTTTCCTGTTCTGGGCTTCCCTCTCGGGACTCGTCGTGATGGCGTCAAAAAAAGCCACCTACTTTGAACAAGCCACCGGGATGTCCAAGCAGGAGTTTCTCGAAGAAGGCTTCGACACCCTGTACCACGCCATCTGCACCGAGGGGCACGTATGAAAAACGCGCCGCACACGCCCGCCCTCAAATCGCAAAGGAAGCGTATGACCCCCTTACTCATCATAGCCGCCGCCATCGTCGTCGTAGCGATCGGGTTCGGCATCGTCTATTTAGTTCGCGTTGTCAATTACCAAAATACCGTTACATCGTTGATCATTGAAACACCGCCCCTCGAAAGCGTTGCCGCAGGGACCTACGTAGGATCGTTCGATGCCGACATCATCGGAGCCACGGTTTCGGTATCCGTCGAAAACGGTCGCATAACCGAGATCGAGCTTCTCGAACACAAGACCGAGCGGGGCCAAGCAGCCGAGGCTATCACCGATGCCATTGTAGAAGCCCAGCGTATCGACATCGACACGATTTCGGGTGCGACCAACTCGAGCAAGGTCATTCAGAAAGCCGTCGAAAACGCTCTTCTCCACGCATAGTTCTCTTGCCTTAATGATACTTGGATAGTATCATTACCGAAGCAGCGTGGCTTGGGCGGCGTGCAGGATCGTGCCGTGCTACACTGTGGTACTCACACGATGCATATTCGAGAACGGTAAGCGGGGTCGGTAAAGCGGGATGCAGGGAATGATCGACAAGGCGGTGTTCGAGCTACCGGGGATCAAACGGGTGCTCGCAGCGCTCTGCGGATTTGCTGCGGCGCAAGCACTGTGCATCATCGGACAAGCCCTTTCGCTTTCAACCGCCATCACAAACCTCTGGTACGGGGGCGCGCTCGCTGATCAGCTCGTCTGGATAGCCGCATTCTTCCTCTGTTTCGTCGGCAAGCAAGGCATCGTGTACATGCAGGAAGGCTTTATCAACCGATACGCATACGAGCGGGCCGATGCGCTGCGCTCAGATCTGCTGCATACGATATTCGCCACGAAGGCTCAGGTGGTACGCCAAAACGGGACAGGCAGCGTATCGGCTGCGGTACTCGAGGGCATCGACCAGGTCGAAACGTACTTCCGCCTCATCCTGCCCAAGATGACGGCGCTCATCGTTATCCCCGTCCTTCTGCTTATCGTGGTCTTTCCGCTCGATTGGGTTTCGGGCTTCATCATGCTCATCGCGTTTCCGTTTATCATCTTGTACATGGCCATCCTCGGTCGGACCGCAAAAGAGAAGGCGTCGGCGCAACACCGTACGTTCCAGATCATGTCGAACCACTTCATCGACACGCTGCGCGGCATCGACACGCTGAAGCTCTTCGGAGCGAGCAAAGGCTATGGCGAGACGATCTACGAGGTGAGCGAGCGGTTCAGGGTCGCCAGCATGAAGACGATCGGAGTCGCCACCGTTTCGAGTTTCGTGCTCGACCTCTTCTCGACGCTTTCCATTGCGGCAGTCGCGTTCATGCTCGGCATGCGGTTGCTCGACGGAACGCTCGTCCTCTTCCCCGCGCTCGCCGTGCTCGTGCTCGCACCCGAGTACTTCAAGCCCATCAAGAATTTCGCGTCCGACTACCACGCCTCGCTCGACGGCAAAAACGCGCTCTCCTCCATCCAGGCACTCGTCAAACCGACCGACGACCTACCCGTCGAACAGCCTATACCCGAGTGGACCGAATCATCCAGGCTCGCCCTGCGCACCATCAATTTCTCGTATCCGGATCACATGGCGCTTTCGGGCATCTCGCTCGAAGCGCAGGGGTTTGCAAAGTACGGCATCGTCGGAGCAAGCGGGGCGGGAAAGAGCACGCTTGTCAGCCTGCTCGGCGGCTTCTGCACACCCGAAAGCGGGTCCATCACAATCGACGGAGTTGATGCGTCAGGCTTCGATCAGGCCGATTGGCAGAAGCAGGTCATCTACATCCCGCAGGATCCCTATATCTTCCATGCGACGCTGCGCGACAACATCGCGTTCTACCACCCGCAAGCTTCTGCTGCCGCCATCGCGAACGCCGTGGAAATCGTCGGCCTCGACGAGCTGATCGATGAACTGCCCGAAGGGCTCGATACTCTTATCGGCGAAGGAGCGCGCCCGCTTTCGGGCGGCCAGGCTCAGCGCATTGCCCTCGCCCGCGCCTTCTTGGACGACTCCCGGAAAATCCTCTTGTTCGATGAGCCGACCGCGCACCTCGACATCGAAACCGAGATGGAGCTGAAAGAGCGGATGCTCCCCCTCATGGAAGGCCGTCTCGTGTTCTTCGCCACGCATCGTTTGCACTGGATGCAGGACATGGACGAGATCATCGTCATGGAAGACGGCCGGATTGCGGGAAGAGGCGACGCGCAGGCGGTCATGGCCGACAGCGCGGCTTTCGCCGCCCTCGCCTCGCTGACCGATTGGACGCAAGCATGAGAAGCGCATCGTGGAAAGAAACGCTTAAGCGCGATCGGTGGGTCAAACCCTTCTTCAAGCAGTATCGCGCCGCCCTTGCGCTCGCCCTGGCACTCGGGCTTCTCACATTCGTATTCGCCGGAGCCCTCATGTTCACCTCAGGCTACCTGATCAGCCGCGCCGCAGAGATGCCGGGCAACATCCTCATGATTCACTTGCCGGTCATCTTTGTGCGCGTCTTCGGTATAGGCAAGCCCATTTTCCAGTACTTCGAACGCTTGACCAGCCACGACTGGGTGCTCCGCATGACGTCGAGTCTTCGGCTGAAGCTGTACAAGGCGCTTGAGGGCGATGCGATCTTCTTCAAGCGCTCGCGGCGCACGGGCGATGTGCTCGGCCTGCTCGCCGAAGACATCGGCCACATCCAGAACCTCTACCTGCGCACGGTGTTCCCGACGATCGTCGCATACCTGCTCTATACAGCCATCGTGATCGCGCTGGGATTCTTCTCCGTGTGGTTCGCGCTTGCGGTCTTGCTCGTGCTCGGCGTGGTCGTATTCGTGCTGCCACTCGCATCGGCGCTCGTGAACGGCGCGCGCAACGCTCGGCGCAAGGCGATGAAAAACGAACTGTACGCCGAGCTGACCGACAACGTGCTCGGCGTGTCCGACTGGCTCTTCGCCGGCCGCGGCGAAGAATACCTGACGCGCTACAAAGAAACCGAGCGGGCGATGCGCGACCTCGACGAGAAGATGGAGCGCTTCTCGCGCAGGCGCGACCTCGTCGCAAGCGTGCTCTACGGCGCGGTCGCGGTCATGCTGCTCGTGTGGGCTGCGGGCCTGTTCGGAGGCGCGCACGGGGGCGCCGCGAACTGGATCGCCGCGTTCGTGCTCGGCTTCTTCCCCCTCATCGACGCGTTCGCGCCCTTGCCCGAAGCGGCAACCGAAGCGAGCGCCTACCGCGATTCCGTCGAGCGGCTGAACGACCTTCCCGCCGAAGCGAACGAACGCGACCAGGCTCCCAAGCCCGACGCCACCTTGGACATCCGCATCGAGAACCTCGCGTTCGCCTATCCGAATACCGATCGGCCCGTCCTGAGAAACCTCAGCCTCGCCATCCCCTTCGGCGAGCGCATCGCCATCCTCGGGCGCAGCGGATCGGGCAAGAGCACGCTTGCATCGCTCATCCGCGGCGACCTTAGGCCGGACGAGGGTTCCGTTACGATCGGCGGCGTCTCGCCCGATCAGCTCGGGGACTCCATCTCTCGCTTCATCGGCGTCATCCAGCAGCAGACCTATCTGTTCAACCGGACGCTGCGCGAGAACCTGACGATCGGCAACCCCGGCGCCTCAGACGAAGCGGTGCTGGACGTCCTTGCCCAAGTCGGACTCGAAGCTATGGCGAAACGCCTGCCCGACGGCCTCGATACGCTCGTCGACGAAGCGGGCATGAGGTTTTCGGGCGGCGAGCGCCACCGCATCGCGCTCGCGCGCGTGCTCTTGCAGGACGTGCCGGTGATCCTGCTCGACGAGCCCACGGTGGGCCTCGATCCGGCAACCGAGCGAGCGCTCCTCGAAACGTTCTTCGAAACCACGCGCGGCAAGACCCTCATCATGATCACGCACCACCTTCAGGGTGCGGCGAGGATGGACCGCGTGGCGTTCGTCGAAGACGGGAAGCTCGCGCTTGCGGGATCCCCGGCCGAGCTCGAGCAGGCAAGCGAGCGGTACCGCCGCCTTCTCGCGTTCGACCGGGGAATTGCATAGCCTCCTTGTCGGGAAGCCGTTGAGGTCGATCGTCCCATCGAAAAGCCGCCGAGGCAATCGACCCCGACGGCTTCAGACAGTGCGCATGACGGCTTCGAGCGGTTCGCAGAGCGGCTAGCGACAGTGCCCTTGACGGCTTTCGGCAGCGCCCATAGCGACTTCCAGCAGCGCCTACGTCTTATGCCTTTTCTACTTGACAGAGCCCTTCCTTGAACGGCGGGAATCCGCTGATTGGATCGAAATCTCTGCTGATGATCTCGTTCACGTTCGCCTGGTGCCATCCGTGGAACATGTCAATGGTACGCGGACGCACGATGTTCGTGATCTCGAGCTTCGCCACGATACCCTCGTCGTTGACCGGCGCAGTGATACGCACCATATCGCCGTCGACAAGGCCGCGCTCTTCGGCATCGGCTTTGGAAAGGCGCACGACCGGCTCGGGCATGAACTGGTTGAGCCAAGGCAGATGGCGTTCCTTCGAGTGCGTGTAAAACGGCACACGCGAACCCGAATTCATGACGAGGGGATACCGTTCTGCCACATCCGGTGTAGAAACAGGGCTGTACACCGGCTCGCTGTATACCGGAAGAGGATCGAACCCGTGCTCGCGCAGGATTTCGGACGTGAACTCGACCTTACCGCTTGGCGATGAGAATCCAGGCTGCCCGTCGTCGCGCAGCAGTCCGAGTTCGTACTTCTTGAACTGCGGCTCCCCGGAAAGGGGTATCTCGATGGGATCCGGATGCGCCGCACGCATGTCTTCGAGCGTCGGCGGATTCTCGACATCGATCGTACGCAGGATTTCGCGCAGGCAGTTCTCGTCGGATTCGGGGCCGCCGTTCCAGAACACATCGCCGAATCCGAGTGCCGTGCCGATATCGCAGCAGATCCGGTAATCGCTGCGCGCCTCGCCAGCAGGCTCCACGATGGGCTCGCGCAGAAATATCTTGCGACCGAAGATGGTGAGCGGCGCTGCGCGTTCGAAGCTCATGGCGACAGGCAGGAGCATGTCGACGTAATCGTGCGTCCAGGCGTTGTTGTAGAAGTCGCCGGCCACGACGAACTCCATGTCCTTGAACGCCTCCTGGTATTCGTGCGACTGGGGCCACATCATGGCGTTGCCGCCAAGCATGAGGCATGCCTTGATGTCGCCGTTCTTCACGTACTCCGGTATCTTGTTGAGCTGCAGGCTTCCCTGCTGGTCGGTATCGGCCCACACGGGGAAGTACTGCCGGTCGACGCGCAGGTGGTCGAGTTCGGGCAAAAGCTCCTTCGAGCGGGCGAATTCGAACGTCCCCCACCATTCGTCGAAGTTGATCGGCTCGTTTGCGATAGTGAGGCCGCCGGGCACATCGAGGCTGCCCGTCAGGGGAACAAGCAGCATGATGGCGCGGTAGTTATTGATGCCGTTGGTGTGGTGTGGGAACGCAGCAGCGCTCTTGCACACGATGGGCGATCCCTCTTCCGCGAGAATGCCGCACGCCTTCTCGAGCGCATCGATCGGTATGTCGCAGATTTCCGCCGTCTTCTCGAGGGTGAACTCCGCGCAGTACTCCTTGTACTCGTCGAATCCGTGCGCCCATGCTTCGATGAATTCCTTGTCGTAGGCATCGTGTTCGATGAGGTAGTTGCCGAAGCACAGCGCGAGCGCGCCGTCGGTTCCCGGACGGATCTGCAGGTGCACGTCGGCGAAGTTCTGCGCCGTCGGCGTGATGCGCGGATCGACCACGATGTACTTCACCTGACCGCTCTCCTGCCCCGTCTTCAAACCGTTGTAGCTGAAGGGGGCCGACCAGCCGGGGTTGTTTCCCCAAATGATGCAGACCTTGGTTTTCCCGGGCGTCGGACCCGCACCCGTGGCGAGCGATGTCGCCGTGTGCCACTCGGGGCCCACGATGAGTTTGACCGCGAGCTCGGTCGCCTTAAAGCAGGTAGAGCTTTCCGTGCCCATGTTGGGTGAGCCGAAGGTGAAGGCGAGGCGCTGCAGCGCCGAACGCGGCTCTTTGGGATCGCCGGTCATGAACAGTACCTTTTCCGCACCGTACTTCTCTTTGATGCCGTTGAGCTTCTCGGCGATTTCCGCAAGCGCCTCATCCCATGAGATGCGCTCCCATTCGCCCGGCTCGCCTTTCGCGTTGACGCGGCGCATGGGATACAGCACGCGTGCAGGGTCGTAGAGATCCTGCGCCGAGGAAAGGCCTTTCGCGCACAGCAGATTGTTGTTGTAGCCGTCGCGCTTTTCAAGACGAAGTATCTTGTTGTTTTTGACGAGCGCTTTCACGCCGCAGTGCGGCCCATGATTGCACATGACGCAATGGCTGTAGCGATACTCTTCGGCCTCGTCTTCATCGGCGAAGGCGAGCGAGGACATGGTGAAGGCACCGGACGAAGCAGCAACTGCGCTCGCTCCGGCAATCGATAGCACTTGAAGAAATTTCCGTCGGGATACTTGCATGGTAACCACCGCCTATTCGCTCTGATCGGTCGAGGACTGCTTATTCTTGTTCTTCTTGTAGGCAACGCCGCCGCCGACCGCCGCAACCGCCGCTACCCCAACGACTCCCGCTACGGCCGCCATCGGAACGCCCTCGGGCGCTTTCTCGGCGGACGCAGGCGCCGCTTCCTTCTTCTCGTTTTTCGCAGCCATCTGAGCGGAAACCGCATCGGCCAAACCGAGCGGAACAAGCGAGCGGTCCATGTCTTCGGGCACAACGTAGTACACGCTCGTCCCCTCGATAGGGACGGGATTCTTCTCGGCAATATACTTCGAGATGTCGCTTTCAGGGTCGTTCACGTCGCCGAAGATGCGGCACTGGCCCGGGCAGTGCACCGTGCACATCGGCTGCAATCCCTCGGTCAGGCGCTCGTAGCAAAACGTGCACTTCTCGGTCACGTTCACGCGCTGCGCACTCTTCTCCTCGCACGGAAGCGGCGCGCCCTCGTAGCTGGTTCCCATATCCTCGGTGATAAGGAACCTATGGTCGTACGGGCACGCCCCGACGCAGGCACCGCATCCCTCGCACAGCTCGAAATCCACGACAACGGGGCCTTCGTCAGTCTTGTACGTCGCCTGGCTCGCACATGCAGAAACGCACGGCGGATTGTCGCAGTGGTTGCACAGGGTCGAAACGTAGCGCTGGTGCGCGTCGGGGTATTCACCCCACTCCACGTAGTTCATCATGTTGTAGTTAACACCCGGCCGCGTTCCCCAACACTGCTTGCACGCCACGACGCATGCGTAGCATCCGATGCATCGCTCGAGGTTGATGACCATTCCGTATGATGTCGCCAACGCTCCTCCTCTCGTCATGAGGCCCCGAGGCCTCCTTCCGATGCCGAATACGCGTCTCGCCCAAGCGATTCCCCTCGCTGTTCGCATTCGGCATCCCTACCGGATGCGACTATACGGATGCACTGCGCTCTTAGGTATCGTATGAATCCTCCTTTTTCGCCATTTCGCATCGTATGTTTTCTATGATGTACACCTGAACAGGCATTACGGAAAGCTCTTGGTAAGCAGCGCGCATACGGGTCTGGTATACTGCACCAACGAACGTCATCGTCACGCTATCGCATCGGGGGGACCGTGCAACGCGGAAGCATCGGGGAATATCTGGGAAGCATCACGCTGGCCGACGTGGTGAACATGCGCATGATCGGCTTCGCGCTCACCCGGGCGTGGACGTACGTGATGTTCTTCAGCACGGTGGTTCACTACTCGGTTCGAAACGACATCTCGCACCTCAACAGCACCGATACATGGTCGTCGTTGGGGTTGGCCGTTCTCATGGTGGGAAGCGCGCTTTTATCCAAGCAGTTCATCCGCGCAGTCCTCGGCAAACGCTGGGTGACGATCGCCGTTCCCACAGCGCTGCTTGCCGCAACGGCATTGCTCGCGTTGGTCGAAGCAGACTGGTTCAGGCAGCCGTGGTGCTCCATCATCTGCACCGTAACCGGCATTGGGCTCGGAATCCTCTACCTCGCCTGGGGCGATGCGTACACGCGCATCGACGAAACGAAAACGGCGGTCGAAGCTATGAGCTCGTTTCTCCTGGCCGCGATCATCTTTCCCATCGTCATCATGCTGCCGCGCATTGCCGGCGTTGCTTCAGCAATGCTTTTGCTTCTCGTCTCCGCCTATATTCTGTTCGGCCGCTTGGGCGTATGGAAGGAAAAGCGGCTTTTAGGTTCCGTACAGGTCAACAAAAGCGGGTTTCTGATCAAAGCCCTTCTTTCCGTCGGCATTCTCGGATTCGCCGAAAGCCTCATGAGGGCACTGTTCCTCGAAGTGAATCCCGTGGTCGACGTCGATTTGTACCCCTGGGTTTTTCTGGCGGCGGCCCTTCTTTCCGCCGCCGTAATCAGCATTACCGTGTTCTCGGAGAAGAAGCCCGATTTCGCATTCGCTTACAAGGTGATCTTGTTTGTGACGGCGTTCATTTTCCTGCTGCTGCCCATCATCGACCGGGGAACGTTTCTCGCAAACGTACTTGCGTTGACCGGGTACAGCACGCTTTCGCTGCTCGTATGGGTCGTACTGGCCCGAACGGCGAGCCGCTATCACCTGTCTTCGGTCGTGGTGTTCGGGTTCGGATGGGGTCTCATGGTCGCGGGGGGTTTAGGAGGAACGTTTCTCGGCAGCCTGCTTACTTCGTTCGTCGATCTCACACCGCGAACTCTCAGCTTCATCGCTTTGCTGTCGGTATGCGCGCTCCTGTTCGCCTACCTGTTTTTATTCAACGAACGGTCGATCGTCGAACTGACTGCAGAGCATGACCGCGATGCGTCCCGTCCGTTCAGGAGGCGATGCGAAGACGTTGCCAAATTCTACAAGCTCTCGGCGAAGGAAACCGAAGTCATGATCCTCGTCGCGAAAGGCCGATCCACGCCGCGCATCTGCGAGGAACTCGACATATCGCAAGGCACCGCGAACACGCACTTGACGCATCTGTACAAAAAGCTCGATGTGCACGACAAGCAACAGCTGCTCGATGTGCTGGAAGGCCGTCAGACGCAGTAGGAACCAGAGCCCGTTTCAAAACCCGAGAAAGGAACCGTATCCTATGCAATCCCAACCGACACCCGAACACGTTGATGCCTGGCAAGCCCGAGCCGCCCTGTGCGAGCTTGCAGCTTTCTCGTTCAGATACCCTGGCAAAGAGCTCGCAGAAGCGCTCGATTCAGGCGAATGGGCCGATGCAGCCTGTGAGATTTCGCAGACGCTCGGCTTGTCGCTGCCCGAAGGCTTCGCCGAACAGCTTCGCTCGGAAACTTCTGAAAACGAAGCGTGCGCATCCGGCAGCGAATCCGAAGGAGATCGCTCCCTGCATGCATTGAGGGCCGAGGCAACGCGGCTGTTCATCGGATCTCCCGAACCCGTGGTGAGCCCGTACGAAGGCGTATGGGCAGCGCTTGACGACGGTGTGCAGCCGCTTTTGTTCGTGAACCCGAAATCGATGGAAGTGGAGCGCTTCTGCCGCGCATGCGGACTGGGTCGGCCCGAGGGAACGAACGAGCCGCTCGACCACATAGGAACAGAATTCGAGCTGCTGCAATACCTCGCTCTCCTGAGCGCCGGCATCGCCCTTCCTGCCCCCGACGGCCCCCGCGCCGAAGATTTCCCCGGAGGCTCCCCCGAAGCCGCATACGAAGCGTTCGTTTCAGAACACGCGCGCTTCTGGATGCCCCGTTTCGCAGATAAGGTCATCGCCGAAACGCGTCTTCCCTTCTACCGCTCTGCCGCCGAACTGCTGAACGCGTTCTTCGCTTAACATCGGAAAATGCGGGGCGCTGCATGCACCCCGCGTTTTTACCAAACACCGGCTGGTCGACCCCGACGGCGACCAGCCGAGTGCGCTAATCCTTCTTGACGTTCATCGACCTCATGGCGTTCAGGATCGCAATCACGGCCACACCCACATCGGCGAACACAGCAAGCCACATGTTGGCGATGCCCACGGCTGCGAGTATCAGCACGAGGAACTTCACGGCAAGCGCAAATACGATGTTCTGCCGCACGATGCCCATGGTCTTGCGGGCCACATGAACCGCTTTTGCGATGTTAGAGGGGCGATCGTCCATGAGCACGATATCGGCCGCCTCGATGGCCGCATCGGATCCCATCGCCCCCATCGCAATGCCGATGTCGGCACGCGTCAGCACAGGGGCGTCGTTGATGCCGTCGCCGACGAACGCGAGCTTGCCCTTGCCGGTCGTTTCGGCCAGCAGCTTCTCGACTTCGGCAACCTTATCCTGCGGCAAGAGCTGCGCACGGTACTCGTCGATCCCGAGCTCGGTTGCCACCGCAGCCGCAACTTCTTTGCGATCGCCCGTGAGCATGACGGTACGCTTGACGCCTGCCGCATGGAGATCGGCTATCGCCTGGGCGGCATCCGCCTTCACCACATCGGCGATCACGATGTGGCCGATGTAGACGCCGTCGAGCGAAACGTGCAGAATCGTGCCGGTAAGCTTGCAGTCGTGGTAATCCACGCCGCCTTCGGCCATGAGCTTATCGTTGCCCACAAGTACGATGCGCTCGTCCACCGCAGCGCGCACACCATGGCCACCGCGCTCTTCCACATCGGCGATACGCGCACGGTCGATCGGCCCCGAGTAGGCCTCCTTGACCGACAGCGCGATCGGATGATCGGAATACGCCTCCGCGTGCGCTGCAATCGACAGGATGAGATCGGGATCGATGCCCTCTTCAGGATGCACGGCTACCACGTTGAACGTTCCGTCGGTGAGCGTGCCCGTCTTGTCGAACACGATGGTTTCGGTATCGCCGAGCGCTTCGAGGTAGTTGCTCCCCTTCACGAGGATGCCGAGCCTGGACGCTCCCCCGATGCCACCGAAAAACGACAGCGGAACCGAGATCACGAGCGCACACGGGCACGAAACCACGAGGAAGATGAGTCCGCGCTGCACCCAATCGGACCAGCTCTGCCCGAACAGAAGCGGCGGCACGACGGCGAGCAGCAGCGCTACGATAACGACCGCCGGCGTGTAGTAGCGTGCGAACCGGGTGATCAAGTTCTCGGTGCGCGCTTTCTTCTCGCTCGCGTTCTCCACAAGTTCGAGGATGCGCGATACGGTGGATTCGCCGAACGGCTTGCTCACCCGTACGGTCAGCAGCCCCGTCATGTTCACGCAGCCCGAAATGACCTCGGCTCCTTCCTCGACGTGGCGCGGCACCGATTCGCCCGTGAGCGCCGCGGTATCGAGCTGCGAGTTACCGACGACGACCACCCCGTCGAGCGGTACACGCTCGCCCGGCTTCACGACGATTTCGTCCCCTACCGCTACCTCGTACGGATCGACCTGCACGAGCTCGCCGTTTCGCATGACGTTGGCGTAATCGGGTGCGATGTCCATCATCTCGGCGATCGATTTGCGGGACTTGCCCACCGCATAGCTCTGGAACAGTTCCCCAACCTGATAGAACAGCATGACCGCGGCACCCTCGGCCATATGCGGATCCGAATCGGGGAACAGCACGAGCGCAAACGCTCCGATGGTAGCCACGCTCATGAGGAAGTTCTCGTCAAACACCTGTCCATGGCCGATGTTGCGCGCCGCTTTGAGCAGCACATCGTAACCTGCTATCAGATACGGCACGAGGAACAGGGCGAACTCGATATAGAGCCCCATGGGGCTGCCGAACCACTCCTCAAGCGGCAGCGGGTATATGATCGCGAACAGCACGATCGCAACGATGATGCGGATGAGCGTTCGCTTCTGCTTCTTGTTCATGTCTCGTCTTTCCTTTCGCCTGCCATCCCCGCTCGCGGCATGCTGACGCACGCCCCGCGAGAGGCTGGTTCAGACTCGTATTCGGGTCTCTTTAGCGGAGGATCACCATGTCGGGTTCGACTTTCTTGCATACGCTTACCACTTCGTCAAGGATGTCGTTGAAGCGTGTGTCATCGGCATCGAGCACGAGTTTTTGAGTCATGAAGCTCATCGTCGCGTCGTGGACGCCGTCTATCTTCTTGATGCCGTTTTCCATCTTCGAAGCGCAGTTGGCGCAGTCGAGATCCTGGAGCTTGAACGTTTTACGCATGGCGGTTCCTTTCAACATCGTGGTATGCGGATCCGGGGCTCGCTTGCAGCGTCTATGCTGCAGCCGCTCCCGCTTGTTCCCTTCATTCGCAAATATGGGTCATGCCCTGAGCGAGCATCGTGTACACATGGTCGTCGGACAGCGAATAGATCACGTTCTTGCCATCGCGCTTGGCGCGTACAAGCCGCGACTGTTTGAGCGTGCGCAGCTGATGGGAGACCGCGCTTTGCGTCGCCCCTATCGTTTCGGCGATGTCAGCCACGCACAGCTCGTTGCCCATGAGGGCGTAGAGTATCTTGATGCGCGTCGTATCGCCGAACACCTTGAACAGGTCGGCAAGATCGTAGAGCAGCTCTTCGTCAGGCATGCACTCGTGCGTATCGAGATCGGGCGTGCCCGCGCATCCGCATGCGGACGCCTCGCCTTGCTGCACCGCGCTTTCGGTTGACTCTACCATACCGTCACCTCTCATCATATGAACAACTGTTCATAAGTATAAGGATGACGACGAGCCTGTCAAGAGGGTTTCGGGAAATAGTTCGTACCGTTCTCACCGTTTAACCTCGCTCCCGTAACGCTTTGCCCGAGTCGTACGCCGTGCGATAGCTGATAAGGTTGCAGTGCTATAATGCATCAGCTTCTGCTTTTACAGCAAAGCGAATCGTGCACGTACGGATCTGAAGGGTTTGCGCCGCATGGCAGGCTCGAAAACACGCTACATACCCGCACTCGACGGTCTGCGGGCCTTCGCGGTTCTCGCGGTTATCGCCTACCACATGAACTTCTCATGGGCGAAGGGCGGTCTCCTCGGCGTCACGGTATTCTTCGTGTTGTCAGGCTACTTGATCACCGGGCTGCTCGTCACCGAATGGACTCAGACGAACACCATCGATCTCAAAAACTTCTGGTTGCGCCGCATCCGCAGGCTCGTGCCCGCCATCGTATTCGTCCTTGTGGTCACAGCCGCCCTCTGTACGCTCTTCAACCACGAGCTCCTCACGAAAATGCGCCCCGACATCCCCCCTGCGCTCCTGTTTTTCAGCAACTGGTGGTATATATTCCAAGACCTCTCGTACTTCGATGCGCTCGGCGCGCCTTCGCCGCTCAATCATTTCTGGTCGCTTGCCATCGAAGAGCAGTTTTACCTCGTATGGCCCCCTCTTTTGCTGATCGCATTCAAAATGGGTGCGAAGCGGCCGCTGCTCAGGCGCATCGCCGTCGTTCTTGCCGCCGCCTCGGCGCTCGCCATGGCACTTCTCTACAATCCCCTGGCCGACCCGAGCCGCGTCTACTACGGAACCGATACGCGCGCCTTCTCGCTCCTTATCGGCGCATGGCTTGCGTTCAAAACGCCCGCAAGCCGCGTAGGCACCAAAAGCGCGCGCTTGAGCAAACGCGCACGCATGGTTATGGACGGCGTCGGGATCGCGTCTCTTGCGGGACTCGTACTCATGATCGCCCTCGTGGACGGGTTCTCGCCGTTTCTCTACTGGGGAGGACTCGTCATCGCCTCGGTGCTCACCATGATCGTCATCGCGGTGATGGCTCACCCCCGAAGCAGACTCGGCTCCTTCGCCGCCCTGACCCCGTTCGTATGGATCGGCAAACGCTCGTACGGCATGTATCTGTGGCACTATCCCATCCTGTTGCTTATGAATCCGCAGAGCACCGTCGGCGAACCGAACTACCTGTACCTGCTCTTGCAGCTCGCGATCATATTCGCCGTATCGGCGTTCTCGTACACGTTTGTCGAGGACCCCATCCGAAAAGGCGCGATCGGCACGCTTGTGAAGAATATCCGCTCCGGGTCCATCAATGTATCCGCGTTCGTACAGAAGCGCATCGCGCCGCTTGTCGGCGGAAGCCTGGTCATCGTGCTCGCGCTCGGCGGCATCGCATTCGTTCCGCCCACCTCGGCGGTCGAGGGGCTCGACGCCATGAAGGAAGCTTCCGCCCAAAACCGCTCGCCTCTTGTGCAGAAACCCGCAATCGATGTATCGCTTCTGCCCCTCATCGGCACGCGGCATATCGGCGACGATGTCGAACTGCCGAAGCCTACGCCGGTCGTGAAGAAGCACAGCCCTGTGATGATCGGGGATTCGGTGTCGCTGCGAGTCGTGCCATACTTTGAGGAAGCATTTCCCAACGGACTTATCGATGCCGAAATCAATCGGCAGTTCTTTGCGGGAAAGGCCGTGTTCGATTCCTATGAGGAAACCCGCGTTGTCGGGAAAACCGTAGTATTTGCCCTCGGCACCAACGGGCCCGCAAGCGACGATCAAGTTGACGAGCTAGTGGCCGATGTCGGAGAAGACCGTCAGATTTACTTCGTGAACACCCGGGCACCCGAATCGTGGATCGATGCAACCAATGCGGCGCTTGAGCGCGCGGCGGCGAAGTACGACAACGTACACCTCATCGATTGGGCGTCGACGAGCGCCGGGCAGGACCGCTACTTCGACGGCGACGGCACCCACCTTACCGAAGAGGGCGCACAGGTATACACCGCCATGATACAAGCGGCTTTGGAAGGCTGAGGCGAAGCGAACCTTCGGCATCCGTCAGTACTCGATGTGTCCGCGTGCGTGGGCACTCGATCGTTTCCGCATCACCGCAAGGCACGCTGCCAACCTTGCCGGAGCACTATCTCCATCAGGCAAAACAACCCTCACCCACCCCGTCTTACCGACGAATCACATCGCTGGTATGAGCCTGCATTCGCGGTTTTTCCCACAATGACCCGTTCCGTTTGATTGCGCCGCATCCCGTCCGCATCCATGATGCACCCAAGCCCGCATGGGGATCGGCCAACCGAGGCAAACGCAACAGCCGTCCGCATGCATCGCACACGGCACGTGAGACGAGAGGATGTGGGAACATGGAAGACAAAGGCTTTGAGCTCGTAGCGCATGAAAAACCATGGCAACACGAGGAAGACGGCCTCAAGGTTACGCGCGGCAGCGCTTGGACGGGTCCGGGATGCCATATCGGCTGCGGCGTTTTGCTCTACACCGACGAGAACGATACGCTCGTCAAGGTCGAGGGCGACCCCGAAAACCCCTTCAACGAAGGACGCCTCTGTCCGCGGTGCCTCGCCCTACCTGAATGCACCAATCACGACGACCGCCTGAAGTATCCCCTAAAACGCGCCCGCGCAGACCGCGGCAAGAATACGTGGGAGCGCATCAGCTGGGATGAGGCGTTCGACACCATCGCCAAAAAGTTCATCGAGATCCGCGAAGAGTTCGGTCCCGAGCGCGTTGCGTTCTACCAGGGCACCGGCCGCGACATCGCCGCCTGGATCACGCGGCTTGCCTGGTCGTACGGAAGCCCCAACTACCTGTTCGGCATGAGCGGCATGTCGTGCTACCTCCCCCGCGTAGCCGGCTGCTTCGCCACCACCGGCGCGTTCTGGCTCGGCGACTACTCGCAGCAGTTCGCCCAGCGCTACGAGGATCCGCGTTGGAAGCTTCCCGAGGTCATTATGCTCTGGGGCAACAACCCCATCGTCTCGAATTCGGACGGGCTCTACGGCCACTGGATCGTCGACTGTATGAAGATGGGGTCGAAGATCATCACCGTCGATCCGCGCCGCACGTGGCTCTCAAGCAAAGCCGAGCACTTCTGCCAGCTGCGCCCGGGAACCGACGCTGCGCTTGCCATGGGCATGCTCAACGTGATCATGAACGAAGATATCTACGACCATGATTTCGTCGATCGCTGGTGCTACGGCTTCGATGAGTTGAAAGAGCGCGTTGCCGAGTTCACGCCCGAGAAAGTCGAGGAGATCACCTGGGTTCCCGCCGATGAGATCATCGGAGCAGCACGCACGTTTGCGAACGCTGAAAACGCCATCATGCAGTGGGGCCTCGCCATCGATACTACGAAAGAAGCGCTGCCCGCCTGCCAGGCAATCTCGGCGCTGTTCGAGATCACCGGTAACATCGACAACCCGGGCGGCATGATCGCCCCGCCCTCCATCCTGTACTATGCTGGCGGCTGGGGCAACGAGCTGCTCGACCCCGAAATCGCCAAGAAACGCATCGGTCTCGACAAGTACGCGCTTCTGAACTTCGGGTTCCAAGTGGCATCGACCGACGAGATGATCAAAACGTTTGAGACCGGCCAGCCCTACGAGATGAAAGCCGCTTGGCTGCAAACCACGAACTTCCTCGCCTGCACCGCCCCCGATACCGAACGCACCATGGCTGCGTGGCAGAAGCTCGACTTCATCGTCGTCACCGACCTGTTCATGACGCCGACCGCTATGGCTCTGGCCGATATCGTGCTTCCCGCCTGCACCTATCCTGAACGCGACGGTCTGCGCGTGGGCGACGGCGTCCAGCGTGGCGAGGTCATCAACAAAGTAACGCAGATCGGCGAGTGCAAATCGGACATGGAGATCAATCTCGAACTCGGCAAGCGCCTGAACCCCGACGCATGGCCGTGGGACGATGTCGACGAGATGTTCTCCTTCATCCTTAAAGATGCGGGCGTCGGCATGGACTTCCACGAGCTGCAGGAAAACGCCCCGGCTTATATCCCCTTCGAATACCATAAGTACGAAAAGGGACTGCTTCGCGCCGACGGGCAACCCGGTTTCGACACGCCGTCCGGCCGCATCGAACTGTGGAGCAACTTCTACAACAACGCGGGCCTCGATCCGCTGCCCTACTTCGAAGAACCCACCCCCGGCCCGACCGCAACGCCCGAACTGCTCGACGAGTATCCGCTTGTGCTCACCACCGGCGCCCGCAACTTCACGCTCTTCCATTCCGAGAACCGCCAAGTGCCGCATCTGCGTGCCGTCCATCCCGACCCCATCGTGCAGATGAACCCGGCAACCGCCGCCCGCTTCGGACTCGAGGACAAAGATTGGGTCTGGGTCGAAAACGCCCGCGGGCGCTGCAAGAGGCGCCTCGAGGTCACGCCCATCGTCAACGAGATGACCGTCTCGACCGACCACGGCTGGTGGTATCCCGAAGCGGATCCCGAGAACCTGTTCGACGTGAGGGATCTGAACGTGAACAACCTGTTCCAGTACATTCCCGGCAAAGCCGGATTCGGATGCAATTACAAGACGCTACTCTGCAAGGTTTACAAAATCGAGGAAGGGGAATAGCCATGGCCCGCTATGGAATACTGGTTGATTACGAATGGTGCTCCGGATGCCATACCTGCGAAGTCGCCTGCCAGATGGAACACGGACTGCCGACCGACCGCTTCGGTGCGAAACTGTTCGAGCTCGGTCCGTGGCAGATCGAAGGCAAGGAGTGGCAGCACGCGAACATTCCGTTGTTCAGCAAGGAATGCAATCTGTGCCAGGAGCGCACCGAGAAGGATAAGCTTCCCGCATGCGTAGCCCACTGTCAGGCTCGATGCCTCACCTACGGACCGGTCGCAGAGCTGGCGGCGGAGCTTGAGAAGAAGCCTCAGCAGCTGCTCATCGTACCGTAACGATTTTCGCCTCGCTGCGGCGGCCCTGGCTTTCTCGACCGCCGCAGCCCTATGATTGGGGGTATGCAGATGGACTCGCTCAAAGCCTTGCTGGGTTCGTTCGTCGTCGGAGGAATCCTCGCAATGGTCGGTCAGGCATTCATGAGCCTTGCCGTTGCCGTTTTAGGGCCCGACTCCTTTTTCCTTGCCGCGGCAACGCTCGTTGGCGTCGGGCTCGTCGGCGCGATTCTGTTCGTCTTCGGGATCTACCAGAAAATCGAGCAGGTAGGCGGCTTCGGAGCGGCGCTGCCGTTCTCGGGGCTCGCGGCAGCAGTCGCAGGGTGCGTCGTGCGCGCAAAGGAAGGCGGGGCGCCCATGGCCACCTCGATGCTCGCCGGGGCCAAGCTTGCGGCCTGGGTACTCGGCGCAGGTTCGCTCATCGTCGTCATCATCGCCGTCATCGCATTCTTCATCGGTTAGGAGCAGCTATGGAATTCATCAATGCGTTTCTGATCGGCGGAACAACCTGTCTGGTGTTCCAAGCCATCATGATGGCAACCAAGCTCGAACCGCCCAAGTTGCTCATCTTCGGCTTGGGGCTCGGCGGCCTGCTCTCCGCATTCGGCATCATGGGAGCGCTCCTCTCGTTCAACACCGCAGGCATGCTCATCATGGCCGTCGGCGCGGGAGATGCGGTGTTCGGCGCTACTACGTTGGCCCTCATGGGCGATTGGAGCATGGTCGCGCTCGTACTCGGCATATTCGCTGCCCTTATCCTGCTCGGCGTAGCCGCTGGATGGATCTATTGCAAGAAAAACAAGCTGTAAGCGTCGCGATCACTACCGACCCTATACGGAAGGAAGATTCGATGTGCGGGTATGCATGCATGAATTGCGGACGCTGCGGTAAAAAGCCTGCACGCCCGCAAGCGGGAGTCGAATCGGTTCCGGGTTATTGCACAGCATGCGGGCATCTGAACGGACCGACCTCCGTCCGATGCAAAGCCTGCGGCGCTGGCCTCAAACAAGCAGACTCCGCCCGTCGAAGCGGCAAACCATAGCGCTTGTCGACATGGTTCGAACAAGGAGGTTCGGGTGTCCGAGTCTCCTTGTTCGGCGTCAACGATACTCCCGATTCTTTGAGATTTCGGTACATCCGCGTGCGAAAAGACCGTCTCGAAACCATTCGGTAGTATCATAAAGGAGTCGGACGAACGTACTCAGGGGGTCGCGTGGCAGAAAACGACAGCAGCCGAAACGAAGCGCGAGATAATCGCGACGCGGTGGCTCGCGAAGAGCAGGCGGGGGCGAGATCCGGAGATGCGCCGTTGTATTTTACGCCGAAGTTCTTAGCGGGTTTTCTTGCTGTTGCTCTGTACTGGGCCTGGATATTCTCGACGTACTTTACCGACATCCTCATGATTCCGCTCGTCGGAACCGACGCACCCGATTTGCTGCTCAAGGGAGCGGGCCTCGCCGGAGCGGCGCTGTTTCTTTTTCTCGCGTACCGAACCCATGCCTGGTTTGCGCACGGCAACAGACGCATCGCCTTGAAGCTGCTTCCCCTCACCTGCGGGCTTGCCGCCTGCATTCCCGCACTCGTCACCCTCGTCTCGGGATTCGGGCCATGGCCTTTGTCCGCGATCGCGCTGTGGCTGCTCATGGGATGCGGAACTGCCGCCGCACTCGTGCAGCTCGGCACGCTCATCACCCGTATCGACGGAGACAGCCTCCCGCTTGCGGTTGCCGTCGGTACGATTCTCGCTGGCATCCTGTACCTTGCTGTCGCGAACATGCAGGGCGTTGCAGCCATCATCGCCATCGCAGCGCTCGCCTGCTGCACGGGTGCCTTACTTTGGGCAGCACCGAAACTCTGCGCTTCCCCGGAAGACGATGCGCGCCAAACCCGCACCTCCGGCGCTTCGCGGGCGTTCAAGCAGCTTTCGCTCGAACTGTTCTTCTTCTCGGTCGTATTCGGACTTGCCCTGTGCATCGGCGTATCGTTTTCGCTTCACAACCAAGGACAGGGTTTCGTCTGGATAGCGCTTGGGCTTCCCGGCGTTTTCCTGCTTGTGTACTGTACGGTTATCAACCGACATCTCGGGCTTGCCACCATGTCACGCGTGCTGCTCTCCTGCATCGCCGCCATTTTGCTGCCCCTCCCGTTTCTCGACACGTTTTGGCGCATCGTATGCTGCTCGCTTCTGATCTTCGGCTTCACCTGCTACGACATGCTCAGTTTCAGTGCGCTCGCAAGCATTATCCGGGCCGAATCGCTGAGTCCTGCCAAGTACTTTGTCCTGGGAAGGTTCGCCAACGCCATCGGGGTAGTCATCGGCTGGGTGGTAGGCTCGATCGTGCTTCTTGCAAGCGATTTCGGAGATGCTGTCTTTACCACGGCATGTTTGAGCTGCGTGTTTCTTCTCGTCGTCATACTCACGTTCGTCCGCTGGCCCGATTACACGGCAAGCCGGATCGAAGACGACCGCAAGAATTACTGGAAGCAGAGCATTCTCGAGATCGCAGAAGAAGCCGATCTCTCGCCGCGCGAAACCGAAGTCCTCGAACTGCTCTCGCGGGGAAGGGATACCGACTACATCCACGATGCCCTGTTCATATCGTCGCACACGGTGAAGACCCATTGTTATCACCTGTACAAGAAGCTCGACGTCCATTCCCAACAGGAGATCATCACGCTCATCGAACAGCGCGCCAACGAAAAGCGTCTGCTTGTTAAGAAGGCGCCGGTCAACGGCTGACGAACGAAGGAGCTTCCGCGGGATCGCTCGCGTCCGCTCGCCTCCCTCCGCGACCCGCCCCACACGTCGGGCCATCTTTATCGCAAAGAAGAAGGGCACCCGCAGGCGCCCTTCTCGTGTTTTGCTAATGTATCTGAAAGCTACTCGGCAGCCGGAGCTTCTGCCTCAGCTTCGGCCTCGGCCTTGGGAGCTTCCTCCGCAGGCTTCTCGGCCTTCTTCTTGGCCGGCTTCTCCTCCACAACGACGCTCTCGTCGACTTCGATCTCGAAACCGAGCTCTTCGGCAGCGGCCTTCATCGACAGGGAAATGCGACGACGCTCGGGGTTGATCTCCATGACCTTGACCTTGACCTCGTCGCCGGCATGCACGACCTGAGCGGGCGAATCGATGTGCTTCAGCGACATTTCGGAGATGTGCACGAGGCCTTCGACGTTCTCGCCGAGTTCCACGAACGCGCCGAACGGAACGATCTTCGTAACCTTGCCGTCGACGATGGTGCCGAGCGGATAGGCTTCGACGAGCTTGATCCACGGATCCTCGGTGGTCTGCTTGAGGCCGAGCGAAATGCGCTCGCGTTGCAGATCGACGTCGAGCACCTCGACCTCCACCTCGTCGCCCACTTTGACGACTTCGGAGGGATGGTTGACGTGGTTCCACGAAAGCTCGGAGATGTGCACGAGGCCGTCGATTCCGCCGAGGTCGACGAATGCGCCGAAGTCGACGATCGAGGAAACAGTGCCCTTGAGGCGCATGCCCTTCGTGAGCTTCTCGAGGATCTCGGCGCGCTCGTTCTTGCGGCCCTCCTCCAAAAGCACGCGGCGGGACAGCACGACGTTGTTGCGGTTGCGGTCCATCTCGATGACGCGAGCCTCGATCTCGGTGCCGAGGTACATGTCGAGATCCTTCACGCGGCGAAGGTCGACAAGCGATGCCGGCAAAAAGCCGCGCAGGCCGATGTCGAGGATAAGGCCGCCCTTGACGACTTCGATGACCTCGCCGGTAACCACTTCGCCAGCCTTGAACTTATCTTCGACCTGAATCCATGCGCGCTCGTACTCGGCACGCTTCTTGGAAAGGATAAGACGTCCGTCTTTGTCTTCCTTCTGCAACACGAGCGCTTCGATCTCGTCGCCGAGGCTCACGATGTCGGAAGGATCGGCATCTTTGCGAATGGAGAGTTCGCGGGAAGGAATGACGCCCTCGCTCTTGAACCCAATGTCGACGAGCACCTCGTCGTGCTCGATCTTTACGACCGTACCACCGACCAGATCGCCCTCGTCGAACTCGGTCAGCGTGCCATCGATCATCTGGTTCATCTGATCATCGGAGATGTCGTCGAACTCGATAACGGACGTGTTCTTAATTTCGGTCAAAACGGACCCCTTTCAAACCTAAAATCGGGGACCCTTCGTCATGATTGCTTGCTACATTCACCATGTTCGCTTATGCAATGAAGCTTGGCTTGTCACCGTGCTACAAACATGTCTCGGGGGCCTACAGTTTTCACGCCTGCATCGCGTCTTCGATACAAGCTGAATTAGTATAGCATACGGGATTTCCGACTTCGGTAACGATTCGCCTCGCACGGCGGTATTTCACAAATCGCGCGGAAGACGGCCCGAAGCAAGCCGGATTCGCCGAAAACCACGGGCGTCATCCAAGCGGGAAGGCGCCTCGAACACCCCATTCGTCAGTATTTCAGTATTGCTTTGATGTTCTTCCTCACACTTGTCGAAAGCGTATAGGCGGAGCCGAGCCAGTACAGCGCGTTCGGCTTTCCGCTTGCAGCCACCGCATCCACCGCCGAATAAGCGCCTGCATCGACCAAGACAATAGGATAGCGGAGCTTGCCGCAGAGCGGCCCACCGGCAAGCGCGTCGGGGAAGTTCTTGCCGGTGGCGAACACGACCCCGCTGTAGCCGAACCCCGAACCGGACTCCTTGACGACCCAATCGGCTATCGCCGCCGAAGTGCCGTAGCGGCTCTTGTCATATCCGTTGCCGACGCCGCCTGCAAGTCGTTTGACCTTCACCGCCTTCGCCTTGAGCGCCGCCTCGACCTTCGACGACACCGCATGGGAATCGCCCACGATGAGCACCTGGTCGAAACCGGTAAGCTCCCGCACGGTTTGCGCATCGAGAGACGATCCGGGTTTCACGAGATAGAGCAACGCGCCCGTTGCGGCGCAGTACGGCGAAATGGACAGCGCATCGGGGAAGTTGTCGGACCGGGCGATCACAGCCGTTCTGCCCGCAGCACCTGCGCGCTTCGCTTCGCTTCGAATCAACGCGGCGGTTTGAATGCGGTCTACTCCCCCTATCCTTTTCACCGAAGCGGACGGCAGGAGCTTTTTCAGCTGCGCCTCAACACCGGTTTTAGACAGCGCGTTCGCATCGCCGATCAGAATGACCTCACGAATTGAATCGCGCAGACCGCTTGCGTACGCCCGCACCTCGGGATCGAGCCATCCGGTCGGGTTGAGCAGAATGGGATAGCCTTGAGCGCCCGAAAGCGTCGAAGCGGCCAGCGCATCGGGAAAGTTATCGGACCGCGCGACGATGATGCCCTTCGGCTTCTCGCTTGAATACGTGGTACGGGCGATTGCGATAGCCGTACCGATGCGGGTCGTGCCGGAGAGCTCCGTTTCCGCCTTCTGCGCCGGCGGAGGCGTGGGATTGGGATTGGGGTTGGGGTTGGGGTCCGGCGTGGGGTCCGGATTAGGGATTGGATTGGGATCGGGGTTCGGATCGGGATCCGGGCCGGGATCGGGAACGACGGCCCCAGGCAAGGCGTCGCGCATGCGAACTGCGACCGAGCTGCCGTTCGCATCGGCAACCGCGCAATATACCGTACCGCTGGCGATAACGCTCGAAACACCGAGGCCGCTTCGGTACACCTGGCTGCCGAATGGAGCCATCTGGCTCGGATTGCTCACCGGTGCCGCGCAGGCGGCTACCGCGCCGCTGCCGTTAGCGCCCGAAAGGTAGAGATGGCTTCCATCGGTTGCAAGGCTGCCCGACAAGGCGGCAACCGAGGCGGCTTCCCCGGCAAGCTCCTCGACGGCCGAAAGCGATCCGTTCGCGCCGAGCGTCGCGAGATAGGCCTTGCTCCCGTCCGCCGTCGATTGGTGGGCGAACGCATACGCACCATCGCCCGACGATGCAACGCTGAGCACCGATGCGGCGCTCTGCCCAATCGTAGCGGTCTTAGCCCATGTTCCGCCGACCTCGCTGTAGACGCCCGTTTCCCATTGTGAAGAACCGGTGTTTGCCAGCACAACCGCAGGATTACCTCCAAGATCGAACACGACGGAGTTCATAGCGGCTCCGCTGAGCACCTCGCCGCCCTGCTGGATGAGGGACGCGCCCACAAACCTGTACACTTTGGTGTGCTCGCCTCCGCTATCCGCAAGCACGTACAGCGCGTCCCCCGATACTGTCACCCCTGGATAGGAAGCCCTCGTGGCAGTCGCAGGCGTGCTCGCCACCTCGACCCACGAACCGCCGTCGAAACGTCTCAGCTGCACCGTTTTCGCAGCCTCAGCACTACCGACTGCGAAAAGCGATCCCCCGAACCAGGTAAGGGAAACACCGCTCAGCCCGACAAGCTCTTGTCCGCATTGCGTCCACGTTGCGGCGGCGGTATCGTACTTCCACACGCGACTGCGGCCTTCCTGCTGATCTTCCGCAACCATGTACACGTTCACGCCGTCGGTTGCCGTAGCGACCGCAGGGTTGTGTACCGCGCCGAACGGCACCGTGCCGCTCGATACGTCAACGGTTTCCTGCCAGTACTCGCCGCCCGACCAATCGGCGTGGCTCACTTTGATCGTGATGGAGTCGTCCGTCTGATCGATTGCCTCCACCACAAGCCCCGAGTTCTGCCCGTCGGAATAGCAGATCGCCCCATCGGCCAAGCCCTTCGCCATGTCGGTCGTTCCAACGGCGGTTCGGTTGCCTGCCGCGTACGCCACCGTACTCACCTGGGCATGAGTAACGTCGCCTGCGCCGTTCGGGCGCCCGTTCGCCATGCCGGTTTCACCTTCGCGGAACACGTACACGTAATCGCCGCTCGAAGTGATATTCCCCTCTTCGGCGTAGCGTTCGTTCACGCGGTACACGATGGCCCCCGACCCGCCGATTTTCGAATCGAAGCTGAAATTCTCGCTTGATTTCCGACGGTATTCGATGACGAAGTATTCGGATGCCGAAGCGGGTGTCTTGACGATGACCGCCTGCTTTTTGTCCGCCGCCTGTCCCTCGGGAGATCCAACTTCGGCCGCAGTATGTAGGGTGTAGGTTCCCTCGGCAGCCACCTCGGGGATCGAGCACCAGCCAGCGGTCTGCCTCGTGAGCGCCAACGGCCACGAGTGCATGACCGAAACCGCCATAACGTCCCAGATGCCCACCGGCACATCGGCTCCCGGCGTATCGCTGGATCGATAGTAGTCGCGCGCATTCAAGGTGTGCAGGTACTCGTGCACGGCCGTACCTTCCTTGAAGGTGTCCATCACAAGCCCGTTTTGCTCGGTGTGCGCTTCGATGATGTTGTAGAGAGAAACCTGCTTACCTCCCCCCGCGCCAACCGAGGGCTTCATGTCGCTTATCGACTTATGGGAGGTGAACGTACCGCTTGCCTCGACGGCGGGAATGAGCAGCAGGTTGTCGACAAAGCCGTCCTTGTCGACATCGAGCGCCGAGGCATCGAAACCCGGGTTGGCCTTGTTGAATTTTTCGAGCGCTTCCGAGATCATCGTGTCGTCCTTGTCCACGTAGTACGACGCCTCGTTATCGAGCTCGATGTAGTTCACCGTACCGTCAGACTCGTTCGTTTGGGGAAAATAGCTTTTCACATCGTAGGCACCGTTCGAGAAGGTTCGAATGGAGTACCGAAACGGCGGAGCTTGGTGCTGAGATCTCGTATCGGAATCGATCCGCGCCTGCAAGTATTCCCACCGGGTACGCAAGCCGTTGTAGGTATACTGGCCGTTGAACCCGGCATCGGCACCCGTCGTACCTAGATCGCCCTCGGTATCGCCCTTGAACTTCACGAGCAGCACGAGGTTCGCTCGAACAACTGCATCGCTGCGAAGCGGTGCGGTTTCCAACAGCTCGGTGCTCTCGAGGAGCTCAAGGCTCAGGTCGTCGCTTTCAGACGCTTCGACGTCCGTAAAGCCACCGTCGTCCACGCTAGCCGCTTCGCCTTGCTCGGTATCGGCGAACGCAAATGCGGAAGGCACCATCCCGACCGCTAGGGTTATCGCAAGAAAAGCACGTAAGCATCTGCCGAGAAACCGCTGCTTCACGGTCAACACGGAGGCGGTCGCTGTATCCATGCGCACTCGTTTCTAACTATTACCTTTTAACTAACATTATACGACGTATCCTTCTGCAGCGATACCCCTTTCCGCCTTCCGCAACCTTGCGATACCATGACATAACAACTTGTATTATCATGAGTTGAACGGTTTTTCCGCGTGCGCCGCAAAGCGACGTGCGCCCCGACACGAGCGAAGCGAGACGGCATCATACAGACAGCCTCCTTTCTCAAGCAGTGCGTTCGACATCTCCTGGCAACGGGCTTTGCGCTTGCGTGCCTCGTGTGCCTTTCGTGTTCGCTCGCCGACGATGCCCGCGCAGACGATCAGGTTCCGACACCCCGAGAAACCGTAACTGTCGCCTATTACGAAGACGGCGACTACATGCTCCGCAACGCAAACAACGAATACTCGGGCTTCAACATCGACTACCTGGAAGAAATCGCCCTGTACGCGGGCTGGAACTACGAATACGTCGACTACGGAACCTGGGAGCGCGCCTACGATGCCCTCGTGCAAGGCGACGTCGACATTCTCCCCTCGGTGTACCACTCCGCCGAGCGCGACAAAAAGATGCTGTTCTCGAAGACGCCGGTGTGCAGCATATACACGGCGATCAACGTGCGCATCGACGACGATCGGTTCGCCTACGACGACTACGAGGCGTTTCAGGACATGAAAGTCGGCGTTATCGGCGAGAGCCTCGACGCCGAAGCGTTCGAACACTACTGCGAGAAACACAACCTATCGGTCGAAACCATTCCGTACAGCGATACGCCCTTGCTCATAAGCGATCTCGAGCAGGGCATCCTCGATGCGATCGCGATTACGTATCTCGGCACGAACATCGAATTCAAAACCGTTGCGCAGTTCTCGCCCGAACCGCTCTACATCGCCATCGCCCAGAATGAAGCCGATCTCAAAACCCTGTTCGACGATGCGACCGACAGGCTCTTGATCCGCAACCCCGATTACTTCACCGAGCTGTACAAAGCGTACTTCAGCATGAATACGAAGCAAGATCCCGTCTTCACCCGTTCGGAGTACGCTTACATCGAAAGCGCACCTGTACTCACCGTCGCCTACGACTCGTTCAGAACCCCGCTCTCCTACACCGATCCGACAACAGGCGAATTCACCGGAGTCGCCGCGATGCTGTTCGCCGATATTGCGCGCACCACAGGCCTGCGTTTCGAGTACGTGCCCGTCGACGACCACAACGCGGCCATCGACCTCGCCGAATCGGGCGAGGTCGATATCGTCTATGCGGTGGACCAATCGGTGGAGCTCTCGCCGAAAAGCACGATTCTGACCACAGGACCCTACCTCAAGGACACCATGGCCAAAATCGTCGGGGGCAATCCTACGGGAACCCGCATCGCGCTTCCCGAGGGATTCTCGCTCGCCGCCGAAATCGCCGAAGAAGCGCAGGGCCATGAGGCCGTCTACTACAAAACGCCGAAACAGTGTTTCGACGCGATCCTCGAGGGAAAAGCCGACATCGCCTATGCCGATATCCACGTGGCCGACTACCTCCTCTCGGAGCCTCAGTACAATTCACTCAGTCTGCTCGCGCTTACCGACTACACCAACAACATGTCGATTGGCGTATCGGCATCCGCCGACCCCCAGCTCGTCGACATCCTCGACCGCTGCATCCAATTCACCTCCGATACGACCATGACGCGATGGATAACGGAGACGGCCCTCATCGCGCATCCCGCAAGTCCCATCGACATCGTCCGCCAGTACCCGCTTCAGATCATCGGCGGCCTCGTTGCGCTCCTGCTGGCCGCGATCGGCGTCTTCGTTTACATCTACCGCAGCAAGTCCCGCAATGCCGAACGCATCGTAAAGCTCGTCTACAGCGATTCGCTCACTGGCGGATGGAACCTCAACCGATTCCAAGTCGAAGCCTCAAAAACAATCGGCGAGGACGATGCCGGCGCCTTTGCGATATTGTTCTTCGACATCAGTCGGTTCAAGAGCTTCAACGCAGCGTTCGGCTACGCCGAAGGAGACCGCCTGCTGCTGGCATTGAGCCGCTTGCTCGACCAGTTCGATCAAGAGGGCGAATGCCATGCGCGCATCAACGCCGACCAGTTCGTCGCTTTGCTGCGCTGGCATGGTATGGCCGATTTCACGAAACGCTTCGATCGCCTCGATGCCTGTTTGAACGACCTCGAGATACTCCGAACATACAACTACCGCATTCTCCTGTTCGGAGGCATCGCCTTGCCCGAAGCGGGGTCGAAGCGCGACGATGATTCCATCTCCGATCTCATCGATCAGGCGCGCTACGCCCGTGAAAGCATTCTCGATTCGCCGCACAGCACCATCGCCCTTTACACCGCCGACATGAAAGAGCGCGACATAGCCCAACGCGCCTTGCAGAGCGAAGCGGTGGCTGCGCTCGCCAACGGGGAGTTCGTCGCCTATTACCAACCTAAGGTGGCCATCGACTCCGGTCGCATCGTCGGATTCGAAGCACTGGTGCGTTGGATCATCCCGGGGGAAGGCATGCGCAGTCCAGCCGAATTCATCGGCCTGTTCGAGCGAACCGGATTCGTGACGGAAGTCGATCTCGCCATATTCGCGCAAGCGTGCGCATACCTGCGCGCCCGCATCGATCAAGGCAGCACGACGGTGCCGATCGCCTGCAACTTCTCGCGCCTCCATCTGCTTGACGACCGCTTCCCCTCAACGCTCAAACGCATTGTCGATGAACACCACGTGCCGGTCGAACTGCTCGAACTCGAATTGACAGAAAGCATCGTCATGGAAGACCTCTCGCGCGCCGAATCCATGTGCGGTCGTTTGAAGGAGCTCGGATTCCGTATCGCCATCGACGATTTCGGCAGCGGCTATTCCTCGCTCGGAGCGCTTCAGAACCTTCCCGTCGACATACTCAAAATCGACCAGTCGTTCTTGCTCAGCACGAGCAGCGAATCCCGCAGCAGGACGATTCTCGAGGGCATCATCGCCATCGCCGAGCGCCTGGGTACCGAAATCGTGGTGGAAGGAATCGAGACGCTCGATCATGCAGCGCTCATTCGGACTATGGATCCCCGAAGCATTGCTCAGGGTTACCTGTACTCGCGACCCGTTTCGCGCGAAGAAGCCGACCGCTTGCTCGATTGCGGCTCGATCATCCCAAGCTGAGGCGAGGCGACCTTGCGTGCCGTACGTCACCGCATTGCAGCACGCGGTGACGTAAGCAAACTCGTCGCTTGCTCAAACGAGTGCGCGGCTACGTTGCAGCGTCGGAAAACCCGTACATGCTTTGGTGGCGGCTTGCCTCGGGCATGGCTCGGTAGAATCGGCGCTTGTCTTGGTACATCCGGGTATCTGCGAACTTGACGGCATCGTCGACGCTGCACGGTTCCTCGGCGTAAAACGTACCGATCGCGGCAGGGCACGAGCGTGCGCTAAGCCGAGTCGAAGCCTCGGCGACCTGGTGTTCGAATTGATGTTTGTCGGCCTCGAGCGAAACGACGACGAATTCGTCTCCCCCAAGGCGATAGACGTCGGACTTTTCAAACGATGAGTCGAGAATGCGCGCCGCGTCGATAAGAGAGCGATCTCCGATCGCATGGCCCTCTCGGTCGTTGATGTCCTTCAGGCCGTTCAGGTCGATGTACATGACGCCGAAGCCCGCCTTGGGCCCCGCTTCGTCGAAGCGCTGCACATCCTCGATGAAGCGGTTGCGGTTCCAAACCCCGGTGAGGGAATCCTCGAAGCTCATACGCCTGAGCTTTTCCCGGATGGCAGACTGTTCGACCTCCATCGATAAGAACATGCCCACCGTCTTGAAAAAAGAAGTGCTCAAATCGAGCCGCTCTAGCTCGGGATCGTCGACGCCGATGTAGCCTGACAGCTCTTCGTTCGCATAGATCGGTGCGACCACGAGGCGTGCGATCCCCTGAGGTTTCAGGATGGCGTACTCGATCGGCGATGTGCCCTTCAGCTGCTCGACGTCTTCAATGATCACGCAATCGCGCTGCTTGAACGAATCCATCCACCGATCGATGTACGAAACGGGAACGTCCTGCGATGCTTCTATCTGCGAGTCGACCCCCTCGTTGCACCATTCGTAAGTGTTGCTCATCAGCTCGCCGTCGATTTCGACGATATACACGCGACCGGCTTTGAAAAACCGCCCGATCTTTTCGAGAGCAGGCAGGGGGTCGACCTCGATCCCACATGTACGGCGAAACTCCATGATGCAATCCACGAGCAGCGTTTCAAGCCCGAGCTGGTTTTGCAGAACGGCCTTCTGCCTGGCATCTTCGGTCACATCGAACGCGACTTCGAACCGAGCCGCACGACCGTTCCAGTCGATGAGCCCGTCTTTGAACGAATAGTGCCTTCCCGATTGCTTGTTGTAGCACGTCCAAGCAACGCACGTCGATGCGCCGAGTTCACCGTTGTTGCAGAATTCGCACGGCGCGTCGAGGCCTTGGATCGCTTCGAAGCAGGTTCGGCCTTGCCAGGGCCCTTCGATCATCCGGGCCGCTGATTCGTTCACGTACAAAAGCTCGTACGTTGCAACGTCGCTTACGTACACCAACTCGGACAGCGCGTCGAAAATATCGAACGGATTTGACATATAACCTCGCATAGAACCCCCCCCCAGCGACACTTCGCCGAGGGGGGTCCTTGACTGTCATATACCAGTGTATAGCATATCGTTTGGTTGAGGGAAGAAATCTTCCGAACGTTGCCTACTGCTGAGCGTTTTGGCAGGCCGGGCACAAGCCTTCGAACATGATGTGGTGCCCCTCGATCTTAAACCCGTGTGCATCGGTCACTTCGTCGGCAAGATCGAACCGATACGGCATGTCGATGTCGAATATCTGACCGCAACAGCTGCACTGCGCATGGTAATGCGGCTTGTTGAAGAAATCATAGCGGTCGGCTCCCCCCGCAACTTCTACCCGCAAGACATCGCCTCGCTCGGCAAGAACACCGAGGTTGCGGTACACCGTAGCCCGCGAGATGTTCGGATGCTTCGTCCGCACCGCCTCGTACACGTCGGCCGAGGTAGGATGCTCGTGGAGCGCCTGAACTGCTTCGAGCACCAGCGCCCGTTGTATGGTATTGCGCGTCATCGGCTTCTGCTCGCCGATGGTATCGTGTATCGCCGTACTCATGACAGCTTCTTTCTCTCAACTACCGGGTCGCGGGCGCATGCAGCAGCACTGCCGGACGCCGTTTCGCCGTCCGCTGGTCCCAACCCGGTGAAACTAAATCGGATAGCCATCCTAATAGGATTTCATATCGTTAAGATACCATGCACACGGGTACGACGCAAGGGCGTAAGCGGACTGTGAAGCGTCCTCCACGAATGGAACATCTTGGGATTTCAAGTGATCGCTCGAACCACGGTCATCTGCTTGCACCAGCGGCATCGAGCGCAGAACCGCATCTTCGGGTGGATCGGGACCGCATGCACCGGAACGCCCGCGATCCGCTCACTTCCTCCGCGCTATATCGACGACGATCCACAGCGACAAAACCGCAGCCCCCAGATAGCCGAAGAAAGCCAGTACCGGCACGCCGAGCAGACGAGGCTCCATCGTCGAGAGCGAAAGCATGCTCGACCCGATGAAGAGGCCTGCGATGATGAGCGCTATCGTCAAGCGGTTCACGATCTTCGAAACGCGCGCGAGCGGCGCCTCCGAGCCCAGCACCTCCATGTTCACCTTGAGCTGTCCTCGCGTGAGCATCTTGAGCGCATCTCCCGAAAACGCGAGGGCATCGAGCGATCCGGTGGCCGACGACCTGAGCGAACGGGCAAGCTCCCCGATTGCTTGGGCAAGTTCCTCTTGGCTGTTCTTGCTCGTCCGGATGTGGGCGTTGATGATCGCGACGATGTTGAGGTTGGGAATGAACGGGCCGACCGTTCCCTCGATCGTCACGATACCGCGCGAAACACTCGTAATCGAGGAAGGAAGCGTTACCTTGCACTGCCGCGTGAGGGCGAGGATGTCGTTCAGAAACGCGCCGATGTCGATTTCTGCCACATCGCACGATCCGTAATCGGCGAGCAGCAGATCGAGATCGGCAAGGAAACGCGTATGGTCGATGACCGAATTATCCTTGGAGATAGCAAACCGCATGAGCGCTTCTTTGAGCTCCGAGGAGTCGAGTTTGCCCACTGCTTCGATGATATCGCCGAAGCCCGCCCGATCGCGGGCCGAAAGCTTGCCCATGTTGCCGAGATCGATGTAGACGACTTTACCGGCACGCACGAGCACGTTTCCCGGATGGGGATCGGCGTGGAAGAACCCGTAATCGAGGATCTGCGTCGCGTAATTGTCGAGCATCTTGCTGCCGATTTCCTCGAGATCATAGCCTTGCGCGACCAGCTGCCCGGTATCGTGGATGGGAGTGCCGTCGATGTACTCCATCACGAGTACGTATTCGCTGCACAGATCGGGATACACCTTCGGGCATTCGATGAACGCGACGTCCTTGTTCAAATCAGCGAACTCGGACAGGTTTTCCGCCTCGCGGCGAAAATCGGTTTCTTCGAGAAACGTTGCCCACAGCTCTTCGACGACGTCGCGCAAGTCGAGCATCTGCTCGTCTTTCATGAAACGGGCCGCCTGACGGGCAAACATGCGCATGATGTCGATGTCAAGCGCCATCGTCTCCTTGACGCCCGGACGCTGGATCTTGACCGCCACAATGTCGCCGGTCTCAAGCACGGCCCTGTGAACCTGCGCAAGCGAGGCGCTGCCAAGCGGCGTCGGGTCGATATGAACGAATATCTGGGCACGACGGCTTCCGAACTGAGTATCGAGCGCCGAGAGCATCTCGTCGAACGGGAGGGGCTCGCAGGAGGTCTGGAGCTTTGCGAGCTCGTCGCAATACACTTTCGGAAGAATTTCGGAGCGCGTCGAAAGCGTTTGTCCGATCTTGACGAAGCTCGGCCCCAGGTCCTCGAGCATCGCGCGAAACTCCTCGGGCGAAAAGCCGCGCAGGAATCTATGCTTCCGGAGCATCGTGGATATCTCGCGCAACCGCCGTGTCCGCGTCTTGCGGTTCAGGTGAAAGCGGTTCTCGGGATCGACACCGGCATCGGAGCTAAAAAAGTACCGTAAGAGCGTATTGTCTGCCATGGGTCGAAGCGTACAGCTTTGCGGCGTTAGGCCGTTGCTTCGGCGTTGCCGCCCCCTGCGTTCGCCTCACCCGCCGAGGCGTCCGGCTTCGTTTCGGTGCTGGTGACGTCCGAAGCGTCGCCTACCGCCGCCTCTGTGCTTCCAGAAGCAGCATTCGCTTTTGCAGCAAGCTCTGCAGCGCGCGCAGCGAATGCGGTGCGCTCTTCGGGGGTCATGGCCGCCATGCGCGCCTCGAGCACGTCGTAGCGCAACGTCGAAGCCGCGTCCTCAGCCTTATGCCTGAGTTCGCTGTTGATCTGCTTTCCCTGGTCGACGGTGAGCTCGCCTTTCTCGATGAGCTGATCGATGAGCTCTTTTGTCTTCTCGCCCGTTATCGCCATCGCACCGACTCCCGCCAGAAAGATGTCTTTGAATCCGTCGCCGAAACTCGCCATATCTGCCTCCTATAGTCTTCTTATCGCTTTTTGACTGTTCCAATCGAATCATTCAGAATGCGATGCAGTTACTGGCTGGGCAGGCATGTCGGCATGTGTCCTGGGGCGTTTCCGACCCTGCGAAGGAGACTGACAGCCTGCCCCATTCGGGGCGGATCGCGGATTAGCTGGATGGCGGAGCCTCATCGAGGCTACCCCGTATCTCCTTCAGGAGGTTGCGAGCCCGTTTGGTGAGCAGGGGCCTGCCGCGTACGGAAGGCGGGACCATGATCTATGCCGGGATAGACATAGCGAAAAACGAGCACGTTGTCGGTGCGACCGACGAGCGCGGCCGCGACGCGGCGAAGCCGATGCCGTTCGCGAACTCCACCGAAGGGTTCGGCAGGTGCGTCGCCTACCTCGAGGGGCTGGCGGAGTCGAAGGGCGATTTGCTGGTGGGCATGGAGGCGACCGGCCACTACTGGCTGCCGCTGTTCTGCCGCCTGCAGGACGAGGGGTACGCCGTCGCTGTCGTAAACCCCATCCGCACCGACGCGATGCGCCGGTTCAAGGGCAGCTCGCGCGTGAAGACCGACATGATCGACTGCGTGCTCGTGGCCGAGACGCTGCGCTGCGGCGACTTCGAGCCGAGCAAGCTGGGCGACGAGGCCATGATCGAGCTGCGCCAGCTCACGCGTCTCCACCAAGAGCTCAAGGAGAGCGTCGCCGACCTAAAGCGTCAGGTCGTAGTCGCTCTCGACCAGGTCTTCCCCGAGTACGGCTCCATCTTCTCCGACACCTTCGGCGAGAGCTCGAAAGCGTTTTTGAAGAGGTGCCCGACACCTGAAGAGTGCCTCGGGGTGAGAGCCGACTCCCTGGCGAAGACGCTCGAGAGGGCCAGCCGCGGCAATCTCGGGCGCGATAAGGCCGACGAGATCAAGGGCATCGCCAGGACGTCGTGCGGCATCAGCGTGGCGGCCTCCGTCTTCTCCTTCCAGATCAAGCTGCTCATCGAGCAGATCGACTCCATAGAGGGGCAGATCGCCGAGGTCGGGGCCAGGGTCCGCAGCGGCATCGAGGCCGTCGAGCCGCTGATTCTCACGATCCCCGGCATCGGGCACGTGCTCGGTGCCCGGATCGTATCCGAGATCGGCGACATTCGCCGGTTCCGCAGCGCGCCCGCCGTCGTGAAGTACGCCGGCATCAACCCTTCCGTGAGCCAGTCCGGCAAGTTCTCCTCCAACGAAAATCACATCACCAAGCAGGGATCGCCCTACCTGCGCCGCGCGCTCTACCTGGCGGCGATGGCCCAACTCAAACTGAAGACGCCGTTCTACGACTACTATGCCAAGAAGCGCTCCGAGGGGAAGGCTCACCGCGAGGCGCTGATTGCCGTCTCGAGAAAGCTCGTCCACGTGATTTACGCCGTGCTCTCGAGGCAAGAACCCTACGACCCGGAGGTCGCGAGGAACCCCCTCGCATCGCGTTCCGAGTGATTCGATATGGGACTGTCAAAGTGCAAAAATCTACAAAGTGAAATTCCTCGCAAAACTGCTTTACGGGTCTTGACTACTCATAGCTGGTCTCCTTCGAAGCTTTGCGTGCGGCCGCCGCGCGCTCAAGCGCTTGCAGCACTTGCAATCATAATGCCTCATGGGAGCGAAAAGAGCAATCAACAGTACCGCAGCAAAGTACGAAACGGTTTTCATTCGGCGCGGAGACCGCAAGGGCAGCGTACTGGTGAAAAGGGCCGACGTCTCAGGCGTCGGCCCCGGTTAGCGCCCCCGCGCTTTCAGCAGGGGCGCACCGACCAAGTGCGGTTGCTTACAACGAATCGATATATTCTTTCGCCTGGTCTGCTGCAAAGAATCCCGTAAAATACGAATACCCTGAACAGCCGCCTGAGAAGCCATGATTGTAGTTGTCTTTGAAAAACTCACCAGAATCCAGTCCGCCTGCATACAGTCCCGGTATCGGCTTGCCTTCCGCATTCACCACTTCAATCTTGCCATCGATCTTCACACCGCACAGCGTCGAATACCAGGACGGAATGAGCTTGAACGCGTAGAAGGGGCCTTCTTCAAGAGCAAAAAGTGCGGCAGGGTCCTTGTAAAATTCCGTGTCTTCGCCCGCTTTCGCCAAGGCGTTGTACGCGTCAACCGTTGCGGCAAGCCCTTCGGGGTCGATCCCCGCAGCCTCAGCGAGTTCCTCGATCGTCTCGCCTTTGTACACGTCTCCCGACGTGACGCCCTTTTCCAGCTCCTCGCCCATCTCAGGAACCGGATCCATGGAGCCGAGAACCGTACGCGCATTTGTCATGAGCGGCTCGGTTTCCATACGCTTGACGGCTGCCGAGTCGATCACATTGAAGTACACGTAATCGTTCTCCTTGATACCGACCTTGAACATGGTATCCATGACCGACCACTTCTCGTTTCCGAGTCGCTTGCCAACGGCGTTCACCCACAAGTACGGTTCGCGAGCCGCCTTGTCGATAGGGGTGTCCCATGTTACGCCTTCGACGCTCGAGGCCGACGGCTGGGCAAACCCCATATCCGACGGGACAGCCCCGGCACCAAGCATCATACGGATTCCGTCGCCATCGTGGGCGAGGTGAGAATCGTTCTTCCAGGCAATCGGGCCGTACCCGGGAATGAATCGCTCGATCATCTCGGCGTTGGTCGAAAAGCCGCCGGTACCGACGAACACGGCTTTCGCCTTGACGTACGCATTGCTTCCGTCGATCGTCGCCATAGCCCCAACGACTGTTCCGCCCTCATCGACAACCAATGCGGTTGCCGGTGATCCAGTAAGTATCTCCGCATCGTACTGCTCGGCGGCTTTCTGCATGACGTCGAATGCCCCGATGCCCTGCCCTTCGTACATGATACCTCCTGTTGGAGCATCAAGCGAAGGAAGCAACATCATGGGATACGCACCATGCTCGTACAGGAAATCGTGCTGGCGGTGGTTGTTTTTCACATAGTTCGAAACGAGCTCGGCGTTCGCCTCCCACGAGTTGTGCATCATGAAGTACGTGTATATGTCGTTATTGCTTCCCGTTTGTTGGCTTGCGTTCACCACATTCGGATCGTCTGCGCATTCTTGCATGATCTTGCAGTCCGAAAATGCCATGGTAACTTCAGTCCCAACAGACGAGCCCCCGGTAACCGTCGACTTCTCAAGCAGGATCGTCTTCAAACCGAGCGAGCTTGCGTGCGCTGCAGACATCATGCCGCAGTTGCCGCCACCGATAACCAAGTAGTCGCACTCCTTCGCCGGCTCCCCCGCTTCACCTACCGATACAGCCGCGATAGCAAGATCGTCACTTCCAGAAGGCTGATTGCCGGCGGCTGGACTTTGGGCCGTTTGCGATTGCTTCCCATCGTTTGAGGGCGCAGAGGCGCACCCCGTCACGCCTGCAACCGCCATTGCCGCTCCCGTAAGAGCCGCTCCCGTCAAAAACGTACGACGAGATAAAAACGTAGCATGCTTTTCCATAGTTCCCTCCAATCGATCGAGCACATACTGCGCTTCGCTCGATTCGCGCACATGCGAACGACCGAAGCCTGCCGGCATTGTCGTACACGGAAGCGTCGCTCTTGATGAGAAAAGCCATGATTCGGCATCACATGAAATCACTGATTCTTGCAAAAAGCCTTTTCGCGAACTGGTTTCGCTAGCGCAACGACTCCCTGTTCGGCGCAATACGAGCCTCGACGATATCGAGAAACTCCTGCCTCGAGTGTATATCGAGTTTTTTGTAAATGTGGCGAGCATGCGTCTGGGCAGTGCCCGAAGAGATGTAGAGCTCGTTTTGTATGAAGGGAAGACTCCTTCCCTTTGCAAGTAAAAGAGCTACTTCCGCTTCTCGCGGAGTAAGGTCGTATTCCTGTGTGATCTCATCGATGCATGACGCAATATCGCCATCGCCCCTCGACGGCATCCCCGTGTCAGGCGAACCGCGATCTTCGACGGTTTCTCGCAAGACGCTGCCGGTCTCCTTGCCATTCAGCACCACGACAACAATGAACATCAGCACGAATACCGTAATAAGAGACACCGTGGTAAGCTCGGTTCCCCCAACTTTAATGGTTTCGACAAGCCACGAGTTCAACTGTGCGCTCACCACAACAGAAAGCGCAAAAGCTCCGTCCATCACACCGATTGCACGCACGGGACTGTAACGGAAACGCACCACGATAAGCAAGCAGAGAATCCACGATATAGCCCTGAAGCACCAGAATCCCGCTCCGAATATCCCGTACGAAACAGAAAGGGAAACTCCACTCAGAAACGGTGCCAACAAAAAGGCAACCGCCATAACGATAAGGACGTTTCTCACAAGCGGCAATGTGATGCGACGGCGCTCCATCTTTCCCAGCGGAAGAAAAAGGTACGCCGCCAACGCGGTTAGGCCGAGAACGCCTCCTAGCAGATACAGCCTACCCATCTCGTTTACGCGAGCATCGGTGAGCTCAAGCGAAAAAGCACGCAGCATTTCGCCGCATAACGCGAACACGAACACGGCCCCAACCGAAAGAAGCAAACCTGCGGAAAAATGCGATGGTGCTTCGTTCGCCCCAATCGGAGCGGAATTCGATTCAACCCCCTCTTTTTTCGTGGAAGCAAAAGCGAGGGAAGCACCCGAAAAGAGCGGAAGAAGAACTGCGGTCACCGTCGCAAGGGGTAAGGATAGCGCCATACATAGGAAATAGAGGAGTAGGCCGCCTGCAAATGAAAACAGAGACAACTGGATTACAGGGCCACGGTCAATCGCTGCATACCGAATCGCCCACTGGAGGACAAGCCAAGCGCTCGTCACTCCCACAAGCACGGCGCCGACTGCCACAACCACGACACGCTCAGGCGAAGATGGGTCAAAGACAACGAGAGCAAGGGGTATCATCGCTGTCCCCAGCGCCGTTCCAACAGATCCCCCAATCGTGAGAGCTCGGGTATCGAGAAGGTGGGGCATCTTACGTGCGAATGCAGCGTGTGCGAAGAGCGCGATAGCATGGGCCCATGTCGCCCAGAGCCAAACCATGTCGACCATGCCGTCCGCATCGGACACACCAGGCGCGAGTGCATCGCTGTAAAAGACAACAGTCACCCAGGCCCAATAGAACCCGAAACCAAGAAAGGCAGCGTATCCACGTATCCCGGAACGTTTTGGCATGTCCATAATACCCCCGCACAACTGTTCCGCCTCAGTGTATCACGATCGCGGATAGCAGCCCTGCGAACCGAACGGGAAGACGCACGCAGCCCCGTAACATTCTTTCGGGGCTGCGTGCGTCCGCAAACCGCGCCTCATGCGCAGCCAGGCTCAACGGATTCGTCTTGACCTAAACGGCCGCCTCGCCTTTTTCCTTCGTGCGTATACGCACCACTTCGTCAACAGGGAAGATGAAGATTTTGCCGTCCCCCACGTCTCCTGTCTGCGCAGTTTCGCAGATGAGGTCAACAATGGCATCGACCCGTTCGTCACCGACCACGATTTCGAACTTCACCTTCGGAACCATGTTGAGCATCACTTCGGTTCCGCGATAGTATTCCTTCCAGCCATGCTGGTTTCCGCACCCATGCACCTGGGATATCGTCATGCCTGACACTTTCGCTGCGAAGAGCGCATCTTTCAAAGGCTCGAGCTTTTCAGGCCGAACGATCGCCGAGATTTTCTTCATGTCAGTTCCCTTCTTTGATTAATCGAGGCCAATGTAGGCCGGATAGGCGCTCTCACCGTGCTCCGCCACATCGAGACCCTGCGCTTCCTTCTCTTCGCTCACCCGCAAGCTGCCCCCGAACACGGCTTTGACGATCAGCCCGATCACGATGCCCGCAACGCCTACGAACACGACCGTTACGAGTATGCCGAGCACCTGGCTGACCAGAAGAGAGGGGTCCCCTGTATAGAACAGACCGCCGAATTCGGTCCAGGATAGCTCGGGCACGCAGAACAGGCCCGTCAGCACGCCGCCCACGATACCGCCCACGCAATGGCATCCGAACGCATCGAGCGCATCGTCGTAGCCGAGCTTCTTCTTGCAGAGCGAGATGGCAAAGTAGCAGATGGGCGAAACGATAAGGCCCATGACGATGGCCGCCCACGGCTCCACGAAACCTGCTGCCGGCGTGATAACCACCAAGCCGGCGACCAAACCGGTCGCACCGCCGACCAAGGTGGGCTTCCCCACTTTGATACGTTCAACAAGCATCCAGGACACGAGCGCCGCACCTGAAGCCACAACCGTGTTGACGAGCGCAAGCGCCGCGACTCCGTCAGCCGCGAACTCGGAGCCCGCGTTGAACCCGAACCAACCGAACCACAGAAGCGCAGCTCCAAGCGCCACGAACGGCACGTTGTGCGGGCGGTAGTTCATCATGCCGAAACCTTTGCGCTTGCCCAGCAAGACGCACAGGATAAGCCCCGTCAGCCCGGAGCTGATGTGCACGACGTCGCCACCGGCGAAGTCGAGCGCGCCGATCGTGTCTCCGATCAGGCTCCCCTCCCCGCCCCACACCATGTGGGCGAGCGGAGGATACACGACGATCGTCCAGATCGCCACGAACGCGCATACCGCACCGAACTTCATGCGGCCCGCGACCGCACCCGTGATGATGGCCGTGGTGATCATGCAGAATGCCATCTGGAACACGACATCCACGATGCCGGGATACACCGCGTCCTCGGGCACCGTCTGCGCTTCCGCAAGCATGCCCTGCACCGCGCCGAAGCATCCGAGCTGATCGAATCCCCCGAAAAACGGGATCGAGCCGTCGCCGCCGTATGCGAACGACCACCCGCAGACCGTCCACGTGATTCCGACGATGCCCATCACCGCAAGCACCATGATCATCGTGTTCACCACGTTCTTGCGCCTGCTCAAACCTCCGTAGAAGAACGCCAGACCGGGCGTCATCAGCAAAACGAGCATCGCGCAGACGATCATGAATCCCGTCGATCCTGTGTCGAACATATACTACCTCCTTAATCGCCGTCTTATCCGTTTTCGTCACCGATAATCCCATCCCACGCGGGCGACGAGCGGCAGATACGGGACTGTTAACGGTTTCGAGAAACTCTTTTAACAAACGCGAAGTTCGGGCGTTACAATACGGAAACATGACGCCGAAAACAGCACGCGACCAAGGAGCATCTATGAGATTCGAACCAGTTGGAACCGACGAGCAGATCAAAGACCTCGCAGCGATGGCTGACGAGATTTGGCACGAATACTGGCCGGGACTCATCGGCAAGGAGCAGACCGACTACATGGTCGAGCGGTTCCAAAGCTTCGACGCGCTCATCCGCGATATCAGAAACGGCGAATATGAGTACTGGTTTTTAGTTGACGACCAGTCGGGGGAAGACCGCATCGTCGGCTATACGGGCGGCAAGATGGAACTTTCCACCAAGCGGTTCTTCATCTCCAAAATCTATTTGTACGCCTCGGAGCGCGGCAAGGGATACGCCTCGCGCGTCATCCACTTCTACGAGCGCCTGTGCGAAATGCGCAGGCTTAAGGCCATGTACCTTACCGTCAACAAAGGCAACGACCTAGCCATCCGAGCATATGAAGCCAAGGGGTTCAAAACGATCGAAGTTGCCGAAACAGACATCGGAGACGGTTTCATCATGGACGACTACATCATGGAAAAAACCGTAGAAGAGCGGGAGTCGTAAGAGTCGACTCCGACACAGCTCCTGCACGCGCAGTGCCACAGCAGACCGAGGCAAGCACGTTTGCGAACCACTCTGCTTAACCCAGCGGTTTAACCAAGCATCGAAGACGGTCGTCCGTGCTTGATCAGGTGTATCATCGCCTCACGTACAAGCGAGAGGAGACTGCATCATGGGTAAATTCGTTATCAGGAAAACCGAAAAAGGCTGCCACTTCGTCCTCAAGGCGAACAACGGCGAAATCATCGCAACCTCGGAAACCTACAGCTCGAAAGAGGCTTGCAAAAAGGGCATCGAGAGCGTGAAGAAGAACGCGCCCGACGCGGAAATCGTCGAGGAGTAGCAACGCTCGATCGTATGGTCGCATCGCCAAGCAGGGCTTCCTAGACATGAGGTCACGCCCTGCTTGGCAGCAGTCCTACAGAGCGCCCTTGCCGGCCACCCCCTGCAACACGACGTCCATCAAACTCTGCCTGTCGTAAATGCCGATCTTTCGATAGATGCTGCTGATATGGTGCTTCACTGTGCTCTCCGCGATGCAAAGCTCGCCGCTGATGTACGGAGCGCTCCTACCTTCGGCAAGCAAACCCAGAACTTCGCTCTCGCGGGGAGTCAACCCGCACGCTTCAGATATCCTTCTGCAGTTCTCAGAAACACCCTGTCCCGCATGATTCGTGGGCTTCGGCTTATACAGCTTCATGAGATCGACTTGGGTGAACACCAAACTTCCCACCACGACGATGATCATCGCGCATACCAGGTAGGCGACGAAACTCGTTTCGGCACTGAGCGCATTCGATACGGTCAACAGATAGACCGACGCCGAAGCAAACGTGGTGCCCAGCCGCATCCCGAACAATGCAAGCCCGAAGCAGAGCGCCACAGGCTTACGCGTCCTGAAAGCAATATCGGTCGATACGAGCATGACGAGCATGTCGACGCTGTATATCGCAAGAAGCATAAGGCCGTTTCCCACAAAAGCGAATTCCGGAGGCAAGATTGCAAGCAGCATCAATCCGATGGCAAACGAGGGCAGGATGGGCTTATACAATGCGAAAGGCTCAGCCGCCGGCTGAACGACAACCAGATACACCACAAGCAGCAGAATCGCTATGCCCGCTATAGCCAAAGAGTACGCTATGGTTGTGCCAGGCACGGTACCCGATACGTTGAGGTAGCGCTGCACGAAACCGTGTACCGCCCCGATGGCGACGACGGCTACGGCAATTTTAACAGGCGAAAACGATTCGACCTCGAAATCGACGTGCGAGGGGCTGCGCTTCGGCTCATGCTGCGACGACAGGAGGATCACGGTGGACACAACGGGGAACAAGCAGGTTAGTACGCTTGCAACACCGTGAGGAAGGGCGCTCACCGCGAAATACAACACGAATGCGAAGGCATACGAAGCATAGAGGTACTTGCCAACGCGTCCTGTTGCCAACGTCGACCACAACTCGCCCCACATGATAAGCAAAAGCGCGTTTCCAACAGAGAATACCGCAGCGAACACAACGAAAAGCGGGAAGAAATCGCTTGGGTACGACACGAGCGTAAACGAGCTGAGACCGAACGAACCAATGGTCGCGAGGCCACCGGCCAAGACGTAGAAAACGCGCCGGTTGCTGAAGGGACCGAACCGCTTGCTGAGCAGTACGACGAACAAATAGCTCGCCGTTGTAAGGATCGTTATGCAGAAAAACAGGTTGAACAGCGTGTCGGACATCGACCTTCCAGGGAGGATGATGTCCGAGCACATGGCAAGCACCCACCATGCCTGCCAAAACCCGAAACCGAACAACCTGTATGAAATGCGTCCCCCGAAATCACGGGAGCCTGTCGTTTTCTTACCCATTGCACGTACCCCACTCGTCACAACGAACACCAACCGTCACAAGCTTAACAAAACCAGAGGCATACGGAGCAAACCCCTATAGCACCTTTCGTACCATATTGGCCTTTTCGATGCAAATGGACCGATCCGCACGTAGCCGACCCGTCCCCCTCAGCATAGGGTATGAGTAAGCGCACGAGGGATGCGCCCACCAGAAACGAAAGGAGATTCTCATGTCTCACGAAGTATCGCGCCGCACCTTCCTTACCGGAGCGGCCGCAACGGGAGCCTTGGCTGCACTCGGAGCCATGGCCGGATGCTCTCCGGCGGAAACCGCGAATCAGCCGCAAGCGCAAGCAACGGGAGCATCGGATTCACCGGGAACGTCTGAGAAAGCAAGCTGGTCGTGGGATACGCCGCCCGAACCCGTTGCAGAAAGCGACCTCGTCGAAACAGTTGAAGCGGACATCGTCATCGTCGGAGCAGGCATTTCGGGCGTCACCGCAGCATGCCGTGCAAGCGAACTCGGCGCATCGGTCGCCGTCATCGAGAAAATGGCGTTTCCGAGCAGCCGCGGAGGCCACTACGCTGCCTACCAGTCCAAAGCGATGACTGAAGCGGGTATGATCAATGATCCCAAAGATCAAATCGTCGCAGACTGGCTGCGCTTTTCAGGCGACAGGAACAAAGAGGAACTCGCGTGGTTGTTCATCGACCGTTCGAGCGAGGTTATGGACTGGCTCGACGATATGTCGGGCGACGATCTCAGCATCATCCCGATCTACACGCACTACGTAGGGCCGCAGTATTACGAGCACATCGGAACGCATGTTATTCGCGGCGACTTTGCCGACAACGAGAACAAGATCAGCGCGCCTGTCTACTTCATGTGGAAGAAGGCGGAAGAAAACGGAGCGAGGTTTTCCTTCGACACTGCCGCAGAGCAGCTTGTCAAAGAGGGCGATGTTGTTGTGGGAGTCGTTGCCAAAGCATCCGACGGCTACAGAAAATACGTTGCCAAGAAAGCCGTCATCCTCGCCACCGGCGACATATCGGGCGATACCGAAATGATCGAAGCGTACGGAGACCACCTCGGCCTGAAGCCAGCCGTAAACGCCTACACGCCCGCTGGAGCGAACACCGGCGATGGGCACAAGATGGGCATGTGGGCAGGTGGGCGCATGCAGGAATACCCCGTGCCAACGATGATCCACCTCATCCGCTATTGCAGCCTCTGCTTCGGTTTCCTGTACGTCAACACCGACGGCAAGCGGTTCATGAACGAGGATACGTGGATTCAGGCAAAGTCCATCCGCATCCTCGAGCAACCCGGCGGTGAGTTCGCCTGGAGTGTGTTCGACGCGAACTGGCCGAACGATGTTGCCGCATCGATCCCCCTTGCTGGAGGCCAGTTCTGGGATGACATGTCCCGCACCACCGAAGAGTGGACTCCCGAATCGGCTACCAAAGTCATCGAAGGAGCCCTCGAAAGCGGCAATGCGGTCAAAGCGGATACGCTTGAGGAACTCGCACAGGCGATGGGCGTTGACGAAGCGTCGTTCATCGCTGAAGTCGAAAACTACAATAAGCTCTACGCGCAAGGCGAGGATACACAGTTCCATAAAAGGGCGGAGCTGCTTACCGAAATAAAGGAACCGCCGTTCTACGCCCTCAAATTCGGTCCCTCGCTCTTGGCCATGCCCGGCGGCCTTGAGATCAACGAGCAGCTCCAAGTGCTCGGCGAAGGCGACGTTCCGATCGACGGCCTGTACGCCATCGGCAATGTCTCGGGCGGGCGCTATGCGGTCGACTACCCCGTATTCATTAACGGCAACAGCCATGGATCGGCTATGACCTGGGGATACATTGCCGCCGAAAACATTGTGAACGGATAATCGACAGCACCTGCTTGCATACGAAGTCAAGTGAGGCCCCGTCCTGCGATGGGGCCTCACTCTGTATCACCACGCCCGACTACCGCATACGCCAGCCGTAGCCGCAGTGCTTCCTACCTTCCAAGCGCCTCTTTCACCGATTTCGCGATGCCTTCGCCGTCAAGGCCGAGATCGCGCAGCAAAAGATCGGTCTTGCCTTGGCCGACGAACCCGTCGTCGATGCCGAGCGCCAGCACGGAAACCGTCGAACGCATCCGTGCAAGCTCACCGAGAATCCCCTGTCCCACGCCGCCTTCGATGACGCCGCCCTCGATTGTCACCACGAGCGGCAGCTTTGCCGCCTCGGCGATGGCATCGGTATCGAGCGGTTTAATCCAACGCATGTCGACAACGCGCGCCTCGATGCCCTCTTCGGCAAGCAAGCGGGCGGCCTCTTCGGCCTTGCCCACCATGCGACCGAACGCGAGGATGGCTACGTCGTCTCCTTCTCGCACGAGCCTGCTTTTCGCTAGCTCGAACGCTTCGGGATTCGCGGGGATATCCGCACCTTCTGCCTCGCCGCGCGGATACCTGATGGCGAACGGTCCACCCATGGCAAGCGCCGTACGCAACGCGCGGACAAGCTCGGCCTCGTTCGACGGAGCAAGCACCTTCATATGGGGGACCATGCGCGTGTAGGGTATGTCGAACATGCCATGATGCGTAGGGCCGTCTTCGCCGACGATACCTGCACGATCGATGGCGAACACGACATTGAGTTCGGGGAGCGCGTTGTTGATGATCAGCTGGTCGATCGCGCGCTGCAGAAACGTGGAATAGATGGCAACGACGGGTTTCTTGCCGCCGATGGCCAATCCCGAGGCAAGCCCGACGGCATGCTCTTCGGCGATGCCCGCATCCATGAAACGATCCGGGAAGCGCTCGGCGAACTCGGCGAGCCCGGTGCCGTCTTTCATGGCGGCTGTAATCGCCACGATGTCCTCGTCCTTCTCGGCTTCGGCCACAAGCGCCCCCGAGAACACCGACGTGTAGGTAGGAGCTTTCGCCGCCTTCTTCTTCACCTCGCCCGTTGCGATGTCGAAAGGAGAAACGCCATGGAACACCTCGGGCGATTTCTCCGCAGGGGCGTACCCGATGCCCTTCTTGGTTACAACGTGCACGAGCACAGGCACATCGGTGTCGATGACGTTCGCAAGCGTTTCTTTGAGCAGCGGGATATCGTGTCCGTCGATCGGAGCCGTGCACAAAATGCCGAGCTGTTCGAAGATCATGGACCGCGGAATCACGAACTGCTTCATTGATTCCTTCATGTTGCGGCCGAAATTTGCCATGGCCGACCCGAATCGCCCGCTGTTCTCGAGCTTTTCCTGCACCGTATCGCGCGTTTGGCGATACTGGCTCGACGCGCGCATATAGCCGAGGTGCTTCATGAGCGCGCCCACGTTGCGAGAGATGGACATCTCGTTATCGTTCAGGATGATGACCATGGGCGTTTGCGCCTGGCCGATGTGGTTGAGCGCCTCGAACGCCATGCCGCCCGAAAGCGCAGCGTCGCCGATGACCGCGACGATCCGCTCGTGCGTCCCCCGCAGATCGCGTGCAAGAGCAAGGCCGAGCGCCGTCGACAGCGAATCGGAGGCGTGGCCCGAGGGATGCACGTCGTATTCGCTTTCAGTCGGCTTCGGGAAACCCGATACGCCGCCGTACGTACGCAGCGTGTCGAAGCAACCTTGCCTGCCCGTCACGAGCTTATGGGCGTAGGCTTGGTGGCCCACATCGAACACGAGCTTGTCAGTCGGGCAATCGAGCAGCGCCTGTGCGGTCAGAATGATTTCCACGGCACCGAGGCTCGAAGCCACATGGCCGCCCGTTTGGGAAGTAACCGTAATGATCTCTTCACGGATTTCGTTGGCGAGAAGCGCCAGCTCCTCGTCGCTCAAAAGCTTAAGATCGCTCGGGGAGCTTATGATATCGAGAATACGATCGTCCATGACTCACCTACTCACGTTGGGATTCGGCATCATCAGCCCGTTGTGCTTGCTCCGCTAACCCCTCGGTTTGCCGAGCAGCTTCCAACCCCTCTTCGCGCGGCATCCCATCCGCATCGTCTTCGCCGCCTGAAAGCCCTTCGGCCTCCTGCTGCGCAATGCCCTCTTCGAGCAACGTGCTCGCCTGCATGCCGAGCTTGACAGCCTCTTCGTACAGATCGAGCGCATCGTCAAGCGAGATGCTCTCATCGCCTACAGCATCGACTATCTCGTCGAGGCGGGCCTTGACGCTCTCGAACGTGGCATTCGTGTCACTCGTCATTGCTTTCCTCTTCCAGCGATGTCGCGATCCGTCCAAGCACGCCGTTGACGAACCGGGGCGAATCGTCCTCCCCCCCGAAATCCTTCGCGAGCTCGACAGCTTCGTTGATCGAAACCGAAAGCGGCACATCGTCCACGTACATCATCTCACAGGTTGCAAGCCTGAGGATCGAGCGATCGACCACTGGCATGCGCTCGAGCGTCCAGTTCTCTGAAGTCGCTTTTAGGTGGCCATCTATATCCGAGCGATGCTCGTCGATCAACTTGAGTAGATCGCACGCATAGTCCGGAAGGGGGCCGTCGTCGGCCAGATAACGATCATCGGCGACGATTGCCGCCGCCGATTCGTCGAGGATTTCACCTTGATAGAGAACCTGCAACGCCGCGCGGCGCGCAAAGGTCCTTTCGTGTCGCTTAGCAGACATCCATCACTACCTTTGTCGCACTGCGTTTATTCGGCGAACTGGATGCCGTCGATGTACACATCGACGCTGCCGACTGGAATTCCGATCTGGCTTGCAACCGCATCGGAAATCGCCGTACGCACGGCATCGGCGACTTCGGGAAGCACGTGACCGTAATACACATCGATGCGTACCGAAACATGCAGCGTATCATCGTCGTCGACATCTACCTCGATACCCTGCGTCGAGGGCTTCGAGCCGAACACGGACCGAAGACCGCCTACGCCGGAAGGTCCGATGGACGCAACGCCCTGTACTTCTTTCGCGGCGATAGAAATAATGGTTTCTACGACACCGGGCGCAAGCGCCATGCCGTCAACGTTCAGATCAGCCATTGCTAGCATCTCCCATCTGCGTTTCCAGGAAATCAGTCGAGAAATCGCCCGCTATGAACGCCTCGTTTTCCAGTACCCTCTTATGGAAGGGTATGGTTGTCTTGATTCCCTCGATTACGAACTCGTCAAGCGCTCGCTTGCCGCGGGCGATCGCCTCTTCGCGATCCTGCCCGTATACGATAAGCTTCGCTACCAACGAATCATAATACGGAGATATCTTCGTGCCCGCGCGAACGTAACTCTCCACACGAACACCAGGCCCAGCGGGTACATCGAATACGGTAATCGTGCCAGGACACGGACGGAAATCGTACTCGGGATCCTCGGCGTTGATACGGAACTCGATGGCGTGCCCCATCGGCGCGAACGGAGCACGATCGGCGCAGCTCATCGGCTCTCCGGCCGCAATACGGAGCTGCTCTTTGATGATATCGGTTCCGGTGATCTGCTCGGTCACCGGGTGCTCAACCTGCACGCGCGTGTTCATTTCCATGAAATAGAAGCGCCCATCCTGATCGAGCAGGAACTCGATGGTACCGGCGTTCTTGTAATCCACGGCACGCACCGCCTTCAAAGCGGCAACGCCCATCGACCGACGGATCTCGTCGGTGAGCGCCGGGCTCGGTGCTTCTTCGAGCAGCTTCTGATGGCGACGCTGGATGGAGCAGTCGCGCTCGCAAAGCGCAACGCGGTTGCCGAAGTTGTCAGCAAGCACCTGTATCTCCACGTGACGGGGACGGAGCACGAGCTTCTCGAGGTACACGCCGTCGTTACCGAACGCGGCACCAGCCTCGTTGCGGGCGGCCTTGTACTGCGCTTCGAGGTCGCTTGGGTGGTGAACCTCGCGCATGCCCTTGCCGCCGCCACCGGCCGTAGCTTTGATGAGCACGGGATACCCGACGCGGCGCGCGAAGTCCTGCGCTTCCTCAACGGTATCGATGCAGCCGTCGGAGCCGGGAACGGTTGGGACACCGCACATCTTCATGGTCTCGCGCGCTTCGCTCTTATCGCCCATACGCTCGATGCATTCGGGCGAGGGACCGATGAACACAAGGTCGTTCTCGGCGCACGCGCGCGCGAACTCGGCGTTCTCGGCTAAAAACCCATAGCCCGGATGAATGGCCTCGGCTCCCGAATTCTTCGCCGCCGCGATGATGCTCGACATGACGAGGTAGCTCTGGTTGGCAGGCGCCGGACCGATGCACACAGCCTCATCGGCGTAGCGCACCGGATAGGTCTCGGCATCTTCGGTGGAATACACGGCGACCGTTTTCACGCCGAGCTCTTTGCACGCGCGCATAACTCGCAGCGCCACCTCGCCGCGATTAGCGATCAGTATTTTGTTAAACATTAGGCAGTCTCCGGCGCAGGCGCAGGGGTTCCCAAAGGCTCGATGTAGAACATGACCGTTCCGAACTCGACCGGTGTCGCGTCTTCGAGGCATATCTCGCGAACGGTGCCCATTTCCTCGGCGCCGATCTCGTTCATGAGCTTCATGGCCTCGACGATGCAGAGCGTCTGATTCGCCGCAACCTCATCGCCTACCTGCACGAACGGAGGCTCACCGGGACCGGGGGCCACATAGAACGTGCCCACCATAGGAGCGATGACCGGCTGCCACGTTGCGGGACGGTCGGCGCTGTCTGCGGGAGCAGCCACCTGCGCGGCATCGGTTTCAGCAGGCGCTACCGCTGCGACGGGCGCCGCTGCGGGCGCAGCGGTTTCAGCGGGGGCGGCACCGGGCATGCGCACCGCAATGCGCGTTCCCTCTTCTTCGACGACGATCTCGCCGACGCCGCTCTCTTCGGCAACGCGAACCAGCTCGCGAATCTGATTGATATCCACGTAATCGTCCTCCTTGGTACCGCTCGACTCCTGTTCCAGCAGGAAATCGACTTTTTCGGATGTGCGGTGCTTGCTTAAGTAGGTGCGGGCCTCGTTGGGGAAGAGGGCGTACATGAGCACGTCTTCCTCGGTCTTGGCCAAATCTCCGATTTCCTCGGCAACCTCGTCGTAGGTCGTGGTGACAAGCGATCCGGGAGCCACATCAGGCGGCAGCATCTCGGAATCGCCGACAACCTTCTTGACGATTTCCCTGTCCATAGGACCGGGCGCCTTGCCGTAGTAACCGCAGATGTAGTCTTTCATCTCCTTGGATACGACGCTCCAGCGCTTGCCCGTGAGTACGTTGAACACGGCCTGCGTGCCGACGATCTGCGAAAGCGGCGTCACGAGCGGCGGATAGCCCACTTCGGCGCGCACCTTCGGAATTTCTTTCATAACCTCAGGCAGACGGTCGCCGGCGTTCTGGATCTCGAGCTGCGAGACCAGATTCGACATCATGCCGCCCGGTACCTGATGGGAGTACACCTGCATGTGGATGAGCGAAGAGACGCCGCGCTTGTAGTGGCCGCGTTTGCGCACCTCTTCCCAATATTCGGCGATCTCGAACAGGAGGTCGAGATCGAGCCCGGTATCGTAGCGGCTCTCCTGAAGCGCGGCCACGATCATTTCGACGGCCGGATGGCTGTTGCCGAACGCGAGCGGCGCATGGGCCGTATCGGCGATGGCGGCACCAGCTTCGGCAGCCTTGATGATGTTGGCGGGAGCCATGCCGCCGACGTAATGGCAGTGGATGTGCACCGGCAGGCCGATTTCGGCATTGAACGCCTTGACCATGCGCTCGGTGCGGTACGGGGTGAGCATGCCCGCCATATCCTTGATGGCGATGGAGTCGGCACCGAGATCCTTCATGGCCTGGCCGTACTCGAGGAAGCTGTCGAGCGTGTGCACCGGCGACATCGTGTAGGAGATAGCCCCCTCGAAGTGCGCGCCACTTTCCTTGATGGCCTCGGCGTTGTCGACGACGTTGCGGATATCGTTCAGCGCGTCGAACACGCGGAACACCTGGACGCCGTTTCGATGAGCCGCTTTGATGAAGCGGTTGCAGATCTCGCGCGAATAATGCTTGTATCCTACCAAGTTCTGGCCGCGGGACAACATCGCAAGCGGCGTGTTCGGCGTTTTCGCTTTGATCGAACGCAAGCGCTCCCACGGGTTTTCGTCCAAAAAGCGCAGGCACGTGTCGAACGTCGCACCGCCCCACGCCTCGATGGCCCAGTATCCGACGCGGTCCATCTTCGGCAGGATCGGAAGCATATCGCCGATCTGCATGCGGGTAGCCCACAGGCTCTGCTGACCATCGCGGATGGTGGTATCCATAATCTGAAGTCTTGGCATGAACTCACACCCCCTTCTCAGTAATAGTCAAAGAACGGACCCGAACGGCACCCATACAGCCTCGTTATGCGGTGGTTTTCCCGAACCATGCGGCGCATGCGCCATTCAGGCATTAGAGCATTATATAAGAACGCGGAAGAAAACCACGAGGCAGGGTGTGATTTCGTGGACAAGCAACATATTCGTACGGTGGAAGGCATATGCGTAAAGAATCACAGGACGAGCCGCGCGTTTGCCACCGCTCTTCGGAAAACGAAGCTAGTCGCTTTCGCCGGTTAAGTACTCGCGAAATCCGGGGATATCGAATCCCACTACCCCGCGCGCTCGCTCGCCGATAACGCCCTCTTCCAAAAGACGCCGTTTGTATTGACTTGCGTAATTGCTCTTCTTCCCCATGCGTTGCGCTATATCGGACAACCGGCTTTCTTTCTCATCGGGCAGCATAGCTTTCAAAAACCGCAGATCGCCGTTAGAAAGCTCTCGGTACGTCGTTTCGATGATTCGGCTTTTCATCTCGCGCGAGGCAAGGCGTATGCCCTTTGCGGCATCCTCTTGAGTAATGCATGGTTCGTCGGGCTGAACATCCCACATCCTGTAGCCCACCAATTGCATCATGTAGGGAAACCCGCCGATCGCATCGACGGAAAGCGACAGCGCTTCCGCTTCGATGCTGCGGCCCGGGTTCTCAATTGTTTTTCGCAGCGCGTTTTCAATTTCGTAATCGGGAATCCTTTCTAAGTAGTGGCACTGCGCACGTCGCAGAAAGGAAATCGACTGATCCGTGAGCAGGGATGACACTTTATAAGGCAGTCCTGCCATCAGCAGCGCGACCTTCTTGCCCTCTCTAACGAAATGCTGATAAACAGATACGAGCTGCACCATCTCGTCAAGATCGGCACGCACCTCGTCAACCGTGATAAGCAAACCCGTGCCGTGCGCTTCGAGTTCCTTTATGAGCGAATTCATACGCGTACGCCAGTTACCCGATTGCGGATCGCGATATTCCCACTCGATGCCAAGCACTCCTCCAACGGAAACCCCTTTGACCCGTGCCCCATCGCGCACGTCAATGAGCTCGGATGCCGATTCAATCGAACGCTCGATAATATCCTCGAGCATGCCGTCCACCGCTGAGACGTTTGCCGAAACCCATCCGTGAGCTAGCGCCTTTTCGGAAAGATAGGCAAGCAGCGCCGTCTTTCCCGTTCCGCGAGCCCCAACAAAAATCGTCGAGAGGTTCGGGTCTCCCGAGCCCCTGTCGAATGCCAGTGTTATCGCGTCGATGATATGCTCCCGACCCGCCATGCAGGGAGGAATTTGCCCAAAACTCGGAGTAAAAGGGTTGTCTCGCGTTTCCATTGCTCATCCAATCGTGCCGTGAGTACGTCCTTGATTTCTTTTGCTTATTTTTGCAACTTTTGCCGATTTTTGCAACTTTTGCCGATTTTTGCATCGAAAGGAAAACTCGAGCCACCCTGAGCACGCAACGAAGGAGCCGAAACCCCATGGGCTCCGACTCCTTGTTGAGGGCTTTTTCAAGCCCTCGGATTCAAATGTATCGATGTTGTCTACACGCGCTTGATGAAGCGGCCGTCGCGCGTATCGATCTGAAGCACGTCGCCGATCTCGACGAACGTGGGCACTTGGATGGTCGCACCGGTTTCGAGCGTAGCCGGCTTGGTGGTGTTCGTGGCGGTATCGCCCTTGAAGCCGGGCTCGGTGGCAGTCACCTCGAGTTCGACGAACATCTGGGGCTCGATGCTGATGAGCTCATCTGCCGCATAGAGGATCGAGGCTTCGTCGTTCTCCTTGAGCCACTGGGCGTTGTCGCCGATGACCTCGGAAGGAACCGCCGTCTGCTCGAACGTATCGTTGTCCATGAAGTAGTAATCGGCACCGTCGTTGTAGAGGTACTGGAGCTTCTTGTTGTCCAAACGGACCTGTTCGACCTTCACTCCGGCGTTGAACGTGTTGTCGATGACGCGCCCGGTTTTGATGTCGCGCAGCTTCGTGCGCACGAACGCGCCGCCCTTGCCGGGCTTCACATGCTGGAACTCGACGATCGTGCAGAGCCTGCCGTTGTACTCGATGCAGATGCCGTTGCGGAAATCGGCGGTAGAGATTGCCATCTGTCAATTCCTTTCAGATCAGGACACGAGGATCATATGCCCTGCATCCATTCATACCATAAAGCCGCTCTATTATAACCATCTTGGGTTATGACCTCCCATCGATACGCGCTCATCAGAAAAAAAGCAGGGATGGCGCTCGTACCGCCAAAGGCCGTACCACAGTCCTTGCCTGGCACCGTGCATCGAGAACGCCGCAGGGGCCGCACCCGAACAGCGCGATCTTGGCAGGCGCATCCTGCGATCAGACGATCACCATCTCATGCGTCGATCGGGTGAACGCGTCGAACCCGTCGTCCGTGATCACGCCGAAGTCCTCCAAGCGCATGCCGAACTCGTCGGCAAGGTAGATGCCGGGCTCGACCGTAACGACGTTTCCTGCAACGAGCGGAAGGGGGTTGCGAGGCGAAAGCACCGGCTCCTCGTGTATGTCGATGCCCACCCCGTGGCCGAGACCGTGGCCCATCTTCCCGCCGAATCCGTTGTGCGCAAGCACGTCCTCGGCAAGCTGGTGCATCTGCGCGCCGGTCACACCGGGCATCAAAGCGGCCTGCACGCGCTCGTTCGCTTCGCGAATCGTTTCGTACGCTCGCCTCATGCGCTCGTCGGGTTCGCCGAGAAACACCATGCGCGTCATGTCCGAGCAATACCCCTGCGCCCGCGCGCCGAAATCGAGTACGACGCACTGGCCTGCCTCGAGAACGGTTTCACCGGGAATGGCGTGAGGCGAAGCGCCGTTTGCGCCCGTTGCCACGATCGAGGGAAAGGCCAAGCCTTCCGCACCGTGCCTCACCATGAAGTCCTCAAGTTCTATCTGCACCTCGCGCTCGGTCATGCCCGGCTTCATGAACGCCGCTATATGGGAAAACGCCGCATCGGTGATAGCTTGGGCCACGCGCATCCGCGCCACCTCGCCCGCGTCCTTTACTGCACGGAGCTTGACGATTACGCCGCTCGTCTCGACAAGCTCAACGGATGAATCGGCAAACACCTTTTCAAGCGCGCGGAATTCGCCGAGCTCCATCGTGGTTTCGATCGCAAGGCGCGTGACAGTCGCGGATGCTTCGCCTGCAGCCTCGTCGCGCATCGAAGTCTTGGTCGCGTGCGCTTCGCCGCCCTCGGCAGCCGCCCCCCTAACGGCATGCCCCAACACGTCGCTCGCAAACGCAGCATGCGAGCGCCCTGCCCCGTCGATCTCGATAACGCCTCCCGATGCGGCACGCCTGAACGCCTCACCGTAGCGCGAATCGGTGTGAAGCACGGCGCGCCTACGCGTAACGACCATCGCGTGGGCATCCTCATCGTCGAACACGCCGTCGAAAGCCGTCAGCCACCGCAGGTTCGACTGGTTACGCACGTAAAACGCATCCGCCTCGCATTCGGACGCCGCAGCGCGCAGCCTATCGCTTCGCGTCGTATTCGAGCAGGACATCGAACGCCTCCTTGTAGCCGGCCTTCCCTTTTCCCTTGATCTGGGCGATGCACACCGGAGCGATCACCGAAATGCGCCTGAATTCCTCGCGCGCCTCGATATCGGACAGGTGCACTTCTACGACGGGAGTATCGATCGACCCGATAGCGTCGCGCAACGCGTAGGAATAGTGCGTATGGGCACCGGGATTGTAAATAACCCCGTCGAATGCGGTATGCGCCTCGTGGAGCTTGTCGATGAGGGCGCCTTCGTGGTTCGACTGGTAGCAGGCAACCTCTACGCCGCGCTCGGCCGCATAGGCAACCACCTCGGCCTCGATTGCGGCAAGCGTATCGCACCCGTACACCGCAGGTTCGCGCACGCCGAGCATGTTGAGATTCGGCCCATTGAGCAAAAGCACGGTTTTCATCGCCACAGCGCTACACCTCTTTCGATCGCGCCCAGGCACCGAGATGCTCGAGCAAGATGGCGTCGTCGATTTCAGCAACCTCCCACCTGCCGATATCGCGCGGGAGCACGAAACGCACCTGTCCGCCGCGCACCTTCTTATCGCCCTTCATGGCGTCGAGCACCGCTTCCGGCTCCGCCGAGAAGGCAAGTGACGGCAATCCGAGCTCGTCGAGCAGCTCGTCTTGGGCGGCAACCACATCGGTCGGCGTACTCGAGCAGGCGACGCCGAGGCGCGCCGCAAACCGCATGCCCTCCGCTACCGCCTCGCCGTGCGAAAACGTGCCGAACCCGGCAAGCGCCTCGATTGCATGGCCGAGCGTGTGACCGTAGTTCAAACACTCGCGCACACCCTTGCTCTCGGTTTCGTCTTCGGCAACCACGTTCGCCTTGAACACCACCGACCGCGCTATCGCCTCTGCTGCCGTATTCTCGTCGCGCGCCGCAAGCAAAGGGGCCGCATCGGTCAACCAGAAGAAGAACTCGTCGGAGTCGATGACGGCCGATTTCGCGATTTCGGCACAGCCGCATGCCCATTCGCGTTCGGAAAGCGTGGAAAGCACCGAGGTGTCGGCGCACACGCAAACCGGCTGCTTGAACGATCCCACGAGGTTTTTTCCCTGGTCAAGGTTGATGCCCGTCTTTCCGCCCACCGACGAATCGACCATAGCGAGCAGCGAGGTGGGCACCTGGGCGAATGCGACTCCGCGCATGTACGTTGCCGCGATGAAGCCGGCAAGATCGCCCACGACTCCGCCGCCGAGCGCCACTACGAGCACGTCGCGCGAAAGTTTGAGGTTTGCCATGGCCGACCATATCTCGCCTGCCACTGCAAGCGATTTCGAATCCTCCCCAGCGGGAACGGTTATGTCGAGCGTACGGTAACCCGCTTCGGCAAGCGATGCCTTGACGGAGTCGAGATACAGCGGACCTACGTGCCCATCGGTTACGATGAGGGCGGTATCGGATGAGTTCACCTCTCTCAGATACCCGCCGATCGATTCGACGATATCGGTACCGACGCGCACATCGTAGCTCGGCGCATCGGCGATGTTGACCACTATTCGTGCGATTGCCACAGGATTCCTTTCTTCTTGAGCAGGTCCTTCACCTCACCGGCGATCCTGCCCACGCTTTTGCCCGCCGTGTCGATCACGACATCGGCCACTTCCTCGTAAAGCGGCAAACGCTCGGCGTTCATGGCGCGTGCCGCTTCGATGTCGTTGAACAGCGGCCGAGTCGAAAGGTCGCTGATGCGGGATTGGGCCTCGTCGGCCGAGACCTTGAGGTACACCACGAACCCGCTTCGCTTCAAAAGCTCACGGTTCTCAGGGCGCTTCACGATGCCGCCGCCGCACGAAACGAGCTGCGGTTCGGCAGCCATGAATTCGCGCAGAACCGCGGTTTCGATATCCCTGAACCCGTCTTCTCCGACCTCGGCGAAGATGTCTTTGACTTTTCTATCCTCGCGTCGCTCAAGGTAGGTGTCGAGATCGATCGAGGAAATATTGCACATGCGCGCAAGGCGCCGCGAAACCGACGTTTTGCCTGCGCCCATGAAGCCCACGAAAAAGACCGGCTTAGCCAGCGTGTGCGGCGGGCGGTTGCGCTTGGGAGCCTGGGGATTGCGCGCATTCGGGGCGTGACCGCCCGAAGCGCGGCCGTGCTGCTGCCGACTGGATCCGCCGCCTCTCGAACCATGGCCGTGCTGCCTTCGGGCAGCGCCATCGCCGCCTGAGGCGTGGCCGCTTGCAGACGGTCGTTGCGATGCGTCTCGCCCCATCGATCCACCTACCGCGACATCGTCTTGATGCGTTGACGGTACGCTTTCACGGCGGTTTTGATGTCGGTCATGTTCGCATCGCCGAACCGCTCGAGGTAAGCGTTCGCAAGCACGAAAGCCACCTCGCTTTCGGCAACGACCGCACAAGCCGGAACGGCGCACACGTCGCTGCGCTCCTTCGACGCTTCTTCAACTTCGAGCGTATCCATGTTGACCGTCATAAGCGGATTCGAAAGCGTAGGGATCGGTTTCATCGCCGCAGTGACGATGAGGGGCATGCCCGTCGTCATGCCGCCCTCGAGTCCGCCGGCGTTGTTGCTCGCCCGCGAAAACCCGTCCTTCGAACTGTGCACGATGGGGTCGTGCACTAGAGAGCCGACCGAGGCAGCCGCAGAGAAACCCATGCCGAACTCCACGCCCTTGATGGCCGGAATCGAGAACAAGGCCGCACCGAGACGCGAAGCGAGGCGATCCGTCGGGGTCGCGTATCCGCCGATTCCCGGCAAAAGACCCGTGACCACCACGCGGAATTCGCCGCCCAGGCTCTCTCCCGCTTCGCGTGCAGCATCGATGGCGGCCTTCATCTTCTCGGTCGCCGCTTCGTCAGGGCAGCGCACATCGCTCATCTCGATATCGAGGGGCTTGTAATCGGGGGCGGCGATCATCGGATCGTCTTCCTCGAAGGCCGCAGAACCGATGCGCGTCACGTACGAGTATATCTCTACCCCAAGATCGGCGAGCAGCTCGCGCGCAACGCCTGCGGCGGCAACGCGCGCCGCCGTCTCGCGGGCGCTCGCCCGCTCGAGGATATTGCGGCAATCGTCGGTGTTGGTTTTGAGCGCGCCCGCAAGATCGGCATGCCCCGGTCGCGGCGTCACCTCGCGCACAAGGCCTTCGGGCGCCTCGCCGAACGCAGCCATGCGGTCGGTCCAGTTCTCCCAATCCCTGTTCGCAACCTGCAGCGTGATCGGCGTTCCGAGGGTTCGACCGAACCGCACGCCCGACAGAATCTCGGCATGATCCTTCTCGATCGCCTGCCGTCCGCCGCGTCCGTAGCCCGATTGACGGCGTGCAAGATCGCTGTCGATCTGCCGAAGCGAAATCTTCAACCCCGCCGGCACGCCGCTCACGATAGCCGTCAGAGCAGGGCCGTGGCTCTCACCCGCTGTTATGTAGTGCATGCGCTTCTCCTGGTTTCATCCGACCCGCACATGAGCGAACGTATGCGCGAACCGTCGTTTCGTTCGCAGTCGATTATACCGCTACAGATCGAACCCTGCGGCCTCGGCCATGATGTCGAACATCTCTTCACGGGTAAGCGACGTATCGACGCCAGCGATATCGAGCAGAGCCGTGGCCGTGGCAACCGCCTGCGCCACGAGCATGCCCTGCCCGTCGAACACCGTACAACCTGCTGCTTCCGCCCCCGAGACAAGGGCCGTCAAACCGTGCCCGTACACGGCGTCGAACACGGTTTGGCCCTCGCGAAGCAGCGATGTGTCGAACGGCGCGGGATCGCCCTTGCGCATGCCGAGCGGCGTCGCGTTCACGATCAGATCGGCCTCGGTAAATACCTTCGTAGCCGTCTCATAGCTGCCGAAAGCGAAATCAACCTTTTCGAAGGCGGTGCGAAAGCTCAAGCGGTTTTCGCGAGCGACAGGCAGATCGACGGTCGCATAGGCGAGCGTGCGGTACTGCTCGGTATAAGCCTGAAACGCGTCCCGCGTCCGATCGAGGTCGCGGCCGACGAGCACCACGCGTCGAGCACCCGCAAGCGCACATGCATGAAAAATCGAAAGCGCCGTCGGACCCGTGCCGCATACGACAACTTCTGCGCCCGAAAACCGAAAGCCCGTGCGCTCGAGGTAATCAACACAGCCCTCGCCGTCGACGTTGTAAGCGATGAGCGCACCGTTCTTGCGTACAAGCATGTTCGCCCCGCAGGCAAGCTTTGCCGTAGCCGACCGCATCGTTGCAACCTCGAAGGCAAGCGGCTTGTAGGGCGTTGTGATGTTGATGCTGAAGAATTCACGCGCTTCGAGGAACGCACGTGCCTCGTCCTCGGTCGCGCAATCCTTGGAAGCGTAGTTCCAGGGAAGGCCAAGCTCGGCGTACAATGCATGGTACATGGCAGGCGATTTCGAGTGGCCGATCGGATGACCCAGAAGGTACAGATGCTCCATATCAGTCTCCTCCCTCGCGTGCAGCCGTCACGGGCTGCGCTCCCGCAGGCACATCGGCCAAGCCTCCCGCAGCAGGTTGCGAGCCCACGGGCACATCGGCCAAGCCCCCCGCGGCTCCCTCGGGTTCGCGGTCGCGCATGAACACCTTCTCGACGTTGCGGAGCATAAGCGTATGCTTGAGATCCTGTTCGACAAGCGGCTGGAGCAGATAGGCCGTCATGCCGAGGAAATGCGCGCCGAGCACATCGGTGATGAGCTGATCGCCGATCATGAGCGTATTCGCACGTTTCGCGTCGATTTTGCGAAGCGCGATGAGAAACGCGGGCGGCAGCGGCTTCACCGCCTTGGCGACGATCGGAAGGTCGAGCTTGCCGGCTAGCTCGTAGACCCCCTCGTGCCAGTTGTTCGAAACAAGGCAGAACGTGATGCCCGCGCTGCGCGCCTTAGAAAGCCAGAAGGCCACATCGCGCGGCACCTCATGGGTGTCGCGCGTGAAAATCGTGTTGTCGATATCGAGCAGCACATGGGAAAACCCAGCATCGACGATATCCTTCTGGATATCGATCATCGAGATGCGCGAGAAATATCGTTCGGGCTCGATCAGCGACATGACAGCTCAGCGTAACGATTGCGGCTTTAGGACTGCGCGATATTGTTCTGGTGCTCTTCGTACGTCTCGCTGAAGTTGTGCGAACCGTCGCCAGCGCCCGAGACCACGTAGTACAGATAGGTCGTATCGGCGGGCTGGGCGGCCGCCTTCAGCGATGAAAGCCCGGGCGAGCAGATGGGTCCGGGGGGAAGCCCCTTGTTCAAGTACGTATTGAACGGACCGTCGGTATCGAGATCCTCCTGCGTGATCTCGGTAGAACCCTTCGCGTAGGCGATCGTCGCGTCGATCTGGAGCAGCATATCGGCCGCCATGCGGTTGTAGATGACCGACGATACCGTGGGGCGCTCGTCGTCAAGCGAAGCCTCGCGCTCTATGAGCGATGCGACGATGAGCACCTGGTACTGGTTCAAGCCCTGTTGCTCGGCGTACGAGAAATCGATGGTCGCGATCTCGGTTTTGTACTGGTCGAGCATCTGGCGCACCACCGCATCGGCCGTGGCATCGGCGATGAGCGGATAGGTCTTCGGGAACAGGAAGCCCTCGAGCGTGTTGTCGTACGCCCCCGCCACAAACGGGTAATCGGCCTCGTAGGCTGAAGCGTCGCTTGCGCGTGCGAGGAACTCTTCGGCGGTGATAGTGTCCGGATAGGCTTCGGCGACGCGCTCGGCAGTTTGCCGGATCGTAAAGCCCTCGGGCACGGTGAACGATTCGTCGCCCGGACCTGCTACGAGCATGCCGACGACGTCTTCGGTGGTCAAGGGACCAGTGAAGGTATACGTACCCGGTTTCAGCGCCGATTCGTGGCCGGCCCCGGTCACGAACTTCACGAATTCGGAAGAATCCCCGATGACGCGGTTGTTGAACAGCAGCTCCGAGATGGTCATGGCACCGGACCCCTCGGGGATGGTCAGCGTCACGCTTTCGCCCTCGGCGAGGGTCTCGGCAGCAGCCGGCTCGGCGGAACAGCTTTTGAACAGCGTGAATCCGCCCCATCCCAAGCCGCCGATCACCACGATGGCGAGAATGATCGCCACGATGATGGGCGCTTTGCTTTTTTTGGGACGGATATGGCTCGTATCGTACGTCTTGAACTGACGCTCGCCCGCTCGGTGCGCAGCGCGAGCCGCGTGGTTCGGGCGATTGGAATACGTGACCTGTCTACGAGGGGCCATCGGCTACCTTTCTATAGGGCTCAGACGTCGGAACGTGCGCGCCTTACGCGTGGCGAGCATCGAGCCACGCCTGGAGAAACAAGCTCGCAGCTATCATATCCACTTTTCCGCGCATCTCCCGCTCGCCGAAGCCCTTTTCACGCAAACTCCGTTTGGCCTCCTTCGAGCTCAGCCGCTCGTCGGCGAACACGTGGGGGATGCCGGTGGCATCGGTGATCTTCTCGGCCGTCGCCTTGATGCTTTTCGCCTGCGGGCCTTCTTTATGCCCCATGGTGTACGGAAGCCCGCACACGAACAGCTCGGGCTCCCAATCTTCGAGAAGACGGCGAAACGCCGGCGTGTTGCCGAGCACATCGGCTGCGGGCAGTACGGCAAGCGGCGTTGCCACCTGCTCGGCAGGATCGCAGATGGCCAGGCCGACGCGAACCTGCCCGATATCGAGCGCCATGACTCTCATGGTTGTTCCTTACGGCTACGCGGAAACGAGCATCGAGCGCGCCGCGTCGAGCGCCGCGTCTATGCCGGAAAGGTCTTTACCGCCGGCCTGCGCCATCGACGGTTTGCCGCCGCCGCCGCCCTTGATCGAAGGCGAGATAGCCTTGATGACGGCTCCAGCGTCGAAGCCCGCTTCAACCGCTTCGGGCGTGCCTGCGGCAAGCAAGATCGGCGTGCCGTTGTTGTCTGCTGCGAGCACGGCGGCACCGGGCGCATTCAGGCGAGCCCGCACGATATCCCAGGCGTTGCGCAGCCCCCCGACATCGGCGGTGCCGAGGTTGGCAACGATAAGCGGGTAGCCCGCATCGAGCGCGGTATCGAGAATCGAGAGCATCTCTTCCCCCGAGGCGATCTCCTTGTTGTTCTTGCGCTTGTCCTGTAAATCCTTCATGGCCTTGAGGTTTGCAGCAGTGCGCTCACTCACATCGAACAGGGGCACCTTGAGCTCGGATGCTGTATCCTTGAGCTCGTCTTCGACCCTGTTCATGTACTCGAGCGCATCAAAGCTGGTAACCGCCTCGATGCGGCGCAGATTCGCGCCCACGCTCGACTCGCCGGTGATCTTCACGAAACCGATTTCGCTCGTAGCCGACACGTGCGTGCCGCCGCAAAGCTCCTGCGATACGCCCTCGATGTCGAGCACGCGCACGAATTCGCCGTATTTCTCGCCGAACAGCGCGATCACGCCCGCCTCGCGCGCCGACGTGATGGAGGTCTCGTAGGCACGGACCGCATGGTTCTCCATGATCTTCTGATTCGACAGACGCTCGACTTCGGCAATCTGCTCGGGTGTCATGCCCTCGAAATGCGTGAAGTCGAAGCGGAGACGGTTTGGCGCGACGAAGCTGCCGGCCTGCTTCACATGCTCGCCAAGCACTTGGCGAAGCGCCCAGTGCAGGATATGCGTTGCCGTATGGTTGCGGCGTATGCGCTCGCGGCGCGGCACGTCGATGGCGGCACGTACGGTATCGCCGACGCGAATGCGGCCGCCGGGCAGCTCTTCTGAAACCTTTACGGTATGCGCGATCAGGCCCTTCTCGGGCTCTTTCGTATCGAGGACCTCGACGAGAACATCATCTTCGGCAAGAACGCCGATATCGCCCACCTGACCGCCCTTTTCGGCATAGAACGGCGTTGCATCGAGCACCACGCGGCCTTCTTCGCCCGCTGCAAGCGCATCGACTCTCGCCCCATCTTTGACGATGGCGAGCACGCGGGCCGAGGCGTCGTTTTTGGTGTATCCCACAAACTCGGTCGGACCCGTTTCTTCCACTATCTCGCTCATGACGCCGCCGTACGTGGACCACGCCTTGTCGGCGTCTTTCGCATTCGCACGCGCACGGGCGCGCTGTTCGGCCATCGAGCGCTCGAAGCCCTCGAGGTCAACCGTGATGCCGCGCGCATCGGCGATTTCCTCGGTAACCTCGATCGGAAAGCCGTACGTATCGTGAAGCGTGAAAGCGGTCTCGCCCGCAAGCACATCGCCTTCGAGCTTGCCGAGCGCATCGTCGAGGTAGGCCTGCCCCTGGCGCAGCGTGGAACCGAAGCGCTCTTCCTCCGACAGCACCACGCGCTGGGTGAGTTCGCGGTTCTCGACGATCTCAGGGTACACGTCGCCCATGAGCTCGATCACCTTGTCGACGTACTCGCCCAAGAACGGACCCTCGATACCGAGCAAATGCCCCTTCATGACGGCACGGCGCAGCAAACGGCGCAGCACGTAGCCGCGACCTTCGTTGGAGGGAAGGATGCCGTCGGAGATCATGAACGTAACCGAGCGGCTATGGTCGGCGATGATGCGCAGGCTCAAATCGGTCTCGGCATCTTCGCCGTACGTCGCACCCGCCAGACGTTCGCCCACAGAGAGCAGATCGCGCATAAGGTCGATCTCGTAGTTGGACTGAACGCCCTGCATGATAGCGGCGATGCGCTCGAGCCCCATACCCGTGTCGATGTTCTTCTTGGGAAGCTCTACGAGCGTGCCGTCTTCTTGGCCATCGTACTGGGTGAACACAAGGTTCCAGTATTCGAGGTAACGATCGCAATCACAGCCGGGTGCACAGTCGGGATTGCCGCACCCGAATTCGGGACCCTGATCGTAGTATAGCTCGGAGCAGGGGCCGCACGGGCCTGTGGGCCCGGCGCGCCAGAAGTTGTCCTCTTCGCCCAACCGCGAGATGCGCTCCTCGGGAATGCCGAGCGATTTCCATATCTCGATGGTCTCGTCGTCATCGAAAAAGACCGTGAAATACAGGCGATCGACGGGGAGTCCCAACACTTCGGTGGAGAACTCGAGCGCCCACGCGCACATCTCCTCCTTGAAGTAATCGCCGAAGCTGAAGTTTCCGAGCATCTCGAAGAAGCTCAAGTGCCGCCCCGTCGTGCCGATGATGTCTATGTCGTTGGTGCGCACGCACTTCTGCACGGTCGTCGTGCCGACGTAGGGTGCCTCGAGGTGCTTTTGCTGCAGGAAGTACGGTTTGAACTGCACCATGCCGGCGCTCGTCAAAAGAAGCGACGGATCGTCGGGGATAAGCGAGGAAGAAGGCATGCGCTTGCAGCCCTTTTCCTCGAAAAAGCGCAGGTATTTTTCTCGAATGTCAGCAGTGCTCAAGTATTCCATTGTCGTTCGTACTCTTTCTCGAATCATTCGTTATCGTCGTCGCCCGCTTCGTCGGCACCTGCCGGCCCCCCGCTCTTGCCTGCCTCTTCAGGCGACCGCCCACCGCGGTCCTTTTCAGGCGCATGCGCCGACGGCATCTCTTCGCGGACCGAGGTGCCGTCGCGGGTGCTTTTCTCGTACGTCGGCGACGCCATGTCGGCCAGCGGATCGACAAGCATCCCTTCGGTGCCCGTGGGCGTTCCCTTGAAGAACACCCCGTCCTCTGCCACGATGCGCCGCCCCGTGCGCTTCTCGAAATAGTACACGAAAACCGACTTCGCGACAGCCACAGCAGGGATGGATGCGAGCATCCCCACAATGCCTCCCATAAAACCGCTCATGGCGCTGCCGATCGCCGACCCCGCAAGGAGCGCAATGATGACGAGCGCCGGGTGCACGTTGACCGAGTTGGACATGAGCTTCGGCGACACGAACGTGTACACGAACTGCTGGATCGCGATGGTGACCACCACGGCCACAAGCGCAACGACCGGGCTCACGAACACGCAGGCGATGGCCGCAAGGGCGCCGCCGAGCCAGGGGCCGACGACGGGAATGATGTTGAGAAGGCCCGTGATGCCGCCGAGCGCGGCGTAGTTGGGCACCCCGATGATCGCGAACGCGATGCCGCAGGCCAAACCGATGAGGAAGCACTGCACAAGCGTCGCCTTGATGTAACCGCCCATCACGCGGGTGAACGTGACGTAGAGCATCATGGCGTCTTCTTTGCGCTTCTCGCCGATGAGGCGGCGGCATTCGCGACCGAGCGCGGGAAGCTCCATGAGGATCCAGAACGCCACGACCATCGAAAAGCCGACGACCATGAAGCTGTTCGCGATGCCGCCGCCGACCGCTACGATGCCCTCGGCACTCACTTTCGCGGTATCGCTTGCCCATGCGCCGACCGACTTGGTGAGGTCGTCGATCCAGCCGCTGACGAAATCGTTCTGGAACAAATGCTCGTACTGTGGATACACGCTGTTGTACCAATCGGTGATCTGCTGGACGTAGGTGGGTATCGACTGGATCAGGTTCATGAACTGATCGCCGATGCCGAACACCGGCGAGAACAGAAGCGCTCCCAAACCGACGAGCACGATGAACATGAGCACGTAGGCGATCGTGGTGCCGATCGCCCGGTTGAGCCCGAACTTTTCGAGCCGGTTCACCGGCGTACGCAGGCAGAAAACGATGATACACGTCCAGACAACGATGCCGACCGGTACCGAAAGAATGTTCATGACGTAGGCGAATACGGCGGTCAGCAGGATGGCGCCGACAACGGTCCACACCTGAAAGCAGCGCTTGCGTACTTTTTCCCTGCGCTTTTGTTCAACCGATTCTTCGCACACGCCTTCCGACGGTACCGCGCTCGCCCCTGCCATGAACGTTAGTCCGCTTTAGGTTGGGCGGACACACCAGCGCTTGCCGCAGGCTCTCCTCCGTAGGTGAAGTACTTCTCCTTGGCAGCGGTCGCATCGGCTTCCACGACGGCATGCACCGCATCGGCCATATGCGCCGCAGCAGCGTTGGCTTTGTCCGCCGATTCCTGGCGCTCTGCGGCTGCCGCTTCGCGCTCGGCCTTGCGCTCGCGCGTGCGGTCACGCGCCTCATCGGCGCCTTCGCTTGCCGCCTGGGCAACATCCTGAGCCATCGATGCCGCAACCTTCGCCGCATCTTGTGCCACAGCACCTGCCGCTTTCACGGTATCCTGAGCTGTTTCGACGACGGTTTTATCTTCGCGCGCATGCTTCGGTTCGGGCTCGGGAGCATTCCGCTCGTGGCCGAGCGAGACCGATTCGGAGCTCGCCTTGCGCGTTTTGAACACGTTGCGCACCTTGCTCGACACGCTGTTCACCAATTCGAGGGGGGCGTTCGCCGCCGTATCCACCGCATCGACGGCCGAAGACAGCGATCCGGTGATGTCGTTCACGTCTTCGAGGATCTGATCAACACGCATGATTTCGAGGTTCGCAGCATCGACGGTGAGCGATACGCGCTCGACAAGCGGATCGACCTTCGCGACGATCGGTTTGATGGAATCGGTGATCTCTTCGACGTTTGCGAGGGTCGGTTGTATCTGGCGCTGCACGTCATCGACCGTTTTGCGCGTTTTCCTGATTGTGAGCACGAGCTCGATGACGAGCCATACCAAAGCGGCACCGACTAGAACGTACACGATAGGAAGTGCGATCTGTACTATTTCAGCGAAATCCATTGAACTCCTCCTCGCTTTTCGAATCAATAACTATACCACGGTACGAATTGATTCTATACGCGCGCGCGAGTGTTTTCATGGGGCGTTCATAGTGCGTTTCTGTCATGTTACCTGCGCGAAGAACACGGCATGGCCACGAGCGCCCATATGAAAGCCGCGTGCAGCCCGACGGCGCTTGGCGCACAAGCCGCGTGCGGCCCGACGGCCAACGGGTATGCGAGCCGCATGCGAGTCGATACCGCACGAGTATGCGAGCCGCGTTTACTGCCCCGGCTTGCGATCGCGCGTAACCGCATCCGTGCGATACGCTTCCCACCCGCGCTCGCCCGGCTGATAGAATGCTCCGCGCTCGAGGCCGTCGGGCAAGTACTGCTGATCCACCCACCCCCCGGGATAGTTGTGCGGGTATTTGTATTCGCCGTACTCATCCGATCCGGGACGGTGCCGGTCGCGCAAGTTGTCGGGCACGCTGCGCAGGGGGCCCTTTCGCACTTCGGCGAGTGCATCGAAAATACCGCACGCGGCATTCGACTTGGGTGCGAGCGCCATGTAGGTTGCAGCCTGCGCGAGGATAAGCTGGCATTCGGGATAGCCGATGACCTCGGCGGACTTGAACGCAGCTTCGGCGATGAGCAGCGCTTGCGGATCGGCGTTGCCGATGTCCTCGGCAGCGAGGATGAAGATGCGCCGTGCGATGAACTTGGGGTCCTCTCCCCCGTCGATCATGCGCGCGAGCCAGTACAACGCCGCATCGGGATCGCTGCCGCGCATGGATTTGATGAACGCGGATATGATGTCGTAATGCATATCTTTGTTCTTGTCGTACGGAAGCGAGCGGTGCGGCGTGGTTGCGCGCACGGTGTCTTCGTCGATGACTGCCGGTTTCTGCTTCGTACCTGCGCGCAGCATGCCGGAAGCGAGCTCGAGCGTGGTGAGCGCCCCTCGTCCGTCACCGCCAGCCAGAAGCACGATGGCGTCTGCGGCTTTATCGTCGAGCTTGTACGCACCCGCAAGTCCACGATCGTCGGACACGGCGCGATCGAGCAGCTCGCGGATATCGTCATCGGAAAGACCTTTGAGTTCGACCACGCGCGAACGCGATATGAGTGCGGAGTTCACTTCGAAAAACGGGTTTTCAGTTGTTGCGCCCACAAGCACGACGATGCGATCCTCCACCGCGTGGAGCAGAGCATCTTGCTGGCTTCGGTTGAAACGGTGGATCTCGTCGACGAACAGGATGGTGCGCAAGTTGCTCATCGTCAGACGCTTTTCTGCGGCGTCGATTTCTCGGCGCAGATCGGATACCGTGCCCCCGACCGCCGACACCTCTACAAACGTTGCCTTCGTGGTTTCGGCGATGACGTGTGCAAGCGAGGTCTTACCCGTACCCGCCGGGCCGAATAGGATGACCGAACTCAGCGAATCGTTTTCAATGGCGGTGCGCAGCCAGCTTCCGGGGCCGACCGCCTGCCCTTGCCCCACAAGCTCGTCGAGCGAACGCGGACGCATGCGTACGGCAAGCGGTGCGACCGACCGCTTGGCATCGTTTTCTATTTCGGTGAACAGATTATCCATCCGTTCATTGTACCGTGTACCGTCGATAAACACAAACTTTTGTTCGCTTCATATGAACGCTGCGCGAACGAGAGCGCCCGGTGCCATGGATGCTTTGTCCCATGCAGATAACGGTTGTATGTCAAGACTTTTATTCTATCGAAGGCACCCATATACTCAAAGCACGCTCTGCTCCTGGATCATCAATTGCGATGGACCGACGCTATATTTTAGGGAGCTCAAGATAGCGGGTGGAATGGAGATTCGTATCCGTTGATACGAAAGCCAGGAAGCCAGCTGCGAGCACCCACCTTTCGAGGTGGGTTCATCCTAGACCAGGGGTGGGGCTTATGAAGGCGTCCGCGTGCGGGCGCCTTTCCTTTTGCGGAGACCCCACGATCTAGGCGCATCCGCCAGAGCTATCCCTGGGGACAACCGCTATGCTCCCGCCTGATCTTCGAGGCGCTACGGGCAGCGAGGCTCGCGAGTCCCCTAAGATTGCATGCCAACCGAAGACGCACATCCGCCGAGGATGATGCGCCCGTCAACCACCATGTTCCCGTCAAGGCTTCGAGACGCTGCAGCGGAGCGAGGTTTCCATCGTCAAAACGCCGTTGCCATACACCCGCTCGGAGCACCGATGCACCAGATGGCCGCGAGGCACCATGCCGGGCCGTGCCGATATCAGCAAAAAGCGGTGAAATCCCTTGTAGCGGCGGAGCCCCTGACAGCAGTGGAGCCTTTTGCGGCGGATGAGCCCCGAAGCCCAAAAACCGCCGCCATGAAGGGCTTCGTAACGAGTTACCGATGCAAGGGAATTCCCTGACAACGATAACCCCTGCTCATCGGCACGCTGGCTTCTCGCTGTATGCGGAGGTCCATTGCCTGCGCGTTCCGTTGACGCTTCAAAGCCCGCCGAACGCTTCACGACGGCGGTTTTTGGGCTTTTGAGCGGCTTTCCGCCGCAAGTCCACCGCCGCCGCATGCCCGCACCCGCCGATGCGGCCCCGAGCGCGCCGGCGGGGGCGCCCCCGCCGACCCGTGGTCCTCGCGGTGGGCCCTTTCCGACGCCCTTACGGCAGCCGTGCCGCAGGGCGGGAACTGCTTCCCGCGTCTCAGAAGGGTGCCGTGCCGAGCATGGCTTAACAGCAGCGCAAGGTTCCGCTGCTGGAGGATGCCAATCGCTCATGCCAGAAATCGTCCATATGGACGATTTCTGGTACCGCTGCATGCACCGTTCCGGCTGTCTCGAGAAACTATGGGCATCATGCCTGTTCAGGACATCGATCAAGGGGGTACGTCGATTATCCTCACCAAAAATCATCCATATGGACGATTTTTGGCGCGCACATGCGAGGCGGCAAGCGGCATCGGGTGTCGCGCAGCTTGGTTTTCGACGGCTGGAACACAAGGCAGCGCGCCCGCTTTCAGTGGCAGTGGGAAACGCAAAGCGACCCATTTGCGCCATCGGCGGTTGAGGAGACGAGCGGTCTACCCGCTGCAAAGCCAAGGCCTTCATGTCCCTGATATGTTATCCTATTACCTTGTTTGCGGGAGTTTGTTGTGAAGGCGGGATTCGCGACGGCGAAAAGGCTGGTCATCGACGAATGCGGTGATCATCTGACGAGTGGACAGCCAGTTACGGGATACGGTGCACATCCGACGAGGGATGGCCGGTTTCGGGATACGACGCACAGCCAATGAAGGGGCGCAGTTGCGGATTTACAGCACGCGGCCGGCAAAGAGCGGGGCTGTTGCACGGTCGAGCTCTGCCGCCGCTTCCCTCGCGTTCGCGATGCCCTGGGCCGTGATCGATACGACGCGCTGCCGCTTATCCGCACCCCGGCTAAACTCGACAAGATCCGCGCGATGCAGCGGCTTGATCACAGTCGAAATCGTGCTGCGGTCCACAGCAAGCGAATCGGCAAGAGCGCAACAGGGAAGGGACCGTCCCTCGTCACGCAGCGCAACGAGGCATCGGTAGCCCGTCAGCGTCAGATTGCCATGCTCGATGACCGTCTGCGACCACAACCTGATAAGGGCCGAAACGACCAAGGGAAAGGCGGGTGGAATCCGATCATGTACCAGCGCATTGGCTTCAATCGCAGGTATACAGAATCCAGGTGCTGCAGCCAAGAACGTACGCATGGTCTCTCGGACGCAATCTTCGGCACCCGCCGTGCAGACGCGCGCGCAACGCGGCTCAGCTGCTTCCGAAAGAGCCTCGCCCATCGCTCGTTCGATACCGTCGAAAGCCCGCTTAACGGATTCGATCCCCTGCCGAGTAGCGTGAAACACGGAAATGCGCCGATCGTCGGGATGCGAAGTCTTCTCGATCAGACCCGCCCGTTCAAGCTTGATGGCCGCAACGACGACCGTGTTCTCGTTTCCTATCAGCGCACGGGGGAATTCGCGCACCAGCATCGAGCCTCCGTGAGAAACGAGGAGGGCAAGCAGGCAGCACGGAAGGTACGCGAGCCCGGCTTCGTGGCGCACGGCCTCGGTTATACGGCGATGCAGATCGAGCGCGGTCGGCATCAGGCTGCGTGCGGATATCGTATTCTCGTCGATCGGTTTCGCCTTTCGCTCGGTCTAACCGCATGAGGCCTTTTAGAGAACTTCTATTATATCCGAAAAATTCGCTTATATCCAAAGACCCCTGCCTAAGGGAATCGTAGCCTCACCTCATGGATTACGATGCTAAACGACAGATCATCGGGCGCACCATCGCCTCGATACGCAAGAGCCAGAAGCTTTCGCAGCATAAGCTCGCGGACATGGCCTGCATCAACGAGGGGTATTTGTGCGAAGTCGAAAAAGGCATCGCGAACGCCACCATCAACAAGCTGCTCGCCATCTCCGAAGCGCTCGGCGTCGACGTTGCAGATCTCTTGCGCGGGGTGTAAGCCAACCGCGCTTTCGGGCGAAGCGGCAACGTTTTAAAGCCGAGTCGCACCATACCGAAGCTGGACGCGAACGCCCTTTGCCGCACGCAACTCCCCCCCCCGCGCATCACCGCCTAGAGAGCCATACCGAGCGCAAAGCGTGCAGAAAATCACAACCCACGCCCTCAGCGGGGTTACGAATCGCCATCCATCGCGGGAAACCGCAGGATGAACGTAGTCCCCTTGCCGAGCGCACTTTTCACCTCGATGGAGCCTCCGTGAAACATAACGGCGTGCTTCACGATGGCAAGCCCAAGGCCCGTGCCGCCCGTCTCCTTAGAGCGGCTCTTGTCTACGCGGAAGAAACGCTCGAACACCTTATCGTGCATGTCCTCAGGGATGCCCACACCCGTATCGGTTACGTGCACGACCGGACCTGCCCCGTCGTTTCCCACGCGAACCGTCACCGCGCCGCCTTCATGGTTGTAGCGGATCCCGTTCTCGATCAGGTTGTACAGCATCTCTTCCGCAAGCGTTTCGGTTCCTGCTATGCACGCACGCTCGCCCTCGATCGTCACGTCGACGCGCTCGGATTCGGCGAACGAGACGAGCCTGTTTGCCACCGAACGCGCCATCGCGTACAGATCGATCGTCTGATCGCGATCCCCCACCGCGGCCTCATCGAGGCGCGATAGAATGAGCACGTCGTTGATGAGCGAGCGCATGGCCTGGGCCTCCTCGTAGATGAGGCCCGCGAATTTTCGGTAATCGCCCGGATCGACGAGATCGTTCTGCATGAGTTCGGCGTACCCCGAGATCACCTGCAACGGCGTCTTCATCTCATGGCTCACATTCGACGAGAAGTCCCGCCGCATGGTTTCTGCACGCGCGATTTCGCGGGTCTGCTGTTTGAGCATGCGCTGTTGCTCGTCGATGCGCTCGAGCAGCGGATCCATTTCCTCGTAGATCTCGTTTTCGAGCGGTTCGGCGAAGTTGAGCGCATCGATGGGCTTCATAATGCGACGGGTGAGCAAGCGCGATAGCACGAACACGAGCAGAGCCACCACCGCAAGAGCCACCGCGAGCGGGCCGATCATCGTAGCCGCGAACGACACGAGGGAATGGCGCGTTTCGGCCAAGCGTATCACGCTGCCGTCATCGAGCTTAACCGCAGCGTAGAGCGTGTCCGTTTTGAGTGTTTCGGAATATCGCACGACGCTGCCGTGCCCGTCGGCAAGAGCCTCGAGTACTTCGGGCCGCGTCCCATGGTTCTCCGCTTCCTCGACGTCCGATGCACTGTCGAAGAGCACCACCCCATCGGCATCGATAAGCGTGTAGCGCACCTGACCTGCGAACTGGGCAAGGAGCGAGGGGACGTTTTCGACAGTCGGCGTCTGATTGAGGTAGTCGGCTGCATCGAGAGCCTGCGCAGTCAGCGCCTCCTCCGCCTCGCGCTCGTAGCTGAAGTAGAACAGCACGGTGATGACGGCCGAAAACGCGAGGATGACGGCGATCGTGAACACGAGAACCGTATTGAATATTTTACCTGACAGGCTCTTCACACCGTAATGGGTAGGACTCATCGCGCGCCCTACGAAGGCGTTTTCACGCAGTAGCCGACGCCGCGCACCGTTTGGACGCACGCCTCGACGCCCGGACAGGCTGCGCCGAGCTTTTGGCGAAGCGTCTGAACGTGCACATCGACCGTGCGGGTACCGCCAGCGTACGTCATGCCCCACACGTCTTCAAGCAGCTGATTGCGCGAAAGCACCTGGCCACTGTTCTGCATAAGCGCACGCAGAAGGTCGAACTCCTTGAGCGTCAGCTCCACCGGCACCCCGTCGGCCTCGACCGTATGCGACGCCGCCGAAAGCGTGAGCTTACCGCATGTTATCGAATCCTGCGCAGTGACGGACGGCTCGCCCGCGCGCCGGAGAAGCGCGTTCACACGCGACACGAGCTCCATCATGCCGAAGGGTTTCGCAAGGTAGTCATCGGCGCCCGCATCGAGCCCGCACACCGTATCGTATTCGGTGCCCTTCGCCGTAAGCATCATAACCGGCACGTGCTTGAGGGCCGCATCTTCGCGCAGCATTTTGAGTATCTCGATACCATCGGTCTCAGGCAGCATGATATCGAGCAACACAAGCCGCGGCGTTCGCTTGGCACACGCAGCGAAGAAGTCGGTGGCGCACGCAAACCCCGCAGCCTCAAAACCCGCCTGCTTGAGCGCGTAGATCGTCAGATCGCGAATGTTGGTATCGTCTTCAACGTAATAGATCATACAGCTATTCTACCATGCCGCTCTTACCCGAACCTGCCCGAAACGTAATCCTCGGTTCGCTTGTCATGCGGACTCGTGAATAGGTCATCGGTCGAGCCAGCCTCCACCATTTCACCGAGCAGGAAGAACGCCGTCTTATCGGACACGCGCAACGCCTGGAGCATGTTATGCGTAACCATGATGACGGTGTACTTGCTTTTGAGTTCCCCGACGAGCTCTTCGATCTTGCCTGTGGAAATGGGGTCGAGCGCGCTCGTGGCTTCGTCCATCAGCAGAACCTCGGGGCGCACGGCCAGGGCGCGCGCGATGCAAAGGCGCTGTTGCTGACCTCCGGAAAGGCCGAGCGCGTTTTTCTTCAGACGGTCTTTGAGCTCATCCCAGATGGCCGCATCGCGCAAGCTCTGCTCGACGATGACGTCGAGATCCTCGCGGCGTTTGATGCCGTGGGTGCGCGGCCCGAAGGCGATATTGTCGTACACCGACATCGGGAAGGGGTTGGGTTGCTGAAACACCATACCCACGCGCCTGCGCAGCGCATTAATGCCGATGTCGCGGTACGCGTTTTTCCCGTCGAGCGTGATATCGCCTTCGATGCGGCACCCCGCAACGAGATCGTTCATGCGATTGAGGCTCTTGAGCAGCGTCGATTTGCCGCACCCCGACGGGCCGATGAGGGCCGTCACCCGGTTTTGGGGAAACTCGAGGTCGATGCCCTTCAACGCCTGGAAATCCTTGTAGAACAGATCGAGGCCGTACACGCCCATCTTCACCGGTGCAGCAGATAGGGCTTCGCCGCCCGCGCGCTCGCGGACCTCGATATGGGGCCTGTAATCGATCGAGCTATCGACGAAACGCTCGGTCGAAGCACTCGCAGACGCCCCCGAAACGGTCTTTCGTTCCAACAACGCATCAGTCATGGTCTTTTCCCTTTCTCATAGCGCGAGCCGCAAACGTGGCGAGCATGTTGAGCAGCACCACCATAACGAGCAGCACCACCGCTGTCGCGTACGTTTCATTGATATGCAGGCCCTCGCTTGCCAGCACGTACATGTGAACGGCGAGCGTTCTCGCCGAATCGAACACGGCTGCAAGCCCCTCGGTGGCAAAGCCTGGGATCTGGGCGATGGAGCCGGCCGTGAACAAAAGCGCCGCCACTTCGCCCACCACGCGGCCGAGTCCGAGGATCACGCCGCCGAGGATACCCGGGATCGCCGAGGGAAGCACGCAGCGAAACACCGTACGGAGCCTTCCCGCGCCGAGTCCGAACCCGCCTTCGCGATACGAATCCGGTACCGCAAGGAGCGCCTCTTCGCTCGTGCGCATAATGACCGGCAAAATCATGATGGCGAGCGTGCAGGCACCGGCCAGAAGCGAGAGGTTCCATTTGAGCGCCGTTACGAAGAACAGCATGCCGAAAAGCCCGTAGATGATCGAGGGGATGCCCTGGAGCGTCTCGGTCGTCGTACGGACGACAGCCACGAACCTGCTGCCGCGCGGAGCGTATTCCACAAGGTAGATCGCTGAACCCACGCCGAGCGGCACCGCCATGGCAAGCGAAAGCCCGGCCATGATGAGCGTGTTGACGAGCGCCGGCATAAGCGAGACGTTCGTCGACGTATACTCCCATTCGAACAGGCTCGGCGTGAGATACGGTACTCCGTTTACGAGGATGTAGCCCACGAGAAACGCCAACACGCCTGCCGTGAGTACCGCACCCGCATGCACGAGCAGCCGCACGAGCAGCGAAACGATGACGCGGTTCTTCGCGTGGGCATGCTCTTTTTCGGCGAACAGCTCGTCGATGCGATCGTTTGGGTTCGGGCAGAGTGCTGCGACCCCAGGCGAAGCGCCCTCGGCTGCGGGAGCCATCTTCGGCGTCATTTCGCCTCACCCCGTTTCTTGATTACGTTGAACAGCATGGTGATGAGCAGGATGAACACGAAGAGCACCACACCCGTAGCCACAAGCGCACCGCGATGGAGATCGGCGGCGTAACCCATCTCGAGCACGATGTTCGCCGTCATGGTGCGCACGCCGGCAAACAGGCTTTCGGGGATGACCGGCTGGTTGCCCGCCACCATGATGACCGCCATGGTCTCGCCGATCGCACGGCCCACACCGAGCACGATGGCCGCCATGATGCCCGAAGCCGCCGCAGGTACGACCACCCGAAACGTCGCCCGCTCATGGTCGGCACCGAGCGCAAGCGCTCCTTCGTAGTACTTCTTCGGCACCGCATCGAGCGCGCTCTGCGCCACGGTGATGATGGTGGGCAGAATCATGATGCCGAGCAGAAGAGCGGCCGCCAGAAGGGAAAGCCCGTTGCCCTCGGGGGCAGTCGCCCTGATAAAGGGCACGATGATGACGAGTCCGAAAAAGCCGTACACGACCGAGGGAATGCCCGCCAGAAGCTCGACGCCGGGCTTGAGCACGCGCGCGACGCCCCTGCTCGCAAATCGCGAGAGGAAGATGGCGCACAGAATCCCGGTCGGGACGCCGACCAGCATCGCTCCGGCCGTCACGTAGATGCTGCCCACGATCATGGGGAAGATGCCGTAGATATCGTTGCCCGGACGCCAGGTCGTGCCTAGGATGAAATCGGGAAGTCCGATCTGCGCAATGGCGGGGATGCCGTTCGCGAAGAGGAAGACGCAGATCAGGGCAACCGCGAGGATCGAAACCCCGGCGGTTGCCATGAAGAAAAGCTTGGCTGCGCCTTCCTTGATGCGCGTTTTTCCCATAGGTAAGGCTCCTTGAGATGTGCCCGCCTTACGCGAGCACATCTTCCCATGTCGCAAGCTCGCCGAGATAGATGCCCATCACCTGGTCGCTCGTAAGCTCGTCGATCGAAGCGTTTTTGTTCACGATGACTGCGATGCCGTCCTGAGCGATGACCGTCGGGGTGAGGCCGCCGGAAATCTCGGAATCTTTGAGCTCGCGCGATGCCATACCGATATCGCACGTGCCTTCCGTCGCCATGTTCATACCCGTGGTGGAATCGGACTGCTGCACCTCGATGGTCACATCGGGGTTCTTCTCCTTGTACGCTTCGGAGAGCTTCTCCATCACCGGCGTCACCGAGGAAGAGCCGGCAACGACGACCTTGCCGCTTTTGCCGGAACCGCTGTAAGCCTCGGCACCGTCAGCGACGGCGATGTAGCCGTTATCCTCGACGATCTTCTGCCCGTCTGCGCTCATGATGAAATCGATGAAATCCTGGGAGACTTCGGAAAGACCGTCTTTCGTCGCGATGTTGAACGGGCGCGCGATCTTGTACTCGCCGCTCTTCACGTTTTCAGCGGTGGGCTCGGCACCGTCGATTTTGAGCGCTTTCACCGCCGACTCGTCGAGCGAACCGAGCGAGATGTAGCCGATGCCGCGCTCGTCTCCCGCAACCGAGGTCATCATGACCGACGTGGAGTTGGTGATCGAAGCGGACAGGGCGGTCATGTCGACTTTCTCGCCGCTTGCATCCTTCTGCTCGATGCCGAACAGCTCGATGAACGCACCGCGGGTGCCCGACCCGTCCTCACGCGAGTATACCGATATCTGTCCCGAGGGGGAGGTTTCCGCTGCCGCGGGCGCGTTCGACGAATCGCCGCTTGCATCCGAACCGTTTTCGGCATTGTTCGTACCGCCCGCACAGCCCGCAAAGCACAGCATACCGAACGCAAGCATGGCGCCCATCACTATGCCGATGACCTTCTTCTTCATTGCTTTCCTTTCAAACCGCTTGATATGACGTATCGTTTCGATGCACAACCATAGTCGCCTGTCCCGATCAAATGCCTGTTCGACGTTCGTCAAATCTAAGTAAAGTTTTGCGAAACGGGCGTACCGAGAAACTCCGAGGCCTGATAATCGGGGGAAAATCGTCCTTGAGCAATCACGATATCGCGGTACAATGAAGTGTCGAAACTTTCGTTTGAGGGGGAATCAAACATGAAGCTATCAGCACGCAACCAGCTCAAAGGGACTATCATCGCCCTTCATCCCGGAGCGGTGAACGCCATTGTGATCGTCGAGCTTCCTGGCGGTGAGCAGATCACGTCGACTATCTCGATGGGCTCGCTTAAAGACCTCGAGCTCGAGGTGGGAAAAGAAGTGTATGCGGTCATCAAAGCATCGAGCGTGATGATCGGAGTCGATGACGAGTAGGGCCAGACCTGCACCTACAACGAAGCCCCGGAACCAGCATTGAAGTTCCGGGGCTTTTGTTTGCTGGCGCAGAGCGGTCGCTCTGCGCTCGTTATGCGCCAGCGAGATGCGGTTCGGATGCGGGAACGGAAGCGACGGTTCGACAAGCCGCGATCGGCGAGAGCGCAGCAAGCTCGGCGAGCAGCTCTTGCCGGTCAGCGAACGCGCGCCTCTCGTCTTCCGACGAATCGTCTGCCGCCGGCACGACAACGGATCCCCTCCACGTATCGCCTCGATCTTTGTACGCATCGGTTTGCACGTAGTAGGCTGCTACGAATTCGTCGGCAGTGGGCACGTCCTTTTTTTCAAAACCGTAGTTCAAGTTATCGAGAATGCCACCGACCAGCACTGCAAGCTGATCGGTTCCGCTGCGCTCGACGGTGTATTCGACAAGACCCGCCTCGCTGTTGAATAAAGCGTTCGCACCGATGTATATCCTGCGAATTCGCTCGCGTCGCGTTTTTTCCGACTTGGCGATAACCACGACAGCCGCCGCGACGATAACCCACCATGCGATGGACAAGACGAGGTCGAGCGGCGTATCGACGCGATAAAAGCCCATGTACACCCACAGAAACAGCAGGAATGCCGATGCTGCCACGATGAGAGCGGTTATGATGACGTTGCTTTTTCTCATAAGGCAGCACCCTTTCCGCTCGCGCCGCCATCGCGGCCGAGCAACGTGTTCTCGTATCCGTTCAATGCCGCTATGAACCGACGGCGGCGGGCGATCACGACAAGGATGTACAGCGCACTCAGAATCATGCCGAGAATGATGTAGAAGTGCACCCAGCACGCAGGATCATGCACGTCGAATCCGTCTGCCAAGGGAGTTTCGTTGTCCTCGATCGTTTCCTCTTCAGGACCCGTGAGAGGCGTCGGCTCTTCCCCGATCACCGTTTCATAGACGTTCTGCAGCGCTTGGGCAGCAGCGTCGATCGGCGCGGTTACCGCAGGTGGCAACACGTTGGCAAGCGGCGTGTCGGGCGTGATAGGCGCAGGCAGCGGAGTCGGCGTCGGATTCGGCCCCGGTACGGGAACCTCGATGGCCTCGAAAGCCCATGCACCGTTCACCTGCACGTCAGCTTCACCCATAAAGCCGTTGTTCGGATCGACCCAGCCGCCGAACGTATAGGAACCGTTCACGTTGCCGTACGCGTCGTGCGTGTACAGGACGGTACCCTGCGCAAACAGCGCATCGACGACGTAAGGCTGACCGTTTACGAGCCCTGTCAGAGAGACGGGTACGACAGGCGTCACGGGTACGCCCGCCGCATCGAAGTACGTGTTTTCGGGAAGATCCCAACCGTACGAGACGTTATAGCGCGCGACGTTTTGCTCGGCATACGACCAAGAACCGGTAACGGTGACGGTTTCGCTTCCCATCACACCGTTGCCCGGATCGGACCACCCGCTGAAGGTGTATACGCCGGTTACGTTATTGTAGGAGTCGTACTCGTTCACCGCATAACCGGCGGCAAAGACGGTATCGACCGCATACGGCTGGCCGGAAACGAGACCCGTACGTGGGACGGGCAAGGTCACGCCGTCGGGTACGTTATCGATACCCCAGTCGTACACGACGCTGTACGCATCGACTTGGATATCCCTCGGCATCCACGAGCCTTCGATGGTCACATCGGCTTCGCCCATGGTTCGGGTCGTACCGCCAACCTGCTCGCCGTCGAGCAACCAACCCCCAAACGTATAGGAGCCGTTCACATTGCCGTATGCGTCGTGCGTATAGACAGCATAGCCGTCCGCGAACGCCGCATCGATATCGTAGGTTTGATTCGGAACCAAGCCAGTCTGTGCGTTCGGCTTCACGACGCCGACTTCGGAACCGGCGGCATCGTAAAAGGTCGTATCGGCAGGAAGATTCTCCCATACATAAGAGACGCTGTGCTTTTCAACGGCGCGCTCGGCGAATTCCCAAGCTCCACGAATGGCCACGTCATCGTCGCCCATCGTCTGGATGCCGCCCAAATCCCATCCGCCGAACGTGTAGGAGCCGTTCACGTTGCCGTATGCATCATGAGAGTAGACGGTGAAACCAGCGGCATACGTGGTATCGACGGCATAAGGCTGGCCTTTTACGTACGATTTTGTTGCGGGCAGCGTCAACACCGCCGCATTGCCGTCGGCGTCGAAGAGCCCGGAGCCCGAATCAGGAAGCCCCGTCCATTCGTAAGCGACTTCGTTTGCGGCGACCGCGACCGCTTCGTATGCCCACGAGCCCGAAACGGTCACATCGGCGTCTTCCATGATGCCGCTGCCTGGATCGTTCCAGCCGCTGAACGCGTACGAACCGTTCACGTTGCCGTACGTATCGTGCGTGTACACGGTAATGCCCTGCGTGTACTTCGTGTCGATGGTGTACGGCTGCCCGGATACCAGCTCGGTAAGGGCTGGGGGCAGAGCGGTATCGGCAACAGCGCCCGCTGCGCTGTAGTACATCGCGTTTCCGGGAAGATCCCAAGTATACGAAACGCTGTGGGTAGCAACGGCTTCATCGCTGTGGACCCAGACGCCCATGAGGGAGACGTCGGCATCCTCCATAGCCTTTGTCCCGCTGACGGCAACACCGTCGAGCGTCCAGCCGCCGAACGTGTAAGCGCCGTTCACGTTGCCGTACGCGTCGTGAGTGTACACCTTGTAGCCCTCGTAGAACGTTGAGTCGACCGTGTAAGGCGCACCTTTCACGAGACCGTCGAGCGATGCGGGAAGCTCGGGTGCCACGCCGTTGCCGTCCGCATCGAAGAGCACGGCGTTTTCGGGAAGATCCCAGCCGTAGGAAACGCTGTTAACGTCGACTTCGATATCGGAGTGCTTCCACGTACCGACGATAACCACTGCAGCGTCGCCCATGGTTTGTTCTCCGGCGCGATCCCAACCTTCGAAAGCGTAGGAGCCGTTCACGTTGCCGTACGCGTCGTGCGTGTACACGGTGTACCCGACAGCGTAGTCGGTGCTCACCGTGAACTTCTGACCGGGGACGAGCTCCAAGGGATCGGCAACCGGAACCGTCGGACCGACCGCGGTACCGTCGCCATCGTAGTATACGCCGACTGGAAGGTTCCACGCGTACGTAACGGGATGCGAGGCAACAGGCTGCTCTGCGTATTTCCACGAGCCTTCGAGAACGACCGAAACGGTGCCCATGGTTTGCTCGCCGTCGACAGAGACGCCGTCGAGCGTCCAGCCGCCGAACGTGTAGGAGCCGTTCACGTTGCCGTACTCGTCGTGCGTGTACAGCATAGAGCCGCTCGCATACGCGTCATCGACGGCGTAGCCCTGTCCCTTTACAAGATCCTCGACCGCCGATGGAAGCACTGGCGCTGCGACGCTGCCGTCAGCGGCGAAGAACTCGCTATCGCTCGGAAGATCCCATGAGTACGAAACGCTGAAGGCATCGACGTGAATCCGCTCGGGCGTCCACGCACCTGAAACGACCGCATCGGCGTCTCCCATCTTCTGGCCGGTGCCGCCGACCTGCTCGCCGTCGAGCGTCCAGCCGTCGAACGTGTAGGAGCCGTTCACGTTGCCGTACTCGTCGTGCGTGTACACCGAAAAACCCCGTGCGTAGTTCGCGTCGACCGTATACGGTTGCCCGGGCACCAGCCCCGCCATCGTTGCAGGCTTTGCGACGACGACTGCATCTCCTGCGATGTCGTAATAGGCTGTACCCTCGGGAAGGTTCCATTGGTAGAAAACGCTATGCGACACCACGGACTTCTCGCTGAAGCTCCATTCGCCTTCGATAGTCACGGAAGCCTCGCCCATCACGCGTTCTCCGCTGACGGCAACACCGTCGAGCGTCCAGCCGCCGAACGTGTAGGAGCCGTTCACGTTACCGTACTCGTCGTGCGTGTACACCTCGAAGCCGCGCACGTACACGCCGTCGATCGGGTAGCTCTGCCCCTTCACGTACGATCGCGTGGCGGGGTACGCGGGCACCACCGGTGCACCGTCGGCATCGAACAGCTCCGCGTCTGCCGAAAGCCCGTTCCATCGATAGGCCACGTCGTAGGCGGTAACGCCGATCGAGGCAGGCGTCCACGTGCCAGTGATGGTTACGGACGCTGTACCCATGGTTTGCTCGCCGTTCTTATCCCAGCCCTCGAACGTGTAGGAGCCGTTCACGTTGCCGTACTCGTCGTGCGTGTAGACCGCATAACCTTGCGCGTATGCTTCGCTCACCATGAACTTCTGGCCGGGGACGAGCTCCGAGGGATCGGCACGGGGAACCGCGGGAGCAACCGTGTTTCCTGCTTCGTCGTAGAAAACGATGTTCTCGGGAAGATCCCATGCATAGACAACAGGATAGGAGACGACCGTTTGCGCGCTGTACTCCCATGTTCCCTCGATGGCAACGCTGGAAACGCCCATCGCCTGCTCGCCGCTTACCGCAGCGCCACCGATCATCCAACCGCCGAACGTATACGTTCCGTTCACGTTGCCGTACTCGTCGTGGGAGTAGACCGTGCGGCCCACGGCGTACGCGGCGTCGACGGCGTAGGGCTGGCCGCTCACGAGGCCCCGAATCTGCGCGGGAAGCGCAAGCAACGCATCGCTGCCGTCGGCGTTGTACAACTTCGTATCGGCGGCGGGAAGGCCCGTCCACTCGTAGGTTACGTCAAACTCGGCAACATCGATCGCCGCGTACTCCCACGTACCACGCACGACAATTGGATCGTAGGTGCCGCTCACCTTCCCGTTATCCGGATCGGCCCACCCCTTGAACGTGTAGGAGCCGTTCACATTGCCGTACTGGTCTTTCACGTACACGACCGATTCGTCAGGCCGATGAGTCGCATCGATGTCGTAGTCCTGTCCTTCAACGAGCCCGATAATGAATTCGGGCAACGTCGGCTGAGCGGCGAGCACCGCTCCTTCGGCGTCGTAGTACGTCTTGTCGCTAGGCAGGTTCCACGCATACGTAACGCTGTACTGGGCGACCTCCCGTGCTTCATAGCTCCACGATCCGGTAACGATCAAGGGCTCGGTGCCCATCGTGCCCTCGCCCGGATCGTTCCACCCGCTGAAGGTGTGCACGCCTGTCACGTTGCCGTACTCGTCGTAGGCGTTCACCGTATAGCCGGCCGCATACGCGGTATCGACAACATACGTCTGATTCGGCTTGAGGCCGGTTATCGCCGCAGGCACGCTTGCACCGGCCGGTACATTTTCACTGCCCCAATCGTAGGTGACGTCGTTGACGGGCACCGCTATGTCGCGCGGAGTCCACGTGCCGGAAACGGTAATGCTCTTGTCTTTCATGACGCCGTTGCCTGGATCGTTCCAACCGCCGAACGAGTAGGAACCGGTCTGGTTTCCGAACTCGTCATGGGTGTAGACGGTGAAGCCTTCGGTATACGAATCGTCGATGGCATACGGGTCGTTGATAACGAGATCGGTTATGCGTTCGGGCAGCTCGGGGTTAAATTGGTTGCCCGCCTCGTCGTATACGGTTTCGTTCGGTAAGCCCGTCCACTCGTAGTTCACCTGGAACCGCACAAGCTCACTTGAGGCGTACAGGTTCAGCGTGAGCGTGGCGCGGTCGATACCGGTAAGAAGGATCGAAGACGCAGGGGCAACGGCGGTGCCGCCCATGGTCTGCTCGGTGTTCCACCCCGCATACGCATACCCCGGCTTCTGGGGCAAAGGCTGCACCGTGAGCGCATCGGTTGCAACAACGCCCGAAGGCAACGGACTCGGATCGTTGCCGATAACGGGCAGCGTAGCCGTCTGCGTCAGTTCGGCAAGCGGCGTTGCCGCCCCGTCGGCAACCTCGAAGTAGTTCACGGCGTACTTCGGTGTGAGGTAAATGTCAACCACGGTATCGCCCGGAACGCCGACGAGGTTGAACCCGTCGGTCGTCGCATCGAGCCTGATGTAGCTCTTCGAGCACGTAACCGAATTGAGCACCCAAGCATCGTCCGCCGCCGTATCGGTTACAGCGAGGTCGATCTTGTTGTCGTTTTGCAGCCATGCGAAGTACAGCTCTTCGGTAGCCGCGCCGGCAGCAGTGTTTGCATCCACGATAGCGGGTGCAAACACGGTGCTCAAAGCGCCCGTCAGCTTGGCGTGCTCGACATCGGCGCCCGAGGCATCCACGTAATGGGTCCTCACGGTCACCCTGCCCTGACGCAGCGCCGCTTCGTGCTGGTTCTCAGCGCTCCGAACGCTCACAGTGCCGTCGGACAACCCGTTGACGAGCACCTGGTTCGCATATCGGGCCGTAATGAGCTTGGCCGCTTTGTCAAGCGAGCACTCGTAGAACACTTTTTCGACGTCCACCATGGAATCGGAGGGATGCTGCGCTTCGATGCCGAGCTCGGGATACGAAACCGTTTCGGGCAGCTTCGCATACCTCTTCACCTCGGCAGCGGAGACATCCTCGGAAAACGCACCGGCCTTCACCTCGACCGTCGCGGGCGCCCCATCGGGCTGCGCCTCGACGAACGCGGGGGTTATGGCATTATCCTGATCGGGATACGAGTACACCTCGTACGCGAGCGAATACGCATCGGCCCAGATCGCGTACAACACCGTATCGCCGTTTATCGTAACGGACTCAATGGAATCCAAAAGCTCGTCGCTTTCCGAACCGTCCGTCGTCGCCCAGCCTTTGAACACGGCATCGCCGTTGGAGAACCCGTCGTCAGTCGGCAGGTCGGAAATCGTTGTGCCCCTATCGACGTAGCGGTCTTCGGGAGCGGCGCCCTGTCCGCCGTTCAGATCGAAGCGCACGGCGGATTGCGCATAATAGTGCGCTTTGAGCACGAGCGAACCGTCGCCAGCGATCACACCCGTCAGGTTGTTGGGCGCCGAGGCGTCGAGCTTGAAGCCCGTCTTGGCGTAGTCGGCCGCCTCTACCGTCGCCACCGCATCGGTTGTGCCTGTCAGCGGAACGGCTCTGTCGGGCTCGTCGGCATACGTGCCGTCCTGCTTGCTATAGAACACGTGTACGGTGTACGCCGTATCGGTGTTCGCCGTGAAATTGGCGTAGTACGTGGTTGTTTGCGGCCATCCACCTGCGGGTATTTCGGGCACGAACGTCTCTTCCGTGCTCACGACAAAACCTGACAAATCGGTCCAGTTGACAAACTCGTATCCCGCGTTCGGCGCTGCAGTCGAGCCCTTCGCCTCGCCCGTTTCCGGCTTCAGCGACTCGCTCGAAGAACTCACCGTGCCGGCCTTCGAGGGGGAAACCGTATAGGTGATGGAGCTCATGTCCTTTTCGAGCCACTGCGCATACAACGTCGTGTCTTCGGTGATGATGAACGCCTCGCCCGGCTGGTACATCGTGCCACCCGAGCCGTCGGGAGTCGTCGACCATCCGATGAAGGTGGCGTTCGCCTTGCGGAACGAATTCCGCTCGATGGCAACCTTGCTTTCGGGCTTATACGGACCGCCTTTGTCCACGACGGATCCGGCAGTGGCGCCGTTGCCGTCGTAGGTCACGGCGTACTTATCCTCCCAAAGCGCCGTAAACGTCAGTTTGTAATTGGTGGCGTCGCCTGCAAGCTCCTTGATAACGGACCATACGTCGTCAACCGAAACCGCCGTCGATCCCGAGTCGATCTTTCCATAGATTCCGTTGTTGACGCTCAGCTGCCACCCGCTAAACGTGCTGCCTTCTTTCTGCGGAGCGTTGGCCGGAAGCTGGATCACGTGGTTGGGGCTCTCAACGACGTTCGAATGATAATACGTAGTCGAATCAATCCAGCTCTTCTGGCCGTCGAGCGTTCCCCCATCGAGATCGTAGGCGGCGGTAACGGCGAGCGGTTCGGCTGATATCTTGAACTCGCGATACGTGAACTCAGGTTTTCTGTCGGTGTAGTAGAACACCTTGGCAATACCGATATCCGCAGCAGCGGAAACCAAGCTCGTGAAGTCATGTCCGTTCAAATACAGGTTCGCGATATCCGGCGAATCGATGTCTTTGTAATATCCCCACGTATACCCGCCGTTTTGAAAACCGGCTCTGCTGCTTCGATGCTCGAAATCAGACCCGCTCTGGTAACCCTCTTTTGTTTTTGCGAAGAACACGACCGCATCGTTCACATCGGCCGTAAAGCTATCGCCCAACGATATCTGCGTCAGAGGACCGGCATTGATGCTGTAGTACAGTTCCATGTTGGAAGACTCGGTGCTGTACTTATAGTAGCGCAGATCAGAGGAATCCTTGTCCTTGACGGTGATGACTTTTTTCGCGGTAAGCGTTGTACCGTCGGCACCGGTGAGTTCGGCCGTGATCGTCGCCGTGCCCAAAGCGAGCCCGGTCACTTTGCCGTATGCCGGATCGGAAAGGGCGACAACCTTGGGATTGGAAGAAGTCCAAACGACCGCACCTTCGTCATAGGCCGACGAGGGGGTTTTGAGCGAAAGCGTTGCGGCCTCCCCGACGAACAGGGTGTCGACGCCCTCGATAGCAAGGTCCTGCCCACCTTGCGACGCGTTTTTCGAGAAGTAGATTTTCAGTTGGTTGAGATCGGATACGGACTTCGACGCGCCGTTTGCGAACGTGACGAAGAGCTGTCCCACGAACGATTCGTACCGAAGAGCCGTTACCATTTCGCCAAAATAGTCGGCATATGCGAACTGGCACCCGTTGCGGCCCGCGAAGATTTTCAGTTCGGCGATATCGAAGACGAAGCGTCCCTCGGAGTCGTACATGCCGAACTCCGTCGTCCATGAGCCCGACAAAGGAGTGGCGCTTCCGCTTCCGTCGGTGAAGCAGTAGTTCTGCCCGATCGTCAACTCGAACGTTCCATACAGCGTCTGCGAAAGCTTGTTGTCCCCCGCCACGGCTGCGGCGCCTGTGAGCGCGTAGCCGTAGAGCGAGAAGTGGCTGGTTTCGGCGGTATCGCCTTCGGCGATGAGGGAGGCGGCCGCCTCGTCGTCGTCGATGCGATACACCGCTGCATCGGCTGAGGCGATGGCGGCGTTCTCGAACGCGATCTGCACGGCACCTTCTGGCTGAATCTCGCTTCCGCCCGCATCGTAGAGGGTGATATCGTACACGACGGCGCGGACGATTTCCCTGCCTTGTTCGGCGGCAGCCTCGACAATCGCCTGCTCAGCCAAATCGGACTGCACGGGTTCGACAACCATAGTCGCTCCCTTGGGCAGCACGCCTTCGGCGGCGGTCAAAGTGACCGTGGTGCCCTCGACGGTTTGGGCGAGCACGGTGGGAACCGCATTCGCTTCAGGTTCGACGGGATCGGCGGCAGGCTCGCTGCCGTCGCCCGCCGTCTCGTCGCCTTCGACGGAAGGCCTTTCGGCATCGCCGATGGCGATCTCGGTGTCGCGCGTAAGCGGCGTGGCCGCCGCGCTTTCAGGCTCTTCATCGCCCTCGACCTTGACTTCGGCGGTTTCGGGAACGATCACGAGGTTGCTCGTCACGTTGGAAGCGGCCACCTTGTACGTGCCGTCTTCCTGCGTCTCAAGGGCGATCTCGGCACCGGTTTCCTTGTGCTTGGCCTTCACTTCGACGATTTCGAAGCCGGTATCGGCCTCCACATCGAAGATGAAATCCCTGGCAAGCGGCACTTCGATTTTAGTTGCGGGAAGCTTGACTTCTTGGTCGAGGTACACGATGTAGGAATGCGCAAGCTCGATGCCCACCTGGGCGACATCCACCGCCACCGAAGAATCGTCAGATGCAGGGTCGCTCGGAGAAGGGGCTTCGTCGGTCGGCGGGATAACCTGTGCGTTACCACCTTCTTGCGCGTCCTGCGCACCGTCGCCTCGAACGGTGCCGGACACGTCGTCGCTTTGCGCAGCATCGGTCGCACCGTTACCCGATTCATCCTTTACAGGTTCGAGATCAGGTTGCTCGACAGCCGAATCGTCCGATACAGGTTTCTGTTCGTCATCCGCGAATGCAGTAATACTGCACAGCGACAGCACTAAAGCAAACGAGACCAGCGTTGCGAGAAACTTGCCCGCGAACGTGTCTTTGAAATCGACTAACCCTTGCAACGTATTCATAAGCCTTCACCTACTAGGACATAAAGAGCCCGATCGGCCCTTGTTTTCTCTGTACCGGCTCGTACGTTGTCTCGCATGCTGTCATATTCGCTCGTGTTCGTGGTAGGCTTCTCCTGCTTTGCGCGCAGGGTAAACCCGCCATTATTTTACCATGGTTGGGCTTATATATTACTTGCGAGATGCTATTTCTGAAGGTAACTCCGTAACCACTGGTCAGCGCTTAATTGTTATGGATTTGGTCGGAGATTGTAGGCCTTATCTGATCGCAGCTTCAACCAAGAGGCGAATGACTATAATGCACAGAAGAGCTATCTTCGAAGCGTCTGTCTCTTGCAGCGCGTGCGCAGAAAGGGAACCGAGTCCGGTGGAACGTCGGCTGCATATACCGAAGCTTCTCGCAGCGCTTGCTGCGAGCCTTCTGCTTGCAGGCTGTGGCGGCCCGAGCGATCCCGCGAACCCGGGCGGCCAATCCGACACGAGCGGACCTGCATACACCCTGCCCGCCGTAGCCGAAGCTTCGTTTCGCGAAGAAGGCGCGGTGTCCGAGAACGGCGGCATGATCGACGTTTCCTCGGCAGAGCAGGGCTACGTTGCCGCCTCGGCCGAAAACGGAAGCAGGCTCAAATTCCAGGTCACCAAAGAGGATACGACGTACAACTACGATCTTCCCAACGACGGTACGCCCCTTATCTGCCCCCTGAACATGGGCAACGGCCCTTACACGTTCAGCATCATGCAAAATACGAGCGGCAGCAACTACATCGAAATCGCGTCCGCTGCCGCAGACGTGACGCTCGGAACCGAATTCGAGCCGTTCGTCAGACCCAACGTCTTTTGCGAGTACGACGCTACGAGCCCGTGCGTGGCGAAAGCCCGGGAACTCGCAGCCGATGCCGCGAACCAGGGCGATGTGCTCAAGGCCGTATACGGGTGGATCACCGAGAACATCCGCTACGACACGGCCAAAGCACAAGCCCTCGCCGATGCGACCGGCTACGTTCCCGACCCCGACGAAACGCTTGCCGAGGGCACGGGCGTCTGCTTCGATTACGCCTCGCTCGGGGCAGCCATGCTGCGGAGTTTGGGCATTCCCTGCAAAATAATCACAGGATATGTATCCCCTGATGGTATTTACCACGCGTGGAATTTGGTATATCTTGACGGGAGTTGGATGAGCGTCGAAGTCAACGTTGAGTCGCAAACTTGGACTATAATCGATTTGACGTTCGCCGCAGCAGGAGCATCTCAGGAATACGTAGGAGACGGAACAGCCTACACCGAACGGTACACGTACTAAGCAACAAGGCGTCTGCACCGAGCACCATCGCGCACGCCGGAAGTGAGGAGCAGCACCATGGCAACATCCCCGCTCGAAAGCAGCGCATTGAGCATGTTTTGCGAAAGCGTGGCCATCATGCTCTCAGCCGGCATCCAAACCGACGAGGCAGTCCATATGCTCGGGGAGAATCTCGACGACACGAAGTTCAAACGTGTTTGCACCGAGGTCTATGCCGGGCTCATCGAGGGGAAGCCGCTCGCATCCTCCATGGAGGCCACGGGGGCTTTTCCCGCTTACGCCGTCAACATGGTATCCGCCGGAGAGCACTCGGGCCGCCTTGAAAACGTTCTGCGAAGCCTCGCGACCTACTACGACGAAGAGGCGCACCTTTTCGATAAAATCCGCTCGAACGTGGGGTATCCCGCCGCGCTTCTCTGCATCATGAGCGTCGTGCTCGCATTCACCGTTGCCGTCATCATGCCCGTTTTCGTCAACGTGTTCGAAAGCCTCTCGGGAAACCTCACCGCCGGATCGTTCGCCGCCGTCAACGCGTCGATCGTCATCGGGTGGGCTGCCCTTATCATTACGCTGATCTGCGCCGTCGTCGCGCTCATCGGCTTCTTCCTGTGCCGCTCGGCCTCGGGAAGGATGAAGGTGCTCAGGGCTTTCGAGCGCATCCCGTTCACGAAACAGGCCATGTACCAACTCGCGCTGAGCCGCTTCACCTCGGCGCTTTCCACCTACATCGCCTCAGGCGTCGATACCGATACGGCACTCAAGGACACGCTTACCATGGTCGAGCATGCCGAACTTAAGAATAAGCTTTTGGCAGCGCACCGATCGATGATCGATTCGTCGGCCGCCAAAAGCCTCGCGCAAGCCATCCGCGACTGCGATGTGTTCGAACCCGTCTATGCGCGCATGCTCATGATCGGCACCCGCTCGGGAGGGCTCGACCAGGTACTCGACCGTCTTTCGATCACGTTTTTCGATGATGCCATCGTGCAGATCGACGGCGTGGTCGACTCTATCGAGCCTGCGCTTGCGGCGTTTCTCACCGTGGCCGTCGGCGCAACGCTCATCTCGGTGATGCTGCCGCTCATCGGCATCATGGGATCGATCGGATAAAGGACGCTGCCCATGCTTCACGAGCGAACACAGCAAAGCATCGCACGGTCGCGCAGGCGCAGGATCGTCGCGGCGATCGTCGTCGTCGCGCTCGCAATCGCGTGCTGGTTCGCATACGGTGCCGTGAGTCAGAATCTGCGCGAGCAGGGGGCGGCATCGATCCGCACCGCAATTCTCGACGCATCGATGCAATGCTGCGCCATCGAAGGATCCTATCCTGCGTCGCTCAAGCACCTCGAAGACGAATACGGTTTGGCGATCAACCATGACGATTACATCATCACCTACGAAGTGTACGCGGCGAACATCGCCCCGAGCGTCACGGTGGCACCGCGATGACCGAGGGAGATGAAACCGTGATGGACGCGTTCGGCTCAGTGGCCCTCGCTTCGAGGAAAAGCAAGGACAAGCGTCTGATCGGGCGCGTATTCACCGCGCTCTTGCTCGCGCTGTTCGTGGTAACGCTGCTCATGGCCATTATGGTGGGTACGGGCGTCTACCGATCGCTCTACGAAATCAGATCCGATGCGAACGAAACGCGTCTGGGGCTCAACCTGATAGCCAACAGCGTCCGCGCCAACGACGCAGTGGACGCCGTAGCGGTTGGAGCGGCACCCGAAGGCCGCTCGCTCGTGCTGATGGAACGGCTTGAAAGCGGCACGTACGAAACGAGGATATACCTGCACGAGGGCATGATCGTCGAGGAGTACGCGCTTGCCGATGCGGCGTACACGCCGGACAAGGCAACGAAGATCGTCGCCTCGGATACGTTCGATTTCGCCTACGAGAACAGCCTGCTCACCGTCATGACCGATCAGGGCAGCATCGACATAGCGCTTCGCAGCGTCAAGGGAGGTGCCTAACATGAAATCCTCTTCCCAGCGCATGCAAACCGCCGAAGGCCGTCGTTCTTCATGGCACGGCACCGCCTTCATCGTCGAAGCCATGCTCCTGCTCGCCTTCCTCGTCGGGGCGATAGCCGTGTTCATGCACCTGTTCGCGGACGCATCCGCGAAAGGAGCCGAGAACGAGGATTTGTCGAACGCCATCGTGTTGGCCGCGAACAGCGCCGAGCGTTTTGCGAGCGACCCCGAAGGAATGGCACCCGAAACGGAAACCGACGGATTCCGGGTCACGTGCCTCGTCACCCCCGAAGAAACCGACGGCGGGACGCTGTACCATGCTGATATCGCCGTTTTGCGCGGCGAAGAGGAAGTCTACCGCCTCACAACGGCGCGCTACGTAAGCGGGGTGGCACGATGAGCAGGGGCGGCGGATCGGTGAGGATCGGGCCGGTGAGTCTGCTGACCCTTGTAATCGTGCTGTGCCTGGCCACCATGGCCGTGCTTTCGGTCTCGACCGCACAAGCGACGTTCGCAGCGACCGAACGCCAAGCATCCTTCACCGACGATACCTACAAAAACGAGACGGCTGCGCAGCGTTTCGTTGCCGGAGTCGATGGCGTGCTCAACGAGGTGCGTTCCGGCCAACGGACCGGAACGTCGTCGATCGCCGCCATCGCAGGCGAGCTTCCAGCCCTCGCGGCAAGCGTTTCGGAAGACGGCGTTGCGGCACAAGCCTCCATCGAAGGCGCAGTCGTACACGCGACGTTTTCCACCGAGAGCGGGCGCAGCCTCGAGATAGAACTCACTGTGAAAAACGGACGTACCTACGAAATCACACAATGGAAAGCAACGACGCAATGGAACGAGGAAGGCGGCGGCGAGACGCTCTGGTCGCCGTCCGCATAACAGGTTAGGAGAACCGATGGAACTGAAAACGCTCTTGCAGGAGATGGTGGATGCCAAGGCTTCCGACGTGTTTGTCATTGCGGGCCTTCCGTTGACCTACGAGACGAGCGGCCGCCAGGTGCGTCTCGACATCGAACCCTTTACTCCTGCTGAAACCGAGGCGTTCGTACGCGGCATCTACGAGGAATCGGGTCGCGGCATGAACCACTTCGTCGAGAACAACAACCACGACGATGATTTCTCGTTTGCCATTCCGGGAATCGGGCGTTTCCGCGCGAACGTGTTTCGCCAGCGCGGCTCCTTCGGTGCCGTCATCCGCGTGATCCCCTTCGGTCTGCCCGATCCGGCAGAGTACCGCATTCCCGAAGAGGTGCTGCGCCTTGCCCGGTTCCAGAAAGGCCTTGTGCTCGTCACCGGACCGGCGGGTGCAGGAAAATCCACCACGCTCGCCTGCATCATCGATCGGCTCAACCGCGAGCGTTCGGGTCACATCATCACGATGGAAGACCCCATCGAGTACATTCACAAGCATGGCAGCTGCATCGTCACCCAACGCGAAGTGCCCACCGATATCGCAACCTACAGCGAGGCCCTGCGCTCGGCCATGCGCGAATCACCCGACATCATCCTGCTCGGCGAGATGCGCGACTACGAAACCATCGGCACGGCGGTGACTGCCGCGGAGATGGCGCAGCTTCTGTTCTCCACCCTGCATACCACCGGCGCTGCGGGAACCGTCGACCGCATCGTGGATGCGTTCCCGCCAGCCCAGCAACGCCAGATCCGCATCCAGCTTTCCATGGTGCTGCAGGCCATTGTGAGCCAGCAGCTCGTACCCGCGCTCGACGGCACGGTGGTTCCCGCGTTCGAAATCATGATCACGAACACCGCCATCAGAAACCTCATCCGCGAAGAGAAGACCCACCAGATCGACAGCGTGATCGCCGCAGGTAGCGCCGAGGGTATGCGCACGATGGACCAAAGCCTGTTCGATCTCGTGAAAAACGGCATCGTGGACAAGGGGATGGCGCTGCAGTACAGCATTCATCAAGAAGCGCTTGAGACGCGTTTCGCCGCCGAGGGCCTGTAGGGCAGAGGGCTAAACGGCGGGCAGCCGCCCTATGCTCCGAAACACGAACAGGGTGCCGCATACCAAGCGGCACCCTTTTTTGCGGCAGTTGCTTCGGTGTTCCTCTTTCTCAGTACTTGTTTCGCACGACCTCGGCTGAGCCATGGAGCCCCTCGACTTCGAACGTGCTGCCGTCGTCGAGCACGACCGTACCTGAAAGCGTGCCGAACACCTGATGCTGATCGGTGATCACGAGCGCGAGGTTGATGTAATCCTTGCGGTCGAGCGCAGGGGTGAACACGAGATCGAGCCTGCCCTCGTCGTCAGTCATATGCCAGGGGGCCATGAGGTCGAAGCGCTTTTCTACGTTCTTCTCAGACGCATCGGCGCGCTCGGGCACCCCGAAATCGACGCGGCCGAGCTTGTGGGCCGTGCCGTCTATGAACACCATGTTCTCGGATGCCGCCGATGTATCGCCGAACCCGTAGCCGAGGTTCAAGCCGAACCGATGCGATCCGGGCGTGCGGTTGCCGTGTCCGTCCTGCCAGCCCTGCGCAACGGCCCAGAACCACGTGTTGTCGCGCGTCCATACGCCGCGACCCCAATCGAGCAGGCCGAACGAATCTTCGGGCCTGAACCCGTGTACAGTAAGCCCTTTCTTGAAGCTCCCCTGCGCACGCATGCCGACGATCTTCTGGTTGTAGTAAAAAGCCTTCGAATCCTCTGCCCACGGGGTCGCTATGACCATCGAATCGCGCGGCTCCTCATCGAGCACGGCATCGAAGGAAAGCGGCTCTTCCCCATCGAACTTATCGAAGCGCGCCCTAAGCGTGCGCGTGCCGTCTGCCACCTCGAAGCGCAGGTGCACGCGGTTGTTTTTGAATTCGGTCACGCCCGCGTCCGTTTGTTCGGGCAACTTGAAGCGGCCCATTGGCACCGGCGTGATGACGCTCGTGGTTTTGTACCAGTCTTCCACGAGATCGATCACCGATGCCGATATGAGCCCCATATACCCCAGATCGCCTACCGTGAGTGCAACGGCGTATTCGTCATCGTTCACCAGGTAGTAATCCCATTCCTTGATGCGGTGCTTCGGGGCCTTGATGCGAAACCTGTTGTATTTGAGCAAAAGCGATGTGGCGTACCCCGGTTCGGCCAACGTGCCGTCGGCGTTGTGCAGCGGGCCCTCTGAAACGATACGGTGCTCCTGCATGTGACTGCCTCCTTGTTTTTCGCTTACCTATCCCCGTGCGCCTGCGAGGGGCGCGTAATCGGCGCAATGGCGCGGACGGCGGCATCGCTCGCCTCGCCCGCCTTCGATGCGGCCGAAACCCGAAACGTGACCTTGCCGACAAATCCTGCATCGGTGATCTGGGTGAACACCGCTTTCGGTTTCTGGGTAACCTTGGTAACGGCTCCCGCAGCCTTGTCGCATGCCGCCTCGATGGCAGCCGCTGCCGTATCGAGGTCGTCTCCTGCACCGACCACGACGAAGTTGATGGTGACAAGCGAGGTGGGAGGAAGCTTCGTGAGCGCGTTTTTCCCTATGATGGAATTGGGGATGATAACCGTTTGGTTCTGCGGATTCACGATGGTGGTGTGGCGCCAGGTAACGTCTTTCACCACACCGAGCTGACCGTTGACCTCGATGTTGTCTCCCGGCTTGATGATCTTCATGAGCGTGACCTGCAAACCGCCGATGAGGTTGGATATCGTATCCTGAAAGCCGAGCGAGATGGCGATGCCTCCCACGCCCAAAGCGGCGATGGCGGCACTGACGTTCACGTTGAAGCACGTGGCGAGCATGACGCACACGCCGAGAATCCATACCGCGGCGCGGGCGATGTTGATGAAGATGGAGCTCGAAGGCAGAAGCGAGTTGTCCTGCTGCAAGAGCTTGCGCAAAAACTTGGTCACCGACCACGAGACGACCGCCGTGATGCCGAGAATCACCACGACCGAGATGGCCGTGATGAACCATTCGCTGCGTACGAACGACTCGAGTTTGTCGATATCCTGCTCCATTCCCCTATGCTACCAAGAGCGCTACCAGGATGGGGGCACCTCGGGGAAACTGTCACTCGTTTGCCACAAAACGACGCTTCCCCGAGCGCGGCTCGCAACCAGATCGATGACCCGCTGGTTCGACGATCCTTTCCACGTAAGGTCGTAGGAGTTGAGCGCCTGGACGAACGGGCCGTCCACAAGCACGTCGCAGAGGGCAAGCAGCTTAGGCGCGAGCGGATCGGGCCTGCCCGACATGAGGTCCTCGTAGACGTAGCCCGAGTAGATCCACAGGTTGCGGTTTTGCTTTTTCAGTTTCTGGGCAAGAGCCAGGCACGCGGCGCACTGCTCGAACGGCTCGCCGCCCGAAAGCGTCACACCGCCCACAAGGCCGTTCGCTTCGATTTCAGCCACGATATCGTCGATCGCGCGCACCGTACCGCCGCACGCCGGCTGGCTTTTAGGATTGTGGCACCCAGGGCAGGCGTGGGTGCACCCCTGTACGAACACCGCGAAGCGCAACCCCGGCCCATCGACGATGGAGTCGGCCGCGGTGCCGTACAGGCGGATGGTTGACGGGCTACATGTCGTGTTTGACACGATCGGATTCCTCGGCGCGCTTGGCGTCGTTGAAGCGGTCGAGCGTTCCCACAAGGTAGCCCGTGATGCGACGAATGCGCTCGAAGGGCACACCGTGCTCTTCCTCGGTGCGGCCGCATTTCGGGCAGCGATCGCCGATGATGCCGTTGTAGCCGCACACCGGATCGCGGTCGACGGGATGGTTGACCGACCCGTAGCCGATGCCGCTCTCTTTCATGTGGCGGATGACGGCCTCGAACGCCTCGAGGTTCTCGGTCGGATCGCCGTCGAGCTCGACGTAGCTGATGTGCCCCGCATTGGTGAGCGCGTGGTACGGAGCCTCAAGCGCTATCTTGTCGAACGCGTTGATCTCGCAGTACACCGGCACATGGAAGCCGTTCGTGTAATAATCGCGATCGGTTATGCCCTCGATCGAGCCGTAGCGGGCACGGTCCATGCGCACGAAGCGGCCTGAAAGCCCTTCGGCGGGCGTGGCGATGAGCGTGTAGTTCATCTGGCGCTCGCGCGAGACGGCATCGAGGTAGGATCGCATATGGCCCACGATCTCAAGGCCGAGACGCTGTGCTTCGGGCGACTCGCCGTGGTGCTTGCCCGTGAGCGCCGTGAGCGATTCGGCAAGGCCGATGAAGCCGACCGAAAGCGTACCGTGCTTGAGAACGTCGCGCAGCTCGTCGGTGGGCTTGAGCTTCTCCGAATCGATCCATACGCCCTGGCCCATCAAAAACGGCGCGTTGTACACCCTCTTGCGCGCTTGGATTTCGAAACGCTCGTCGAGCTGGCCGATTGCAAGCGCGAGCTTAGCATCCAGAAGGTCGAAGAACAGATCGATATCACCCTTCGAGCGAATGGCGAGTCGAGGCAGGTTGATCGAGGTGAAGCTGAGGTTGCCGCGGCCGGGCGTGACCTCGCGCTCAGGATCGTAGACGTTGCCCATAACGCGGGTACGGCAGCCCATATAGGCGATCTCGGTTTCGGGGGTGCCTTGGTAATACGGGGCGTTGAACGGAGCGTCGAGGAAGCTGAAGTTGGGGAACAGGCGCTTCGCCGAGCAGCGCATCGCGAGCTTGAACAAATCGTAGTTCGGATCGCCCGGATTGTAGTTCACGCCCTCCTTCACGCGGAAAATCTGCACGGGGAAGATGGGCGTCTCGCCCGAACCCAGACCCTGCTCGGTCGCCAGTAGCATGTTCTTGATGACCATGCGGCCCTCGGCCGAGGTATCCATACCGTAGTTGACCGACGAGAACGGCGTCTGGGCGCCGGCGCGCGAGTGCATGGTGTTGAGGTTATGTACAAGCGCTTCCATGGCCTGAAACGTCGTGCGATCGGCGTCGGAAAATGCATTTTTCTCGGCATACGCCATCGCCTTGTCCGCCACTGCATCTTCAAGACCCGCAGCTATAAGCTCGCTACGTACTGCAGCGGAAAAAGTCGCATCCATGACAAGGGTTGCGACGGTTTTCGTCTCGCCCTCGACGCGTCCGAGCATCTCCTCGGCGTATGCTTTCACATCCTCGATGTCGGACAGAAGATCGAGCGCTTCGGCAAGGTGCTTCTTGTAGAGCCTGCGGTACGTTTTGCCGACGCCGACGGCCAAGCCGTAGTCGAAATCGCATACCGACTGGCCGCCGTGCTGGTCGTTTTGGTTCGACTGGATAGCGATGCAGGCAAGCGCTGCATAACTTGCGATGTCGTTGGGCTCGCGCAGCACGCCGTGGCCGGTGGAGAAGCCGCCTTTGAAGAGCTTCTTGAGCTCGATCTGGCAGCACGTGGTGGTAAGCGTGTAGAAATCCATGTCGTGGATGTGGATATCGCCCTCGCGATGCGCGCGGGCGTACTTGGGATCGATGACGCACATCTCGTAGAATTGCTTGGCCGATTCGGAACCGTACTTGAGCATGGTACCCATAGCGGTGTCGGCGTCGATGTTGGCGTTCTCGCGCTTCATATCGGAGTCGGAGGCTTTCGAGAACGTGATGTCTTTCAGGGTTTTGATCAGACGGCTGTTAACGTCGCGCACGCGGTTGCGCTCGGCGCGGTAGAGGATATAGGATTTCGCAGTCTGCACGAACCCTGCCTCAATGAGCGATTCCTCCACGAGATCCTGCACGCCTTCGACGGTGGGAGCTCCCTCGATGGCGCCGCTTTCGATCTTCTCGACGACCGTAGCGGAGATTTCCTCTGCCACCGAACGGTCCTGCATGGCCCCGCACGCTTCGAACGCCCGCTCAATCGCCTCGGCTATCTTCTCGGGTCTGAACTCTGCGGTACGGCCGTCGCGTTTGATGATTGTGGTTACCATGTCGCTCCCTTTGTCTGATCTCGATTCGTTGTTTCGCGGCGCAAAAACACCCGCGCCATGCATGCAGGCACGACGTGAATGCGCACAGGTGCTGCCACCCAGGCCGATACGGTGCGCCATCAGCCTTGATACGTTAAAGTCTACGGATCCTTCCAGTATTTTCCCGAGAGATTTCCACAATCTATGAGCGTTTTTTCCACAATATGTTGTGTTCTTTCTCCCCTCGGGGGTGGATATATGGTAGCTCGGTGCAAGCGATTTCGCAAGCGAAAAAAGGTTACGAAACGAATACTTTACGGCATCTCCGCATGACGGTAAGTATTTCCACAAATGGCAATACGGTCACCGATTGGAAACAGTTCTTTCAGCTTCGTTACGACTTGGCCCTTTGGCCATCGCAGTTTATCCACATGTTCGCTTCTTTGCTACAATTTCCCTCGTCGCGCTTTTGCGGCAAACTGGGAAAAGGCGGCGAATACATGGCGGATACAGGGACCAACGATACAATCCGACCGCAGAAGGGCGCAGCGACCTCGATCGCCGCTTTCGTGGTCGGGCTCGGTGTCATCGGAATCGTTCTGTTCGGATGTATCAACGTCATATCTTACGAGACGAAAACGTCGCTCGATCTGTTTATGCAAGAAATCGCAGAAGCCGAAAGCGCAAACGTCAAAGCCCTTATCGAAGACAAGTTCAGCGCCTTGCATGGAGCGTCCGCCTTCATTGTGTCGGACAACATCGACGACGACCAGACCATGCTCGATCGCTTCCGCGAAATGGTCGATTCAGGGGCCTTCACACGCGTGGGCGTGATCGGATCGAACGGAAACGGCGTCGGCTACGATTTCGAACTCGGTCCCCTCGAGGCCGACGGCTACTCCGATAAGGATTTCGTACGCGCCGCGATCAGAGGCGAAGACTTCGTGAGCAACGCTGTTCTCGATCCGTGGGGAGACGGCAGCGATATCGTGTTTTCGGTGCCTGTATATGACGTCAAACACAAAGGCGGCAACCCCATCGGAGCGCTTATCGCCACGACGTCGGTATCCGCACTCTCAGAGGCAATCGATTCGAGCCTGTTCGAGGGCAACGGAAGAATTGACATCGTGGACTCCAGCGGATCGGTTGTGTGCGGGTCGAACTGGCCCGAAGAAAGCACGACGATCAACGTGCTCGCCGGACAGAGCGGCTCGACAACCGAGCTCGACGAAATGCGAACCGACCTCGCACGGGGCGTCGGCGGATCGGCCAGCTTCGTACAGCAGGACGGAACAGAACAGTTCGCGGTCTACGAGCCGATCGGCATCAACGACTGGTTCATCAACGTCGAGCTGCCGACCGACTACCTCGAAGCGCAGAGCCGTGCGGTCCTGCTTGCTTCGGTGGGCATGGCCGCATTCGTCGTCTTCGTCGCCGTATTGTTGATGGGCACGGTGTTTCGAACGAAACGTCGCAGCGAGCAGGCCCTTGCCCGCGCTGCACTGGTAGACGACCTCACCGGAATCGACAACGGACTCGCCTTCGCGAACAAGAGCCTCCTTCGCCACGAGTATTACAACCGCCACCATGCACTCGTCTTGTTCAATCTCGTCGGATTCTCGCTTTACAACACCATCTTCGGATACGAAAAAGGATCGGCTCTTTTGCGCACCGTGGCCGATATCCTTTCCGCAGACGCGAAGAAACACGAGCTCGTCGCGCGTCTGTCAGGCGATCGGTTCGTCATGCTCATCGAGATTGCCGATATGAGAGCCGCAGAAACCCGACTGCACGCGCTCATGGACCAGATCGACGAAGCCATCGGTTCCGACGAGACGCATTACCAGATCGTTTCGCAGTGTTGCCTGTACCGGCTCACCGAAGACGACGCGGAGAAGGACGTGAGCTTGATCGTTGAGGATATGGCCGTCCCCTTGCGCCAGAAAGCCCATGCGAAAGAGCGCATCATCCTGTTCGACGAGCGCTGCGTAGCTGCGGCGATACGGGCGCGCCATATCGAAGCGACCATGTCAAACGACGTATTCAAGGAAGAGTTCCTCGCGTATTTCCAGCCGCAGTACGACATCCGCACCGGCGAACCGGTTCTGTGCGGAGCCGAAGCGCTCGTGCGCTGGAACTCGCCGGCACTGGGCTTGGTGAGCCCTGATGAGTTCATCCCGATCTTCGAGAAGAACGGCTTCGTTGACCGCGTCGACCACTACATGCTCGAGCGTGCGTGCATACGGCTTCGCCAGTGGATGGATGCGGGGTTTGCCTGCGTGCCCGTATCGGTGAACCTTTCGCGGCAGAACCTGTTCAGCGCCGATCTCGTGGGCCGTATCGAGCGGATCGTCGATTCATACAACATTCCCCACGACTTCATCGAGCTGGAACTCACGGAGGGCATCGTTGCCGAAAGCACCACGCAGCTTGTCGAAACGGCGAACAAGCTGCGCGCCCGCGGATTCAAGGTTGCCATGGACGATTTCGGCACTGGGTATTCGTCGCTGTCGATTCTCAAGGACGTTCCCTTCGATACGATCAAGCTTGATCGCGCATTCTTCGGCACCTCTATCGACTCCGATCGAGGACGCACGACGCTCATGGGCATCATCCACCTGCTCGAAGAGCTGGGATTCGAGATCATAGCGGAAGGCATCGAATCGGAAGACGAGGCGAAGCAGCTCAAATCGTGGGGATGCTGCATCATCCAGGGTTTCGCGTATGGAAGGCCGGTGCCTGCCGACGAGTTTCTCAAAAAGTACCTCGCACCCGCTCAGGCTCAGCTCGGACGCGCCGAAGCAGAGACGTGCGGCCTCGCATCGGATCGGCAAAAGTACCGTACGCCTTATTCCACCGTTCCGTAGACATAGCCCCAGCCGTGCCCCGAAATCGAGGAGTTGACTTGGTCGCAGAAACGCTGGCGCGTATACGTGCCAGGCGGCAGCAGCGCGATCACCTCAAGCAGATCGGACGGCAGATCGTACGATTCCGCCATGAGCACCGCATCGAGACGACGGATAACCTCGTCATGAGCGAACAGATCGTCTGTGAGCCTCTGCATGATTCCGTAGTCGGAGCTTTTCTCAACAGCCATACGCGCCCTCACGCATTCACGACGTCGAAGCCTGCGCTCGCCGCTACGAGCGCGCCGGTATAGGGCGAGGTGGCGTTTCCGGTAGCGCGTAAGAACTGAACGCCCGCACCGCGCAAACGGGTTGCCGCTTCGATCATGATGTCAGGACAGTAGTACGGATTCTCGGCGGTCGGAGCGCCTTGCCGGGGATTGTGCTTGCGCACCGCAAGCTGAACGAGCACGGGACCGCCGAACGCTGCACGGGCGCGCCGAGCAATGGCAACGGCCTCATCGAGCGGAGCCGCCGTCGAGAATCCCGCAACATCGGCGCCGTACTCCGCCATAAGATCGAGTGCCTCTTCGATCGGCTGATCACGGCGCGCGATAAGCCCCGTGCCTTCGACGTCGACCGATGCGAATACCGGCCCGTCGAAAACCATGCGCGCGCCCATGAGCGCACACTGCAGATCCGCCAAGCTCACCATGCCGTTGAGGAACAGGGCGTCTACACTACCCCTTCCGAACGCACGGGCGGCTTCGGCGTACTGGTTGCGGCTCTGCTTGAGCGAAGACGCGCTCGATGCGTCGATCGGCAGGTATGTGGGACCTATCTCGGCGACAATGTGCTGGGGGCGCAGTGAACGAAGCACCGCTAGAGCAGCTTCGGCAAGCTCCGGCGCGCGGTCTTCCATGTTCGAATGGGCAAGACGCGCGGCGGTGATGCCTGCCGTGTTCGTGACGAGGCACTGAGCTCCCGCCACCGTTTCGAGCTGGTAGACGTTACGGACCGCCTCGGGCTCGATGAGGCTTATGAATTCGCGATCCTTCTCGACATCGACTCCCTGACGACCGAGCGCCTCGTCGATGGGTGCGGAAAAAACAAGCATGTCGCGGTTGAATCGCATCTCGATATCGGGCATCGAACACTCCTATACGATCAGACGGCATCGGATGCAGGTCTCTTCCCGAGAGCGCGTTCCGAGCGTTGGATTACGGCCGTCTCAGCGGTCTTCGGCGATCCTCTTCGAAGAAGCCGGTTTGCGTTTGAACCTATCATACACAACGCCCGCTGCGCACAATGCGAGGCTTGCAGCAAGACAGCCCCAGAATGCGGGATTCTGCATAGAACCTATACATATGAACAGCGAGCCCACGGTAGCGCAGGCAGGGGCAACAACGCCCTTGAAACGGCTCTTGATGCTCCCCTCCCGCCACAGGGAAAACACCTTCGCGTAGAGCACGATGTATATGATGTAGCTTGTGGCGATGGTGATCTCTGAAACGTCCGAGTTCGGCAGGAGTCCCGTAAGCTGGGTGAGCACATGAAGCGCAACCCACACGAAGGAGACGGACAGCGCGAAGATGCCTGAGGCGACCGGCATATCGAACCTGCTGTTCAACCGCTTGACGAAGCGCGAGAGCGGAATATCGTTCGTGAGCGCAAGCGCAAAGGGCATGCGCACGAACGACAGCGTGAGTCCGTTGACGGTACCCATAACCGCAATCACCACCGTCACGGCAACCACACGGGCGAACGCGGGCCCGAACAACTGTTCAGCGAGGTAAAACACGTGCCCGTCGCCCATCGAGACGACCGTATCGGGGCCGAGGAACGAGGCGACGCCCACGAAGTAGCCCACATAAATCGCAAGGATGATTAGCGGCGCGACCACAAGCGCAACGGGCAGCGTCTTCTTCGCGTTCTTGAGCTCGGGCGCTATGGCCGACGATACGATCCAACCGTCATAGGAAAACGCAACCGGGCCAATGGCCGCAATCCATGCGAGGGAGACACCCGCCGCCTGAACGCCATGTTGGGTCAGCCCCGCTATCGGATCACCGAATACGAGTCCGAAAAACGCGATCAGCAGAAGCGGAACGAGCTTGATGACGGTCGTGACGTTTTGGAATCCGCCCGAAAAACGGGGAGCGAGCATATTCCAAACAAAGCAGAGCACCATGAACCCGCCTCCGATGAGCATCTGCAGCCCGATACCGGCCTCAACGTCGAACAGGATGCACGTGTAGATGCCCACCGCCCACGACACGACCACGACGATCGAAGGCAGGTAGCCGAAGATGGTGAACCAGCCGACCGCCACCCCGAACCTTCTCCCGACGAACGTTTCGGCGTACGCGATGAGGCCGCCCGGCCCCTCGGTGCGGGCCGCGAGTTCGCTGAACGCGATGCCGCCGAACACGATGGCGAAAGCAGCGAGGCAGAACAGGACCACGCCAAGCGTGATACTGCCTCCCGTAGCCGCAAGCACGTTGTCGCTTTTGAAGAAAATACCCGAGCCGATGCAGATGCCGATGATCATCGCGAGGGCCGTGAAGAAGCCGTATTTCTTCTGGACGGGAGGCTGCGCGGTTTTCTGCGCGTCTACATTGTCCCGCGCGAATGCTGCTTGAGGTTCGGGGGTCAGCCCGGCCGCGGATTCAGCTGGGGTGCTTGTCGGCGAGCGGCCGTCAGTATGTGAAGGTTTTCGAGTCATGAAGGACATGATACGCGTTTTCGGGCAGCATGCCGTCAACGTGAACGCAACGTTTTCTGGGGTGAGCGGCGGCGCATCGAAACATACCCCAGATGAGGAAGCCGTTAACCGTTTTTTAACCTCCGATCCACAAGACAAACACGCGTACTGCATATGTTCTTCAATGCTAACTTTTATACTATACCCTGCAAACGGAAAGCTCCCCTCTTTCCGAGTTGCACTGCTTTTACCCCTCAATAAAGCAGTAGCGGTGCAGAGGCACCGCCATCCCCTCCTTGTGGGCCCGGGCGGAGCTCCCCTCTCCCCCGGGCCGATCCTTTTCCTGGACCGGTTGCAGCTTCTTGCGAGTCTGCGCGGGGCTGCCTCCCGCAGACCGATCCTTTTTCTGGGCCAGTTGCAGCTTTTTGCGAAGCGAGCGGTAGGGCTTGCCGTAATTCCGAGCGCCAACGATACCGAACGACATGGAGGAGCATAGACGCTACCGGCAAGGGTGCGGGCGTATGCCGACGGCGGTCTTGCGGCGAAAAGCCGCTCGAAAGCCCAAAAATCGCCGCCGTGAAGCGTTCGGCGGGCTTTAAGCCGCCAACGGGATGCGCAAGCGGAAGGCTGTCGCATGCACCGAGGAGCCGACGGGCCGGTGAACAGGGGTTATCGTTGTCGATGAATCTGCCTGCATCGGTAATGCATTACGAAGCCCTTCATGGCGGCGATTTTTGGGCTTCGAGGGGCTCTGATTCGAATCTTCTCGACGCTGCAAGCTGTTGCAAGGGTGCGCTGCTTTTGTAAGGATATGCAGTATGGTTTCGCTTGCCCGTCACAGCATGCATGGAAAGCTGGCCCAACTGAGGCGAACGAACCATGCGCGTGCTGAAGCAGGCCCGCGTCCTCGGACGCTCGGACCGCTCCCCGCTCGCAAGCAACCGATCACCGCGCGAGAGGGCTTCCTTCACAGTTCCATCACAGGGTTTTCCCGCATATCCCTCTGGTTTAGCCTTACGTTTTCCCAGTTCATTCTGATAGTTAAGCATGTCTGTTACCGTTCTGATATCCAATTCACAATTCGCACACTCGCGGCACATACCATCTGCAAGGCAAGCTTTTATACTGGCATCACGCAAACAAAAGAAGGCTCATCCCCCCTTCAGTTTGCACTGCTTTTACCCCTCATAAAGCAGTAGCGGTGCTAGACACCGTACATCCCCTCCTTGTGGGCCCGGGCGGAGCTCCCCTCTCCCCCGGGCCGATCCTTTTTCTAGGCCGGTTGCAGTTCTTGCGAGTCTGCGGTGGAGTTCCCCAAAAGCGCCTACCCTTCTCAAATAGCTCGGAGTTCTTGCGGGCACGGCGCATCCCCTCTCGGACACGGACACGAAACATATTGCCGACGAAGAAGCCGTTCTACGGTACCTGCTGATGCCGAATGCTACAATTTCGGGAAACGACAGAGAGAGCCATGCGAACTACGGAGGAAGCACCATGAACATCGTTGTACTTGACGCCTACGTCAACAACCCGGGAGATCTGAGCTGGAAGCCGCTGGAGGAGCTTGGCTCCGTCACGCTGTATGACCGCACGAAACCCGACGAGGTGGCGGCCCGCGTCGCCGATGCCGACATCGCCGTCACCAACAAGATAACCTGGGATGCGGAGACGCTCGCGAAAGCCCCGAACCTCAAACTGATCGCCCTCACCTCGACGGGCTTCAACGTCGTCGACCTCGACGCCGCACGCAAACAGGGAGTCACCGTGTGCAACGTGCCCGCTTACTCCACGCCCGACGTCGCCCAAATGACGTTTGCGCTTATGCTCGAACTCTGCTTGCACGTTGGCGACCACTCGCGCGGCGTCTTGCAGGGCGATTGGGTGAAGAGCGTCGATTTCACGTACTGGAACCATCCGCTCGTCGAGATAGCCGGCAAAACGCTCGGCATCGTCGGCATGGGAAGCATCGGACAAGCAGTGGCAAAGGTGGCGACTGCGTTCGGTATGGAAGTCGTCTTCGACAACCGCTCACGCAAACCCGAACTCGAAAACGAGCATTGCTCGCAGGTCGATCTGGACGAGCTTCTGGCCGTATCGGACTTCGTCACTCTGCATGCGCCCGCAACGCCTGAAACGGACAAGCTTATCGATGCGGGCGCCATCGCGAAGATGAAGGACGGAGCAATGCTTCTCAACACCGCGCGCGGCACGCTTGTTGACGAGCAGGCGGTGGCCGACGCGCTGCTCTCGGGCAAGCTCGGCGGTTTCGGGGCCGATGTGGTTGCCGTCGAGCCCATGCGTGCCGACAACCCGCTGCTTGAAGCCAAGAGCAAGAACCTCGTCATCACACCGCATATCGCCTGGGCCACCCTCGAGGCACGAACCCGCTTGCTCGACACCGTGTTTGCAAACGTCCGCGCGTTTATCGAAGGAAAGCCCCAGAATGTCGTAAGCTAGCACATAGAAAGCGCTTTACCCGCGCATCCTCTGATACAGTACGTTGTTCGTCTCCAGCCAACTCTCGACGGTGCCGGTATCGAACCCATCGGCCGGATCGATGACGAGCGCGTACATCTCCTCCTCCTGCAAAACCGCATCGAGCGCATCAGTGAGCTGGATCTCGCCGCCCACGCCCGGCTTCACATCGGCCAAAAGCTCCATAACCCGCGGGCTCAAGAGATAGCGCCCAAACACAGCGAGATTGGACGGCGCCTCTTCAAGGGCGGGCTTCTCTACAAGCGAATCGACCTTCCATACATCGTCGGAAACCGCCGCGCCTGCAATCACGCCGAAGCGGCTCACCTGATCGTCGGGCACGGGCACGACAGCGATCACACTCGCCCCCCCGTGCTCGTCGGAAATCTCCTTCATGCGCGGCAGCATGGCGTTATCGGGCACGAGCACATCGCCTAACAGCACATAGAATGCCTCATCGCCGGTTTTTTCGGCGGCACAGCGTATCGCATGACCGAGGCCCAACGGCTCGTCCTGGTAGACGTAGCTCACATTGAGGCTTCCCGCATGCGCCACCGCATCGGCAAACGCATCCTTGCCCTTAGCGCGCAGCGCCGCCTCCAGCGCGGGGGCGGGTGCGAAATGATCTTCGATCGCCTTTTTCTCGCGGCTGTTGATGATGACGACCTCGTCGGCAGAGGAAGCGAGCCCCTCTTCGACAACATATTGGATCGCGGGTCTGTCGACCACCAACAGCATTTCCTTCGGCTGCGCTTTGGTTGCAGGCAGAAAACGGGTGCCCATGCCTGCGGCGGGAATGAGGGCTTTCATGTTCCTCCTCGGTCTCGACAACGCCGTCGGTCACCCGGCGGCGCACAGATACGAAAATCGACCGATGCCGTGCCTCACGGCATCGGATGCATCGGTCGATTGTATCACGACTCCAAATTCAGACTCTGCGGTTCGACGTTTCTCCGCGGAACCGTAGCGGACTTGAAAAGCGGCTAGTGCTCGGCGTTCTTCTCGGCAAGAGCCTCTTCGAGAACGGCGATTTGGGCTTCGGCCTTCTTCGTGCCGCGCATGATCATGAACGCGTACACGAACAGGGTCACGAGCAAAAGCGCGTATGCCGCAATGATGTAGGGGGCCGAGGGGACGACGGTACTGTAGATATCAACGAGAATGGCATTCATCGTAGGTGCTCCTTAATCTTCGAGTTGGTTTCAACGATTTCCACGCACTGCACCGGGCGACGCGCCCAGCGGCTGCGCATCAGTCTTCGAGTTGTTCTTTGATTGCCTCAACGCGCTGGGTCAGCCTTACCTGGCGGAAGCGCATGCGGTACAGCGAGAATCCGAGCAGGATCATGCCGATCATAACCACGGCTACCGTCATGCCCATGTCGCCGGTCATGCCGCCTTCGCGCAGCACAACCGGATGGATGCTCGAGGGGATGACGCGGGTGACCATGTAGCAGATCGGCACGTCCACGAGCGCGATGATGCTGATGACCGAGCCATAGGTAGCGCGTCGCTCGGGATCGTCGATCGCGTTTCTCAGAATGAAGTACGCGATCACAATGAGCATGAGGATGAGGTAGGTGGTCAGACGCGGATCCCACGTCCACCAGATGCCCCACTCGAAGCGCGTCCACATCTCGCCGGTGATCATAGTGAGCACCACGAACAAAAGCGCGATCTCCATGGCGATTTTCGTGCACGTTTCGAAGCGCTGCTCTTTGGTCATGAGGAAGCGGATGCTGTAGTATCCGGCGAACGCCAAAGCGCCGAACGACACGAGCGCTACCGGCATATGGAAGTAGAATATCTTCTGCGACAGCAGCTGCACGTGCGTGACCATCTGATCGCCGATGAGCACCGGTTCTTCGAGCATCGCTCCGTTGACGGGCGATGCGACGAGAAACGCCATCAGAAACCCGATGACCAGAAACACCGCACCGCCGATGAGGCTTGCCGGCACGATTCGGTCGGGCCACTGCCCCGCTTCGGGCAGCGTGGGGGCCTTTTTCGCTTTTTCGGCCATAGTTCTCCTTCTCTCCTTATGTCTGTTTGCCGCACCGGACTCTCACCCGTGCGACCGAACCTGCCTGGCAGCCAAGCCGCCGATCAGGCACTGATAACGAAGTCGTACAGAACCCAGCTCAGGAGGACCATGATGACATCGTAGCCTCCGGCGAGCGCGAGCGATTGGAAAAACGTATCGAGGTACGTATCGCCGCCCACGATAACCGCCGTGGTAGCCGACACGCACGCGTAGAGCAGCGGGAAGATGAGCGGGATAAACAGCACCGCAAGCATCACGTCCTTCCCGCGGGTGTTGATGGTGATCGTCGAGAGCAAGGTACCGATTCCCGCCACACCGATCGTGCCGACGACGAGCGGCACAATGATGAGCCAGAAGCTCGCCGTCGGCGTCGTCGAGGTGAGGAAGAAGAAATAGAACAGCGGTACCGTGATGATCTCGACAACCAGCAAGAACAAGAGATTCGAGGTTGCCTTGGCCAGAAACACGACCGAGCGGTCGAGCGGGACGAGAAGGATGCCCTCGAGACACCCCTGCTCCTTCTCGGCCGTGAACGATCGGTTGAGGCCGAGAAGCGACGTGAACACGATGAGCGCCCACAGAAGACCGCCGCTCATTTGCAGGATGTCGAACGTCTGCGAGGTTTGCGCAAGCGCAGCTCCATAGACGATGAGCACCAACAGCGCGTAGATCCCCATCGAGGTGAGCATCTCACGCGTGCGGAACTCCTGCCTGAGATCCTTCATGAGCAGCGTCTTGTACTGCGCGAACGTCGAAGGGCGCTTGACGATGACGGCCATGCTACGCAACCCCCATTCCGACGGTTTGCCGATAGATCTGGGAGAACTCCTCGAAATCGAGATTCTCCTTCTCGTCGAATGCGACAATGCGGCCCTTGGCGAGCACGAGTGCGTGCGTGCACATGGCAAAGCCCTTCTGCAGATCGTGGCTCACCATCACAAACGTGCGGTTTTCCCGTACCTGCCCTATGAGCTCGTCGAATATCTCGACCGCATGCGGATCGAGGCCCGAGTACGGCTCATCGAGAAACACGACGCCCGGGTCGTGGATGAGAGCGCGCGCGATGGAAAGGCGCTGCGTCATGCCCCGCGAGAACGTGCGCACCGTATCGAGCCTGCGGTGCTTGAGTTCGACGGCTTCGAGCAGTTCGAGCACGCGCTCCTCGGGATTTTCGACCCCGTAGAGCTGGGCGGCGAACAGCAGGTTCTCCTCAGCCGTCAGATCCAAGTACAGCATGGAGTTGTGGGAGATGAGCCCGATATGGTCTCTCACCTTATCGGGCTCCTCCTTGATGTCGATTCCCATGAGCGACGCCGTGCCCGACGTAGCTCTCGAAAGCGTGGACAGCACGCGCAGAAGCGTGGTCTTGCCCGCGCCGTTCGGACCGAAAATCGAAAGGAACGCACCTTGCGGCAAATCGAACGTCACCTTGTCGACCGCCTTGCGGTTGCCGAACACCTTCGAGAGCTTCGACGTTGTGATGGCAGGCTCGCCCACGGCTATGCTTCTTTCCCGCTCTTCGCGGTATCGTCGGCGGACGAATCGCCCTTGTTCGGCTTTTCGGGCGTGATAACGGTTTCAACCACCGTTTCCACAACCGCCGTTGCAACACCTGCGGCGACTCCGATTCCGACTGATTCGGTCACATCAATGGCAATGCCTGCAATGTCTGCCCCATCGCTGGCCTTTGAGAGACCCGCTTTCGAGCCACCGCCATCCGAGCCGCCCAGATCGCCGCTGTCGATCTCGCCGGGTTTACCCTTTTTGATCGGCTTGCGTTTGCCGATGAGCGCAAGCAGGATGCCCACCATCATGAGGCCGAAGCCGACCCACACAAGTGAGATGAGCGGGTTTACGCGCACGTCGAGTGCGTAATCGCCCGCCTCGTTCACACCGCGGTAGACTACAAACAGGTCTTCCTCGGGGAAGCTGATAACGCTTGCGAGCAGTTTCTGCTGCTGGGTCGTGGTCACGAGCTGTACCGACGGGTTCACGTGTCCAACGTAGTCATCGCCCTTGTACACGTCGAACTCGAGCGTATAGAGGATGTCGGTGCCGTTCTCGAGCTCGTCAATGGAGTTGCCCGTGTACTTGAGCGTGAAGTCCTGGACGGTGAACTCTTCGGTGGTGCCGTCGATCTCAGGGTCGTATTTCAGGTAAGCGACCTTCTCGGTCACGTACATCGATGAGCCGATGAGACCCACAAGGATGATAGCCATCGAGATATGCGCCACGAAACCGCCGTAGGTAGCCGCATGGTCCTTGAACATGCCGAACAGCGACGCGAACACGTTTTTGCCGCTCTTTTTCTTGTAGGCGCGAAGACCGCGTCCGAGCATGAAGAGCGAATTGAAGAACAGCAGGCTCGCCACGATGAAGCCGACGACGGTAAGGCCGTTGTAGTACCACGACGGGCCGTAATCGGTCACGTTTGCCGCAGTCGAACCGCCTGCGGCCACCATGTCGTTGTAACTCGGAAGCAGATACGTGAAGAAGTACACCATGAGGCCGACGAACAGCACGAGCGCGCATATGGCAGGTACGCGGGCACGCTTCCAAAACAGCTTGCCCTCGGTTTTGCCCCACGAGAGCAGCGGGCACACGGCAAGTATCATGCAGTACACGATGCCGAGCGGACGCGCGATCGTGTTGTACGTACCTGCTGAAAGCGCCTGACCTCCAAACGGCAGCCATGAGGGCAACGCCGAAGAGATGGTGAGGTACGCGAGCAGAAACGCGAAGATGACCATGATGACGTTGTTGAAGTAGTACGCGGCATCCTTGGAAGCCATGTTCTCGATGGCGTCCTCGCCGCCCTTCGCAGGCCCGAAGCTCTTCCAGCGGACGACAAGGCCGATGATGCCGGCTACCACCGACAAGATGATGAGAGCCAAGAACAGCACGAGCGATACGTTGTCGCCTTCGAACGCGTGCACCGACTGCACGAGACCCGATCGGGTGATGAACGTGCCCACGATGACGAACGCGAACGTAATGCACGCGCACATAACCGACCAGCGCTTGAATGCGCCCCGCTGACGGTACACGGTGAAGCTATGGATGAGGGCGACGCCCACGAGCCACGAGAGCAAGCTCGCGTTCTCGACGGGGTCCCAACCCCAATAGCCGCCCCAGCCGAGCACAACATAGGCCCACACCGCGCCGAGCCCGATACCGAGCCCGAGGAACAGCCATGAGAAGATGGCGTAGCGCGAGCTGCGCTCAACCCAGGCTTTCGAGGGATCGTTCACGATGAGCGCCGCAATGGCGTACGCGAACGGGATCGTAAGGCCCGCATAGCCGATGAACAGCGTGGGCGGATGGATGGCCATGGCCCAGTGCTCCAAAAGCGCGTTCATGCCCCAGATCTGCGCGCCGTTGGTAAGCGCACCCGTGGAATCGAAGTACATCGCAGGCATGGCCGTGAACGGCATGTTCGTTTCCGAGAACAGAAGCACGCCGGTAAACGCGGCAAGCACGAGCTGCGAGACGAACAGCGCCATGTTGTCGAGCTTTTCCATCTTCTTCATCGAGCGTATGGCCACGATCGCATTGAAGACCGAGATGAGCCACGCCCAGAACAGAAGCGAACCTTCGCGGCCGCCCCACAGCCCCGAAAGCTTGTAGAGCCATCCGAGCTCACCCGCCGCATTGCTGTGGTTCTGAACGACGTACTGGATGGAGGTATCGCCCGTCATAAAGCAGAACACGAGCAGCGCGCAGCAGAACGTGAGCGCCACCGCAGAGAGTATGGACGCGATGTAGCCGCCCCACGTAAGCGTATCGGCACCGCCGCTTGCGCGCTTGCGGCCGAGAAAGTGGCCTGCGAGCAGGCACACGATGGACACCGCAACGCCGGCGAAGGCGATGAGCAGGCCGATCAAACCGTATGTCGACATGTATTATCCTTCCAGCGCGACATCGGTCGCACTAAACGTTGAATCGGAATTGAGCGAACCGGTCAGCACGAGGGATGAGCCGTCCTTCACCTCGTCGGAAAGGGCGTCGTCGAACTTCACGGGAAGCTCGGCTCCGCTTTCGGCATCGACGAGAACGAAGCGATCGCCCTGGCCCGCCGCTTTGAGGGTGCCTTCCTTGACCGTGCCGGTAACTTTGACCGGCTTATCGACAACGCTCTCGCCGTAGTCGAGAAGGCTTGAAACGCTGAGGGCATCGGTGGCGTTCTCGTACTTGGACGGGCACTTCGTTACCAGCTCGGTAGCGTGAAGCACGCCCTCTTCATCGATTTTTCCCGTGCAGATGGCCGTCACGTCGTTTCCGAACGTTGCCGCAACACCGCCTTCGTAACTGACGGATAGATGGACCGACGAATCGCCTTCGGGATCGTAAATAGCAAACGTCAGCATGTTCCCCGTCGTCTTGAAAGAATTCTCAACGACGTTGCCGGAAACTTGCACACGTTCGTTGGCATGACTGCCGTCAGCAGCCTGCGCTACGGATACCGATTTCGCCGCAGTCGAGCCGCCGACAAGGGCAAGCACGACGATCAGCACGATAACGATGATTCCCGTTACCACGACCATACGCCTTTTAGTTTTCGCGTTCACGTTCGCCTCCTTAACTAAACTCGTTCATTGTCGCCTACCTGAAAGACACGGGAAGCGCGATACGCGAGGAAAACAAAGTTTTTACCGATTGGGAACGTCCGCCGCGTTCGATTCTGCAGCGGCTCGGACCCAAAGCTGTTCCATCGCGCTTCCCGTCTAGCAAAGAGCCCGTCAAGGCATCGCGAAATGCACTTGGCGGGCTCCCTCTTGCGTATGCAATTTTTTCGCTGCGCGGCTTTTCGGCTTTGCAGCCCGCCCCGAAACGATTCGGCGGCGGTACAACTCAGATGGTCTACGCTACGCCTTCAAGCTTGTTAGCCTGGGCGGTGGTCAGCCAGCCATCCGGAATCTCAGCATCGCTGTGGCACTGCGAGCAGTAGTTCACCGATGCACGGTGCCCCTTGTGGCACTCGGTGCAGGCGATCTCGCCGTGCTGTGCAACGTGAGGATTGCGCTCCATGTCAGCGGTAGCTGCGATCAGATCCTGACGGGTCTGCGCATGGCAGGCGTCGTTCAGGCAGAACTGATCGGCCTCGAGGCCGCGAGCCTCGACCAGATCCTCGTCAGTGCGCTCGTAGAGCGGGTACTGATAGTTACCCGAGATCCAGTTGATGCCCTCGGAGATCTGCTCTTGCATGGTGGGAACGTGGCAACCGAGGCAATCGGTACCAGCGCCGCCTTCATCTTTTGAGATCTTGTGCTGAACGGCCATCATGGCGCTCGTATTAGAGACCTCGTTGCCGTACTTGTCGACACCAGCCGTGCCGGGCTCCTGCTCGAAGCCTTCCACATACGGGTCCATCGGAGTATGGCAAATGGCGTTACAGAAGCTGGGCTGCTCATGCCAAACCCAGAAGCCGGCACCGGCTGCTACGAGAACCACCACGACGACGCCGACGACGATAGGCCACTTCTTCTTTTTCTTCTTAGGAGCAGCTTCTGCCTCCGGAGTCGCAACGGTTTCTTCCTCGGTAGCGGCTTCCACTTTGGTTTCCTCTTCGCTCATCTCTTCTATACCCCCTTTCTTTTTTCTCTCGCTTATACGGTTGTGCCCCTCGCGGCATTGCGGAAAAAACGCCGCAATACGAAACAAAAGCACTTTACCACAGGAATACTATCCGACAAGTCCTTAAAAACCTATCACCCATTTAGGGGGAATTAGCCCGAAATGCCCCACATTTTTGAGTGAACAGGTCGAAATACTCAAACTTTTCGGTGCCAAAGGTTTGGGGGAAGGCCTTTGAGACCTTCCCCCATTAGGAGAGACTCGAAGATGCGCGGTTTACAACATTGCCAGAGCTTCGTCGACAGCAGCCTCGGCCTTATCGAGTGTTTCGAAGGTCAGCTCGGGGTTATGGGCGCCCTCGCTGTTTTCAACCATCACGAAATCCCAATAAAACTGTGCCGTGCGATGGAGGTTCTGGACCTTGGCAAGATCGTCTCCAGCCAGCGTTCCGGCGTCTTTCTGCTCAGCGGTCTTGTTGATCATGTCTTCGATCTTCTCGCTGATGGCCGTTACGCGCTCCTCTTCCTCGGACTGCCAATCGGCAACCTGCTTCTTGAGGTCGGCATGGCAGCTGTTGCAGTCGTTTTCGAGCAGCTCTTGGTTCTCAAGCGGGCTCTTCCACTCATGCGACACGAATTCGGTGCCGTCATCGGCGGTGGTGGTGCCCATGTGGCAATCGGCGCAGCTGTAGCCGTTCTTGGCCATCTGGGTCTGCTTGCCACCGTAGATCGTCTCGAACTCGGGGTGCTGGACCTTGATCATAGCAGCGCCGGTGAGCGGATGCTCCCAATCCTTGAAGCCCATCTCGTCGTAGTACGCGAGGATGGCATCAGGCGTCATCGCGTCGGTTCCCTCGTAGGGGTTGGACGTGGCCTTGGTGTCAGGATTGAAGTAGTACTCGTTGTGGCACTGGCCGCACACCTGAGCCTCCATGGGAACGTTCTTGGTGTCGCTGCCCATGGCCTTCACGAAGAACTGGTTGCCCACCGTGAGCGACTGCGGATCGTTCTCGTGGCAGTTCCAGCAGCTGATAGGCTCGGTGAACTCGTTGATGAGGTCGTTGAACTTCTCGGTGTACACCTGCTCGCCTTCGGTGTTCACCATGCTCGTGAATTGCGGGGTTTTGCAGCTGATGCAGTTGGCGAGCTGCTCTTTTTCGATGGTCCTCGGCGAGTTCTTCACGCTCTCAAGCGAGTACAGGTGGCTTGACGCTTCGTCGTAGCCCAAGGCGAACGCATAGCCCTTGTACATCGTGTTGAGCGCAGGATACAGCTCGAGGTAGTCGTGCTTGCCCGAATCGGGCGAATTCGAGGCGTTGTCCTCGTAGGTTGCGTACTCGCTCGGGTAGATGTCTTTCCACATCTCGGCGGTTACGACCCCGAACTCGTCTGGCGTGGGGGTTTCAACCTGCTTCGGTTCCTCTTTCGGTTCGTCGGTGCCCTTGTTCTGATCTGCCGTGTTGTCGGCCTGCGGCGCACAGGCCACCAGGCCCGTGAACAACGCAATGGCGCACATCGTGCTTAACCAGAGGGCGAGTTTGTTGCGTTTTCTCATAATCTCTCCTCCCGTCGTCTCTCCACCACGAAATATACACACATTCGGTGGGGAATACGGCGACGACGCTACGTCATGGTACTTTCCATCATCGAAGAGTAGGAGAAAACCCTTTATTCTCAACTGTGAGAGATATCATCATGGATTCTGCGGCAAGCACGCACTCGCTCGGAGCGCGGGCGGCGTCCTGCGCGTTCTGACCCCGCAAACAATCTGGACATGAGACCGGCGTCGGCGCGTTCCACCCTGCAAGAAATCGAGGCATCGGGATGGCAACCCCGTTCCCGAAGCAAGCAAATCAGTCAACTTGGGAACATAGAGCGAAGAACTCGGGCATGGACACGCGCGGAGTGGCATGGCTGACCGGCATTCCCAAAGAGCTTCCGCGCGTAGCCTTCGCGTGGCCGCCTGGCCGCCTGTCCGTGTGGCCGCCTGATCGCCTAGCGATAAACTTAATGCGACAACCGGGAAACTGAGGAAACCAGATTAAGCACATATGAGGATAGAGCACTTGCAGCGAGCCCCGTCGCTCAGGGTTCGATCCGATCGATCGCATCGAGCAGTTCTTGCTTGGAGTGCACGCCCACTTTGCGGTAGATAGTTCGCGTGTAGTTACGCACGGTGTTTTCGGAATAGCTCAGCTGCTTGGCGATCACGTTGCGGCTTCTGCCTTGGGCGATCAGGCGCACGATGTCTGCCTCAAGCGGGCTGAGGCCGAAGGCTTTCGCGAATGAATCGAACGGATCGCCGATGTCGCTTCGAGAAACGAGAGGATCGGCGCTCTCTTCGCGAGGCAGCGCTTTGAGTTCGTAGGCAAGTGGCTGGGTCACCTCGGGTTGCGGGCGCAGCACGAGCACCATCTCGACAAGCACCACGAACGCCATGCAGATGAGCAGCCACAGGCCGTGATCGAGCGTCGGGCCAACCGCGTAGACGATGATACGTCCGATGCTCATGGCGAAAAGCGCACCGCCGTAGACGATGCCGTACAGAAGCGCGGTGTCTTTGCGCGAGTGGCGCCCGATCAGGTAGATGAAAAATACGAGGGGAATGTAGAAGCACGTGATCGCGTTCGTCACGAAGAACGTTCCCACTTCTTCCGATCCCGGCCACCCGCTCATGAGAAACCCGATGCATACGATCATGAGGGCGTTCACGAAACCCCAATACGTCGAGAGCCTGAACCCCCGTCCGCGCACGAGCACCCACCAAATGGTGAACACAATGCAGGCGATCACGAGCAGCTGATGGACCGAACGCACCGTCTGCGACAGTTCGCGGATGCGCCCGTCGGGATAACCGAGCGCCATGCCGAGCAGCAGCGCGTAGAGAACGAACGCTACGACGATCTGGGAGATGTAGGGGCGGTACCGTTCACTGTAGGCCGTATCGCATGGTTCGGCTACCGGATCGCCCCGCTTGTCGAGAATCGCCATGGATTGCCAGTAGGCGATCACCGAAAGCGCCGGTACGAACAGGTTGAGGATGCCGATGACGTCGGCGCTCAGGTACCCCGCTACCAACGAGAGAAAGCACGAAAGCGCGAGCCCGCCCGCTGCGTAGAGAAACGCCTCGCCCGGCTTGAGGCGCTGCAGGAAGAACACCCAGATGATCTCGCCGCCCACAAGGCCGACTCCCCCGATCACGAAACGAGCGACCTCAAACGACAGCGTGCCGAAAAACAGATCGACAAGGTAGAACGCACCCGAAAGCGTCATGAGCACCAAGCCCGACCACGCGAAGAACGACTGCGAGCTGTGGGAGAATTTCGTTTTGTACGACAGGAACAGCAGAAGCGCAATCACGCCGACCCGCACGATGTTCGCGCCGACCGTGACATGTCCGTAATCGGCCGAGAAGTGGAGGTTGTAGAAATTGTACTGGTACCACAGCCGCATGAGGCCCATTCCGAAAAAGGCGATGGAAAGGCCAGGCAAAAACGCCACCTTGAAGTCTGCAAAGGATCCGGTGTGCAGGTTTGCGTCGATATCGGTTCGCTGTGGTTGCTTCCTCATGCTTCACCCCCGAAGAAGGGATTATAGCATTGGGCTGGTGCGTCGCGGAAAGCGTTAGCGAAACCAAACCCGTGGATGCACGATCCTCACCTGCGGTTTTGCAAAAAGGTACATTTTGGACACCGCAAGGATACCTTTCGAGTCTAGTTTGCCCCAACCCATAAGCCTATGCTCGCCGAGATTCGCCGAGCGGATCGATCGGACACAAGGGCCCGCCAAGCGGGCGGAAGGGAGCAGCAATGCCTGAAAACATCAGCAGAAGGACGTTTGTGCGAGGAGCAGCAATGCTCGGCGTGTACGGAGGTCTCATGGGCTTCGGCTTGACCGGATGCGCAGCACCGTCGAAACCCGAAGAAAAGGCAGCGGCAGCGTGGAAGGCTGGAACGTACAGCGCCGATGTGGTGGGTCATAACGCGCCGTTCACCATCGACGTCACGTTCTCCGAAAGCGCCATCACCGCCATCGATACGAGCACAAGCCAGGAATCGCTCGGCGTGGGCGCGTACGCGCTTGAGGATCTGTCGGCCAAGATGATGGAATTCCAGACGCTCAACCTCGATGCGGTTACCGGCGCGACGCTTTCGAGCATGTCGCTTGCACAGGGCGTGAAGGAGTGCGCCGAGCAGGCGGGTGCGGCAAAGGATCTCGAAAGCGCAGCCGCGCCCGAGGAGGAGATTGCCGAAACGTACACGGCCGACGTGTGCGTGGTCGGAGGCGGCGGTGCGGGACTTGCCGCAGCGATTTCTGCATCCCAGGCGGGTGCAACGGTCGTCGTCGTCGAAAAGTGCGGCATTACAGGCGGCTCGACCAACGTGTCGGAGGGCGCGCTCAACGCGGTTGACCCCGAGCGGCAGGAAAAACAGGGCATCGAGGATTTCGTTGAGACCTTCTATACCTCGACCATGGAAGGCGGCCACAACCTCGGCGATCCGACGCTTGTCCACTACTTAACCGACAACGCCCTCGATTCGGTGCACTGGATGGAGTCGCTCGGCGTCGCGTTCAAAGACGAAGTAGGTTCGGCCACCGGCTCGCTCGGCGAGCGCAGCCACTACCCCGCCACCCCCTCTGGCAACACCTATATCCGCTCGTTCATCGACTATATCGAGAAGAATTCCGACACGATCACGATGCTCCACGAGATGCAGGTGACCAAGCTCAACACCGACTCGAGCGGCGCCGTTGTCGGCGTAGAGGCGCTCCATCGCGGCACTGAACCCGTCACCGTCGAGGCGAAATCGGTCGTGATCGCAACAGGCGGATTCGGCGCGAACGTCGAGTACCGTCAGAAGGTGAATACGGGCGTATGGTCGAGCGTCACCCTTGATGACACGATTGGCTGCACGAACATCAAGCCGTGCGCGCAGGGCGAGGGTCTTTCACTCGCCGAAGGCGCCGGTGCCGAATTGGTAGGCCTTTCTGATATCCAGCTGCATCCGTGCGGCACGCCGGGAACCGGCCTTATGGAAGACATCCGCACTTCGGGGCGCAACCGCGTGTTCGTGAACAAGGAAGGCTCGCGTTTCGTGAACGAAGGCGCCGAGCGCGACAAGCTGTGCGAGGCCATCTTCGCTCAGCCCGAATCGACGTACTGGATCGTGGTCAACAAGGTGCGCTACCCCTCTGAAACCGAGCCTGATGCCAACGGCGCGACCATCGAGAACATGCTCTCGCTCGGCCACATCGTCAAGGGAGAGACGATCGAGGATTTGGCCGAGCAGACCGGCATGGACGCCGCGAAGCTCCAGGCATCCATCGACGCCTACAATGCGGTCGTCGCAGGCGAAGCGGAAGACGAGTTCGGATTCAAAGCCGGCAACACCGCCGACACGCAGCTGACCGAAGGCCCCTGGTACGCATGCCGCAAGGTGCCTACCGTTCACCACACCATGGGCGGTATCAAGATCGACGTTGACTGTCACGCGCTCGACGCATCGGGGAAGTCGGTTGCAAACCTGTACGCATGCGGCGAGTGCACGGGCGGCATCCACGGCAGCAACCGCCTCGGCGGCAACGCCATCGCCGACTGCATGACTTTCGGCCGAGTGGCAGGCGCGCAGGCTGCCGCGAACGCAGGAGCATAGCGCACGCAAGCTACTGGAACGTGGGAGCATAGGCCGGTGTAGACTGCCACAAGCATGAACAAGCAAGCACACAAACCAGCGAGCAGACACGCGAACCTGTGCGCTTAAGCAGCCGACCCGCGCGAGCTCGGTTCTGCCGAACTGCATACGCGCAAGGAGCGCGACAAGTTGAAGCTTGCCGCGCTCCTTCGCTTTCGGGCTTATGCGAAGCTCGGTGCCAAGGGCTGCACGTACCCGACGGCTTGCGACAGGTCGAACCATACGCTCGCTTGGTGCTCACACGCGAAGTAGGTGCAAGAAATTGGCTGTGTTAGACCACTGTTGACATATTCCAGTACTCTCCGAAGGGAAACGGAGTTGAAGGATAGTTCCTTCTGGTCGTCTCGTATGTTCCGCTTATGGCATTTGAGTACAGCACCTCACGACGGTCAGCATCGCTTTTCCTGAATTGCTCAACGTAGCAAAACCAGTCAAGGTAATGTTTAAGGCGCCTTGTGGAAACACCTTTGAACGGGAATAGGAAATCCCTCAAGCGTGAATGGAGAGCATTGACCATGTTGATCTTATACCCCTTACCCGATGATGTGCAATAACGCCTATGCCCCGCACCGATCGATGCCAAGGCTTTGGGGTAAGCTGCATCCCAGTCACTTGATACGATGGCCCCTTTTTCGACCTTGCCCTTTAGGAGCGCCTCGATATCTTCGATGCTCGATTTGCCCCGACAGCACACCTCGCAGAAGCAGTCTCCCCGGTCACTGATGCCGGTTAAGATGCTGATCCTTTCCCTGGACGACCCCGAAACATGTATGGCGTTCCCCCGCTTATGGGGTTTTCTCGGTAGCGAAACAGACCCTGATCTGGTCCAGTTCCCCGAGAGATTCTCATTGACTATGGTTTCATCGATCTGGCAGGCTGACCCTTTCCCGACACGAAAAGGCATGAGTCTTTTCGCCATCACCTCACAAAGGCGGTGGCGCATGAACCAGGCGGTGGAAAGGCAGGTATTGCAACGCTTGGCAGACTCCCGAAGACTCAATGCATCCACCATGCATGCGGCAAAGCTCATCCACGCCCCTCCGCTGAGCTTCGAGTTTGCCAGCAGTCCTTTGGTCGCACCGGAAAAGGTCCGCGCACAGCCGCCGCAAAGCCATCGTTGTTCTCTTGAGCGGCCATGGCCCTTCTTGGTGAAGCGCGCACAGCCGCAGTGCGGACAAACGGAAGGTCCGTTGCCTTCAGAGCTAACGATCAGCTCTTCGGCAATGGCTTCTTTTAGGTGGGCGAGCATCTCGATTTTCTCAGCGCGGGTTAGCTGGGGCAAAAGTTGGTGTAGAATCTCAAGCATAGGCTCTTCTCCTTACTGGTCGTCTGATAACTTTCAGTATAGTTGGAGAGCCTTTTTGGTACAAGTGTTCTTGTCAACAGTGGTCTAACACAGCCAAGAAATTGCGGATTGGTAAATGCTGAAGGTGCTCTACACGGTCTCCAAAGCAAAGTATGCGACGTTTCCCCAGCTCGGCAAATCAAAGGCATGTTACCGTGCGCGTATGGGAGACGTGTCATTTACAAAACCGTCATTTCTTGCACCTACTTGGGTTTCGAGCACCAAAAGGACGACGCGACCACCGAGAGCGCGAGTAAGCATAGGGCGCACATCCGAACATGCGGGTCGGAACACTCGGCCAGACGAGCGTGGCACAATCCTTTCCGAGTATCGTACTTCAAGCGGATTATCACGCCGATGGGCGGCCGAAGCCGCCCATCTTCTAAAGCATATGGTTCTTAGCCGCTGATCAGCCCTAGTGCAAGCCGTAACGCTAGCGGCGGTTCGACCTGCCCCTTATCGCCACGCCCGCGAGCACTCCTAACGCGAGCACCGCCAAAGCTCCGATCGCCACAAGTAGGGGCAGCACGCTATCGCCTGTTGCCGCCCAAGCTGCACCGCTTGGCGTTGCAGCAGGTTTGCTCGCCGCAGGGTTCGATGGATCCGCGGGATCGGCAGGGTCGGTCGGATCGACAGGATCGATCGGGTCGACAGGCCCCGGAGGATCGGGCGGCGTGGGATCTTCTACCTTCTGGTTCATTACCTGACCGATATCGAACGAAAGCGTCGTCCGGTCAAGCGTCACCTGGTGCACGTCTTCGCTCATCACGTAGCCTTCGGGCGCAGCGATTTCTTTCACGAGATACGACCCCTGAGCCTTGTCCGTAAATACAACGGTACCGTCTTGGCCGCTCTCAGCCGTCTCGAGCGGATCATCGAGTGCGGGGTCGGCCGTAGCCAACCAGAGGCCGAACGTGGCACCCGCCAATGCGGCCCCGTCCCCGTCGGTCTTGGTCAGGGCGATGGTTCCGAGGCTCAGGGTATTCGCAACCGTGCCGAGATCAACGTTAAGCTGCAAGTTGCTCACGATTCGAGCCTGATGAACGGCTGAGTCGGCATCGAAGCCAGCTGGAGCTGTAATCTCCTTTACCTGGTACTCGCCGCTTGCGAGATCGGCGAACGTCACCGAGCCGTCAGCTTGGCTCGTTGCCGTCTTAAGCGGCTCATCCGCTTCGACATCGGCGCCCGACGGCCAGATGCCGAAGACAGCATCGGCGAGACCATCGCCGTTGTGGTCGACCTTTGTAAGCGTTACGGTGCCATCGAGCGCACCTGTGAGGCCAGCATCGACATCGCTGCGCGCATCGCCGCTTGCCAAGGCAAGCTCGTCGGTTTCCCACGTATCTTTGAGCTTGGAATCGTTTTCGGCACCCGCTCCCCCGACAGCAAGATCGGTCGGAATATGGGTCGAGAGCGGTTCGATCGCCACTTTGTACGTGCCAGGCTTCAATCCGGTAAACGAATACGCACCGCCTGCCGACGTTGTCATGGAACCGGTTTCTTCCGCAACACTACCGTTCATGCGATACAGCGTCACCTTCGCGTTTTCAAAACCCGGCTCGTGAGAATCCTGCACGCCGTTTCCGTCCGTATCCTCCCACACGTAATCGCCGATGCTCGCCTTGGTGTAAAACCCACCGTCGACGTTTTCAGGGTGGCTTTCGGTTGCAAGGTTCACCGTGGCCGAAGCAAGATACGTGTCTGCACGCACAAAGTCGTTGTCGACTTCCTTGTCGGAAATCGCCTGGTATCCGGTTATCTCAAGGTTAACCGGAAGATCGATCTCGACACGGTAGCGCTCGGGCAACAGCCTGTCGAACTCGTAATGGCCCACTGCGTCAGTGGTCGTTTGCGCAACGAGACTGTCATCCCAATCGTAAAGCCGCACGATCTTGTTCGCGTACACAGGCTCGCTCGCATCGCGCGTGTCGTTTCCATCGGCATCCTCCCAAAGGATGCCCGCGAGTTTCTTGTCGGCTGAACTCTTGCTGATGTAAATGCCCGATTTATGCGGTTCGCCGGGCACAATGTAGCCACCTGCGTGCTTACCACCAGCCGACATCGCATTCCAACCCACGAGTGTCGTCGATGCCGCGTTCTCTGGAATCGTAACATTGAGGCGCACTTCGAAGGAGTCGGTTGCATTGAGGCCGTCGGTCTTGACGAGCATGACCGCCTTGGCCGTCGAAGGAAGCGCTGAAGCGCCATCCCACGGAGTCCAGGTTGCGCCCGAGCTTCCCGAGAAATCGGTTAAGTCGATTTGATTGGTGGCGGGTGTCGCATCTTCGGAATAATACAGCTCGAACGCAGACGACAAAGCAGCTCCGGAAGTATCCGTCATGCTGTCAACCTGCAACTGCGCAGTGCTCTTTTTTGCGTTGCTGCTCAGCGCCATCGTATCGCCGAGCACAGGCAGCATGTCGATGATACGCACCTCCTCGAGGTTCGTCGATTCGGTGTTGGTTGCGCTGAGCGAGAAGTACCCGCTTCGCGCGCCGAGCGAAGTATCGGTCGTCTGGGTGAGCGCGTAGTCTGATCCGTTGACCGATGCAAGCTTCTGCGGGTTCAGGCCAAGCCCGTTATCGACGGGAATGCCCCATCGGTACGTGGAGCCATAAGCACGGTCCGCAAGCGCGTCGATGATGGCCCAGTCGGCAGGCCGGTTGAGATACCAACTGTTCACGACGCCGGCACCGCCCCCGCTGTACTGCTGCGTAGGATCATCACTTGCAACGAGGTAACGGAAATACGCTTCCGATCCGATACCCGGTTTCGCTATGCCTTTCAAATTCACCGAGTATTGCGTCCAGGCACTGGTGATATCGCCGTTCCACGTAATTGAAACCAGCTGATAACCGTTATTCGCAACAGAGACGGACCATGTCGCATCGGGAAACCGGCTGTCAAGCTCCATGTCGAGGATTTCGATGTTGGGATCGACGATAAGATACGATGTCGCATCGCGCAATACCGAATTCGTTATATAGTGGCGGACGCTGAACGATACGTCTTTGCCGGGAATAATAGGGTTTGGAGATGAGGGGCTTTCCCATCCAGCCAAGCCAACCTCGGGATTGTTCGCCACCACGTTGGTTGTCGTGGTGCGTGCGTTCTTGATACCTTCGTCCTCGATCTGCGAGTATGTGGAGCTTCCAGGGAAACGGATTTCGCCCGTCATGTACGCACCGTTCGTAAGTGCATTGTCGTCGTAGGAGGTGCCGGTATTCACGATGCCGTCGGTCGTAGTGCCGAGAATCCTGATCTTCACAGGGCTCGATCCAGCCGTCACCTCATCGCCCGTCGCTCCGAAGAATTTGAACTGGACCTGCGTGACGTAATCGCCTGCCGCAAGTCCGAGGCTGTCGATGTTGACCCGGCCCGTTGCGCTCGGCGAGCCGGCAGCGCGCCATACACCGGGATCGGAAGCCGTCTGGTAAAGCATCTGCGTTCGCACGGTTTCTCCCCGCGAAGGATCGAGAATCGCGTAGGGAACCCACGTCACCGTGCGGTACTCGACGGCATCGAAGAAGTTCGCTTCACCTGCGCGAAGAGGATCATCGGTGAGCGTTGCGCCTTTCATATCGGCATACGGGGTATAGTCGAGCTCGAAGCTGACCGCCTGATCGCCCGTTCGATACACTTGGCCTACCGCATGCTTCATGAAGAAGGCGTTCGCATCGGCTCCCCCGTTTTGATAGGAGACGGTTTCGCTGATGGAACCTGTCTCCGTGATGGGCGTGCCATCGAAGCGGGTGGCCGTATAGGTGACATCGATCTGGTACTGAGTTTCCCCAGGCGCCGTCATCGGCGGATAGCTATAGAGAACCGTGATCGTTTCCTTGTCGTTTTGGTTGCCGACTCCGAGCAGACCTATCGGAACAGTTGCCACTTTGCCGCCCGAGCCGTCATCGACTACCGGATATTCAACGTCTTTGTACACAACCGAAAGAACTTCGGCATCGCCGGGAAACTCGATTGTGACCGAAGCGTCGTTCTGGTTGAGACCGCCGAGATACGCCTCGCGCGTGAGATCGATCGTTGCACTGTGAAGGAAGATCGGATTGATGTTCTGCGGAGTCACCTGCATGACGGTGCCGAGGGGGTTGTTGGCCGGATTCACCTCGTCGGGCGTCATGGTATGGGAGAAAGCGTTCGATGCAGAAAGGTCGATTACGGGCTCGAACGATTCGCTCGGCAAGCTCACCCCCGCAGGGAAACGGAACCATGCCTCGAGCTTATGGAGCGACCCCACCGAAAGCTCGTTATTGTACGTGATGGTAACCGTATCACCTGGTTGCGGATTCGCGGGCGACACCGTGTACTGCCCGTTCGTGGTGGGGAGCGATTGGATTTCCACGTTGTTCGGGATGGTGAACGACACTTGCGCGTCGCGGATGCCCTCGGTAGTCGAGGCACCCTCCGAAATGCTGTTCATCTCGATAGTCATCTTGAAGGACGCGCCTGAAAGCGGGTTTGTCGGCGTGGTGGTTACCGAGCCTGTCAACCGGGCGATTTCGTTTGCCAACGGAGCAACGGGCTCGCCCTCGGAAGCGTTCGGCTCGACGGTGTTTGCAGCAGCGGCATGCGGGTCGACGGCTGCACGTTGCTCACCGCCCTCTCCCTCAGACCCCGCTGCGGATCCGGCGTCATCCGCCTTGCTGGATGAGGCCGAGGCATCGTCGGATGATGTATCGGATTGGCCGTTGTCCTGACCGCCCGCTGAAGAGCCTTGGTCGCTCGCAGAGTCGTCAGCAGATCCCCCCGACTGGGTTGACGAAGAGGGGGATTGTTCCGCGCTTGCTTCGTTCGCGTACCCCGAGATGGGTACGAGCGACAAAAGCAGGCAGAAGGTAACGAGCAGCGCAAGCAGTTTTTGTCGGCCGCCCGCACTCCGAGTACTCCCGATCATAGTATCTCCTTGTCCGTTTATGCTTCATTCATGTAAGAGGCTATACATATATGGAAGGAATTATATATGTTCTTGTAATTTTGTCACTAGTCAAGTGGCAGAAATAGGGAAGAACATATTAATTTAGGGAGTCACAAGGCATCGCGCACCATTACAATTGATTTAGAACCTGAAATGGTGATGGAACCTTCGCATAGGGGAAATGTCCCGAAACATGTCCCGAAATGATAAAATGTCTCGAAACAAATGAAGATAACCCGAATGGACCAATCCGAGTTCGAGCAGCATCTTTCCAAGGGCGAAGGATTAACGATCGAGTTCAAGCGATGCGGTAATCAGCCTGAAAAAGATACCTATGAAACTATTTGCTCGTTCGCGAACCGTCAAGGCGGCAGCATCTTCCTTGGCGTTCAAGATGATCGCACGGTATCGGGGGTGCCAAGGCAAGCTGAATTATCCATGCAGCGTAATATCATCAACGTCGTGTCAAATCCAAACGCATTCAACCTGACCCCATCCCTCGAATTTGAGACAATCGAGTACAAAGAAAAAATGGTCCTTCGCATCTGGGTTCCTATGGGGTCCGCTGTGTACCGCTACAAAGGCGACGTTTACGACCGCATGGCAGACGTAGACATCAAAATCACAAGCGACGATCAGGTAGCAGGGCTCTACATGCGCAAGCGCAATCATTATTCAGAGAGGAAAGTCTACCGATTCCTGAGCAAAGATGATCTTCGAGCATCATCGAAGACAGCGCAGCGACACCTTGCGGCAATGGTCGAGCGAGGCTTTCTCATTGCGGAAGGAGCAACACGCGACAGGAAATATCGAAAGGCTTGATTCAGTCTTTGTAAGACGGGCCCCCGCCTTTGGGACGAGGGCCCGTTAGTTTCCGTGGTGGAGATGATGGGATTCGAACCCACGACCCCCACGTTGCGAACGTGATGCTCTCCCAGCTGAGCTACATCCCCACGAAGGTGCGCAGTGCGCGAGAAAGTATTTTCCCCGCAACGCGCCTGTTTGTCAAATGCGAAGTGGAATTAATCCGAACATCTGCACATCAGACGCACGAACGGGCAACGCAGGCCGTTATCTGCGACATGCAACCAGCACGAGCGTCTTGCCGCCAGAGCACTTGACGCCGCCGCCCAACGCACATCGGCCGCGGACGCGCAACAGCGCACCGCGAACGGTATGGCGCGGGCAGACCGCAAACACACCGCGCCCTTCCGCACGCCAACCGCGAGCTCTCGCCGCATTTCCCCGCTACACCTTAGGTGCCCCCGGCGTCTTCGGAGGCGCGGGCGAATTCGGCGCCGCAGGGGCACCGGGGTTGCCTGCTTGACCGGAGGCACCTGGAACCCCCGGAGCCCCCGGCGCCCCGGGCGCACCGGGAAAAGTTTGCGTTACCGGCAGGTTCGCCCCGCAGGCGGAGCATACCTCCGCCGAAGAATCGTTTACCGTGCCGCATTTCGGACACGTCTTATCCGACGTTACCGCCGCTGGTCTAAAACACATACATGCCTTCCTTCTTGAAACATATCGTTGATTTCGCTTGTATCGATCGCCGGCTTCACAGCCCCATACCGAGCAGCGATTCATCGAGCTTGGGCTCGAACGCCGCCGGGTCGAACTGCTCGGAAGGAATCGTGTAGGGAAGCTTCTCGATCTCAAGCGCTACCGGCTCGAGATCGAGAAAGCCGCGCTCCTTCAGCCGCCCTACCGCCTCAGCCGATAACCTGATCTGGAATTTCTCCTCACCGTCGACCCGTATGGTGAGCAAACTCGCCCAAAGCCTTACTCCCTCGTCGCACGCGGTCCGTCCCGACCGCTCTGCGCTTCGAACCGTCAACGCTACCTCTTCGTCGCCGAAGCCCCGCGAGATGAGGTTCAGATGATCTTCTTGACTCAACCCGACAATTCCCTCTTTCGTGCAGAACCCGTCGATGAAGAACAGGGTTCCGTGCGTCGCATACGTCGTATCCATATCTATCGCCACCGTTTCTCGTATCGCCCGGCCTAAATCCCGACTCATCGCATCCGTCTGTCGCTCGTCGCAAACGAGACGCTCATCGTTTCTCCCTCGATGGCTTCACTACCGAAAGCTTTGCGCTTGCCGAAAGGTCGTCCACATACCGGCTGACCTCGAGAACCCATCGGTCGAATACCGCCTTCAGATCCGCGACAGGGTACCTTCCCTCGCGGTAGTAGAGCTTGTACGGGTACTCGACGATGAGCTGGTACGCCTCACTTCCCTCCGCAACCGCACGCACATCCAGGGGGCTGATCATGGTTGCGGAGTTCGCCGCCTGATACAGCTTGTAGAATGCAGCACGTATCTGTCCGCGCGCATTCGGATCGGCCGTTTGCGACAACGCTTCATCCATCAGCTCCGACGCTTCGCGCACCAGCACGAACGAGTCTTCGTAGAGAACAGCCATGCCGACCTCCTTTCAACGCACACCCGCAAAGCCTACGAGAACAGCTCGCGCAAGGCGGCTTCGTCGGTCACATCGATTTCGGAGGTGCGGGTAACGCGATCCTCTTTGGCGAAGTGGTAGACCTTCACATCGTCCTTCGGCACCGTACCGTCTAACACGAGCTTCCTCATTTCCTGAAGCACGTGATCGGAATGCGAGGTGATGAGCACCTGCTTGCCCTCCTTCGTGAAATCGGCAAGGATCTGGGCCATCGTACGCTGGAAGCGAGGGTGCAGGTGGGTTTCCGGCTCTTCGATCATGACGAGGGATCCCGGTTCGGACAGCGACCCTAAAACGATCGAGGCGACCGATTGGTTCACGCCGTATCCCGAGTTGACCGCGCTCACCCACATGCCGCTTTCGGCGAGGTCGATGACCACACTCGGGCCGCTCATCACATACGGGCTGATCTCGACGCCGAGCGAAGAGAGCCGATCCGTCATACGCGTGAGCTGCTCTTCCATCGCAGGATAGCGCTTCGCCTCATTGATGCGGTATATGATCAGGTTCGACAGCCACTCTTCGAGCGCAGACGAGTCGCCGGTGCGGTTCGAGATGTCCTCGACCGTGGGCTTCCCGGCAAGCAGAGGATAGTTGTACTTCGTGAACCCTCGGTTCGAGGAAAGGTACAGCATGTTCTCGAACCATTCCATCGTGCGCTTCTGCTCCTGCATGGTTTTTGCAGGATCGGACGAAGTGAACACGCCGCCGCCGTAACCCCCGGCCGCTATCGGGAAGAACAAACGCCCCGAGGCCTCGACGGCGCCATCGGTGCGGCTGTCCCATTGCCAACCCTGTTCGCCATCGACGGCGAACGTCTCCACCACACCGTTCATGGATGCATCGAGACTGTACTGCAGGTCCTCTTCGCTCCCATTCAGCGTAACGGAAATCCTGATAGGGAGCTCGGTGTCGTGGCGAGACACCACCTCCCGGTAGTCGCCCAGGCGCAGAAGGTAGTCGTTGAAACTCAACTCCTTCTTCTGCAGGCTCTGCTTGATGAAGGCGAGCGATTGAATGACCGTCGTCTTGCCGGTCGAGTTGAATCCCGTGAGTATGTTGATCTTCGAAAAATCGAGATCGGCAGCTTGTTGTGCTTTGAAATTTTCCAGGTGAATATGCTTGAGCATGGCTATCTCCTCAGGTAACAGCAATCAGTATCATCGTGCACGTATATAAGCGCTCACCGGTTTTGCAGGCGTTATGATAAGCGCATGGGTCGGGCACCATTTCACGCATGCCATGCACCCCACGCACACGTAATCTTTTTTCGCTTCGGCTCGATCGTCGGTGGCCGCACAGCCCCCACCGTCTCGATCATCGAGGGGGGCGGAATCGCTTGTGCGCCGATCGCCGGCAAGCGCGAAGTTGTCGCGCACGCACTGCCGCACGCACGCGCCGCACCCGCAGCACGACGGGCCGATATGAATAACATAGGGTGAATACATGGCACCTTCTCGTTCGCTCGGACCTCCGCCGCAGGCAGGGCGGAGGTCTCTCAGCTGACTTATTTCGTAAACGTGTTGAACGGAGCTTCGGCAGCCTTGTACACCTTGCACTGCGCAAGTTTCATGTTGTACACGCCGCTCAGCTTGCAGCAATTCTCGACGGCGTTATCGGTGCACATGTTGATATTCGATATGAACCAGCCACCGAGCCAGGGGTCTTCCTCGGGAAGCTCGGGGAACCACCAACCGTGCTGCGCCGAAATGACCTGGGGCATAATGCCCGAATCGAGCTTGGCGCGCTGGAGGCACTTGCCGCGCAGCGTCTCGATCCAACACCACATGCCGTCGCCGATGCCGAGGTTCGCCGCCATTTCCGGGTGGATCTGGAAGTACGGATCGGGATAGCGCTCGCGACATCCTTTCACCTGACGGTATTCGGAGTGGTAGTACGGCATGAAGCGAGAGCCCGCCGTCAGAATGAGCGGGTACTCAGCCGCAAGCTCGGGCGTCGATACCGGAGACTCGAACGGCTCCTCGTAGTACGGGATGGCCTCGTCTTCGGAGAAGAGCTTTTCGAGAATGGTCGAATAGATTTCGACTTTGCCCGTCGGAGTGCCGAATCCGTACAGCTCGCCTGTTTGCGGATCGGTGAGCTCGTGCCACTTGTCGGGCGAGGGGCAGAACACCGGCTTGCCCACCGTATCGGCCGATTTGACCCCGAGCGGCTCAACCATGTAGTCGTTCGCCTCTTCGGAATCCTTCCACGGCCAGTACTTCTCGAACTCCTCCTTCTCGAACGTGCCCTCGGCAAGCGAGCGCCAAAACGCGTAGTTGTCGCGACGTTCGTACAAGGGCTCAATGGCGGCTTCGCCGGTAAGGGCAACACCCGAGATGGCGGGTCCGCCGCCGTTGGTGCCCCACACCTGCACGCGCTCGAGCCAGCCTGCGGCGGGCAGTACGTAATCGGAGAGCATCGCGGCTGGCGTCATGGTGTACTCGTGCGTCACCATGAGATCGAGCAACTTGATGCACTCGTACAGATCGTTCGAATTCGAAAGGTTGGAGAAGGGGTTGGAGGCGAAGCAGATCATGCCCTTAACGGGATACGGCTTGCCGGTCTTGATGGCTTGGCTCACGATTGACCAATTGTGCGTGCACGTCGCATCCTGGTTGAGAAAGTAGGGGTGCTTGAACACGCGGCTTTGGGCATCGGAGATCATCTGGTAGCTCGGCCAGCTGTGCATGGGGAATTGATCGGCCCCGAGCTGTTTCTCGCGTTGCGATACGGGAAGCAAGTCGGGCATCTCCATCGAGGCGAGTGGGCGGACAGCATTGGGCGGAGCGAGGTAGGTTTGCCCCATCTCGTTGACGCCGACGAGCGCTTTAAGCAGCGCTTTCGCTCGATTCGCTTGCGTCATGTTGCGTCCGATGGTGTCGGTGGGAAGGCCCCACGGCATGAAGCACGGACGAATAGTCGCGTACATGCGTGCCGCAGCCCGGATCTTCTCGGCGGGCACCCAGGTGATTTCGGCAACCTTCTCGGGCGTGTAGGCCTGTACCGCTTCTTTGAGTTGATCGAAGCCGTACGTCCACTTCTCGACGAACTCCTTGTTGTAGAGCTCTTCGTTGATGATGACGTTCATCCAGCCGAGCGCGAGCGCGCCGTCGGTACCAGGGCGCAGACGCAGCCAGATATCCGCCCGTGCCGCGTACTCGGTGCAGCGCGGATCGACGACGATGATCTTCGCGTCGGGATTGTGTTCGAACAGCTGGCTGTAACCCCAGTGCTCGGGGAAATCGCCGCACTGAGCGGGATTGCGACCCCAGAATACGACGCATTGGGTATTCGGCGCGGTAGACGTTGCGCCGAACTGGCCGAAGGTGGTGCTCTCAATGGAATAGGTGGGGCACCAGCACATCTCGGCTCCTCCCATGGCAACGTTAGGGCTGCCGTATTGGTTGAAGAAGCGGGAGATGTACCACTCGTCGGAGCGGCCGGTACCATGGGAGAACACGACGGTTTCGGGCCCGTACTCGTCGGCGAGTCTGCGCAGTTCGGCACCGATCTCCTCACATGCCTGATCCCACGAAATCTGCTGCCATTTGCCCGAGCCGCGAGCTCCGATACGCTTGAGCGGGTAGTTCAAACGCTTCGGATGATCGAGCCACTCAAGCTGAAACCCGACACGCTCGCATACCTTGCCCTGGTTGATGGGGCACTGAGGATCCCCCTCGATTTTCGTCGCCTTGCCGTCTTCGACCGTGACGAGGACGCCGCAGTTGGAGTGGCAACCGAAACACAGTGATTTTTTCAATTCAATGTTAGACATAACGCCTTCCCTTCTGTCCGTGATGAGCACGTCCAGCTCGTTGGAAAACGCATGATGCTGAAAGCGTTGCGCACGCTTGCGGGTTCGACTGCCTAAACCGCTCGAAACGGCGTGTGATCTGCTGCCGTTACCGATCGGTACAGGGATGGACTGCGGTGCGCTTTGCACCCTTTTTGTCGAACGGATCGCATAACTCGAGCGCCCCGACGATCGCCATAAGCTGATCGCGGCTATCGGCGTTAAAACGCTTTTTGAGGGCATTGATATGCATTCGCACCGTGGCTTCGGAGATGTCGAGTTCGCTTGCTATCTGTTTCGGGGCAAACGAACGAGCCATCAGCTGCAGTATCTGACGTTGGCGTTCGGTGAGCGAGGGAGCGACGCTCGGCGGGCCTTTCACCGGCTCGACCAAAAGAATCTCTCCGCTGATGGAAACATCGAACGTCCCATCCGAATACCGCGGCTGCAACTCGGTGCGGAACACGCGAAGCAGTTCTTGCATGTCTTCCACGTCGCACCGATGGATGAAGTCACCGTCACTACTGTAAACCAGTATCGAAAGCATACCCAGCTCCTCGTGCTTGCTTTACACGCGCCCGCGCCACATTCTCGAACCAAAGGTTAAGAATGTCCCCTTGTAAGGCCTGCCATGCCTTCGAACCAGTATACGGAGCAGGCGGCACCGAGCACAACCTATCAAAATGGATAGCTGCATCACTCTACTATCGATTTTACTAGCTTTCAGATGCAACGTGTCCGGCGTATTGTATGGCTAAAGCATGATGCCGAAATGCCCGGCGGCTGTCAGATCGAAAGGGGGAAACCAGACGACCGTCACTGCTTGCGTTGCGCCCTGCCGCCTGTCAGCCTTTTCGCCCTCGTCGAAAAGAGGTATGCAATGTCATTAGCATTTCGTATTGCCATGGGTTTTCTCATGTCGGTGTTTTTGGCTTTCACGATGAGCCTGTTCTCGCCGATCGTCGCAGGTGCTCCCGTCGAGCCGATGGGGCTTTTGATGGGAACGCTTACCGGAACGGTGATTGGAACCGTCGTCATGGCGGTGCTTCCCGTCATCCCGCTCTCGATGAAGTTCGCCGTATCGTGCGGAGCCAAAGAGGGATCGCTCGGTTGGTTTTTGCTCAAAGACGTGCTTCTGTGCACCATCATGTACATCATTCTGTCGTTCTGCCTCAACGCCATGATCTCGGGTATCGATGCGACGTTCGTGAACCGCTGGCTCGCACCCGCCCCCTTGCTGTGGATCATCTGCTACGTCGTGGCGATACAGGTCGAGCCGCTGTGCATGTTCCTCTCGTGCAAGATCACGCGCACCGAGCTTTCATTCGGCGCTCCTGCCCCCGAGGCGGAAGCCCACTGATCGCGCATTCCGACAGCACCGCGTAAACACCTGGTTCAGGAAGGAGCGTCGCGTGCGCTCCTTCGACTTTTGCGGGAGCCCTCGCCCAACCCAGGTCGCATGGGCGGCGCTATACGCACTTCGTGCGCGCGAACCGCCGCACACGCTGCGTCAGTCTTGCACCTTCTCGCGCGCGTGCCGCCGCGCATGGCTTGCGCAGCCCTATGATTCCCCTACCAGATCGATCAGCTCTTGGCGCGAGTGCACGCCGAGCTTCTGATAGATATGCTTGATGTGGGTTTTCACCGTGTTGTACGAAAGGACGAACTCCTCGGCGATGAATTTACCGTCTCTGCCGCGGGCGAGCAGTTGAAGGATATCGATTTCACGATCGGTCAACCCGTGCTCGATGCCCAACAAACGGCTCCGCGCTTCCATATGGTCGCCGACCCGCAGTATCTCCGGCTCCGATACCTCTTTCACATCGTTGATAACACGGGTGAAGCTGAAATCGCGGAACCCGAGCCACAGAAACGCGATGAACGCGAAGGCGAACGCCGTCGTGATCGCGGCAGCAGTTGTGGAAGAATCTGCAAGGAGACCGTTGGTCACGTGGCCTGCCATTGCGCCGATATCGGTGCCGATCGCGCTCATGAACCGAACGGAGCCGAGGATCGGCAGCAGCAAAAAGATATTACGACGCCCGATCGCGGCCAACACGAGCCACACCAGCAGAGTGAAGCAATCACGACCCGCCCGCAACAGCGTGTTCGTAACCGTGGTGTCGTGTCCGAACGAGAACGGCGCAACGAGATATCCCGCAATGATAAGCAGGGCCGCGAACGAGAACAGCTGGTCTTCCCTTCCCTCGTGCTCCTTTGCGGAATCCCCCATTAAAACCACGACGACGATGGCTGCAAGCACGATATTCTCGACCACGGTAACAATAGGCGCGTTCGACTGTTCGTTGAAAGCGAGCGCATAGCCCGAAGCGACGCTCACGAGCAGCATGCAGAAGTACAAGCCCTTGAGTTTGGAGACGCCGACGAAAACCGAAGAATCGCTCACACCGATGCTTGACGCGGCTGCCGACTGCCTGATCGTCTGAAACAGGGGCACGCTCACCTTCCAGGTAAGCGCAATGGGAACGATCGCGCACAGAACGACGAAGAACGATCCGAGCGCAACGGGAAGGTTCGGGGGAACGAGCTGCCAGACAAATCCGGAAAGCACCATCCCGATACCCACGGTCACGAGCACGGTCCTCAGCGACGAGATTGTGGTTAGAGCCACCGAGAACACCGTAATCGCCCACACCTGGCCAGCGGCACGGCACAGCAGGCTCACCATGACGAACAGGGGATTTTGCAGCTCAAGCGATAGCGCAAGCAGAAATCCCGACACCACGAGAACCGCAATGGTTACCAAGCTGATGGTCTTCACATCGAACAGCGATGGCTTCTTCACAGCCACGAAGGCGACTGCAAGGAAGAGCACCGCCTGCATAAACGTCGAGAGTTCGCGCCCCACTCCGAAATACGGGGCGATACGCGCATACACCTCGGCGTTGAGAATGGCGCCTGAAAACGAAAAGCAGAATATGGACACCATGCATGCAAGCACGATCCTGTCCCGCGTTATCATGTTCAACCGGTTGAGCAGCTGCATTCGTTTCCTCCCCTTCGAATTCTATAGGAGGTTCGGCCCCGACGCCACCCGCGAACGCAACAATACCCCATCGTGGGTGATCCGCATTTTTTCCCGCCGACTCGCCCAAATGCCCCACTGCGGGGGACGCATGCAGGTGAAGCGTCCCGTAGGATTGTTCGACGATGCGCCGAGCTCGTCGGGCGGCGCACGATTCAAAAGGGATTACAAGGAGGATACGGAATGGATCACAAACATGCAGGAATATCGCGCAGGAGCTTTCTGACGGGGGCAGCCGCAACGGGCGCTCTCGCCACGCTCGGACTCGCCGGCTGCGCTCCCCAGGCATCGGGAGAGGCGGAACCGAAAGCGCAAGCCGCCGACAACACGGCACCGGCAGCAAACGACTGGCTGGGTTCGGCGCCCGAAGTGGCCGATGCCGATATCACCGAAACCAAGGAGTGCGACATTCTCATCGTGGGCGCCGGCATGTCGGGTATGGCTGCCGCAGCAACCGCCGCCGATCTCGGACTCAACTTCCTGGTTGTCGACAAAGGCTCCGAGCCGGCAGCGCCCCACTTCGACGTGGGCGCGATCAACTCGAAGTTCACAGAGCAAACAGGTGAGAGCGTCGATGAGGGTCGCATCTTGAACGAACTCAACCGCTACGCATCGTTCAAAAACGACTCGACTGTCGCAGGCACCTGGATCCGCCAAAGCTCGGAGATGGTCGAATGGCTGCAAGCCCTCTACGAAGAGAAGCTCGGCGGCTGCACCGTAACCGTCGATGTTGAAAACGGCGGCGATGGGCGCGCGGGCGGCACGATGTACTACATCCCGCCCGAGTGCCATACGTTCTCCGACGGCGAAGGCGGCCGCATCAACCACATCGAAGTGCTTACCGAGTTCATCGCCGACAAAGGCTACGAAGTGGGCTACAGCCACGACCTCGTGAAGCTCGTGCGCGACGGGAGCGGCCCTGTGACCGGCGCCATCTTCACCACCCCAGACGGTACAGTGAAGATAAACGCCGCCAAGGGCGTTGTGCTCGCCACGGGCGGATACCCGGCAGACCCCGTGATGGTGCAAGCGCTGAATCCCATTATTCCCGCATGCGTGACCTCGACGAACTACAATCTGAACAATACGGGCATGGGCATCAAGGCAGCGCTTTGGGCAGGAGCCGCCATGGACACGACGCCCGCAGCTATGATCTTCGACCGTGGCTCGGTCGAGCCAGGCGTGGACGCCGGGTACACGGGCGAGGGAGCCGATGCGCAGTTCGCCACAGGCGGCCAGTTCAACCTTGGCAGCCAGCCGTTCTTGAAAGTGGACCGCAACGGCGCGCGCATCACCAACGAAAGCTGCAACTACGATGGCATCTGCCACGCGGCGAGCAACCATCCCGGCGGCGTGTGGTGCCAGGTCTTCGATGTGAACGCACCTGAAGACGTGCAGCGCTTCAAGACGCAGGGCTGCGCAGCCATGACGTGGAAGATGCAGCTTAAGGACAAAACCGTCGACGAGGCTTACGACGAGAAGTACATCAGCACGGGCATCATGCAGAAAGCCGATACGCTCGACGAGCTTGCAACCAAGCTCGGGTTCGAGGGCGATGCCAAGACGCAGTTCCTCGCCTCGATCGAGCGCTACAACGAGCTGTTCGATGCGGGCGTCGACGAGGATATGGGCAAGGAAGCCTACCGTCTTTCGGAAATCCGCACTGCACCGTTTTACGGCACATGGTTCGGCGGCTCGCTGCTGACCACGCTCGACGGCGTACGCATCAACAAGGATACGCAGGTACTCGACACCGATGAGATGCCAATCGAGGGCCTGTACGCAGTCGGCACCTGTTCGGGCAGCTACTACTCGGGCAACTACCCCGTGTACCTCGTGGGCAACTGCCTCGGCCGCAACATGACGTTCGGCCGCCACGCAGTCCGCTTCATCGCTGGTGAAGTGGAATAGCTTCGAAGCTATCGACTCCCAAGAATCATGAACCACCCCTCCAAGGGGTGGTTTGCACAGGGCCTATAAGGCCAAGGGCTGCCGGCAGCGTCTAAAGGCGCCGCCTTTCACTTCGTTCAAGCCGCATCGCCTTTGACTCGTCGCAGCCGCTTGAAGCGGCGCTCGTACTACCCGGCTACCCCCGAAGGGGGTTCTCGGAGGCTACCCCTTCTTGAAGGGGTCCTCGTACTCCTTGACGCTGAGCTTGTCCAGCGCGATGTCGTGGGCTTCCTGCTCCCTGATGTACTTGGCTATCGTGGCCTCGTTCAGCCCGACCGTCGACACGTAGTAGCCCTCGGCCCAGAAGTGCCGGTTGCCGAACTTGTACTTCAGGTTCGCGTGCTTGTCGAACATCATGAGCGCGCTCTTGCCCTTGGGGTACCCCATGAAGCTCGACACTGCCAGCTTGGGCGGGATGCTGACCAGCATATGCACGTGGTCCGGCATCAGGTGGCCCTCGATTATCTCGACCCCCTTGTACCTGCAGAGCTGCCGGAATATCTCGCCCAGCGAATCCCGGTATTGGTTGTAGATGATTTTGCGCCTATACTTCGGTGTGAACACGATATGGTACTTGCACAGCCACTTCGTGTGCGACAGGCTTTGCGCCTTGTTTGCCATAATGACCGCCTTTCCAGGTCGGATGCGACTTGAACACTTGCATCTTATCCCTGGTCGGCGGTCGTTTGGTTTGCAAGGGTGAAACCTTCGACGCGCACCCGCATAGCGGGTGGTTTATTGCCCTGCGCGCTTCGCGCCCAGTGCAGGCTCACGAGCCTGAATCAAGAAGCGCCCGACGAATGCGGGCGCTTCTTTCATTGGTGCCATAAGCGGTGCACGTTACGAGAGCACCGTTTCCTTCTCTTCGATATCCTCTTCGAGAACCATGGGGGCCTCGTCGATAGGAGTCTCTTCGATGAAGGGCTCGAACAGCGGCTCGCCATCCTGGGAGAGTTCGACCATGCCGGTCAGCACGTCGACATACTGGTACGACTGGCGCGCCGTGCGGCCGCGCTTGCGATCGACTTCCATGATGAACAGCTGGGGGTGGACCTGCGTGAGAACGCCTTCGCTCTCGACGATCTTCGAACGGCCCATGTTGGCGCGAACCTTCAGCCGCTGGCCGACGAAATCGTGCAACGTATCGTGGATTCCATCCACGATTTTCGCCTGCTTAGCTAAATCCATGCTCACTCATCCTTACATGCGACTCAAATTACAGCAATAACAGATTGAAATTATACCACGGCAGTCAATGCTTGACAGAATCTGCACGTTTCCATCATGGTTGTCCGCAACAAGATCCTTGCGATCAGGGATGCTATGGACTTCAAACAAAGTTAATCGGCAAACGGACGAACCGTGCGGCCAAATACTCACTGGTTCGAACGCGCCTTGACACGTGTGCAGAGATATCGGAACCCGGCAGCCCCATTGGGAGTTGCGCCGTTCCGAGATATCGGAACTCGGCAGCCCATTGGAAGTTGCGCCGTGCCGGTCATCGCCGGAATCTGTTCCGGAGTTTCTAAATCTCGGCACAAAATTGGAGGTTTGACAATTAGAGAATATCGTATGTTTAATTTTGAGCACTTTGAAATCTTGCGATCAGGCATTATGTCCGCCTTTGATTTGAATTTCATTAGGTATCTGATTATATAATTGTCAAACCTCCAATTTTGTGCCGGAATCGGGCGATCCGAGAACACAGAGGGCGAGTCGCGAACACGAGGTGGGCTCGGGGACATGAAGGAAGAACCGCGAACACGAGGTGAGCTCGGGGACACAAAGGGAGAGTCGGGAGCACAAAGGCTCAGAAGGCGGCAACGATCTACCGCGTGCGGGATCGCTGGGTTTCCCGTCTGCCTGATCAGAACGAAGCGTCGTGTAACGCCTTGCCGAGCCTGATAAACTCCGCACGCACGAGCGTCTCGCCTCGTCGGCCCGGGTCGATTCCCGCGCGCTCGAAGATGCTCGACAGCGCAGAAGCAATCGACGAGCCTTGCTCGCCTTTGCTGGCGAAGTATGTCTTGCACGAGTTGGCGATGGTTTTACGGCGAGCGGCAAACGCCGCCTCGGCCATGGTGCACGTAGCGCGCAGGGCATCGGCATCGAGCGGAGCGCCGTCATCGTCTACAGGGCGCACGCGGTCGAGCCGGAGCACCGAGCTTTCAACCCGAGGCGGCGGGAAAAAGTTGCCGGGACTCACCGAAAACCGTCCCGCAGGCTCAGCGAACAGAGAAAGCTTCACCGTGTAAGCACCGTAGTTCTTCGTTCCCGCCTTTGCGGACATGCGATCAGCCACCTCGGATTGCACCATCACCGTGGCGCTCTCGATGCTTTCGAACCGCTCGAAGTAATCGAGCACGAGTGTCGCCGCTACCGCATAAGGAAGGTTGGCGACGAACTTGTTCGGCATAGGATGCACGGCAAGAACCTCGGGCGGCCCCGCCTGTTCAGCCGCTTGGGCAAGATCGGTTGCGGTCAGATCGAGCGCATCCTTTCCCACAAGCGCGAAGCGGTCGGCCCAGGGGCCAAGCGTCTCATCGAGCACCGCAGGCAGATCTTTATCGCGCTCGACCGACACCACGAACCCCGCGTTTTTGAGCAGCGCAATAGTGAGCGTGCCAATACCGGGACCCACCTCAAGCACGAAATCCCTTTCATTCACCTGAGAAAACGCGATAATCTTTTCGAGGATCACATCGTTGACGAGGAAGTTCTGGCCAAGCGCCTTCTTCGTGTAGAGGCCGTGCGCTTCGAGAACGGCACGTGTCGCCGAGGGCGTAGCCAAGGGGGATAGCTTGGTCATCGTGCGCCCCCAGCCGCACGCTCGTCTTCAGAGCAGGGCAAGCCACCGCCAAAAACCTCGGATATCCCACCCTGTGCAGGCTCCCACGCAGCGGCTATCGCGTAAAGCTCGTCGTGGGTCTTGCCGACGCAATCATGCACCGCGCCCAAGCGGTATCCAGCCACGGCAAGCGCAGAGCGCACGATGCCCGTAAGCGGGTCGAAGCCGTGAGGGTCTCCCCCATCGCCGATGGCGAACAGTTCGGCAGGGCGCTTCGGTTTTGTGCGGACATCGGTCCAAAAATACCGCTGAAACCGATCGAGCACGGCTTTGAACTGCGCGGGGGGTCCGGCGAAATAGATGGGAGACACTACAACAAGGCTATCCGCTTCGTCGAGGAGCGCATAGAGGTCCTGCATCGCGTCTTCGATGATGCAGCCTTCCCCCAACTCGCAATAATCGCAGGCAATGCACGGATCGACGTCGATGTCGTCGGCTAAACTGAACAGGTTGATCTCGTCCTCGGGCCACAGGTCGTGCATACGGCGCGCGAGCGCGTCGCAGAGGTGGGCACTTTTCCCTTCGGGGCGAAACGATCCGCAGATGACGAGACGGTTCATTGGGACGTACCCCAGGGTCCGCTCGGCCCGGCAGCCACCTGTGCAGCGCCGCCGTGCTCGAGCTGCCATGCGGTCGGCTCGCGGTTCAGAAGATCGAGCGCGTTGCGGTAGATATCCGCGAGAAACTCGAGCTTCGCAGGCCCCGTTTCGCATCCGCGAACCTCTGCCAAGCGCTCGGCGGTGAATATCACATGATCGGGACCGCACTCCATGCCGCGCATAGGCTCGGGCGTCATGTACGGCGCGTCCGTTTCGGTGAGAATGCGACCGAGAGGCATGCGCCGTGCAGCCTCACGCGTGTCGTCGCTCTTTTTGAACGTAAGCGAGCCGCCGAACGCGGCGTAGCAGCCCTTGTCGAGCCACGGCGCAAGCGTATCCCAATCAAGGTTGAAGCAATGCAGCAGCACACCGCCTTCGGGAAAGCCCTCCTCGGTCATGATGCGGTACGCCTCCTCGTGCGCTTCGCGCAGATGGAGGACGAGGGGCAGTCTCGTCTCGTGGGCAAGAGCGATTTGGCGGCGGAACACCGCAATCTGATCTGCGCGAGGCGAGAAGTCGTAGTGGTAGTCGAGCCCCACCTCGCCGACTGCGCACGTACGCGGATCGGCCAAAAGCCGATACAGCTCGGCCTCGAGTGCGTCGTCGTAGTGCTTGGCGTTATGGGGATGGCAGCCAGCTGCGATGCGAACCCGTGGCACGCACGGGCGAGGTTCGCCTCAACAGCGGCGCGTGACGAGACGCGCGATGTTGAGCGCACCCTGGAACCGCCAATCGTTCAGCTGATCGTAGGTGGTCAAACCGTCTTCGTGCACGTCGACGATCGTGCAGACGAATCGCACGTCGCGGATGCCCGCCCGCGCAAGCGCGAGCGCCGGATCGGCGAGAAGCTGCAGGTGAGCGTGGGTATCGGCCACAGGAGCATTCAGTGCAGGCGGATCGATCACGCGGTATTCGCCGTGCTTGCGCTTCTGGCGAAACAGCGTGTCGAAGAAAACCGGTTCTTCATGCTGCCGATCGCCGGATGGCCCGGATTGTTCGCCCGGGTTCCCACACCGTTCGGCGGACGCAGACACGTCGCCTTGCTGTATCGTTTCAGTCACCGCTACTCCTTTCATGTGCCGCAAACACCAGGCTCCGCTTTGCCGGCTGTACCGATCGGCTTTCTACACCGCGGGCACGCCCATCGGGGGTTTCGGCGTACGACCCGCAGCGCCATGCCGATGCGCCCTATTCCACCCCGAAGTCGATCGCTTCAACATCGAGGCGCGGAAACAACGGGTCACCCGTTTCCACGGCGTTGCCCGCAGGCAGCTGGCCCCACGCGGTCGCAGCCTCGATATCGTCCACCTCGGTAACTGCGCCGAGCGAGAGGCGTTTGAACACTTCGGCGGAAGTGTTCGGCATGAACGGCGCCATGTACAAGGCGATGATGCGGATGGCTTCAAGCGCGTTGTAGATCACGGCGGCAAGCTCGTCTGCGGTTTCTTCCGATTTCGCAAGGTTCCACGGTGCGGATTCTTCCACATACAGGTTCACGCGGCCCGCGAGCTTCTGCACCGCAGCCGCCGCACCCGAAAAGTTGACGAGCCCCATACAGCGATCGTATTCGGCGTACAGCTCGTCGGATATCGCGCGCAAGGGATTAGTCGCTGCCGCAGCAGGCGGATTCGGCACCAGCGAATCGAAATACTTCTTCGTCATGTTGAACACGCGCGAGCAGAGGTTGCCCCAGGTGTTCGCCAAGTCCGCGTTGTACACCTGTACCATGCGCTCCACCGAAATCGAGCCGTCATGGCCGAACTGCACGTCGCTCATGAAGTAATAGCGATACGCATCCACCCCGAACACCTTGACAAGGTCTTCAGGCAAAAGCGCATTGCCCTTCGATTTGGACATCTTCTCACCCTTGGTCAACAGGAAACCGTGACCGAATACGGTATGGGTGATGGGCAGCTCCGCCGCCATGAGCATGGCGGGCCAGATCACGCAATGGAAGCGGATGATGTCTTTGCCGACGAAATGGTACTGCATGGGCCAGCGCTCTTCGAATTCGCCCGCGCGCTCGGGATCGGCGTATCCGATGCCTGTGATGTATGCCAGAAGCGCATCGGCCCACACGTAGGCCACGTGCCCCTCGTCAAAGGGCAGCGGCACACCCCAATCAAACGTGGAGCGCGAGATGGAAAGATCCTTCAGCCCGCTTCTCACGAACGAGACGATCTCGTTCCTGCGCGTTTCGGGGCGGATGAAATCGGGGTTCTCGTCGTAGAACGCAAGCAGCTTATCCTCGAACTCGGAAAGCTTGAAAAACCAGTTCTCCTCCCCCGAGGCTTTGCGAACAGGGCGCTTGCAATCGGGGCATACGAACACGCCTTCCTCATCCTTTTCGAGTTCGCCTTCCGTATAGTACGTTTCCTCGTGTACGCAGTACCAGCCTTCGTAAGCGCCCTTGTACAGGTAGCCCTTTTCGTAGAGGTCGGTCCAGAACTTCTGCACGGTACGCGCGTGTCGCGGCTCGGTCGTGCGCACGAAATCGGTGTAGGTGATGTCGAGCATATCCCATGCATCGCGAAACTTCGGTTCCATGGAGTCGCACCACGCTAACGGCGTCATGCCATGGCCCTCGGCCACTTCGGCAACCTTCTGCCCGTGCTCGTCGAGACCGGTCACGAATGCGACATCGTAGCCGTTCATACGCTGATAGCGGGCCACGGTGTCGGCGGCGACGGTTGTGTAGGCCGTCCCCAAGTGGGGTGCTGCGTTCACGTAGTAAATGGGCGTGGTAAACGAATAGGTTCCTTTTGCCATGGTGCTTCCTCTCGTGCGGCCTCGCGACCGATGACATCGCGCGCCTTGTTTGTATGCGTGCCCGCTATTCTAGCACGCCACGAGACCATCGAGGCTACATCCCGGCAGCACCACGCTGTTTACGCGATTCGGTTCGGCCGAGCCACACCACGGCAACTAAGCACGCAAGGATCGAGCAGGCGAACGCAATGAACCCGGGGGCGTAGGACCCGGTTGCTCCGAGAAACGCGGAGAGCACGAGCGGTGGGAAGAACCCTCCGAGGCCGCCCATCATCGACACGACGCCGTTTACGGGGCCGGCCTGAGCGACAAAGTAGGTGGGAACGAGCTTGAACACGACACCGTTGCCGATGCCGCACGCGATGCTGATCACGTACACGCCCGCCATGAAGAGTTCGAGGCCGGGTACCGTAGCCAGAACGAGGGCACCGGCGATCATAGCCACGAACACGCCCGCTAAGAGCTTCCAGCAATCGAGGTGATCGGATAGCCAGCCGCCAAGCACGCGCACGACCGCCGCCGTGACGATGAAAAGCGAGGTGAAGATACCCGCCGTTACGCCATCGACCCCGAAATCGCTGACGAGGAAGTTCGGCAGGAACACGGTAAACGCCACAAACGCCCCAAAGGTGACGAAATAGAAGAGCGAGAAGAGCCACAGCTTCTCGTCTTTCCACACTGCTTTGATCTGCTGGACGATGGGCGTTTTGACCTTGGGTTCGTGCCTATCGCCCAAAAAGAAGTTGAGCGCTATCATCACGAGCAGCAAGCCAAGATAGAACTTGATGGCCATCTGCCATCCGAACTGCACGGCGAGTACCGGTGCGGCGTACGTGGTAATGGCGGTACCCATGTTGCCGAAGCCGTACACGCCGTTCACGAAGCCGTGACGTTCTTTCGGATAGTACTTCGGCAGCGAAGTAACCCCGACCGAGAAGATCGCGCCGCCGAACCCGAGGAATACGCCGCCGATGAGAAGATCGACGTACGTGGTCGCAACGCTCAGGAAGTACACGGGAAACAAAAGCACGATGAAGCTCGCGAGAAACACCGTGCGCGCGCCGAGAAGGTTCGCGTAGTACCCGAACGGGATACGCAGCACCGAGCCCAAGATCACGGGCACGGCGGTCACGAGAGCGAGCATGTCGTCGGGGATGAAGATATCATGCTTGATGAACGGTAGAAGCGACGACAGGATTACCCATACGGTGAAACCCGCGATCAGATCTAACGTCTGAAGCGGCAACTGCGCTTTCTTGATCACGCTTATCTCCCCTCGCGCCCAAGCGATATCCTGCGGTGCCGGTCGACTCATGCAATCTTTACGCGCATCCCATCGCGGTGTCGAGTGCTTCCCGCAACGTTTCGCGCGTTGTGCCATCGCGATGCCGAGTGCCCTCGCAACTCCCGCGTTGAGCGCCCTCTTGGCACCGGCCCGTCTCCTCGCAGAAATGATACCACGCCTTCCCTCTTCGGAATTATTCCCAGTACAGATATAGGGTTAATCCCTCGCGATGCCATTCGGCGAAAAGCGCACTATAATGGATGAGGGAACAGGAAGGGAGACGCATGAGGCTCGAAACACTTCACGAGTTCGTTATCGTTGCGAAGCACCTGAACATCACCAAGGCTGCCCAGGAGCTCTACATCTCCCAGCCATCGCTGAGCGCGCGCATGAGCGCATTGGAAAAGGAACTCGGCTACCCGCTGCTCGACCGGACGAGGCAGAAGCTCTCGCTCACCCCCGCCGGCTCTGTGCTGCTCGACTACGCTCAACGCATTATCGGATTGTACGCCGAGGCGCTGGCGGAAAGCGAAGCCGCGGCAAAAAACAGACCGACGATTAAAGCGGCCACCCTTGCTCCCGATTCCCCGTTCTACGCTGCGTTGCCGAACCGCGAATCGCACCCGTACACGTTCGTCGACCTTGATCTCAATACGACGGCGACCGACGCATTGCGCAAGGGGCTTGTCGACGTCGCCATCGATTCGGATTATTCGTGCATCGAAGAACTGCGCGAAGAGAGCGAGACTCTCGGCATAACCTACCGCCGGCTCGGCACCGACCGATGCTTTCTCGCCATGATGGCAAGCCATCCGCTTGCCCATCGCGATCAGTTGAGCCGCCACGATCTCGAAGGCCAAACCATCGTCATCAACAGCGGTAGCCACTTCGACCGCTGGAGCAAGATGGTGCAAACAATGATCGGTCCCGATATCAAGGTCGGCTTCCGCATGAACACGCTCGAAAGCACGAGCAACCTCGCGTTCGTGGATCTCGGGTCCTCGATCTACATTTGCGGAGGAGGCTCGTCGCGCGCCTATCTGGATCAGCGAAGCGACGTCGTGATTCTCGATAAGTTTGGAACATGCGACCTTGCCTATCCGATTGCGCTCGTATGCAGAACTGCCGATGCGGAGAACGAGACGAGCCCGGTGAAGGAGTTCGTCGACGAATTCCTCAACCGGGCTCTCGATGCCTGTTAGGCTCCAGCCGAAGGGCTATGCCCCCGTGATGTGCTTAGCCGCCACATACCCCATAACCCCACCCTGGCCGAGCGTCGAGCCGCCCGCCCAGTAGCCCGCAACGCCCGACGAGCAGTTGCCGACCGCGTACAATCCCGCAATCGGACTACCGTCGACGTCGAGCACCTGCGCGTTCTCGTTGATGTGCAGGCCGCCGCGCGTACCACCCATCATACCCGGGACGTAACGGCAGCAGTAGAACGGGGGATCCTGCATCGTGCCGAGCACGGTTTCAGGAATCTCGGCATCGGGAAGCGACATGAGCCCGCTCATCATGGCAAGCGTGTTCGCGCTCGCAGCCTTCTCTCCGCGATGCCACAGCGGGTCTTCGCCGCGAGCCGCGTTTTCATTGAAGGCAGCCAGTTCAGCGGTCAGACCTTCCTTGTCGATGCCCATGCCCTCGGCCAACTCTTCAAGCGAGTCGAACGCGAACACGAACTCAGGAAGCTCAGCCGGTGTCGAATAACCGGGTAGAAGGAACGTTTGCGCATACGTCGCATCGCAGATCCAGAAGCCGGGTATGTTGACGTACTCCATCGTGCCTGTATCGTACACGCCGAACGCGCGATTCATCGTATCGTACATCGTCGATTCGTCGCAGAAGCGCTTGCCCTTGCGATTCACGATGACGCTGTGCGGGAACCCGCGGGGCGCAAAGGCGTCGCTTCCCGCGTTGTCGTAGCGAAACGCACCGGGCTCCCACTCTTTTTGGGTATCGAAGTACGGGTTGCCGAACGTCGTATCCATGTAGGCGAGCTGTGCGCCCACCTTGGCACCGAGCCGATGCCCGTCGCCTGTGTTGTTCATCGAGCCATTCGAACGGTAGTACGGGAAGGGCAGGAAGAAGCGGCGCATATCCTCGTTGTGCTCGAACCCGCCCGTACCCAAAATGACGGCGTTTGCCTTGACGCTCGTGCCGTCGGAAAGCCTTGCGCCGATCACGGCTCCCTCCGCATCAGTAACGAGCGATTCGATCGAGGTGCCCATAGCGAGCTCGATCGCATCGCTGCCCTTCACGTACTCTTGGTATGTAGTCCACTGGGCCGGCGCGGCCAGATATTCGCCGTTCGCATCGAAGGGGTACCAGCTTCCACGGCCAAACGCATCGGGAAGCGAACCCTGATACAGTTCGTAGTAATCGCCGAACGCCTTGTTGATGTGGCCCCACTTCGACCAACCGTGCGTATCGAGGACGAAGCGGCAGAAATCGTTCGCGTTATCCACGAAGGCCGCCTGCACGTTCTCGTCCATGCGCGAATCGCCGACGAGCTTCATGTATTCGAGCACCTGATCGCGGGTATCGGAAATACCTTCGGCTTCGTTGAACTCGAGCATCGCGAGCGCGTAGCCTCCGCCCGACGTGGCCGAGGTGCCGCCGAACATCGCCTTGTCCTTCTCAACTACAAGCACCGATTCCGCGCCGAGTTCGGCGGCGGCGATGGCCGCATGGATTGCCGTACCCGTTCCCGCTACGAGAACAGAGACCTCTTTGTCCCAGGTCGTCGAATCGGTCGAAGTCGATGTGCTTGCGCCGGTTTCTGCGGGCGAGCAGGCGGCAAGCGCGGTTGCACCCAGCATGCCGATGCCAGCGACGGCCGCGCCTTTGAGCGCGTCGCGCCTGCTGATTCCCTTGGTCTGTGCATGGTTGTGCGATGCGGTTTCGTTACTCATATCCAGATCCCTCCTTGAAATGGAATGCCAACGAGAAGAGTGTACGACGCGCGCCGAAGATGGGTGAAATAGGATTCTGCGAGGCAGTCATAACCGTTCGATATGCCGCCATAAGAACAACCGATACCTGTGCGCACGGTCCGCTCGGTCTGCAACCGCCAATGCATTCACCTGGCTTCGGCCGCAAGTTGAAGCGTCGCTGGATACGCTCAGGACAAGCTCAGCGGCTTGTGTGGCTTTCATGACGTGCGGCAAAGCACGAATAACCGTCGGGTATACTTCGAAATTCGTATGGCTACACTACACAACAACCGCACCGTGCCAACGTTCGACGCCCGCAAGGCTATCGCATGCCTCGCTGCGTTCGTCCTTGCGTTTTCCCTTGCACTTCCGTCGCTCAGCCCTGCTTCCGCACAGGCCGAAACGAATCCCATCATTGCCGAACCCGACGAGCTCCAACAGAAAATCGAGCAAACGGCTGCTGAGTACGACGAGGCGGTCGCCAACCTGGAAGCCGTGGAACAGCAGATCGAAGACACCCATGCGCGTATCGACGAGTTGAACGCAAACCTTCCCGCACAGCAGGAAAAGAGCGGCGATGCCCTGAAAGCGCTCTACAACCTGCAACAAGAGGGATTCTCGCTTATGGATATGCTGCTCGGTGCGGGGACGATCGAGGATTTCCTTACCACCTACGAGTACATCGACCGCATCCATACCAAGAACGTGAACGAGATCAATCGGCTCACGAGTATGAAACAAGAGCTCGAAGACACCGAGAAGGATCTCGAAGACAAGAAGCAGGAAGCCGAAACCGAGAAGATCCGCGCCGAAGACGCGCTTAAGAGCGCTCAAGCGGCACGCGAAGAAGCGCAGAGAAAAGCCGAAGAAGCCGCAGCTGCCGAGCAGAAAGCCGCTGAAGAGGCGGCCAAGGTGGCAGAAGCTGCGGAGGCCGAGAAGAAGGCAGCGGAAGAAACCGAGCAGAAGCTCGATGAACCGAGCAGCTCGGGCTCGGTCACGCAGGAACCCGAAAGCCCGAGCGAAAACGTCGATTGGTCGACCGACAAGCAGGCGTTCGTCAACGAATGGACGCCGCGCATCGACGCCTACCTTTCCGGTTCACCTCTGGCGGGCCAGGGCAAAACGTTCGCCGAAGCCGCATGGAACTACGGCGTAGACCCCCGCTGGTCGCCTGCCATCTCGCTGACCGAAAGCTCCAAAGGCGCTGCATGCGCCTATCCCCACAACGCTTGGGGCTGGGGCACTATAAGCTGGTCGAGCTGGGAAGAAGCCATCAATGCCCACGTTCGCGGACTCGCACGAGGCTACGGCTACACGATAACGGTCGACGCTGCGAAGAAGTACTGCCCACCCAATTGGGAGCATTGGTACAACACCACGCTCGCCCAGATGGAAATGATTTAGCAGGCTCATGCAGGCACCGCACACCCGCGCCGTGCGCCAGCGCGAGCAGTATTTCGGATGCCCAAGCCCAAACGACCTTCAGCAACCTTACCTTCTCGCACAATACCGTACAAGTACTTCTGCATGCACCGACGATCCAAGACCCATCTTCGCCGCATTCTCGACGCGAGCGTCCGGCCCCACGGCATCCCACCTAAGATACGCATGGGGCCTATCATCCAATTCCCGGCAGATCGGACGCTTTTCAGTACAAAATGACGTTTGCGAACGGATTTTTCTCCTGAATCCGCTTCTCCAAATAGGGAAGTTAGGCGATATACCTGATCAAAAATACTCGCACACAACTATCTTTATAAAAGATCGTTCGCAAACGTCATTTTGTACTGAAACAGACACGGATTCACTGATTTTCATTCCGAAAGCAGTAGGTTCGCTGAGTTTTTTAAAGGTTTTCATCATGCGCACTGTGTACGTCCGGAACCATCTGCTGCGCAGATTCTGCCTCTGCCTTCGTCCGAGTCCCTCACCCCCACTCTGGTTTACCTCGGTTACACCGCAGACGAGAAGCCACAAGCCGCTGCACGCGGTTGATCCCTAACCGAAAGCTAGCTTTCCCGATCGACACGCTCTCTGATTTCCTTCTGCGCGAAATCGATCAGTTCCTGACGAGAATGCACATTCGTTTTCTCGTATATATGACGCGTATGCGATCTGATCGTGCCTTCGGACACACCGAGCTTTGTGGCAATCCAGGGAATCGATCTTCCCGAAACAAACAAGCCAAGCAACTCCGTTTCCCGCGGCGTAAGGCGATACCGAGCGGCAAGGCTGCGAACCGACTCATCTGTTGCTTGCTGGACCACATCGATCGTCACCGACTCTTTCTTCATGAGTCCCCACACGCTTGAAGAGCCCCCATACAGCAGCAAAACCGCAGCGGCTACCAGAAGATACGCGACAGCGGTCATCGTTATTGCCATATTGGCGTCATCTGACCATGCCCAGGGGACCAATAGCGAACCAACGACTCCCCCAACGAGCACGCCACCTAAAGCCGCAACGCGTGCAATCGCAATAATACGCGTCGCATCCATGCAATGCCGGGCGACTAGCGCCGCAACGACAATCCAGCCCATCATGTCGAAGCACGTGTACCCCGCCATAACAACAACGCTCGAAAAAGAAATGCTCTTCGTAAACGGGGCGGCAAGGAATCCTGCTGTGATAAGAAGCAGCCCAATTCTGTAGGATATATCGGGTTTCCACGAGAATATGCCAAACCCGACGAGTACTACAAGCGATATGAGTCCTCGGACCGCAATGTTCGATCCCACAATCGAGTCCGCCCCGTCATGGGGGAGAACAAGAAGATATTGCATGATGCCAAACGCTGCGCAAAACAGGAATAGGATTACGAGGAAGCGCAATGGTACCTCGCCCAGAATCGCGACGCTCTCGGAATCGTTTTCAGCCTTTTCGTCCTCGGCGTCAAAAGCGGCAATCCGCTCGCTCTTCCCGATGCGCAACGTCAACACCAAGAGCAACCCCGACGCAATCGGAAGAAGCACGACGATCATACGAGCGGCAGCGGGGATCATCAGCGTGACGACGAACCCAAACAATACTGCTGCGACGAACGTTCCCGGTATACAGATGCTTGCGCCCTCTACGCGATACGACGATATAAGATATCCCCAGGAGAGCGCACCGATTCCCATGCCTAATCCGCATGTTAGTGCGGCCATCGCTATCGCGAATTCGGAGTAGTGCACGCTCGCTAGCACGATACACCCGCTCCCGAAAAAACAGAGCAGCGAAAATAAAACGATCGTTCGTTTCGACAAAAGCGGAACGTTTTTCTTTGCCAATGAAGCGAGCGCCGATACGGCAACCGCAACCGCCATCACTGTCAAATGAAGGACCGAAAGCTGAACAGCACCCTGTGCGATCGGCTCGTATAGTATCGGCATGAACAGAGCGCAATCGACCCACGACCAATACAGACCGAAACCGATCATGGTCAGCACGTACCTCGAATTAAGCAGCGGCAAAGCACCGATACGTTTCATCGCCCTCCCTCGATACGCGAAACGCTCCCACCGAGATTATAAACGAAACCCCGCCCGCAGAGCGAACGGGGGCACGCAGAGTTGCACGCACCCCCGTTGCACAGAGGAAATGAAACGGGTTTACGCTCGCGTTGCCGCCGAACGGCCTGCTACGTACCCATGAGCATCGGCCATTCCGTTGCTCAGGCCGCATAGCTCCTGAAAGTAGCTCGTTCCAAATCGCCTTCCAACCGTATTGCCCGCAGCGTACAGCCCGTCAATCGGCGATCCGTCTTTCTTGAGCACCTGCATGTTCTTGTTTACCCAAACGCCACCGAGGCAAACGCCATAGCCAATGAGAACGTTTTGATTAGCAAAAAACGGCGGATCCGTAATTTTTGTCGCGACAAGTCGATCGAGTGGCAGCCCGAAATCGTCGTCGTGGCCCGAATCGGCAAGCGCATTGCGTCGAGCAACCGTCTCGGCAAACGCTGCGGGATCGATTCCCATCAACGCTGCAAGCTCTTCAAGCGTATCCGCTTTTAGCGAAGCCTCTTCGATAGCGGCTTTCTTTTCAGCATCGGGAAGGAACGTATTTTCCCATGTCATCACCTTTAACTCGTTGCATACATCCGCCCAGCGCGAGTCGAACACCTGAAATGCTGTCATATCGGGCTGATGCCCAACCGAATTGAATGCAATAAAGTTGCTGCTCGCTTCGTTTTGGAACCGCTCCCCTCGTTTATTGACCAGCAAAAACGGAACAGGCTGTGGAACGAGGAACGTACACGCAGTCATCGGCGCATGGGGAGGGCGCTGCATCTCGGCACCCGCCCAAACCATCATTTTATGGCCGTCTCCCGTATTAACGGGGGGTGCATAGAAGCAGTTGAGGCCAAGCCCCGCAACCTGCGGTACGAATTCGTCGACCATGTCGGGGTTGTTTCCGTACTCTCCCGTTGTAACGATTACGCCTTTACTCGCATTGAACCGAATGTATTGGTTGTTCTGCTGACCGTAAACCCCCGTAACATTGCCAGCTTCATCCTGGATAAGAGCAACGCCAGGAGTCGAATAGTAGAACTCTCCGCCCTCGCTTTGGATTTTTTTCGTAAGCGCATCGATAGCTGGTCCATTTGCATCACCAGGACCGACTGCATGGCCGACGGGATAAGCTCCTTCGGTGAAGTATTCCTGCTCTTCTTGATCGTAATCGGGAAGAGGAAGCGTGTTGATACGACTTTCAACTCCATCTGCCGCCGTCAGCTCGACAATCTTGTCAAGGACAGCTCCGCTTTCAGCGGCCCAGACACGCAAAAGCGATTCGTCGGCGTTCATGCCGGAATTTTTCATCTCGGCCTTGATGAATTTGTCGATATCTTCAACCGTGAACGTTATACCGCTCTCTGCTTGAAGCTTCGTATTGACTGCACCATGGACTCCGCCGCCCGAACGAGACGTCTGGCCCTTCTCGAGAATAATCGGCTTCACGCCGTTCTCAATGGCAGCAAGTCCAGCCGCAAGCCCCGCAACCCCGGCACCGACGATGACGACCTCGGCATCGACGGTTTTACTTACGTCGGCTACCTCCGGCGGAATGCCGAGCCAGTCCTTCTTGCCCGCTGGCGCGTTTTCGTTCGATGGAGCCGCCGTCTGATCCGCACCATCCGCATCCGATTTTCCTTCGGCCGCAGGAGAGCACCCGACGAAGCATCCCGCGACACCCAAAGCCGTTGCACCCGCCACACCTGCAAGAAAATGCCGTCGATCCATATTCAGCTGATTTGCCATGACTTCCTCTTTCCCTCCGATTCGATGCGGGCACGTTTCGCCCGTTATCCTGATTGTTCGAATCGAAGGGGAAAGCCACAACTCCAAAAACAACGTATTTTCCTGAATTGCCCTCTCCTAAAACGGTAGAGATAAGCATTTGAACAGGTAGTTTACTTCTAGCGCACAGCGTCGATAACCCAAGGTATTTGGTCCGACTGCCATGCAGACTTGTCCCACAGAATGCGAGTGCAGCGTGTTTCGGACAGACCGCCCTTTCACAGCCTCAACCCGATCCGATCCGCTTCGGTGATCTCGCGGACGGGGCGACATGGATTACCGTATGCGATCGTACGCGCAGGGATGTCCTTGGTGACAACGCTGCCCGATCCGATCACGACGCCCTCGCCGATGGTCACGCCCGGGTTGATCGTAACGTTTGCGGCGATCCACACGTTATCGCCCACCGTAATGGGCTCGCAACGCTCGTAGAAGTGATCTCCCGTCTCGTCGGAGAACGGCACGCGCTCTTCGGCAAGCAAAGGATGCATCGGCGTCGAAAACGTGACATTCGGCCCGACCCATACGTCGTTGCCGAGCACAATCGGGGCACCGTCGAGAAACACTGCGTTAAAATTGACGAAGCTCCCTTTGCCGATGTGTATGTTGTAGCCGAAATCGAACCAGAGCCCAAGCGAAAGCGTCACTCCCTCGCCGATCGATCCGAACACGTCGCGCAGAAGATCGGTTCGCTGGTCGGTTGTCAGGCTTTGGTCGGTATTGAATCGGCATGCAACCGCACGGGCATGCTCGAGATCGCGACCCATCAGGGGATCGGCCACATCGCACCATTCGCCGGATGCCAGGCGCTCGCGCGCCGGATGCATATCGTTGTTCATGTGCTCGCTTTCTTCTCAGGCGTTCTTGGGTACAGTCTTTCGCTTATGCGGGACGAAAGCGAGCCCCACGACAAGTCCAACGAACACGATAGCAGCCTGAACCTCGAAACTCACGCCGAATCCGAACAAATCGATCCCCGTCGATGCTTCGGCGTTGCCCGCCATGACCGACACGAGGATCGAGCTTCCGATCGCACCGAATATCTGACGAAACGATGTCATGATCGCGGTGCCTTGCGCAAGGTCGTCGCTCGGCAACGCGGCGCATCCGTACGCCGTCATCGGCATCATGAGACATGCGACCCCGATGATGCGGATGCCGTACGTTACCGTTACGATCCATGCAGGAACGCCCGTCCCGAGCTTCACGAACACAAGCGTCCCCAGAATAAGCAGCGTGCATCCGACGGCGATGAGGGGCCGGGCGCCGTACTTGTCGAGAAGGCGACCCGTAAGCGGGTTGAGGAATCCGAGCAGCATAGCACCCGGCAAGATGGTCAGACCCGAGGCCGTTGCGCTTTTGCCTTGGATGTCCTGCACGAACAACGGCACCATGATCGCGCCTACCATCAACGCCACCTGCGTGACCACCACAAGCACCGTCGCGATGCCGAATTGACGGTTTTTCAGACAGCAAAGCTTGAGCAGCGGATTATCGATGACGAACTGCCGCCGGGCAAACACGACGAGTGCAACCGTTCCGAGAATAGAGGGGATGTAGGCGCGAACGTCGTCGAGTCCGAGCGACTCCACCGCGGTCACCCCCACCATGAAGCACACGAACCCGACGGTGTAGAGCATGGCCGAAAGCGTATCGAATCGCTCCCGTTCGTGTTCGGCAGCATCGCGCAGCACGAACACCGATACGAGGATGATGACGGCAACGATTGACCCGAGAATGATGAAAATCGACTTCCATCCCCACAGATCGATCATGAATCCGGAAACCGTCGGCCCAATGGCGGGCGCAAAGCCGATGATGAGGCCCACCATGCCCATAGCGCGCCCATACTGTTCTTTCGGATAGACCGACAACGCCACCACTTGCACAAGCGGAAGCGCCACACCCGCTCCCCCCGCCTGCAGCAGGCGCGCAGCGAGCAAAAGCCAGTAATTGGGAGCGACGAGCGCCGCCGCACACCCTGCTACGAAAACGGTCATGGCGATCATGAAGAGGTACTTCGTGTTGAACTTGCCGATAAGTGCCGCCGTCATGGCCGATATCAGCCCGAGCGTGAAGATGTAGGACGTGGTAAGCAACTGTCCGAGTGTCGCATCGACACCGAACTGCACCATGATGGTGGGCAGAGCCGCAATGAGCATGCTTTGCGAAAGCGATGCGATAAACGTGCCGACCATCATCGTGGCAAGCACGATCGTCCGCCTGCGTTTGGGCATACCGGATTCGATGGGGGAATCCTCATTGCGCAAAGGGGCAGTACCGACGACGGTCGGATCCGGTGTTTCAGGTGGACGGTCCATTTCCCCATTATGGGCACATCGGCGCTTTGTCAACCGTTCGGTTGCCGATGCGTCACGAAACTGGCGAATTGAAGGCGGGCAACGGGGCATTGACGGCATCGACCCCGACGAGCGAACATGGCGCGGCACCTATCCGCGCAGCTTCGCTCTCCGTTCGCGCCAATCGGGAAGATACGCATCCATGAGCGCCTTGAACCGCGGCCCGTGTCCGCGCTCGAGCAAGTGGCACAGCTCGTGAACGACCACGTACTCCAAACACTCCGGCGGATACTTCGCAAGCTGCACGTTGATGCAGATGCGGCCCGTTTTCGGATTGCAGCTGCCCCATCGGCTCGTCATGTTCCGGTACGCGAGCTTGCCCGCGCGCACGCCCATAACCGGCTCCCACGTTGCCACAAGGCTCGGCACCGCGGCCTTCACCGCCGCACGCCATGCCAACACCTCGTCGGGAGTCGCTTCGTGCGCAAGGCCGTACGGCGACGCGGCATGTGCCTGCCTGCGCGCTTCGATCCAGCCTTGCTTCTCGGTGACGAACGAGGCGATCTGAGCATCGGAGACCCACGGCGGCGCCGACACCGCAATGCTTCCATCGGGCTTCACCCGAAGATTCACGTTCTTGATGCGCTTCACCGTAAGGGCCACGGGCATACCGTTCACCTCGATCGCGCGCTCGCCAAGTTTCGCCCCCGCGCCCGCACGCCTGGCTGCACCTGAAGCGGTGCGTTGAGCCGCGCCCGCCCCCGCTTGCCTGCCTGCACGCGCATGCTTCTCCGCTTTTTTGTCCGCGTGCATGCGTCCCTCAAACGACCGCCGCCCGGAGGTGGGTTTCTTCCTACCCAGCACGGCGCACGCCCCTCTTGCGCACAAACCTCACGAGGAAAAAGGCCGTCAAACACGCGGTTGCAGCCTCCGCTGCCGGAAACGTGGCCCACACGCCTGTCATTCCGAACAGCGCAGCAAGCACGAACACGAACGCGACGATGGCGACGAACCCGCGCACGATCGATATGGCGAGCCCGCGCGCAGGCTCCTCGACCGCGCTGAAGAACGCGGCCGCAACGATGTTCGCACCCGCGAACAGGTAGCCGACGAAGTATATGCGCATGCCGTCCGCAGCCAGCGCGGTGAGACGAGGATCGTTATCGCGGTTGAACGCCGCCGCAAGCGGATCGGCAAACAGCCATACCACTGCGATGACGAGCACCGAGATAACAAGTGCAGTCAGAAGCGTATACCGCAGCACCTTGTTCAGATTGCCCGTATGGCCCTGCGCGTAGTTGTGCGAAGCAAGCGGCTGGATACCCTGCGCCGTGCCCACGAACAGCGCTGTGGCGACGAACGCCAGATTTGCCACGATTCCATAGGCGGCGACGCCCGTGTTCCCTTCGAATGAAAGGATGATGAGGTTGAAGATGAACAACACGACGCCGCCCGTGATTTCGACGATGAACGACGAGATGCCTAGCGCCGCAATGCTTCTCATCAAGGAGAAATCGGGCCTTGTTTTTACAAACGTGAACGTGTTTTTGCGCTTGATGAAGTGGATGGAAAGCACTGCCATGCTGAGGATGGGGGCGATGCCTGTCGCAAACGCCGCACCGAACATACCCCACTCGAACACCATGATGAACAGGTAATCGAGCAGAATGTTCGCCATGCTTCCGAGGATCATGCCGGCCATCGCAAGCTGCGGGCTGCCGTCGTTGCGCACGAAGGGCAAAAGCACGTTGTTCATGAGGAAGAACGGCGCAAAACAAAAGATGACCCGGAGGTATGTGCTCGTAAGCTCCAGCGTATCGGCATCGGCACCGAGGCCATGCGAGATCGGGGTGGCGAACACATTCACCGCCACAAGGTATACCGCGGCGGCAACAAGGGCGAGCATAACCGCGTTTGAAAACGTACGGCTTGCAGCACCTGTGTTTCCCTGTGATTTGAACACCTGGAACTTCGTCGCGCCTCCGATGCCGAGCATGAGTCCAGTGGCCTGCATGATAGTCCAGATGACAATGGCGAAGTTGAGCGCGGCGAGGCCGTCGGCCCCCACCCCGTTTGCGATGAAAAACGTGTCGGCGAGAATGTAGACCGACATGGCGATCATACCGAACACGTTGAGCGAAACGTAGCGCGCGAATTGCTTGCCTATCGGACCATCCAACGTCTCATCCACCGCGCTGCCCTACCCGATCGCAATTCCGTACGCGTCGTTGCGGGAAATGCCGAACTCCCGCTGAAGCGCCGCCGTGATGTCCTTTTTGGTGAAACCGCCTTCGTGCCTGAGCTCTTCCGCCCGCATTCTGGCTGCCTCGAGCGCCTCTTTTTCGTCGGCCACCGCTTCGCGCTCGCTCGGACCGCCGATGACGATGACGATCTCGCCCTTAATGGCCGCGTCGCGCTCGCGCGCTTCGAATAGGCGAGCGACCTCAACCGAAGGCATGCGCACGACCTCCTCGTGGAGCTTGGTGAGCTCACGGCATACCGCAACCTCGCGTTCGGGGAACGCTTCGGCGATCGCGGTGAGCGTCGAGGCGAGCCGCTTCGGGCTTTCGTAGAAGATGAGCGCGGCATCGAGACTTTTGAGCCTGGTGAGCGCTTCGGTGCGTTCAGCGGCTTTGCGGGGAAAGAACCCCCCGAAGTAGAAACGGGGGCTCGCTGTGCCGCTTGCCACGTACGCGGTCGCAACGGCAGTCGGGCCCGGCAGCACTTCGACGCCAACGCCTGCGTCCTGAGCAGCCCGCACGAGTCGAAGTCCCGGATCCGAAACCCCCGGCATACCCGCATCGCTTGCGTACACGATCGTCTCGCCGTGCTCCACTCTCCCAACGATACGGTCGGCCTGCGTCGACAGCGCCTGTTCATCGAGGCGTTCGAGCCGTTTCTTGATGCCGAAGGCGGCAAGCAGCTTGCCCGTGACGCGCGTATCCTCAGCGCAGACGACATCGGCGTTTTGCAGCGCCCTAAGGGCGCGATCGGTCATGTCGCCGAGGTTTCCCAGCGGTGTCGGGCAGATGATGAGCTTGCCTGTGCTCGTCATAACGACTCCTACTTCCTGCGCTTCATGAGCACGAAGGCGATTATGAGGACGACGAGGGCGGCCACGATGATTCCCCCTACGACAAACGGCATCATGCTGTCACCGAGACACGCCGTCGTACATGCTTCAAGCTCCATCGAGAACCACCTTCTTTCTTCACTCCGTATCGTGGCACAAAAACCCGCATATTACCACCGTGCCGAACCGCCCGACCACAGCTTCCATAGAGTAGAATGGGCTTGGCTCAAGGCCGTACATCCAAAAACGCATCCAAGCCACGAGGAGCAGCCATGCACAGAGAGTTCACCAAAACAGCCCACGACAACGTTCTTCTTTGCGGAAGACTCGATGCTCCCGACGATCCGAAAGCAATCGTCGTCATCGTACACGGTTTGTGCGAGCATTACGGCCGGTACGACTACCTCACAGGCAAGCTCAACGATGCCGGATACGCCGTTGTGCGCTTCGATCATCGGGGCCACGGCCGATCGATGGGCAAGCTGGTATTCTTCCGCGACCGCGAGGAAATCGTGAAAGACACTGAACTGTTCGTCAGCGCTGCCCGCGAAGCGTATCCCGATCTTCTCGTGTACATGATCGGCCACTCGATGGGCGGGTTCGGTGCGGCGAGCTTCGGCACCGCGCACCCAGGCGAACTTGCCGGATACGTGCTTTCGGGCGCATGGACGCGTGACCACAAAGGGCTTGCAGCCAATGTCGATGAAGGGATGCCCGACGACGCGTACCTGCCCAACGAGCTCGGCGATGGCGTATGCTCTGATCCGGCGGTCGTGAAGGCGTATTGCGAGGATGCATTTGTGGCCAAGGAGATGTCGGTCGGCCTGTTACGCGCCGTGCACGACGGTCATACCTGGCTTAAAGAACACGCGGGGGATTTCATTGACCCGGTGATCCTGCTGCACGGCGGAAACGACGGCCTCGTTGACCCGCTAGATAGCCTCGACATGTTCGAAGAGGTTTCCTCAACCGACAAATCGCTGCGCGTCTACGCGGGCCTCTGCCACGAGATTTTCAACGAGTTCGATCGCGACCAGGTTATCCGGGATGCGATCGAGTGGCTCGATCGAGAAGCCGGTATGGCGGACTCATAGCAAAGAGCCTGCCGAAGAGCTGCTGTGCGGGCCACCCTCCTTGCGCGCGTCGCTGTCTCGGAAGTGCGCGCCAGGCTTCTACGAGCCTAATGAGCACCGAAGGCTACCGAAAAGGATGAGTGGTTCACCTAACGCGACGCGTAAACCCCATACGCGCAAACGCGCACAGGTAGATTTTGCAGCTTCAAGGAGGGCCGCATCGCCAGCGGCCTTCCCTTATTCTTGCTCGAAACAGGCTTGTTTTTACCCTATGACGGCTTCGACCCACGCGACGAACTCGTTGTACGAAAGAGACCCGTCGGCAACAGCGATGATCGTACGATACAAATCATCGCCTCGTGGCTTGAACCGTACGTCGTTGCCTCGGAGGAACATGCCGAGACAAGCTGCCCCTGTCCGTTTGTTACCGTCGACAAAAGGATGGTTGTTCACTATTCCAAATGCGTAGCGTGCAGCTTTCTCCGCTGATGTTTGATACAGGTCTTCCCCATCGAACGTTTGGCGCGGTTGGGCGAGAGCAGACTCCAACAGATCGGTATCCCGAACTCCTTCGGAACCGCCAAATTGATCAAGCAGGTACTCATGGACCGCGATGACTTCCGATAATTCGAGATACCTCCAATCCCGTTTCATTTTGCAAGCTCGGCAAAAACGTCTGCGTACTCATCGATAAAACCTTTAGCTACGTCTACCATGTCGGCAGTCCTTCCCTCTTCCTGATCGGGTTTCGCGGCTTCGATCGGGATGATCTGAGCGATAGGGCGGCTGTTCTTGAAAACCGTTACGCTTCCTGCCACCCGCACCTTTTCCATTACTCCGTTGAAATCGCGGGCGACTTCCGTCGCGGTGACGCTGATAGGCATGGCGTCCTCCTTGGTCCAATCTTTCTATCTGATGCTTTCATTATAGACTTATTTTAGAATGCGTATTATTATACGCATTTATTTTTGCATTATTTTTTGATTATACTTCAGACTGAGTTCCTTTGAAGAAAGGTATTCAAACATCCCCTCAACGCCTCGGCATCAGCGTCCTTCGCTCGCAAACAAGCGCATTACGGCCCTTTGTCGCCTTGTCCCCAACTGCTGTGTGCGGGCGGTCGATGCCGCATTGGTTTGATACAGTCGAATACCCTAAAACGGCTGAAGCGCCGACACGAACAAACCTGAAAGGAGGAGCCATGTACGATCCCACCACGAGAACCTTCACCGTGAACGTCTGGACCTACAAGAACAGCTTTTTCGAAAGGCTCCTCGCGCGCAGAGCGCGACGGCTCGCATCGCGCGGCAGCTTCCGGTTCTAACGAAACTCGAAGAAAGGAATCCCATGAAAAACGCACTGATCGCACTTGCAGCTTTAGGAGCAGCGTTTCTGATCGGCACGAAGCTTACCGGCAATAATCCCAAAGAGGTTGCGAGCGATATCGCCTCGAGCGCCTCGAGCGCCGTCGAAGGCGCGAAGGAGAAAGCGACGAAGGCAGCTTCTCATACGAAGAAGAAGGCTTCGGAGGTCGTTTTCGACGCCAAGGGCATCGCTCACGACGCGGGAAACGCAGTCGCAGAAACCGCGGCTAAGGCGGCGGCAAACTAGCAGCTGCACGAGTACTCCCAGCTTTCGCCAACACGATCTACAGGAAAGGGGCCTTTGGGGCCCCTTCCTGTTTGCAATCAGTGTTCGAAAACCAACTTACGCTCTCTCTGTCTCGTACTCCACGGCACCGAGCCTCTCGCTCGCAGGTGCTGGCTTTTCCGACTTCACAAACGCATCGCGCGTAGCCTTCGCTTCCCCAACCTTATCGGCAAGATTCGCCTTCGCCACCGAGATCATGAGCTTGATGCGATTGAGCTGGTTCACCTCGGAGGCACCGGGATCGTAGTCCACGGCGACTATGTTGCTTTCGGGGTAGCGACGGCGCAGCTCCTTGATGACGGCTTTGCCCACTACATGGTTCGGCAGGCAGGCGAACGGCTGCGTGCAGACGACGTTCGGAGAGCCCGTGCGGATGAGCTCGACCATCTCGGCGGTGAGCAGCCATCCTTCACCCATCGAGTTGCACAAACTCAAAATCTCGCTCGCGTATTCGGCGAGTTCGTAGATGTTCGCAGGCGGCTCGAAACGATTCGATGCCGCAAGCGCCTTGTTCACCGGAGCCCGGAACCGTTCGATGAATTTAAGTGCGATGCGACTACCGATCGCGCCCTTCGAGCTGCGGCCGAGCGGATCTTTCTGGAAGATCGCTCCCGCGATGCCGAACAGGAAGAACTCGATGAGTCCCGGAACGACCGCCTCGCAGCCTTCGCGCTCGATCACGTCGATGATCTGGTTGTTCGCCGTAGGATGGAACTTCACGAGAATCTCGCCTACCACGCCGACACGCGGTTTGGTCCCCTCCCCCTTAAGCGGCAGCGTATCGAAGTCCTCTACGATCTGGCGCACCGTCCGCTTGAATTCACTGCGCCCAAGGCCCCCCGCAAGCTGCTTTTTGCACGTTTCCATCCAATGATCGAACAGGCGCGTCGCGCTTTCTGGCTCGACTTCGTAGGGCCGGGTGCGGTACAAGCACATCATGAGCAGATCGCCGTAACAGAGCGCATAGACCGCCTGCAAAAGCATCTTCGGCGTGATTTTGAACCCGGGATTTTCCTCGTCGAGCTTTTTGAACGAGAGCGAGATGACGGGGATGTGCTCGAGTCCCACCGATTTGAGTGCCTTGCGGATGAGAGCGATGTAGTTGGTCGCACGGCATCCTCCGCCGGTCTGCGTGATGATGATAGCCAGCTTGTCGGTGTCGTAGCGCCCGCTCATCACCGCCTCCATGACCTGCCCGGTCGTAAGTATCGACGGATAGCAGATGTCGTTGTTGACGTACTTCAGGCCCGCATCCACCGCACCGTGGTCCACCGACGGAAGCAGCTCGAGGTTGTAGCCGAACCGCTGGAAGATGTCGATCAGAAGTTCGAAGTGGATCGGGGCCATCTGCGGCGCGAGGATCGTGTAGCCCTCGGCCTTCATCTGCTCGGTGTACTGCGCCCGCTCGAACTCGGTTGGCGCGCCCTCGCGCTGCCTGAATGCCTCGGCAGCAACGGGTGCGGCTTTTTCGGTGAACGTGGCGGGTACCGAAGCTTCGGCGATTTCCGCCGCAATGCGGCCTTCGGTTTCGCCTGTTTTACGGTCTATGGCCGATTCGGGCGTTTCCTTAAGGAGGTTCACGAGCGAAGAAGCCGCGGGACAACCCCGGTTCATGCTTTCCGATTCCGCCTCTTCATCGGCCTGATCTTTGAGCGCTGCGAGAAGGCTCCGCACGCGAATACGCGCGGCACCGAGATTCGACACCTCGTCGATCTTGAGCACGGTGAACACTTTGCCCGCAGCTTCGAGGATTTCCTGCACCTGATCGGTTGTGAGCGCATCGAGGCCACAGCCGAACGAATTGAGCTGGATGAGATCGAGGTCTTTGCGCTCGGTAGCCACTTTGGCTGCAGCGTACAGACGCGTGTGGTACATCCACTGGTCGACCACGCGTATCGGCCGCTCGAGCGTTCCTAAGTGCGCAACCGAGTCTTCGGTGAGCACCGCAAGACCGAAACTCGTCAAGAGTTCGGGAATGGCATGGTTGATCTCGGGATCGTTGTGGTACGGACGGCCTGCAAGCACGATGCCGTGGGTGTCGGTTTCCTCCATCCATGCAAGCGTTTCGGCTCCCTTGGCGCGAATATCGCGCTTGAACGCCTCGTCCTCGGCCCACGCAGCCTCAACCGCCGCATCGATATCCGCCTGCGTCGGTGCGGGAATCCCTTCACCCATAAGATCGCGATGCTCTTCCACGAGCTCGACGAACAAACGCTTCTTCAAGTGCTCTTTCTGATCGTACGGCAACCACGGGTTCAAAAACACCGTTTTGGATTCTCGCAGCTCATCGATGTTGAGGCGCAGCGCCTCAGGATAGCTTGCGACGATCGGGCAGTTGAAATGGTTGCCAGCGCCCTCATCTTCCTGACGCTCCCACTTGGAACAGGGAAACCAAATGAAGTCGGGATGCTTGTCGAGCAGGTTCATGATGTGGCCGTGGGAGAGCTTTGCCGGATAACACACCGATTCGGACGGCATCGATTCGATGCCCGCCTCGTAGGTTTTCTTCGTCGACGGGTCGGAGAGAACCACCCTGAATCCGAGCTTTGTGAAAAACGTGAACCAGAACGGGTAATTCTCGTACATGTTAAGTGCACGCGGGATGCCGACCGTTGTGCGCGACGCTTCTTCGGCGGAAAGCGGTACGTAGTCGAAGAGGCGCTTGCTCTTGTATTCGTAGAGGTTCGGGACGCTTTTGCTCTCGTCGAGCGTGCCGGCTCCCTTTTCGCAGCGATTACCCGTTATGAAACGGCGGTGCTTGCCGGTAGCCTCGTCTTTCCCGAAATCGTTGACCGTGAGCAGACACGAGTTCGAGCAACCCTTGCAGCGCACCGTCTTATGCGAGGGGCTGAGCGCCATGAGTTGATCGAGCGTGAGCATCGAGGTTCGAACCTCGCCGCGCGAGCCCATGCGCAGCAGCGCTTCATGGCACCGGTCGCGCGCGAGCAGCGCGGCACCGTAGGCGCCCATGTTACCCGCGATATCAGGGCGCACGGCGTTCACTTCGGAAAGCTGCTCGAACGCACGCAGCACCGCATCGTTCAAAAACGTACCGCCCTGCACGATGACCTTCTCGCCCACGTCGTGGGGATCGCGTATTTTGATGACCTTGAACAGCGCGTTCTTGATAACTGAGATAGCCAAGCCGGCCGCGATGTCACCGACCGTCGCGCCTTCTTTCTGCGCCTGCTTCACGCGGCTGTTCATGAACACGGTGCAGCGGCTGCCGAGATCGACCGGATTCTCCGCTTCGATGGCAGTCTGCGCGAACTCGGCCACCTCGAGGTTCAACCCCGTCGCAAAGCTTTCGATGAAGCTGCCGCAGCCCGAGGAGCACGCCTCGTTGAGCATGATATGGTCGATCACGCCGTCTTTCACGCGTAGGCATTTCATATCCTGCCCGCCAATGTCGAGGATAAACTCGACTCCGGGCAGCATTTCTTGGGCGCCCCGCAGATGCGCCACCGTTTCGATCTCACCGGAATCGACGCGCAGCGCCTCGAGCAGGAGCCCCTCGCCGTAGCCGGTTACCGTCGCGTGTCCGATACGCACAACCGGCTCGCCCGTTGCGGCATCGACGGGAAGCGCGTTGTACATCTCGCCGAGCGCCGTCTTCGCACACCCGAGCACGTCTCCTTTGTTGTTCGCGTAGTGCGTCCAGAGCAAGCGCCCGTCTTCGCCGATGAGCGCCGCCTTGAACGTGGTAGACCCGGCATCGATGCCGAGGTAAGCCGTGCCCTCGTAATCCATGAGCTCGCCGCGCGCCACGCGCTCGCAGCTGTGACGCTCCTTGAATTCGCGGTAGTCCTTATCGCTCGCGAACAGCGGATCGAGCCGCACGACTTCCGAACCCTGGATGTCTCCGAGGCCCTTCAAGCGACTGACCACATCGGAAAGGAGCTCTGCCTTCGCTTCGGTGCCCGCGATTGCACAGCCACAGGCAACGAACAAGTGGGCGTTTTCGGGAACGATCGAATGCTCGCCATCGAGCTCGAGCGTTTGATAGAATCGTTTACGCAGTTCGGGAAGGTACTGCAGAGGTCCTCCGAGAAAGGCTACGTTGCCGCGTATCGGTCGGCCGCACGCAAGCCCCGAGATGGTCTGGGTTACGACGGATTGGAAGATCGAGGCGGCGATATCCTCTTTGCGTGCGCCCTCGTTGAGCAGCGGCTGCACGTCGGTCTTCGCGAACACGCCGCAGCGACTCGCAATGGGATAGATGGTCGAACAGCTTGCCGCAAGTTCGTTCAATCCGCCTGCATCGGTATTGAGCAGAGCCGCCATCTGGTCGATGAACGCGCCGGTGCCGCCTGCGCACGTACCGTTCATGCGCTGTTCGATACCCTGATCGAAGTAAATGATCTTCGCGTCCTCGCCACCGAGCTCGATGGCCACATCGGTTTTGGGGATAAAGGTCTCAACGGCGGTTTTGCTCGCGATAACCTCCTGCACGAACTCGATGTCGAGCCACTGCGCCAAAAGCAGACCGCCCGAGCCGGTGATCGCGATAGTCATGGCCTCAGAGCCGAAATCGGCGGCGGCCTCTTCGAGCACCTCGATAATCGTCGCCCGAACATCGGCGTGGTGACGACGGTAGATGGAATAGCGCACGGCGTTCTCTTGGTCGAGAATCGCCAGCTTCACGGTAGTAGACCCCACATCGATGCCGATATGCAAGGACTCGTTGGTTTCCAGTACTGACTCGGTGGCCACGGTGTATCTCCTTTAGCTGCCCTTGTCCGTTTCTTACAGTTTGATCGATTCGCCCGGTTTGATGAAGAGCAGGCGCATCGCGATGAGCGCCATTTCCTCCGAGCTTTCCTGCATGCCCGTTTCGATCCATTGCGTGATGACGCCCAAGTACGCAGAGGCGAAGAATGCAACGTAGTAGTTTACGAACGGCGTGGGGTTTTCGCGGTACCGCTCGTGAAGGATGGATTGGATGAGGTTCGTGCATACCGAATCGCGCAGGCGCGGGCCGAATCCTACATCGCCACCCGGTCCGAGCACGGCATGGAGAAAACCTCCCTCTTCGCGCAGGTAGTCGAACAGCTCGACCAGAAACGGCAGGGGTTTCTTCCTGATCTGGTATGCGAGGATTTCTTTGAGGTTCAGATCCTGCATCTTGTTCTGAAAGCAGTCGAGCCCCTGCATAATCTCGTTTTCGAACGTTTCGAGCAGGTGCTCTTTATCATGGTAGTGGTTGTAGAACGTCCCTCGATTCAAATCAGCGCGCGTGCAGAGGTCGCCCACCGTAATGCTGTCGAAGCCCTGCTCTTCCATGAGCGAAATAAGCGCGCTTCTGAGCGCCTTCTTGGAGCGCATGATGCGACGGTCGACGGCACAGGGGGCAACCGTTGCCGCCGAACAGGCGTCAGCCTCCGAGCGGGCTGCGACCTTGAGTTCTGCGGTGGCGCAGGCAGCGGCTGCTGATTGGGTCATGAGGCCTTCTTTCGACTACAGCATCGGTCATCGGACCCGTCGGCCCGCACATCGGCAATTGAACAGGACGATCAATAATCAACACGTTGTTCAATAGAGCATTGTACTGGTTGCCGAAGCCGATAGCAAGCAACAACCTTGCAATGGAGGATAACGGTAGGCTGGTACCAGATTCGAGGCTTGTGCGAATCCCCTATCGGGGCAGCATCGAAAGATGCTCGGTGCTCAGCCATCCGATACGAAACCGCTCGAAACAGATCAATCGTCACCCTCATTTACTTTTCGAGGTTGACGCTCGGGTGCAGCTCTCGTATCATCCGAACCCCAGGAGGCATGATGAGCACCAAAAACAAGGTTCTGCGCATACTGGAAGACAACCAAGAACGTCACCTTTCAGGTGCGGCCATAGCACGCGATCTCGGCATAAGCCGCAATGCTGTATGGAAAGCCATCGAAGCCCTGCGCTCCGAGGGTTACACCATCGAAGCGGTTACGAATAAGGGCTATGCGCTTTCGCAGAAAGGCGACCCGCTTTCGCCCCAGAGCATCGAACGCCATCTGCCCGCACGTCATCCCTTCGCGATTTCCGTTCGGAAACGAATCGATTCGACGAACTCAGAAGCGCGCAGACGGGCGCTCGAAGGAGTCCGGGAGGCAACGGTGATCGTCGCCGAAGAGCAGACAGCCGGCAAGGGACGGCCCGGCAAATCGTTCTACTCCCCCGCCTCGACGGGCCTGTATCTGAGCATCGTGCTCTATCCCAACCTGCAAGCGAGCCAAGGCCAGTTCATCACTTGTGCAGCAGCCGTTGCGACCGCGCGGGCGATCGAGCAGGTGACCGGATCTGCTGCGCTCATCAAATGGGTGAACGATATCTACTGCGATGGCAAAAAGGTGTCGGGCATTCTGACCGAGGGAACCATCGATATGGAATCGGGGCGGTTCGAACATGCGGTGCTCGGCATAGGCGTCAACGTCAGGAAGCCCGCCGAAGGATTTCCTGAAAACCTTGTAGACGTTGCGGGGACGATTTGCGATAACGAACGTGGGGCTGTGCGAAGCGAACTCGCCGCATGCATTCTCGAAACGTTCTGGAACCTGTATGCAACGATCGAAGACTGCTCATTTTACGAGGAATACCGCTCACGCTGCTTCCTTATCGGAAAACCGATCGTCATCACGCGCAACGGCACACGCATCCGCGCCAAAGCAATCGATCTTACCCGTGACTTCAAGCTCGTCATCGAGCTGCCCGATAAAACCACGCTTGAACTGCCCTACGGAGAAGTGAGCACAAGTCAGGGGTGAGCGCCCAAACCACCTGTGCGAAAACTTCGAATACGAGTTACGCAGACCGCACAAGGAGTGATTTTTGCTATGCTGTATTCGTTATGCGTACCTATATAAGAGAAAGACGCCGCTCATGCAGATCACACCAGCCGAAATCCGCGAGACCCTTGCGATGGTCAGCAAGCAGCACCTCGATATCCGCACCATTACGCTGGGGTTGAATCTGCGAGGCTGCACGCATGAGGACATCGACGTTATGGCCGGCAAGGTCTACGACCGCATGACGCGCGCCGCCGAAGAGCTTGTTCCAACCGCCGAACAGCTCGAACGCGAATTCGGCATTCCGATCATCAACAAGCGCATATCCGTCACGCCGATCGCCGAGATCTGCGCCGCGACCGACGCACAGGACTTCACCCCCATCGCCATCGCCATGGACAAGGCGGGCAAAGAAGTCGGCGTCGATTTCGTCGGGGGCTTTTCTGCACTCGTGCATAAGGGCGCATCGAGCGCCGACGAGCGGCTTATGAACTCGATCCCCCATGCGCTTTCGACGACTGACAACGTGTGTTCGTCAATCAACGTCGGATCCACGCGAGCGGGCATCAACATGGATGCCGTGCTCAAAATGGCAGGCATCATCAAACAAACGGCCGAAGCGACCGCCGACAACCAATGCATCGGCGCAGGCAAGCTCGTCGTATTCTGCAACGCCGTCGAGGATAACCCCTTCATGGCGGGCGCGTTCCACGGATCGGGCGAAGCGGACGCGGTCGTGAACGTGGGCGTTTCGGGACCGGGCGTGGTGCGCGCCGTACTCGCTGACATGCCGAAAGACGCCGACATCACGAGCATCGCCGAAGCCATCAAGGCAACCGCATTCAAAATCACCCGCGCAGGCGAGCTCATGGCACGCGAAGCATCGAAGCGCCTGGGTGTTCAGCAGGGCATCCTCGATCTGTCGCTCGCCCCCACCCCCGCCGAAGGCGATTCGGTGGCGGAGATCATCGAAGCCATCGGCGTCGGCCAGTGCGGCGGCCCCGGCACCACGGCTGCTCTCGCTATGCTCAACGACGCCGTGAAGAAGGGCGGCGTTATGGCCTCCTCGTCGGTCGGGGGGCTCTCGGGTGCATTCATTCCGGTATCGGAGGATGCGGGAATGATCCGAGCCGCCGAGGACGGAGCGCTTTCACTTGAAAAACTCGAGGCCATGACCTGCGTGTGCTCGGTCGGCCTCGACATGATCGCCATCCCCGGCGACACGACGGTAGAGACGATTTTCGGCATCATTGCCGACGAATGCGCCATCGGCATGATCAACAACAAAACGACTGCTGTGCGCATCATCCCCGCCATCGGCAAGTCTGTGGGCGATAAGCTCGATTTCGGCGGCCTTCTGGGCTACGCGCCGGTCATGCCCGTAAACCAGTACGCGGGTTCCGTGTTCGCCCATCGCGGCGGCCGCTTCCCCGCTCCGTTGAATTCGTTGAAGAATTAGGCGGGACGCCGGAGACTCGCGCTAGACGCTTTCATTGCGAGCCCGTTCGCATATCATACTCCTGCGCCTGATGAAACATGCGGGCGAACACTACTTCTTTGTTCTCGATCCAATATACGATTACGTAATTTCGTATGTAGTGCTCGCGGGCATCTCGCGCTCGCAAAGTCGGTCTGTTCGAAACAGCATGTATAAAGGGGGTTTCGGACAGCAGTTCGATTGCCTTATCGACTTCGCCAATAAGATTCAGAGCAGCTTGCGGGGCCTTCAACTTGCTAACAAGGTATTCGAGTATGTCGTCGTAGTCATTTTCGAACGACTCCGTCTTAACGATCGTATAAGCCATATTTTTTGCGCATTCTCTCTTGCATTTCACGCGCAGGTCCTACTCTTCCTTCGGCGATGTCGAGCTCGGCTTCTGCGATCCTTTTTTGCAGCGGTACGATTTTTCTCTTCATCTCTCTGTATTGCTCGATCAGCTCTTCGCCCTCGCGTCCCTGTTCGACAAGATAGCGAAGGATATCCACAGTAACATCCTCATCATCGACGTCGAGAGGTTGCAGCAGCAGCCCCTGTTCGGTCCACGTGCAGAGCGCGTATTCCCCGAAACCTGCTTCTTCGTATATTTTTGCAGGAATCGTAATCTGCCGTTTGCTTGAGATCTTTATCGTCTGCGGCTCTGCCAATGCTGCCACGCCCATTACTACCTCCTTTTACCAAGCGCTTGGTGCTTGGTAATCATTTTACCACAAGAAAGGCTTTGCGCGCAGGGTTTGGCATCAAGCCTTGTTGGCTTTCGCTAGCCTTCGCTACCAGGGGATCTCCTTGTAAACGAGTCCTTTTTCCTCTTCGAGATACGAGAAGAACTCATCGCAATCGAATACTCTGATGGACGATTTCTCGAAATCCTTTTGATTGCGGGTGATGATGGCATCAGCTTTCAGCTTGAGCGCACACTGGTAGACGCATGCATCCTCGAAATCGCTCCATGACGAATCGAGCGCAGCATCGATGTCTGCTTCAGTAAGCGAGCAGATGCGCGTTTGCTTGCGCAACATTCGCAAAGCAGCTTTCGCCTGGTCGCAGCTCATTCTCTGCGGACCTGTTGTCAATATGAAAAAAATATCCGTAAGTTGCGACGAGCTTGCCCATAGCGTGAACTCATGAAGCGCTCCGAGCAGCAGCATTTTCTTTGCAGACGAATCGAAAGGCTCGCGGCGAGCAAAAAAGTCTATGAAGATGTTCGTATCGATCACATACTGCATCATGCTCTCCCATCTTCAAAATGGCCACGCGATGCAAGTCGTTCGTATCTGATCTCGTCATCGGTTATATTTGCAAATCGATTGTTTTTCGGTAATCGCGGTATGCTGTCCACCCAGGCGATGGCCTCTGCAAGCTCCTCCCGCGTTATCTTCCGACGCTGTTCCGTCCCGGGAAACGGAAGCTTTTTATTCTCGATCACGTAGTCGTACAGACGATTTACCACCTGCGACGAATTCGTACCCAGCTGCTCGAGTATGCGGTTGCCCGCTTCCTTTTTCTCGGAAGCCATGCGCGCCGTCACCATTGCATCTGCCATGTCGAACCTCCTATGTTGTACGTACAACATAGTAATGCAAATAATATCCCTTGGCAAGCGAAAAACAGCGCGCTGAGAACAACTGGGAACGGCCGAGGCCGAGTAAGCCGTTAGGCCGAGAACCCCCAATAAGCTGTACAACCAGCGTGAAAAAGGCGGCAAACCAACGGCGAAGTCGGCAAGCTATCGGATGGGAGCTTCTAAAGATCCTGAATGTTCATCTTGTTGATCTGACGCGCCGACCCGAGCTTTCTTCGCTGCCACGCATATATCAGCGCGAAGACGATCGTCGGCGCTACAAGGATACGAGCAGGCAAATTTTGAATCCTACCGCTTTGGCTTAAAGCTCTCCCCCAGATCGGCCAAGCTATCGGCCGCACCGCCGCCAAGCCCGTCGCTTAGCGACGACGGCACCGTCACGATCGTGCCGCTCGACTTCTTGATGCTTTCGTACAACAGATGCAGCGTCCTCACCTTGAGCGCTGCTTCGTTGTCCTCGTAGGCACCAGCTGACATCGCAATCATCTCGGAAATATCCTGCTCCGCAGAAGCAAGCACTAATCGTGCGTTCTTTTCGCGCTCAGCCTGCGCCTCGAGTGACATGACTTCTTGCAGCTCCTCGGGGATGACGATATCGCGGATCTTGACCGAAAGTATCGCGATGCCCCATGGTTCCGTTTCCTCTTCGATGACCTGCTTGAGTTCCTCGTCGAGCTGATCGCGACTCAAAGCGACTTCGGCTACACTCGCCCGCCCGATCGCATCGCGCATGGCAGTCTGGGCGATGTAGAGCACGGCGGCGCAGTAGTCCTCGACTTCGACGCACGCTTTCTTGGCATCCCATACCATCCAGTACAGCACCGCATCGATATTCACAGGAACAAGATCAGACGTGAGCGTTTTCTCGGCACCGAACGTCGTTGCGATAGTACGTACGTCAACGCGACATGCCACCTGCTCGATAATGGGAACCATGAAAACCAAGCCGGGACCCGCCACGCGATTGAACGCACCGAACCGGAAGATGACGAGCCGCTCCCATTCCATGGCGATGTGGATCGACATCGTGAGCAGCGCGGCAATGATGAATCCCGCAACGACGGTCCACACGTTCACGAACCCGAATCCGTAATACGAAACCAGCACGATGATCGAGAACGTCACCACCGCTAGAACGATCGAGAACAGCGTAGCGCCCGATCTCGTAGCCTTTTCCGGAAGATACTGGGTCGCCGCTTCATTCATAAGCGCGGAACCGCCGAGTTGCTGCGCGGAAGTCCCCCGTTTCCCCTTACCCATGTTCTGCACCTGCCTATCTGCTCGCAGTTACTCTCCGTCGGTCCGTTCTCTCAAACTGCCGCTCGCTATGCAGTCGTCGATGACCTCGCCGAATCGACCCTTGATGTCTTCGGCCGTCATCCCCAGCTCCAAGCACTGGCGAATGCATTCGGTGATCACGACATCCACCGAGGAGAGACCCTTTTCCGTCTTCACGGACTTTTCGACAAACGCCCCTTTGCCGCGAATCGATTTGATATATCCCTCGTGTTCGAGACTGATGTACACCTTGTTCACCGTGTGGTAGTTGATATTCAGCTCTTCGGCGAGAGAGCGTACGGTAGGAAGTTTGTCGCCGTTTTGATAATGGCCCGAATCGATGAGATAGATGAACCGATTGCGCAGCTGGACCCAGATGGGTATCCCGCTTTGTCCATCTACCTCTAGAAGCGCCAATGATCGCCCTTTCGCTCTTGCCGAACACGGTGCCGAACCGATCGCACCTCATTGCCCAAACCTACGCAACGCCTACGTTAACCAAACAATACCGCAGATAGAACCCTCCGATGAGCACAAGGGGAACCACCGTAGCCATGAGTGCAGTATGGTTGATTTTAGCGTAAACGGCATCGAGAACCAACGGCGCAGCAAGTCCGCACACGACAAAGCCAATCCAAAACTCCGCCGCATTGATTCCTGTAAAAAATTCCGAGATGGCCGCGGAAGCCGCTGCCGACTCGATCGAAAACATAGCCACGGCAATATACGCCCCCAAACTAATTGCTTCAAGAACAATGAAGACACCGTCGAAAAGCGACGCTTTTCGCATCAGCTCGGTTCTCTGTATTCCCTGAAACGTCACAAACAGGCAGGCGATTACGAGAGCCATGCCAACGGAAAGAGCCGAAAACGTGAACAAAACTGGCAGGAGGGGGTTGTTCCACAGGGGGATGAAACTGATTTCGACAAGCAGTAAGCCTGTGTACACCATGGTTCCCGATGACACCGCAACGGCAAGAACCTCGAGAAGCCGCAGCGCCCAAAGCGGTATCTTCCGCACCTTGAAAAACGAGATGGCTCCAAGAACGGCTGCGCACACGATGGTCGCACCGAGCACGTAGGAACCGAACGCCAATACCGATACGGCCGGATGGGTGAGCACATAATAGAATCGCTCGGGTCTGCCCAAATCAACCATTAGGCAAAACGCTCCGAGAACAAGAACGAAAACGCTGAATGAATACCCCAGAGAGAAGAACCTTCTCGTCAGCAAGCGCGTCCATTGCAAGCACACCCTTTTGGGATTTGCGGCGTACAGTTGCGAAAGCAGATCGAACAGCGTCATAATCGCGACCATGCCCGCCCCGGCTCCCCCGAGGAACAGATACCATATGACCATCTGTCCGAACATCCGTGTTTTCCGCCTGTCAATCCTTTGTCGACTTACGCTTATCGCCGTTGCGTTTCGCTGCAATGCCGATCCCGACTGCGCTCACCACCGCCGCCGTGCCCGCCGCAACAACGACCGCGGGATTGCCTGTTCCATTTTCCGTCACCGGTTCCTCGATGCCGTTGCCGCTCGTTTCCTGGTTCGCCGACACGATGGCGTCGTAAGGATCGATATCGTAGGTACCCGTTGCGTAGTACATTGCCGTCCCGTCTACCCGGCACGCACCCGTCTGCTCGATGAACTCGTTGATCTCGCTTTCCGAATCGTCGAGATCCCCGAAAACCCGAATCTTGTTTATGCACGCCTCGACGCATGCAGGCCTTTTGCCCTTCGCCGTCCGATCGCGGCACAGAGTGCACTTCTCGGCCACCCCGACCCTGTCTTCCGATCCGATCTCGTAGGGAGCAGGCCGTATAGCCCCGAAGGCCCACGAATCGTTGCGGTTGATGACACGAGCACCGTACACGCATGCAGTTACGCACACGCCGCAGCCGATGCACAAGTCATACTCGATGCCGACGGTACCATCGTTATGCTGCACGCTTGCCCCCGTGGGACACACCCGAACGCACAGCGGCTCGTCGCAGTGCAGACACGCATGAGGCATATAGGCCCTTTTCGCATCGGGCCATCGGCCCCATTCAAGGGCGTCCACCTTTGCCCATGAAACCCCTGGGCGCTGGGCGTTGGCAAGCTGGCAGGCGACAACGCAGGTTTGGCACCCGGTGCACAGCGTCATATCAATTGCCATCCCGAATCTCGTCATAGCACTTCCCCCCGAAGCATCCTTCGGGGCCATCTTACCATGCTGGTTGAGAGTTGCAACGCCTTCACAGGCTCAGTACTGAGGGCAGGCGACCCGATCCTCTTTTCCCACGAAGCGCACGCTCGCTTCGGAAGCGGGTACTCGCCTTCATCGCGTTACTCGTCGTCGGCAAGGCTTTCGAGAAATGAACGATCGAGCTCCAAAAATCCCACCGTGAACCATGCGAGCCCGCGATAGAAATCGGTTCTTGCTTCACTCACCATTGCCTCGGCAAACAATCCCACCCAGTTGAGAAGATGGCGCTCCAAGAAAGATCGCTGCTGTGCAAGGACGTATGCAAGGCGTTCGTCATCGTTTCGGCGATACGCATCGAGGGCACGGACGGATAGCATTTGTTCGAATTCGAGCTCCAGTGCAAGGTGATCTTCGGCAAGCTTGCAGTCTGCTTTCTTCTGAAACTCGTTCGCTCGATAGACGGAAAGGACGTCGTCGCGCGCATCATCCATGACGATATGCGTTTGAGAGGTGTAGACCGATTCGAACGGGTACGCCGCATTGCGAGTATGCTGCTCTCTTAAAACGAACAGGCGGGCGAAATCCACCGAAAGCTCGGTTTCGCTCACAGTGCCTACCTCTTTCAGATATGAATTCATGAGCACAGCGCCTGTATTCGCCTTCTCGTTCGCCGTATCGTCGGGAAACGAAATCTCCGTAAGCTCCGACAAGTCATCGCGTATTTCCTCGCGATACAGCCGCGCCAGAAGCGCATAGATCGAAGCCCGCTCGTCAAGAATGAGCCCCAATGCGTCTTCTTTTTCGAATAAACCCATGGTATCCCTCGCTTTGTTCGTCTCACGGTAGCCCAAGCTTGCCAACCGCTTTTCTGCTTTCACCGAAAGATTAAGGCATCGGACCGACACGCGGATAGTGGCGCCGGAAGCCTTGCAGCCTCCGACGCCCTGACATCGTTGCCGATTGCCAAATCCGTACAAGCGGCATCTATATCTTTTCTACCTGGCACAACCCGTCTTTATAAGGGGGGAAACCCGAGATCGGATCAAAATCACGCGCGATAAGCTCGCATGAGTTCGCCTGTTCCCATCCATGATGGAACTCTACGATTCCCGGCCTCATGATATTTGATATCGCCGCCTTGACCCGCAGCTCACCATGCTGATTGTAGAGCCGCACATCATCGCCCTCGTGCAGCCCCCGCTCTTCTGCATCTTCTGGGCTTATGAACACGACGGGTTCGGGCATAAACTGGTTAAGCCATGGAATTTGGCGCCACTTGCTGTGCACGTAGTGCGGTACGCGCGACCCCGTGCCAAGTATAAGCGGATATTGCTCGAACAGGTCCGGGGTGCTGATAGGACTCGCCAATGGCTCGTTGTACACAGGCAGTCCATCGAAGCCATCAGCTTTCAGCATACCCGAAACCAACTCGACTTTCCCCGAAGGCGTATTGAATCCGGGTTCTCCATCTTTGCGCAAGCCGCCCGTTTCGTATTTCTTCGGCACCCACTTCTCGCCTTCGACTTTATAGCCAGCGGGAAGGGCTGCCCTGAGATCTTCGAGTGTTACACCCGGATTGCCCGTTTCGAGAAGCGCTGCAACGGCCGCCTCGACATCGCCGTGGAAGCACTCTTCTTCAAAACCGAGTTTGCACCCAAGATCGAGCAGTATCTTCCAGTCTTCTCGCGCCTCGCCTTGCGGCTCGACAAGCACGTCGTTTACGTACATCGTCGAACCGCCCACAGAAGCAAACGGCGCCATACGCTCGAAGCACATTGCAACAGGGAGCACGATATCGAGCACATTGTGGGTGATCGGCTTCAGATACATATCCATCCCGCAAGCGAAATCGAGCTTTGATATTGCCTCTTGGTATTGGCGCGTCTGGGGAAACACCATGACGTTTGAGCCGAGGAACAGTGCCGCGTGGATGATTCCATCATCGATGTACTCGACGAGCCCGTCGTTTTGCATATGACGCATGACTTTAGACCAAATCGGCCAGCGATCCACACCAGCACGACGGTCTTTCTTCTCGTCCATGAGATCGAAACGGCCGAACTCGGGAGTCGATCCGTATGTATCGTACGGAAGGGGATTCGTCGCTATTTTGATACCGCCCTCGATATCGATATTACCAGCTAAAGCGATGAGTGCATTGATTGCGCGCTGGTTTTGCACCCCATTAGTATGATGCGTCGTAGAATGCGGGCTCACCCAGAGCGTACCCGGCTCTCCGCTTCCCCACATACGTGCGGCTTCTCGAATGGAATCAGCAGGAACCCAGGTGATTTCTTCTGCTTTTTCAGGAGTGAACTGCGCAGCGTACTCCTTGAATTCGTCGAAACCCTCGACCCATTTACCCACAAACTCTTCGTCGATCAGGTTCTCTTCGATCATGACGTGTGCGATCGCCAAAGCAAGCGCGCCATCGGTACCGGTACGAGGCTGAAGGAAAAGGTCGGCAAGCTGCACCACGCTCGGAGTCATGCGGGTGTCGACGACGATGAATTTCGTGCCGTCCCGCTTGCGATCGAGCTGACCTTTATACGAAATAGGAACCGACCAGGCATTGTTGGATCCCCAGATGATATGCACTTTCGTCTCGGGGGTCGGATGCGATGCCAAAAACGTACCAAAGGTGGTAATGCCTGCGATTATGAGACCATACTGGCATTGGGCGCCACCGTAGGCGATGTTCGCCGATCCGAATAAATTGCCCAATCGATTGAGCGCCCCGAGATTCTCCTTCGGGTCGCCTACGTTGAACAAAACCGAGTCGGGACCGTACGCCTCTTTCGCCTTGTTGAATTCGGCGGCAATGGTATCGAGCGCTTCGTCCCACGATATACGTTCCCAACCAGGATCAGCATCAGGGCTCTTATCGGGATTCGTTCGCTTGATCGGATAGAGAAGCCTGTTCGGGTCATAGAGCGCTTGCACGCTCGAATACCCCTTGACGCACGGCGTCGGCATGACATGGTCGGGGTTGCCCTCCACGCGTACAACCTTGCCGTCTTTGATATGAGCCTTCAGGCCGCACTTCGGCGTTTGGTTGCACATGTTGCAGGTGGTATAGCCGATCGTCTCTTCACTATCGTCAGCCGCGAAGGCCTGCACGGGCTCGAGTGACGCCGATCCGCCGAGCGCGAGCGCTGCGGCCCCGAGGGCGGTCGCCCCGACAAAGGAACGGCGGGACATATCGCCGAACAGACTTGTATCGTAGGTCTTCTTCATCTCTATTCACCGTCCTTCGTCGTTGCCTCGACTGATGGTTTCTTATCCTTCGACTTCTTCACGGCAACGCCGATGCCAACCGCTGCGGCCGCTGCAACCACTACGCCGCCGCCTACGACAGCAGGGTTGATTCCCTCGGATGCCTTTTCCTCTTCGGCCTTCTCGGGCTTTTCCTTCTGAGGAGCAGCGCTTCCCGCTACCATGATAACGCTCGCGAGGTCTATGTCGTGATCGCCTTTCACGTAGTAGATAGCTGTTCCGGGCATATTGGTGGCTTTGTTCTCGGCAATATAGGTATTGATATCGCTCGAAGCATCATCGAGATCGCCGAATACGCGGGCACCGGTCGGACACGAAGTTGCGCACATGGGCTGCAACCCTTGCTCAATCCGCTTATAGCAGAAGATGCACTTCTCAGAAATGCCGGCAGGATGGCTCGCTTCGGCCTCGTAGGGAGCAGGACTACTCGCCCCGAAGAACCATGTGTCTTCAGTCGACATCCTTCTGGCTCCATACGGGCAAGCGGCATCGCACGAGCCGCACCCGATGCACGTGTCGTAATCCACCACGACAATGCCGTCTTCGCGCTTGGTACTCGCTCCCGATGCGCACACGTCCACGCAGGGCGCATCATCGCAATGCATGCATGCGTGCGGGAGATACAGGCGATCGCCGTCGGGCCATGCGCCCGCCTCCACTGCTTCGACGGTTCCCCAGGCTATCCCGGGCCTTTGGTTGTTGGTCAATTGACACGAAACGACGCAGGTCTGACAACCTGCACAGCGGGTAAGATCGATTACCATGCCGTATCTCGCCATCTCGTCCCCCTTCCCTTGTGATTGCTTACAGGCTAAAGTCAGCGCTGAAAAGGGTCGGGGGAATACCCCAGGTTGCAACCACCATTCCCCAATGGTCCTGGGCCGACCCCTTTTCTACTTTTATATTATTCTATATATGTATACCAAGTCAATGACCGCAATGATCCTATGTCAAGCATAATAATGAATTCGATTAGGCCCCATCAACGCCCCGCGCGTCACCGCCGCGGCATAACCTCGGCACCGAACGGCATGAGCGCGAGTTTCGCCTGCTTGAAGCATTGCAGTCCGAACGGTATGCCGATGATTGTAATGCAAAGCACAACCCCATTGAGAAGCGCTTCGAGAGCGAGAAAAACACCGCCGAAGATGAGCCAAAGAATGTTAGCAAGCGCAGAAGGCACACCTCCCCCGTACTCCACTTCCTTCCCGAACGGAAGAAATGCAAGTCCTGCCATCTTGAAGCACTGCAAGCCGACGGGTATGCCGACGATGGTGATGCACCAGAGGCAACCGACCAGAATCCAGCTCAGACCCTGCCAAAGCCCTGCGAATATGAACCAGAGTATGTTGCCGAGAATGCTCATTCGTTTCCTTTCCGAGCCGTATCGCACGACGGGGCGAAAGGCTCCCGAGTCGTATCGCACGGCTGCTCGAGCGAATCGCAAGCAGCGTCGCACAACTGCTCCGTATCGCCTCCGTACACGGCCCGCACGAGGTATTCCACGTTGCCCTCAGGCCCCGTGATCGGCGATTCGACAACGCCGGTAACCGTAAAACCCGCTGCGTCCAACGCCGCACTAACTTCCTGCACCACACGCTCCCGTACGCATTCGTCGCGCACGACGCCGCCTTCCGCCTCGCCGAAACGAGATTCGAACTGCGGCTTCACAAGTCCGATAAACACCGAACCAGGGGCACTCAGTCGTGCGAACGTGCCTGCAAGCTGCGCAAGCCCGATAAAGCTCAGATCCGCAACGAGCACTTCAAACGGGGCGCCCATTTCGACGGGATCGGCAAGCTTGATATTCGTGCGCTCGAACACTGTTACACGCGCATCTTGCCGAAGCGACCATGCAAGCTGCCCGTAGTTCACATCGACGCAGGCAACGCTTGCCGCCCCCGCCTGCAAGAGACAATCGGTGAAGCCGCCTGTCGACGATCCTATGTCGATGCAGCGCAAACCGTCTACCGCTTGCGAAAACGCATCGAGGGCGCCTTGGAGCTTGTGGCCCCCGCGAGAGACAAAGCGTTTGCGATCCTTCACCGTCACCTCGGCATCGGGAGCTACCGGCATCGCGGCGCTCGTCGCGTACACGTCGCCCACCTTTACCTCGTGGGCAAGCACCGCACGCAGTGCAGCGTCGGCATCGGGAAAATAACCCTGCTTTACGAGGAGCGTATCAAGTCTGATCTTCTTCATAAGCGTATTATATCGCCGGTTTCCCCGAAGCCTATCGCCGTTGCACGTCGGTTATCTACACAAGCTCGCTTTGCCGCTTCGCATGCCACGAACCGAGTACGCTGTAGAGCAGGTTGAATACAGGCACGGCAGCCACCGCCGCAACGGCGAAGGCAACGATCATGGTCTGAGTGAACGGCTCGATGCCGAACAAGTTTGCGAATACGGTCGACCCCAAGATCACGCCCCCGACGACCACTGCGATCAGCGCGATGCGGATCGGCGTGAACGGATACGAAATACGCACGATCAACAAGAGCCCCACCCATGCCGTTGCAAGCACGCACATCGTGGACACCTGGCCGTAGTCCAGCCCGAGCGCCGTATACGAAACGATGTTGAGGCCGAGCACGACAAGAATGGCCGTGAGCGATCCCGGCAGCGAGCGCACGATCACGTTGACGAGAAACTTTCCTTTGATCCGATCCTTGTTGGGCTCGAGCGCGAGCACGAACGAGGGCAACCCGATCGTAAACGCCGAAATGAGCGTCATCTGAATGGGCTGGAACGGGTACTGCCACGGCAGGATGATAAAGCACACGGCAAGCGCCATCGAAAGCACCGTTTTCACAAGGAAGAGCGAAGCCGAACGTTGCAGGTTGTTGATGGCGCGCCTGCCCTCGGCAACAACTTTGGGCATCGAGGCGAAATCGTTGTTCACGAGTACGAGCTGCGCCACGTTGCGTGCTGCATCGGAACCCGCGGCCATAGCAATCGAGCAATCCGAAGCCTTGAGGGCCAGTACGTCATTCACGCCATCGCCCGTCATGGCAACCGTATGGCCCGCAGCCTGCAGTGCGCCGACAAGCTTCTTTTTCTGCTCGGGCGTAACGCGGCCGAATACGTGGTAGCACGTGGCGGCGTTCTCGAGCGCCGCATCGGACAGGAGCGTAGTCGCGTCCACGTACGATTCCGCATGGGGAATGCCCACGATGTTTGCGATGCCCGAAACGGTACGCGGATCATCCCCCGAGATCACCTTGAGATCGACGCCCTGCTCGATGAAGTAGCGCACGGTTTCGACCGCCGTCGATCGAATCTGGTCTTTGATGGCGATGAGGGCAAGCGGCCGAGGATTTCCACGCATCGCGCCATCGTCGTCAAACCCTTCGACCCGCGCAAGAACCATAACGCGCGCGTTTCGGGCAAGCTCTTCGACGCGGTCCTTAACCGTGCCGTACGCGTCGCCGAGCACGAACTGGGCAGCTCCCATAACATAGCTCGACCCGTCGTCGAACACCGCCCCCGACCATTTCTTATCGGAAGAAAACGGAATGACGCGCTCGATGCCGTGCTTCTTCGCCGCATGGCTGGTCGAACGCGGACGACCTTTGCGCGCACGGGCTGCATCAGGCCCGGGGATGACATCCTGGTAGTATTCGATGATCGCCTGCGCCGTCTCGTTGGGATCCTCATCGGCATCGGCAATCGAATAGAACGCATCATCGGCCTCATCGATGCCGCAGTCCCCCAACGTGACCACGCGGTCGACTTCCATCTTTCCGGTAGTGATCGTACCGGTCTTGTCGAGGCAGAGCGTATCCACGCGAGCGAGCGTTTCGATGCAGTACAGCTGCTGAACGAGCACCTTGCTTTTTGAAAGACGCACCACCGCTACGGCAAGGACGGTCGATGTAAGCAGAATGAGACCTTCGGGAATCATGCCCACAAGTGCGGCTACCGTCGAGAGTATCGCATCGTTGAGCTCGACGAAAGCGCCGGTAAAGTATTCTCGGGCGAACAGGACCGCCCCAAGCGGGAATATGATGATGCTCACAAACCGGATGATGCCGTTCAGGCTGTTCATGATTTCGGAGTAGACGGCTTTGTGCTCCTTGGCCTCGGCGCTGATCTTAGCGGCATAGTTATCGGCACCCACATGAGTGACCTGCGCATACACCACGCCTGCGTTCACGAAGCTTCCGCTCATGAGCGTCGAGCCCGCCTCTTTGCGCACGAGCTTGCTCTCACCGGTAAGCAGACTCTCGTTCACGTCGCAGGTTCCGTGCACAACCAAAGAATCCGACGGTATCTGGTCGCCGCGGCCGAGTACGATCAGGTCGCCCAGCACCACTTCGTCGACTGATATCTCCTGCTTGACGCCGTCGCGGATCACCTCGACTTTGGAGCTTGCGATGATGCTCAGCCGATCGGTCGTGCGCTTCGAGCGGATTTCTTGCACGATGCCGATTGCCGTGTTGAGCACGATTACGATCATGAAGAGCATGTTCTTGTACGAACCGGTGACGAGCACGAAGCACGCAAGTACGAAGTTGATCGCGTTGAACAGCGTGCAGATGTTGGAGGCGACGATCTGCTTGATCGAGCGCGTCTTCACCGACGCATCGACGTTCACGTGGCCGCGGGCAATCCGCGCAGCGACATCTGAAGAGCTGAGACCCTTGAGCTCCTCTTCCATCGTACCTCCTCACTCGAATTGGTTCTCAGTATAGAGGACTGGATTGGGAGCATATTTCCATACACGGTTTGCACACGATTGCGAAACCGTTCGGACAAGTGCCGCAGCTTCGAAAACGTTGTTTAAGCCGGCCTAATCCAAGCGATAGCGACGCTCCAATGTATCGAATTCGAAGGGCTCCATCGGCGCATCCGTCCAGACCGCAATGCGTAAACAACGCTCTTAACGCTTCATTAATCTGCATGAAGCAACCTTAATGCCCCGTTAACACCGTCTTCCCTACAATGAGAGCACGGAATGAGGAGGTTTACCATGATGGTAGCTGTCGGAACCGTTTTCGGCATCTTGGTTGCTTTGTGCGGAGCAGCGCTTCTTACGATGCTCGCACTCTCCCCCGAAAACGGCGATTGGCACTTTGGAAGACCGCGGCGAGACCTCAGCGGATCTCAAGCGGATTGGATACGATCACCTCGCGCGACCCCACAGGAAGCGCATCGCGAGAAGCTTTGATGAACAGATTGGGCGCGGTTGCAGAAGCGTCGGGCAACGGAGCGATGTTCGCCCGCTCGCCAAGTCGCGCCATCTCTTCGGCAGTGCCGAATGCAAGCGCACGCGAGGGACAGGCTTCAACGCAAACCGGATCGTCTCCCGCCGCCACGCGGTCAGCACACCCATTGCACTTGACAGAATGGCCTTTCGCGCGATCGACTTTCGGCGCATGGTACGGACAGGACAGGTGGCAATAGCCGCATCCGATGCAGCGCTTCTTGTCAACGTCCACTAATCCTGTCTCGTCATCTTTATGCATGGCCTCGGTCGGACACACCTTGACGCAGATTGGATTTGAACAATGGTTGCACGCCACCGACATATAGTATCCGAAGTACGTTGACGCGTGGCAACCCGTCGCATCGCGCACCGTCTCGCCGCCGCCGCACTCATACACCCTTCGATACGTTACGCCAACATCGAGGTCGCATACGTCTTTGCATGCGAATTCGCACGTCTTGCAACCCGAGCAACGGGTGCTGTCGAAGAAAAACGCTCGTTGTTCCACAGGCCGTCACCTCCTTGCCGCCGTGCGCTTTCGATAGCCCCCTAGTATAGACGGACTCGATGCCCGATGCGAACAAAATTGCGTGCGTGCGTTTCGGCGGACATACGCGAAACGGGACGTCGTTCATCGCACGCCCCGTTTCTAAAAAACACCTGAGGCCGGCCACGCCGCTTTGTCGTCGCAGCCAGCCTCATCGACGCCTCTGGTCTTGCGCCTACATCACTTCTAGCGGATTGGCGATCATGGCGTCCGCTGCATCAGCCGGCACCGCATCGGCCGAAGCTTTCACAAAGAAGTTCGGCAGCGTCTCGGACGGATCGGGAAGCGGTGCAATCGCTGCACGCTCGCCCATGTTGCCCATATCGTCAGCGGCTCCAAAATCGAGTGCGCGGGCCGGACATGCTTCGACGCATACAGGTTTCTCGCCTGCCGCCACGCGCTCGGCGCAGCCGTCGCATTTCACGACTTTGTCTGTGTCGTCGTCATGCACCGGCACGTTGTACGGACACGCCTCGATGCACGCGTCGCAGCCGATGCACTTCTCTTCGTCGATGGTCACCAACCCCGTGTCGGCGTCCTTGACGATCGCGCCCTGGGGGCAGGCCCCGAAGCATGCCGGGGAATCGCAATGATTGCAGGCCATGGAAACCGGGTAGCTCACGCAGGTCGTGCTCACGGCCCCCTGATCATCCATGGTCGTTTCGCCAAGCGTCACCTCGTAGACCTTGCGAAATGCAACGCCCATACCGAGATCCTTGAAATCCTTGCATGACATCTCGCACGTCTTGCATCCGGTGCAGCGAGTGCCGTCAAAGTAAAATGCCTGTTGAGACATACTGTATCACCCTTTCTCTACTCGCCGCTTACGCCTTGGAAACCTGGCAGATGTTCGTGTGCTGCGGATTGCCCTTCGACAGCGGCGACGGACGCTGCGTCGTTAAGGTGTTGATGCTGCCGCCCTTGTCCACGCGATCTCCCGCCATATCGGCATCGTGCCATGCGCCCTGCGATACCGCGACCGTTCCGGGAACCGTACGGGGCGTCACCTTGGCCAGAAGCTCGATTTCTCCGAACTGGTTCTTCACGCGGATCGTATCGCCCTGAGCGATGCCGCGCGCGTCGGCGTCGACCGGATTGATCCAGGCTTCCTGAGGATTGACTTCCTTGAGCTCTTCGATGCCGCCCCATGAAGAATGGATGCGACCGCGGTAGTGGAAGCCGTTCAGCACGAGCGGGAATTCCTCGGTCGTCGTCTCAACGCCGAACCACTCGGGAATGTAGGCGGGAATCGCAGGAAGCGTATCCATGCCGGGCAACGTGTCGCCTTCGGTGAGCTCCCATCCGTCGGTGAACTCGAGCACCTTGGCGGAGAATATCTCGATCTTACCCGAGGGGGTTTCGAGCGGATTCGCAACGGGATCGTCGCGGAACTTCTTCATGGAGATAACCGGATCGTATGCGCGGGTGTACACGCCCATCTCGACTGCTTCGTCCCACGTAGGCAGCGTGTCGTCTTTCTCACGCGACTGCTCGTAGAGCTCTTTGATCCAGTCTTCTTCGGTTTTACCCTCGGTGAACTGATCCTGCACGCCGAACTTCTCAGCCATGAGCGAAGCCATCTCGTAGGCGGATTTCCGCTCGAACTTCGGCGACGTGCACGCGGTGCCGGTGATCATGTAGCCCCAATCCGAGCCGGTTGCAATCTGCGAAGTCTGCTCGAAGCGGAACAGGTCAGGCAGGATGATGTCGGCGTACTTCATGGTGTCGCAAAGCACAGTATCGATACCCAGAATGAATTCGCATTTGCTTTCATCGGCAAGAATATCGTGCGCCTTGTTGATATCGGAATGCTGGTTCGTCAGGCAGTTGCCGGCGTAGTTGATCATGTACTTGATGTTGGTCTTGAGCGCATCGGCCTTTTTGACGCCCGCGTTCTTAGCCGTCATCTCGGTACCGTGATCGATGGCATCGGTAAAGAGGAAGCACGGAATGGATGTCTCTACGGGATTCTCGCCGGCGGGAAGCGAAGAAAGCGTCGGGCTGTTGCGCGCTTCGCGCGTTCCGTTGTTCGTTCCCGGAAGACCGACTTGGCCGACAAGACACGGCAGCGCCATGATGGACCACGCCGTCCATTCGCCGTTGCTGCGGCGCTGCGGACCCCAGCCCTGGTTCACGTAGAGCGGTTTGGTGGTACCGATCTCTTCAGCGAGGCTTCTGATACGATCGGCCGAGATGCCAGTGATAGGAGCAGCCCATTCGGGGGTCTTCTCGACCATGTCGTAACCGGTGCCCATGACGTAGGCGTTGTACGAAAGGTTCTGCCCCTGATAGCCCTCGGGCATGGTCTCCTCGTCGTAGCCTACGCAGTAGGTGTGCAGAAACTCGAGGTCGATCATATCGTTCGCAATGAGCTCATGCGCGATGGCGGCAACGAGCGCTGCGTCGGTACCGGGATTGATGGGAAGCCACTGCTCGGAATGGCCCATGATCGAATCGTTCATGCGCGGGTCGATGACGTAGATCTTAGCACCCGTGCGCTCACGCAAGTGCACCCAGTCGTAATGGGTCGTAAGGCCGCCCTGGCGCGTTTCGGTCGGGCTCGAACCGAAGATCAGGATAAGCGCAGCGTCTTCCGCAGCGCTGAACGAGCTGCCGCCCGCGCCTTTCGCGCCGTACATGTAGGGCGTGATGCACGAGATCTGGGCCGTCGAATAGCTGTTGTAGAAGTTCAGGTACCCGCCCACCAGATTCAGGAAGCGGTTGAACGGGCGCGACGTGGTCGCAGAAACGCCCGTCGCGTAGGGGACGTACACGGCTTCGTTTCCGTACGTTTCGATGACCTCTTTGAGCTTCGTCGCTGCGGTCTCGATCGCCTCATCCCAGCTGATCGGCTCGAACTTGCCTTCGCCGCGCTTGCCGACGCGCTTCATGGGAGTATTGAAGCGGTCCGGATGGTTCATCCAGCGGCGGTACGTGCGGCCGCGCAGGCATGCACGCGGCTGCGGATCGTCGAAATCGGCATCTTTGCTCGTGTACGTATCGACCCAAACGACTTCGTCATCCTGTACATGGAACTTGAGGCTGCACCTGCCGGGGCAGTTGATCGCGCAATGACCCCACGATATCTTCTCCTCTACGGGTGCGGCTTGGTCGCCGCCGGCGGCGCCTCCTTCGCTTTTCGGTTCGTTGGACGAGCACCCGAACAGGGTCGTGCTACCCATGGCCGCAACGCCGAGTCCTGCAAGGGCCGAGCCCTTCACGAACGTACGACGCGACAATGCGGAGCTTTCCATTCTCGTCATGTTCCCTCCTTCATGTTTTCTCTCGTCTTGCCTTCCGCGCGCGATTTGCCCCTGAGTCTGGTGCACGGCGATGATGTGCATCGCCGCATTTGCTGCCGGGCGTTCGCCGAGCGGATGGCGCCATTGTAGGCAGACAAGTCGGTCGCCCCGTCACATAATTCATGTGAACTTTACTATGGTGCCTGTTCAAACGTATTTTCCGTGAGATCAATCGAGAACGACGCTTGGGCCTTCGGTCCGAACCGCTGCACGATGCCGCTCAACGGTTGGCGAGTGACACATCCGATCCGCAACCGTGGCAGATCGAAGAAAGCCCGCACAAAGGCGGGCTCGTCGAGGGCTTCCCACGCACGCTTTTACGGCAGCAAAAGTTGAGCGATCTGCACCGCGTTGAGGGCGGCACCTTTGCGAATCTGGTCGGCGACCACCCAAAGGGCAAGGCCGTGTTCGACCGTCGTATCCGCACGCAAGCGCCCGACGTACGTATCGTTCGTGCCCGCGAGCAATCCGGGCATCGGGTAGGTGTTCGAAGCGCAGTCGTCCATGAGCGTGATGCCTTCGGCGGCTTGATACGCCGCACGCGCCGCCTCAACGCTCACCTCACCCGCGAACTCGACGTTAACCGATTCGGCATGGCAGCGAAGCACCGGCACACGCACGCACGTCGCCGCGACCGCAATGCTCTCGTCGCCCATGATCTTCTTCGTTTCGACGACCATTTTCCACTCCTCTTTCGTGGAATCGTCGTCCATGAATACATCGATGTGGGGAATGCAGTTGAAGGCGATGCGATGCTGGAACACCTCGACAGTGAGTTCGTTGCCGTCGAGGAAATCCTTCGTCTGGCTGTACAGCTCCTCCATTGCAGGCGCCCCTCCCCCGCTTGCCGCCTGGTACGTCGACACGACAACCCGTTTGATGGGAGCAATGTCATAAAGCGGCTTTAAGGCCACCACCATCTGGATGGTCGAGCAGTTCGGGTTTGCGATCACGCCGGAATGCCACGCGACATCGCCCGGGTTCACCTCGGGTACGACGAGCGGCACGTCTTCGTCCATGCGAAACGCACTCGAATTGTCGATCATCACAGCTCCCGCCGCGACGACGGCTTCGCGCATCTCTTTCGAAATACCCGCCCCGCACGAGAACAGCGCGATATCGACGCCCTCGAAGGATTCGGGAGTCATTTCCTGCACGACGAGCTTTCCTGCACCCACCTGCCCGCAACCCGCAAAATCGATCGTCTTGCCGGCAGAGCGCGCCGAAGCGAGTGCCCGCACTTCGGATGCGGGAAAATCGAGATCGTGCAGCACCTGCATGAATTCTTGGCCGACTGCACCCGTAGCACCCGCAATGGCGACCACGGGATTCGCAGGCATATCCTTGTTCCAACCCATATTATCTACTCCTCCCAGCGCGAAACCGGGCGCACTTCTCACATGCGCCGCTTTCGTGCGAAACGTCTAGCGGCCCTTCTGCATTTTGGCCGCGATTTCCTCGGCCGAAAGCTGCGTCTCCTCGAACACGCTGTCCGAATCAAGCCCGAACGCGCTGTGCAGGCATTGCACGGCGGCGGCGGCTTGAGCTGCGTCGACCACCATGGAAAGGCGGATCGGCGAAGTGGAGATCGCCAGTATGTTGATCTGGTTTTCGCCGAGCGTCGTAAACGCCCGTGCAGCGACGCCGGGACTCGACTTCATGCCGGTGCCGACAAGGCTCACTTTCGCGATGTCGTCATCGATAAGATACTCACGCGCTTCGATCTCGCCGACAATGCGTTCGAGCGTTTCCTTCGCACGGGGCAGATCGGCACCAGGGCACGTGAAGCTGATGTCGGTTATGCCGTCTTGCGAGATGTTCTGGATAATCATGTCGGTGTTGACCGAATTGCCCGCCAACGCCGAAAACACCTTCGCCGCAACGCCGGACATATCGGGAACGCCGCGGATGGTCACCTTGACCTCGGACGTGTCGTGCGCGATGCCGGTGATGACCGCTTCTTCCATGGAAGATGTCGCCTCCTTGATGAACGTTCCCATCGAGTCTGAAAACGCCGAACGGGAATGGATGACCACGTTGAATTTGCGGGCGAATTCGACGGCGCGCATCTGCAGCACGCCCGCACCCGCGCTCGAAAGCTCGAGCATGTCGTCGTAGTTGATCTCGTCGAGCTTCTTCGCACGCGGCGCAACGCGAGGATCGGCCGTATACACGCCGTCGACGTCGGAATATATCTCGCATACGTCGGCACCGATGCCCCAAGCTACCGCAACCGCCGTCGTATCGGATCCACCGCGCCCGAGCGTGGTGATATCGCCGTTTTGGTCGATGCCCTGAAAGCCTGCGACCACGGGGATGAAGCCCTCGTCGAGCGCCTCTTTGATGCGGTCGGCATGGATGCAGCTGATCTTGGCACGCGCGTGGATGCAATCGGTTTCGATGCCCGCCTGCCTGCCCGTGAAACTCATCGCACGGTATCCGCGCGCTTCGATGGCCATAGCCAGAAGCGTCATGGACACCTGTTCTCCCGTGGAGAGGAGCCGGTCCATTTCGCGGGCCGGGGGATCGGTGTTGAGTGCCCGCGCAAGTCCTACCAGCTCGTCGGTGGTCTTGCCCATTGCGGATACGACGGCAACCACTTGGTTTCCCGCCTGCTTACTCGCAATGAGGCGTTTCGCAACCATCTGGATGCGCTCCGGCGATGCAACCGATGTCCCGCCGAACTTTGCAACTATGAGCGACATGTCTTCGTCTTTCTGAATACCGAGCCAACGACCCTACACTATAGCAAAAGAGCGCAGCTGGGGCGATCAGCGCACCACGATTCTCGATGAAGATCGCACTAACGAACCGAAGACGACGCTGTAAGCAACGCTTTTTGTTGCTCTCTGTCATACTCTTGGCGCGCTTGCTGACTACTTCCCTGCTTCCGGCATCCGCCACAGAAGGATGAAGCCCACCACGAACAGCACGGCGATCGACAGCACGCCGAGCGAGGGGTTGCCCGTCATCTGCGTGAACACCGACACGAGAAACGTACCCATAATGGCCGCGTACTTGCCGAAGATGTCGAAGAAACCGTAATACTCGTTGGCGTGTTCTTTAGGGATGAGCTTGCCGAACTCCGAGCGGGAGAGCGCCTGTATGCCGCCTTGAAACAGCCCCACGCAAATGGCGAGCATCCAGAACTCGGCAGCGCTCTTGAGGAAAAACGCAGCGAACAGCGTGATGCACAGATACGCGAACACGCCCACGAGCAGCATGCGCTTCGTACCCACCTTACCCGCAAGCCTCCCGTAGATAATAGCCGAGGGAAACGCGACGAACTGCGTCACGAGCAGCGCAAGCACGAGCTGGGTCGCATCGATGCCGAGATCGGTACCGTAGCTCGTGGACATCTTGATAATGGTGTGCACACCATCGATGTAAAAGAAGAACGCGAGCATGAAAAGGCGCAGCTGCTTGTCTTTGAATATCGTCTTGAGCGTTCTGACAAGGCCCGAGAACGTGTCTTTGATCAAGTGAGCCGTACGCTCCTTGAAGTGAGTCTGGTGCACGTTTCTGATGAGCGGGATGCTGAACGCCACCCACCACGCAGCCGTGATGAGAAACGCGATCTTCATGCCGAGCGCCATATCGATGCCGATCGCGCCTCCCCCGAGTACGATGGCGAGCGAGAGGATGAACGGTATGCACGAGCCGATGTAGCCCCACGCGTAGCCCTGCGACGAAACCTCGTCGTAGCGCTCGTCAGTCGCCGCCGCATCGACAAGGAACGCGTCGTAGAACACCATGGAGCCGTTGAGCATGATCGACGCTACCACGTACACGATCAAAAACGGCAACGCCGTGGTGGGCAGCCCCAGCGCCGCAAGCGCAACGGCACCGGTACCCACGCTGCCGATGAAGAACTTCTTCTTGTTCCCCTTCAAATCGGCGATGCTCCCGAGAATCGGCATCAGCAACGCAAGCAGAAGCGAAGCGACCGTTTCGGCATACCCCCATGCAACCACCACCGACGAACCGGGCTCGGCAAGCGTTTGGAAGTACACGGGAATGAGCGCCGTAGCAAGCAAAACAAAAGCTGAGTTTCCCACATCGTACAAAACCCAGCTTTTCTCTTGCTTGGTCAGTTTCAGTCTGGCCACGTATGATCCTTTCAACAAGAGCGTAACGTGTACGTTTTCAACTCTACTCCAATTGTATATGATGGGGAACAGCGCTTCGGTAAAATAATCGACAAGAATGCGAGGCCGTTGATGCCGGCAATCATAACCCACGATTTCTTCGGTCAGGATGTCTACCACGAGCTTCATGAGACCATCGGCGAAACGCGCGATGAATACGAAGCGTTTTTGCTCGGAAACCAGGGGCCCGATCCCTTGTTCTATACGGTGATCAGCCCGAGCTTGCGTGCGTTTCACAAGCTTGGCTCGACCATGCACAACGTGAAGCCGAGCGAGCTTATCGTGGCGTTCAAGGATTCCCTCTCAGTGCTTTCGGAAGACGAATATCCCATCGGGTATGCCTATGCGCTTGGCTTTCTCTGTCACTACACGCTCGACTCGTCGATGCACCCGCTCGTGTTCGCAAACGAGTACGCCGTATGCGATGCAGGCGTGGAAGGCCTCTCGCGCGAAGACGGGCATGAGGTGCACGGCACGATCGAAAGCGAGTTCGACGAGATGGTGCTGTACACGGTTCGCCATCAAACCATCGCTTCGTTCGATCCTTCGGTCGAGATCCTCAAAGCGAGCGACTTTGTACTCGAGACGATATCGAAGATGTACGCTTATGTCGCTATGACCGTGTACGGCCTGTTCATTCCCTCGAACATGTTCGAGACCGCCGTTCGCAACTTCCGGTTCGTCCAGCGAGCCTTCTATTCGCCCAATGGAGCGAAGCGCGCGCTTATCGGCAAAGTCGAGGAGCTCGTGCGTCCGTACTCGTTCTTCCGCTCGATGAGCCATCGGCCGGTCAAAATCATGGAAAGCCAGTTCGGCAACCACGAGCACGCCGTATGGGAAAACCCCTTCACGAAAGAAACGAGCACACAGGATTTTTGGGACATATTCAAAGAGGCGCAGGAAACGGCGAAGGGGAACATCGCATCGTTCGCTTCGAAGAACTTCGATGTGGAGGCCGCCCGCACCATAACGGGCGATCTCGACTTTTCGGGCGAGCCTACAACCGCAACGCTTACCGTCGTAGACGACGAATAGCGCCATGCTCGAAACCGTCCTCCCCGTCCCCTTCTGGCTCGAACTCGCCGCCGCACTAACCGGCGGCATCTCTGGTGCGATGAGCGCGGTGCGTGCCCGCTACGACATTTTCGGGACCGTGTGCATCGCGTGTACCTGCGGGCTGCTCGGCGGCGTGATCCGCGATGTGCTGCTGCAGAACTACGGCATCTATGCGTTTCAGAAACCGACGCTCATCTTAGCCTGCGCCGTCGCGGGCGTCGTGGTGTTCTACTTCGGCAAGCTCGCCACCTACCTCGACCCCATCGTCGATTTGCTCGACAACATCTCGGTTGCGCTCTGGGCCGTGCTCAGCGTGGGCAAGGGCCTTTCTGCGGGCCTCGACATCGTTCCCTCGATCATCCTCGGCACGGTAACCGCTGTGGGCGGCGGCATCATGCGCGATGTGTTCATGAACCGAGAACCCGAGGCGTTCCAGGCGGGAACGCTCTACGGCTCGGCGGCGCTCGTAGGTTCGGCCGTCTACGCCCTCATGAGGCAGAACCACCTGCTTGAGCAGTGGGCCCCCTTCGCCTGCGTCGCGCTTGTGCTCATCCTGCGTTACGCATCGCTGTTTTTCGGATGGCGCACGAAACCGCCCCGCGATTATTCGGATGTGGTCACCAAAGCCGTCGCGCGCCCCGTGCAAAGCGTCGCACGCCGCGTTCGGCCGCCGAAAGGCAAAATCGAGCGCGAGAAGGAGCGGGAGCTTCAGAAAAGCGGTAAGCTCATCAGGTTGCGAAACCGTCGGGCAGGCGAATCCGCAGCCCCCCGCCACGTCGAACCGAGCGACCCGAGCGACCGCATCCTCGTGAAAGATCTCTCTGAAATCCGCGACGATACGCTGTCGGAGCCCAAAGACCCCTTCGAGCCGCAGACGCCCGATCCCGAAGACTCCCTCAACCGGTAAACGTCCGACTCTGCGAATACGAATCGCCTGGGGGCAGGCGCAAGCTTACGAGTTCTTCAGCATGATCGTGCGCATGGTGTCGGCTGCGTGCTCGCACGCGTCGGTCACCTTCTCCATGCGGGCGAACACCTGCGACCAGATGAGCACACGCAGCGGGTTCTCGCGATCCTTGGTGTGCAGCTCGCGGATCGTGTCCATGTAGTATTCGTCGGCTTCTTCCTCGTAGGAATTCACGTCGATGATCGACTGCTTGAACGTCTTCGACTTCTTGAAGTCGCGGAAATCCTCCATTGCGTGGTCGAGCGCCTTGCAGCTCTTATGGATGATGCGCGCGAACTCGGGAGCGCGGTCATGCATGAAGTGGATATCGTACATGTAAAAGCGCTGGAGCACATCTTCGATGTAGTCGACGATGTCGTCGAGGTACTGGGTAAGCGAGATGATATCTTCGCGCTCGATGGGTGTGATAAAGTCGGTCGCGATAGCCGTGTACATGTCGTGGCTGATCTCGTCGCCCTCGTGCTCGATCTTCTGAGCGCGCGGCATGAGGTCCTTGACCGCCTCGGCTGTCGTGAAATTCTCAATGGCTTCGATGAGGAGTTCCGACTCCTTGACCGCAAGCGCCGTCTGACGCTCGAACGCATCGAAGTAATCGAACCTCTTGCTCTTCTTACCCATGTCTCACTCCTTACAAAATCATGAGGAACAGCTTGGCAACTGCGAAGCCGAGAAGACCGCACCCAGGAAACGTGAGCACCCAGGTTTTCACCATATCGACCGCAACGCCCCATTTGACCGCGCTCTTTCGCTTTGCAGCGCCGACGCCCATGATGGCCGTGGTTTTGGTGTGCGTCGTCGAAACCGGGAGTCCGGCGAACGTGGCAATGATAAGGCAGACCGTTCCCGCGAAACTGGCTGCAAAGCCCTGGTACTTCTCCATTTTGACCATGTCCATGCCGACGCTCTTGATGATTTTCTTGCCGCCGATCGCGGTGCCGAGCCCCATATTGAGCGCGCAGAAAATCATGAGCCATACCGGAAGGATCATCTGATCGGCCTGACCGACCCCCGTTGCCAACGTGATGGCGAGCACGAACACGCCCATGAACTTCTGGCCGTCCTGCGCGCCGTGCATGAACGCCACGCCAGCACCGGCGGCAATTTGCGCCCATTTGAACACGTGGTCGGACTTCTGGCGATCGGCCCTGGAGCAGCATTTCGCTATGATTTTCGCGCACAGCCACCCGAAACCGAAGCCCATGAACGTCGAGAGCAGGATGCCGTAGATGACCTTCATCCACTCCGCCCCGTTGATACCAGCCAGGCCACCCTGCAGCGCAATGGCCGCACCGGTAAGGCCCGCAATGAGCGAATGGCTCTGGCTCGTGGGTATGCCGAAGAACCAGGCCGCCGCGCCCCACACAATAATGGCCACCATAGCGGCCATAAGCGCGATGAGCGCCGCGTGGTGATCTCCCCCGAAATCGACCATATGGAAGATGGTGTTGGCGACTGCCGATGACACGAGCGTGATGACGAGCAATCCGAAGAAGTTGCAGACGGCAGCCATGATAATGGCGGCCTTCGCCGACATGCACCGCGTGCCGACGACGGTAGCGATGGCGTTCGGGGCATCGGTAGCGCCGTTGACGACGATGACGCCGATGTTCAAAAGGGTTACCGCAACCAAAGCGGGATTGGACATAAGTTCGGAGAGAAATACACTCCATTCGATGACCAACGTACGACCTTCCGACGATGCTTAACCGCGTCTATCCGTGGCGCAGACAAGGCATTAGTTTAACGTATTCTTAACAAAGGGAAAGGCCGCATACCCCGCTTTTTCGAGGGAATGCGGTCTTCTGTGTAAAATTCTCGTAAAGTCGCCGAACGCTTTGCTAAGCGTACTGGGCGAACACGCGCCTGCGCTCCGCGCCGATGGTCGTAAGGTCGTTATGGCCCGGCAACACGATAGTCTGGTCGGGGAGCACGGCGAGCCGCTTCAAAGATGCCCGCATGTCGTCCATGCTGCCGCCCTCGAAATCGGTTCTGCCGATCGAAGCGCAGAACAGGGTATCGCCCGAGATGAGCACAGGGGCTCCCTCGGGGTGGTTCCCGAACCGAGGATCGATGAACAAGCACATGCTGCCCTTTGTGTGCCCAGGCGTCATGATGACCTTCCATGCCATGCCGCCGATTTCCACGATATCGCCGTCGGCCACCTTGGAGTCGACCGGACACGGTTCGGTTCTTCCACTCTCCCGGGTCTTGGGAGCTGTACCGTCGATGAGCGGCGCATCGATTTCAGAGGCGATCACAAGCGCACCCGTTGCATCCTTGAGCGCACGCGCCGCTCCCACATGATCGAAATGGCTGTGCGTAAGCACGATCGCATCTAAGGAGCGCTCGCCAAGCGCCTCGAGGATGGTCGGGGCGTCACAGCACGGGTCAACGACGAGCGTTGCGGTTCCGTCGCTGATGAGGTAGGTGTTGTTCGCTATCGGGCCGAGCACGACGAACTCGACATCGAGACAAGCTCCGTTCACGGTATACATAGACGCGTCCTTTCGGTTACTTGTTCTTTTTGCGCGACGTTTCGCCGGGCAGCATGCGGCGCGCTTCGAAGATACCTTCGATGCTGCGCAGTTTGGCGGTTATCTTGTCGATGTAGGCGATATCGGAAACCTGGAACAGAAAGCGCATCTCCACCATGCCATCGCGATGCGACGTCGTCGACGAGGAAAGCACGTTTGCACCCATATCCGAGAGCACGACGGCGACATCGCGCAGAAGGTTCATGCGGTCGAGCGCCTCGATGAACACCTCGACCTTGTACGATGCGTTCTGCTTAGGTTCGTTTTCCCACGAAACCTCGATGATGCGCTCGGGATGCTGCATGAGATCCTGCGCGTTCGGACAGTCGGCACGGTGCACCGACACGCCGCGGCCGCGCGTGACGAACCCGAGTATCTCGTCGCCCGGCACTGGGTTGCAGCACCTCGACAAACGCACGAGCACGTCGTCGATGCCTTTGACGACGATGCCATTGGAGGTGTGCGCCTCGTGCTTCTTGGGGCGCTTCACGCTCGTGAGCATGGGCGGAAGCTTGCCCGTCGACATGTCCGACGAGCCGAACCCCGGCGTTTCCGCATCCTTCTCGGCGCGGTCGACGAGTATCTTCAGCAACCGGTTCGAAACGTGCGTGGCACTTTCTTTATTCGTACCGATCTGGACGAGCATGTCGTCGGGATCGTTGTAGCCGAGGTGTTCGGACACCGTTTTGATCGCGCGCATGCTCTGAGCGCTCGAGATGCCGAGGCCGTGCTTGCGCATCTCGCGCGTGAGCTTGTCGCGCCCTGCCTGCAAATCGTCCGAGCGGCTCACCTTCGAGAAGTACGAACGGATCTTGCTGCGAGCCGAGGGGGTTTTCACGAGGTTCAGCCAGTCGCGCGAAGGGCTGGCGCTTTTCTGCGTGAGAATTTCCACGCGGTCGCCAAGCTGGAGTTCATAGGTGAGCGGTACGATCGCGCCGTTCACCTTCGCACCCACGCAATGGTTGCCCACCTCCGTATGGATGGCGTAGGCGAAATCAACCGGCGTCGATCCGGCACGCAAACTCATGACCTCGCCTTTCGGCGTGAACACGAACACCTCGTTGGGAGCGAGATCGACTTTGAGCGATTTGAGGAATTCGCGGGAGTCCTTCGTCTCGTCTTGCCAATCGACCATTTGGCGCAACCACGCGAGCTGCTGGTCGAGGCCCAGATCGTCTTTGCCCTTCTCCTTGTAGCGCCAGTGGGCAGCTACGCCGTACTCGCTTGTACGGTGCATGTCCTCGGTGCGTATCTGCACTTCAAGCGGACGGCCGGCAGGACCGATGACCGTCGTGTGCAGGCTTTGGTACATGTTGAACTTCGGCATGGCGATATAGTCTTTGAAGCGGCCGGGCATCGGATGCCAGAGCGAGTGCACCGCTCCGAGCGCCGAATAGCAATCCTTCACCGATTTCACGATCACGCGCACGGCGATGAGGTCGTATATCTCGGAGAAGCCCTTGCCCTTCTTCGTCATCTTCTGGTAAATCGAGTACAGGTGCTTCGGGCGACCCATGATCTGGGACTGCACGCCCACCCCGTCGAGCTCGCCGTGAAGGATGTCGATGATCTGCTCAAGGTAGTTCTCGCGCTCTTCGCGGCTTTCGGTAACCATACGGGAAACCTGTTTGAACTTGTTGGGTTCGAGGTAGTAGAACGCAAGGTCCTCAAGCTCCCACTTGATGGAGTTGATGCCGAGGCGGTGCGCGATCGGCGCGTATATCTCGAGCGTTTCACGCGATTTGAAGATGCGGCGGTCCTCTTTGAGCGCCGAAAGCGTGCGCATATTGTGCAGCCGGTCGGCGAGCTTGATGACGATGACGCGGATGTCTTTGTTCATCGCGACGAACATCTTGCGGATGGTCTGGGCCTGTTCGTCGGAGAGGCTCTCCACTTCGATGCGGGTGATCTTGGTAACCCCGTCCACGAGCTGGGCGATCTGGGGGTTGAACTCTTCGGCCACCTGCTCGCTTGTCACCTTGGTGTCTTCGACGGTATCGTGCAGAAGTGCAGCGCAGATGGACTCAACATCCATGCGCAAATCGGCGAGGATGATCGCCACCTCGACCGGATGCGCAATGAACGGCTCGCCGCTTTTGCGGCACTGCCCCGCATGAGCGTCGCGGGCGAACAGAAACGCTTTCTCGAGCAGCTCTTCGTCGGGCTCGTTCAGGTAGGCCGATGTCTGGCGCTTGAGCTCGGCGAAGCGCATCTCAGGCGTTTCGAGCCTCAGGCGCGAGGCCTTCGCTTCGGGCGCGAAGCTCTTCTCGGTCGCACGGGGTCGGCCGAGAAGCTCTTCCCCATCGCCCCCCGCATGAGCCCCCCTGGTCGCTTTCGCAGGCTTAGCGGGCTCGCCGATGAGCTCTTCTTTTCCTTTACGCGCTTTTTTTGCAGCGGATTTACCACCAGCTGCAGGCAGCGTGTTTTCTGCAGCATCATCCTCGGCATCGGGGATCGCATGCAAGGCGGCAGGTACGACGACATCCTTCGTCGCTGCTCGCCCCGAGCGGCGCTTTGCTTTGTGCTCGGACTGCTCCATGCGTCCTCCTTCCGTATATCGTCAGCACGCGTTGTCGGGCAGAATCGGTCCCGAGACGCGTCTGTGCAGTTTTTCCGTCGGGCTCTTTATAGCCCATTCGCGAAACGAATGGAATATCTCGCGCTCACCGAGCCCTTCTCGATAGCGTACGCTGTCGGTGAGTTCGACTTTGCTGTCGGTGTTGCGCACGCGAATCGAGCGCATCGATTCCCCCGAAACGAAGGCGGTATGCGTTTCGATGAGCCCGAGTTCCCGAAACACCGCCACTCCGCACGCGGCGGACGCAGCGCTTACCGGCATATGCTGGTTTTCGCTTGCAATCGTTGCAAGCTCGGCGTTGCTTGCGGTGAAGTACGCTTCGCTGCTCTCCTTCTGCATGCGCCTCAGTTCCCGGTACACCTGGGCGAGGCAATCGTGGTCGGGAGTCATATCGCGCAGTATCTGCTCGTTGATGGATGCATCGCCGCGTCCGAACAACAGATGGATGGCCGCAGCTGCGCCATCGCGTCCCGCACGACCGCTCATCTGGTTGAACTCGATTTCGTTAAACGGCATATGGTAGAGCACGACATGGCGGATATTGGGTATGTTCACGCCTTCGCCGAACGCGGAGGTGGCCACCAGCACCGCAAGAGCATCAGTCCTGAACAGCTCTTCGATACGTTTGCGGTCGGAGCGCGAAAGCCCTGCGTTGTAGAACCCGATAAGCGGCGCCATATGGGGTGCGAGCTTGCGCAGCACGCGGGCGAGCGCGACCGACTGCTCGCGCGAGTTCACGTAGATGACCGTCTTCTCGCCACCTGCGATGATGTTCGCAAGATAGCTTTCGCGGTTCTTGAGGTTGCGCTGGTCGTCGACATCGAGGTTAGTGCGCCGGGTGGCATCGAGCACGGTACGTTCGATGCCGAGCGTCGAGGTGATCGCATCGGCCACATCAGCGCTCGCCGTTGCGGTCAGCGCGAGCACCACCGGATCGCCGAGCTTGGCGATAAGCGCTCCCATCTGGGCGTAGGCGACGCGTTGGCCCGCCTTGGCAAGCCCGATGTGATGGGCCTCGTCCACCACGACGAACCCGATGCGGCGCGCTGCGGCGAACTCGTCGGCATGGTAGGCAAGAAATTCCGGGGTCGTAAGCACGATATCGCAGGTGCCGTCGGCGAGCGCCTGAAACGTCTGACGCCGTTCCTCCGGCGTATTTTCACCGGTGAGGACCGCCGAAGCGATGCCGAACGGCTCGAGTGCCTCGCTCAAGTGGAACGCCTGGTCGGCAATCAGGGCGCGCAGTGGGTACACGAATAGGCTCGCCGCGTTGTGCAGCAGCGCCTCGCAAGCGGCATGCACCTGGAAGGTGAGCGACTTTCCGCGCCCGGTTGCCATGACGGCAAGCGTCGACGCGCCGTCGGCAAGCGCATCGAGCACCTCCTGCTGCGACGCGTGCAACTGCCCTTCGCCGATGAGAGCCTCGACGACGGCCTTCTTGAGCGATGCGGGATCGTGCGCGGCCCGCTCTTTCCAGGCCGCGCGGTTTTTCTCGCGAGCCGCCTCGTACGCCTCGATGGCTTCGGCGCTTTCCCGACAATCGGAGCATATTTCGGCATCGCTCGTGGCGTACAGATCGCCCACAAAGCTTACGTTTTCGGGATTGAGGCACGCTTCGAGGCCTGCGCAGGCTTTGGCGGGCGCGATGGATTTGAGCATGGCCTTGACCGAGCGCCTTCCGCGCCATTCGTCGATCTGTACCTCGAACGCCGCGTTGACCACGCTGTCGCAATGCATGAGGCTTTCAAGATCGGAGCAATGGAACATGATGCCCGACACCGATTGCTTGCCATCCGAAAGCTGGCAGGAGAAGTGGTTCTTCTCAGAGCCGACCGCACGGCATCCGGTAAGCGTAACGTCGCGCGCGAGAAACCGCGGTACCGGGTTTTCCTGCCCGAAAGGCGCAAGCCGCTCAAGCGCTTCGACGTTTTCGAGCGTGAGTTCCGAAAGGTCAACGCACGCATCGATCTCGATGCGCGGGTGGAAGCTGTCGGGCGGAAGCTCGTCGAGCGAGGCGCACAAGCGCTCGGTGAATTCGGGGAGCTTGTCGGCCGGAAGCGTGACGCCCACGGCCGCTTCGTGTCCCCCGAAACGCGTCAGCAGATCGCCGAGGCCCTCAACGGCTTTGAACAGATTCACCTGCCCGACGCTGCGCCCCGATCCGCGCGCTTCGTCGCCGTCGACGGTAAACAGCAAAGCCGGCACACCGTAGGTGTTCACGAGCCTGCTCGCAACAATGCCCTTCACGCCTTCGTGCCACCCGTCGCCCGAGACAACAAGCGCGCGTTGGCCGTGGTAGAGCTCGGCGGCCTGCACCTTCGCTATTTCGGAGAGCTCCGCTTCGATGGTGCGCCTCGTATCGTTGATGGTTTCGAGTTCTTCGGCTTTCCTGCTCGCCTCTTCGAAATCGTCGAAAAGCAGAAGGTCGAGCGCGGCCTGGGCATCGCCCATTCGGCCTGCCGCATTCAGCCTCGGAATGATGGAGAAGCTCATATTGGTGGCGGTGAGCTCTTTGTCGGTCACGCCCGCCGTTGCCAGAAGCGCGGCGATGCACGGCCGGGGTTCTTTGTTCATGCGCGCAAGCCCATCGGCCACGAGCGCACGGTTTTCGGAGCGCATGGGCATGAGGTCGGCAACCGTGCCGAGCGTAGCGAGATCGGTGTATTCGCGCCACAGGTGCGGCTTGCCGAGGCGGCCGCCGAGCACCTGCACGAGTTTAAGCGCAACGCCCACGCCCGCCAAGATGGAACTCGGGCAATCCGTCTCGCATTTGGGATCGGCCACCGGCACGCCCTCGGGCACGAGATCGGCCGGTTCATGATGATCGGTGATGGCAAGGCCGACGCCGGCCGCTTTGACGATCTCGGCTTCGGCCTTCGAGGCGATGCCGCAATCGACCGTGACGATGAAATCGGGTTCAAGCTTTTGGATGCGCTCGAACGCACCGGCCGAAAGCCCGTAACCTTCTTCGAACCTCAGCGGGATGAACGGCGTCACGTGCGCTTCGAGATCGCGCAAACCGCGGGTGAGCGTAGCGGTTGCCGAGATACCGTCGAGGTCGAAATCGCCGAACACGACGATGTGCTTGCGCTCTTTGATGCACGCTTCGAGCGCGTCGGCGACGTCAGATAAGCCGGGGATGAGATACGGGTCGAGCCAATCGCGCTCAAGCGAAGGCGAAAGGAACTCCCGAGCGGCTTCGGGATCCCCGATACCGCGCGCAACAAGAGTGGCTGCCACGAAATGCGGCAAGCCGAGATCTTGCTGCAAGCGAGCAACGGCGGCAGGGTCTGCCGCCAGAATGTTGAACTGGGCTGACATGTAATCAATACCTCACGTGCGAGTCGTCTGCTTTCGCCTCGTATTGTCGCACAAACGCACGGCCATGTCATGGGAAAACGGCGAGCGCAATACGTACGGTTTCGAAAAATCACGGTACTTAAATCCCCAGATCAAAGCAAGCGCAACCTGAACGCGCGTAAAAAGGAGCGAAACGCAACACCAGATTGATGGAGGTTGCGGCCCCGCACCCGTATGGTATCGGTGTATCCGATGTTCTCGAAAGCCTACGGGCAATGCTTCGGATACAATACGTCCGAATACGAAAGGAATTACCGATGAGCTTTGCCGACAACCTTGTCTACCTCCGCCAGCATTACGGCGTTACGCAAGAGGCCCTCGCCGAACAGCTCGGCGTTTCCCGACAGACCGTTTCGAAGTGGGAAGCTAACATTAACTTCCCCGAAACCGATAAGCTGCTTATGCTGTGCGATCTCTACCACACGAACCTCGACGACCTCATGCGCGGAAGCGTGCAGATCGCCAACGTGCACGACACCGAGCTCTACGACGCGCATATGAACCGCCACAGCCTTGCAGTGGCAGCCATCCCCTCGCTCGTTTTAATCGGTGTCGGATTGCTTATCATGTTCGACGCAAGCGGGTTTCCGTCGAACCTCTCGACGGTTGTCCTGTTCATGTTCATCATAGCTGCCTCCATAATCGGCATCGTCACGGGACTCGGACACACGGAGTTCAAGCGCAAGCACGCCGGCATCGATCCGCACTACCCGGCAGACGTGCTCGATCGATTCGGCAGGCGCTTTACCGCTATGATCGCCATCGGCGTCGGCATCATCCTGCTCGACGTTATCGCGCTCATCGGTTTCTCGCCCGAAAACGTCGATATCGTCGATTTGGGCTTTATAACGTTTCACTTCGATCTGTTCATGGGGCCATTTCTCTTCGTCATGGCTGTTGCCGTAGGCGTGCTCGTGTACGCCGGCATGCAGAAAGAAAAGTACGATCGTTCCGAAATCACCTATATAGCGAAGGACGGCACCGTCAAGCCGAACGATCCTCGCACCAAAACGGCAACGGAGCTCAAGCGCGACCACATCCTGGGATGCATCTGCGGCGCCATCATGATACTTGCCGTAGTCGTGTTCCTCGTCTGGGGCTTCTTGCCGAGTGTCGGAGATTTCGCCTCGGGCGGCTTCGATAAGTTCGAGCTCAAAGAATACATCAGAGGCGGCTACGGCGGCTTCGCGGTAAGCTGGATCGCGTTTCCGGTCGGGGGTCTGCTGTGCGCCGTCGTATGCGTCATCGGAAGCGCGCTCTTCAAATCGAACGAAGAGCTGATCGCCGAAGCACGCAAGGAAAACCCGTGGGTGAAGATCGAAGACGACGCTTCGGTCTCGGATGCACCTGATCCTTCCCACCGAAACGCTCACTAGCTAAAGCACGGGATGCGAGCGAGACAACCCCGAAAGCCGCCGCTCAAAGGCGCGGGCGCGTTCCGCCGCCAAGTTTTGCGGTGAACGTCAGGGATTTCAGCGCTACGAAACCATGCCCGGGAGACGCTTCTTGCGAGAACAGTACACGCAAGCAAAAGACGTTCGTCGCGAACCTGCATCCAAACCTTCGGATCCCAATGCGCCGAAGCGATAGTGCGCATTGCATGAAATAAGCGGCCGCTCACAGGTTGGTGCTTTTTCGCACATAGTATACTGATACGGTTGTGCCACCAGCCAGGAGGAACCTGCACCATGACCCAGAATCGCTACATCGACACGCGCGGGCTCTGCGAGTCCCCCGTTCCCTTCACTGAAGCCGTCGTCAACGGACTGGCCGACGGAGGCGGGCTCTACGTGCCCGAGCACCTGCCGCATTTCACGCTTGATGAGATTCTCGAGCTTGCCGATCTTTCCTATGCTGAGCGCGCAGCGCGCATCTACCGGGCCTTCGATATCGACCTTCCCGCCGATTCGATACAGGCGCTCATGGGCGAAGCGTATGGCGAAAACTTCGACGACGAGGACATCTGCCCCATCACCTCGCTCGATGCGAACACGCACGTACTCGAGCTGTGGCACGGTCCCACAAGCGCGTTCAAAGACATGGCGCTCCAATGCTTGCCCCGCTTCTTCTCCGCAAGCGCCGAAGCGCTTCGGGAGCAGGGTGCGATCGACCACGATTTCCTCATTCTCGTAGCCACGTCCGGCGATACGGGCAAAGCGGCGCTCGAAGGGTTCAAAGACCAAGACGGCGTGCGCATCGGAGTCATGTACCCGCATGGCGGCGTAAGCGACATCCAATACAAGCAGATGGCCACCCAGGCGGGCCAAAACGTGCACGTGTGGGCCGTACGCGGCAATTTCGACGATTGCCAGAGCGCCGCGAAAGCCGTCTTCGGCGATGCGGCGTTCAACGACGAGCTCATGGCTACGCGCAAGATCGCTCTTTCGAGCGCAAACTCGATCAACTGGGGAAGGCTCTTGCCGCAGGTGGTTTACTATGTGTCGAGCTACGCCGTACTCGCAGGTTCAGGCAAGATCGAGCCCGGCGAGCACATCGATGTGTGCGTGCCCACCGGCAACTTCGGCAACATCCTCGCCGCGTGGTACGCCAAGCAGATCGGCACGCCGATCGACATGCTCTTGTGCGCAAGCAACGAGAACCGCGTGCTCGCCGACTTCATAAACACCGGAACCTACGACATCTCCGAACGTGAATTCGTGCTCACACCCTCGCCTTCGATGGACATTCTCGTGTCGTCGAACCTCGAACGGCAGCTGTTCGAACTTGCAGGGCGCGACGGCACGGCTATCCGCACCTGGATGGAAGACCTGCGCGAAAAGCGCTCCTTCCGCATCGATGAGAACACGTTTTCGAAGCTGCGCGCCGATTTTTCGGCCGATTCCATCGACAGCGCCGCCTGTTTCGCGGCAATCAAAGAGGTGTTCGAGCATCACAACTACCTGCTCGACCCCCATACGGCGGTTGCATACCAAGCCGCCCAGGGTTTGCGCGGCGAAAACCCCGTGCTCATCGCAAGCACCGCCCATTGGGCGAAATTCGGCGAGAACGTGTACCGGGCCCTTAACGACATCGAACCGGGCGGAGCGCTTCCCGCCGACATCGCGGCGCTTTCCGGATGCGAACTCAACGATTTGATTGCAACCGAGACAGGGTTGGACTACATTCCGGCAAACCTCGCGAATCTCGACGAGACGGAAATCAGGTTTACGGATATAATCGACAGTGCACCTGCAGACGTCGAGCAGGCTGTAGAAGAGTTTCTGGACCAGCGGTAGGCCGCCAACCACCGGCAACCGCCCAAGACCGATTGGCAGGTACGTAATGGCAGATCTGAGCGTTCTTAAGCCCGGCATTCGCCTGAGCATCGAAAACCCCGCTTCCGAGAGCGGTTCGGTGTTCGGTCGCGGCATCGCGAATCTGTGTTTGGGGGTTCGTGAAACCGGCTCGCTCAACGCGGCAGCCAAAGGCATGGGCATGGCGTACAGCAAAGCATGGCGCATCATCAAGGAAACGGAAGCTGCGCTTGGAGTGCAGCTGCTCGACCGCGACGGCGCTCACGGAAGCACTCTCACCGAAGCGGGCGACAAGATCCTCGATGCTTACATCGAGCTCGACTCCCGCATGAACGACATGGCCGAGAAAGCCTTGCAGGAGCTGCTGTAACCTTCTGCCTGACAGCCTAGTGCGTTTCCTACTGATCCCAAGCAGGTTTTCGTGCGCTCAGCCTTCCCGCTAAGGCGCTACGCGAGCGGTTCGCCTTTCAGCTTCCGATAGTAGTACACGGCGAGCTGCGTGCGGTTCTTCAATGCGAGTTTCTGAAGTATGGCGCTTACGTGGTTGCGCACCGTTCCTTCGCTCATGAACGCGCGCGCGGCGATTTCTTTATTGTCGAAGCCCTGAGCGATGAGCTCGACAATCTCGAATTCCCGCTCTGAAAGGCCCGCTGCCCGCGCGGCGTCCCAACCTGAAAGCCCACCGTCTGCTTCACCAGGTGCGCCGCTTTCGACATGGTTGTCGCGCATGAGAGAATCCACCCTGCCAACGATCTCCCCGCCGAGCACGCTCTGCCCCGCCGCAACCGAACGTATTGCGGGAGCGATGTTGGCGACCTCCTGCTTGATGAGATACCCCCGCACCCCCAAGCGCAGCGCCTCCACGATGTACTCGTCATCGGAAAACGTTGTCAGGAACACGATAAGCGCCTCGGGATGCGCGCCGAGAATGCGCCGTGCGCCGGCGAGTCCATCGCATCCGGGCATCTGGATATCCATAAGCAGCACGTCGGGAGCCATCTCATCGAACAGGCGCGCGGCTTCCTCACCGTCTGATCCGGTGGCGCACACCTCGATATCGCGCTCAGCCGATAGGATCGTAGCAAGCGACGAGCGCACGAATTCGTCGTCGTCCACGATGGCAACACGTATCGCCGCGTTCTCGGTACTCATGCGGTCTCCTTCGGTATCGTAACGAATATGCGGAATCCCCGCTCGTATTCGGCGCGGAACACGCCGCCGAGCGCCCGGGCGCGATCTTCCATCGTTTGCAGGCCGATCCCGGTCCCCGTGCGCTTACCCGATTCCCCTCCCAGCCAAGCACCCGAAGCAGAATCCGACTCCGGCGCACTGCCGTTGTCGTGGACGGTCAGTCGCCAAAAAGCCGGGTACTCGACCACCGAAACATGCACCCTCTCGGCATCGGAGTGCTTGGCGGCGTTCGCAAGCGATTCGCGCACGATCGCGATGAAACAGTATCCCACGGCAGACGGTACCTCTTCGGCTTTGTAGTCGAGCTCGACTTCGAGGGTACGGTCGCTTTCCGCTATGGAGGTGAGCTGGGTTCGCAGATCGAGGGATTCGTCGTGGAGGTCGTGCACGCTTCGCCGTACCGTATCGAGGGCCTCGTGCAGCGTCGCGCCAACCTGTTCGAGCTCGCCTTTCACCTGCGTCTCGTGCGCATGCACGACTTGAAGCGCTTCAATCTGCAAAACCGAGCGGGTGAGCAGGTGCCCTACGTTGTCGTGGATTTCGCGCGCTATGCGGCTGCGTTCGTTGAGCGTGGCCAGCGTGACTTCGTTATCTTGCTTCTCCAACAGGTCGCGGTTTTTGCGTTCGAGCGCCATCGAGGCTTCGTGCAATTCGTCGCGCAGCGCGAGGAAACGTACGCGCTCCCGCGCTCGCTGAGTCGTACGATACGACAGGGTGCACGCCACACCCGATGCGACGAACACGAATACGATGACGACAACGGGCAGCACATCGTTTGCCACAAGCGGGCATACAACCCAGCAAAACCTCATGATATACGATTCCGATCGCATGCAGTCGTACGCGATCAGGGGGACGAACAGGGAGAATTCGTGGACGAACAGCGCGATAACAACGTAGGCGACAAGCAGTGCACCACGCACCCGCTGCGGCACGGAAGGCCCTTCGGCGAAGCCGCTTATCGCAAGGGCAACGAGCAGTCCGACAACGTGGGATGCGGAAAACGGTATGAAGAGCATCACCGCCACGCAGCCCACCAGTACGATCGTTTTGTCCAAAAGCCGCTCCATCCGCCCATTGTAGCCGAAACGATCGCGCGCCGCTGGCGCGAACGTTCGGTTCGGCAGGGCGGCGCCGAGATGCCGCGCGCTTTGAGCGCCCACGGCCGGCTCGCATGCAGTGGCCCGCATTCTCACGCACGGCACCCTTGCCCGCGGCCGGCTCGCATGCATGGCCCGCACCAGCGATCGGCGGCTCCCGAAGGCCATGACATTTGTCACGGATGCCGATGACGGCACTCACTTCCGCACTTCCCCCTTTCGGCGGACAATGAACCCACACCCACTACAGGAGGATCCATGCATACCGTCGATGTCACCAACCTCGTGAAACGCTACAAAGAAGTAGTCGCGCTCGACCATTTCGATCTGCACATAGAGCCGGGCGAAGTGTTCGGCTTGCTCGGGCCGAACGGCAGCGGCAAGACCACCGCGATCAACTGCATCCTGCAGCTGCTCACCTACGACAAAGGCGAAATCAACCTGTTCGGAGAAAAGATGACCCCCACCCGCTACGACCTCAAGCGCAAGATCGGGATCGTACCGCAAAACGTAGCCGTGTTCGAAGAGCTGAGCGTGCGCGAGAACATCGACTACTTCTGTGCGCTCTACGTCGATGACAAGCAACGACGCCGCGCACTCGTCGACGAAGCTATCGAGTTCGTTGGCTTGGAGGACTTCACGAAGTTCCGCCCGCGCAAGCTCTCGGGCGGCCTGCTCCGCCGCCTCAACATCGCCTGCGGCATCGCGCACAAACCCGAGCTCATCTTCTTCGACGAGCCGACCGTTGCCGTCGACCCGCAGAGCAGAAACTCCATCCTCGAAGGCATTCTGCGCTTGAACCGCGAAGGCTCCACCGTGGTGTACACGAGCCACTACATGGAGGAAGTCGAGGAAATCTGTACGCGCATCATGATCATGGATCAGGGCCACGCGCTCGCAACGGGTACGAACGACGAGCTCAAAGCCATGATCGGAACCGGCGAGCGTATCCGTGTGGAGGTGAACGCGCTCACCGACGAGGTGCTCTCTTCGCTGCGCATGCTTCCGAACGTGCTCGGCGCGACGTTCGACGGCACGGCACTCGATGCAGCCTGCACGAACGGCACGCATAACGTCTCCGACGTGCTCGGCGTGCTCGCCACCGCCGGCGTGGCAACTGGGCGTATCTACGCAGAGCCGCCGACTTTGAACGATGTGTTCCTCGAAATCACCGGCAAAGCGCTCAGGGATTAGGAGGCACCCATGTTCAACGTGTTCAAGGGCGCGCTTACCGTCCTTACCCGCAAGCGGGAGCTGTTCGTCTGGTCGCTCGCCTTTCCCATCCTGTTGTCGACCATGTTTATGCTCATGTTCTCAAACCTCGACGATGCGACGGCGTTTGATCCCGTTGCAACCGCCATCGTAGCCGATGAGAACTACGACGAGGCAACGGCGTTCTCGAGCGTTATCGACGAACTTGCCGAGGCGGGCGATGATCAGTTGCTTGAGGCTCGCACGTTTGCCACGTTCGACGAAGCACGCGCGGCGCTTGAGTCGGGCGAAGTCGTCGGCATCGTATCGGTCGATGCCGACGGTGAGCCGAAGCTTTTCGTCTCCCCGGATTCGGGAGGGCTCGGCGTCGAGCAGATCGGCCGCACCATCCTCAGTACGGTCATGAACACCTACGTGAGAAACGCCGACCTCATGGCCTCCATCGCTCAGGACAATCCGCTTGCGCTCGCCGATGCGAATGCCATCGAAGAAGCGCTTGCGCACAACGATGCGACCGTAGAGGTCTCGCTTACCCATTCGACGCCCGTCCAGTCGGTACGCTACTACTATGCGCTCCTCGGCATGGCGGCGCTGTTCTGCGGACAGGTGGGCATGCTCGCCATCTGCGAAACCCAGCCGAACCTCACAGCTCTCGGAGCCCGCCGCGCCGTAGGCGCCACGAGCCGCGGTAAAACGCTCACGGCGACCCTTGGGGCAAGCTGGGCGATTTCGTTTGTATGCCTCTTGGCCGCGTTCCTCTACATCCGCTTTGTCGTAGGCGTCGACTTCGCCGGGCGCGAACTCGCCTGCGTGGCGGCCATCGCCGTCGCGGCGCTGTTCGCAACCTCGCTCGGCACGTTGCTCGGATCGCTGCCAAAAGTGGGCTTCGGCGTGAAGACAGGTTTGCTCACGGGACTCACCTGCCTGCTTTCCCTGTTCGCTGGATTGTACGGCGAGCCGTGCATGGATTTAGCGGATCAGATCGCACGCGAAGCTCCGCTGCTCGCCGCCGTCAACCCGGCGAAAGTGGTCACCGATGCGTTCTACAGCTTGTACTACTACGACTCGCTCATGCCCTTCGTCGAGAAGGCCGGCATCCTGCTCGTCATGGCCGCCGTCCTGTTCGCCGTTTCCGCCCTGTTCGTAAGGAGGCAGCGCTATGCAAGCCTTTAAAGCCGCCCTGCGCATCGTACTCAACCATCCTGTTTATCTGCTCGTCTACGTCGGTTTTCTCAGCTGCATGGGGGTGTTCATATCGGCCAGCATCAATGCGGGCGTAAGCGACGAGGGCACCTATACCGCTGCAAAGGCCCCCCTTGCCGTCATCGATCGCGACGGAAGCGAGCTGTCCGAGAACCTCACGGCCTATCTCGATGAAACGGGCGAGCTCGTGGAGGTGGCCGACGATCCGTTCGCGATGCAGGACGCCGTTGCCACCGGTATGGTGACCTACCTGCTTGTCGTCCCCGAGGGGTTCGAAAACGACTATCTCGCCGCCGCTCGATCGGGGCAAGACGAACCGGTGCTCGAATCGACGTTCAGCTACGGCACTATGGCCGGAACGCTGGTCGACGAACAGGTGAACCAGTATCTCGGGCTCGTGCGCGCCACGGCCGTTCTCGAACCGGACGCATCCGTGGCTTCGATACTCGAGCGGGCGAACGGATCGATTGCCGAGGCGGCCGCCGTCGAAACGGTGCAGACGCCTAACGCTGCGCTGCCAGCAGATCGGTTCGCCTTCTACCTACAGTGGGGTTCCTATACCATGACGGCGGCCATCGTCGTATGCGTCGGGCTGCTCATGAGCGCATTCAACCGCACCGATGTGCATCGCCGCAACCTCGTGGCACCGGTGAGCACGCTGCGCCTCGGTTTGCAGAAAGCGATCGCCTGTTTGCTCGTGACAATCGGAGTATGGGCAGTGACCTGCGGTATCGGACTCATCGCGTTCGGATCGTCCCTTGAGGGTGTTCCCGTTTCGGCCGTCGCGCTTGTCTTGTTCGCCGCATTCGTATTCTCGCTCGTGCCGCTTTCGCTCGGGTTCTTCCTCGGACAGATCGGGGCGAACGAGATGGTCGCCAACGCCGTCGGCAACATCGCAGGCATGGTGATCTCGTTTCTCGGCGGCGCATGGATCAGCCTCGACTTGCTCGCTCCCGAAGTGCAGACGCTTTCGCGGTTCATACCGACATCGTGGTACACCGAAGCCGTGGGCCAGGCGATTCACCTCACCGAGCTCACGCCCGCAACCGTTCTGCCGGTCCTCGGCGATATCGGCGTCGTCGCGCTGTTCGCCGTCGCGCTGTTCGCGGTGGCCCTCGCCGTCGGACGTTTGAACCTGCGCAGCGCGGAGGCCGGCGGCAACGCAGCAGCTGCGAAAGCGACGGTCTAGCCGCAGAGCTTCGGGTATACTGATCAAAGCCGCTTGGCGCAGCCGGGCGGCTTTGCACGACGACCGACGCGAACGGACGCAAGGGGGCACACGCTGGAATTCATAGCTGAAGAGGCATCGGCCGATGGATCGCCTGCTCTTGCTGCGCTTCCTTCGAACGATCCGGGTATTTCTGCTGACGACGGCGACGGCTCCTTCGTACACGCCGTCGGTTTCGCACGGGCACTCGGAATAGCCCTTGCCTTCGCAGTCACGCTCTCCTTGCCCGTGGTTTCGGTTGTAATCCTCTTTGCCGTCAAACCGGTATTTCCGCTCTCCCCCTTTCCTATCAGCGCCTTCATATTCGTGCTCGCGTTCTCCTATACCATGGCGTGCCTGTTCGCCCTCGGCGAATTGACGGCGCGGCCCCTCACGCCGCGCACGCGCATACGGCAGCCAAAAGCGAGCGTGTTCGCCGTCGGCGTCCTCATCTCGCTTGCCGCCCCCGCCGTAGTTGTCGCAACTGCTCCCTACGTTGCCCAGACGCTCCTCGGCAAGATCCTCGTCTGCCTGCATGCGGCGCTCTGTGCGGGCGCCTTCGCCGCATGCTTCATCACCTCGGTGCGACTCTGCCGCACCTCCTTCGATCGGATGCGCCCGCAAGGTTTGAGAAACGTCTCGGCAAGCGCCGTACGCGAAAACGAAACGGGCGAACAGAGCGAAGACAGGCTGACGCGAGCACGTCCCCTATCGGTTGCGGCGAGGGTTCGAAACGGCTTCGACCGCGCAACGGCTCGTTCGCTCGTCGGGTTCGGACTCGTATCGTGCGCTACGGGATTCGGAATCGCCCTTATGCTCATGCCCGCGTGTCTCGGGGTACAGATGTCATTCGGCATCGGAGGTTTCCTGTTCGCGGCATCGGTGCTTTTCGGAGCGGTAATGGTGCGTTCGGCTTTATGGATGAGACTCGCGCTCGCCCAATGGATAGGCCTCCTGCTGGGGTTGACCGCAGGATACTTCCTTACGATGCACGCCGCTTCTACCTCGCAGCCCTTGGTGCTTTTCTTAGGACTGCCCTCGACGCTTTTCGTACTCGGCACGGCGCTTTTGCTCTCGCATGCATCCCCTGCGGTGCACGAGCCGTCGCACACGGTGTATCCGCTTCCCGAGCCGACGGCATCGACCGAACAGTTCTGCGCAGAGGCCGCAAAGGCTTTCGGTTTTACGCCGCGCGAAGCAGAAACGCTGCTGCTCGTCCTCGAAAACCTCGAAGCGCACGAGATCGCCGACGAACTCGGCGTCACACCCAAAACCGCGAAATCCTACATCCGAAAGCTGTGCCGCAAAACCCAGAGCGCCGATATCGACAGCATGGTCGAAACGCTCGATGCCTGGTGGCGCGAAGGCACCGAAACCCCATAGCACGCTGACCGACGCCTGTATCCCGGGCACCCTCACACGGCTACCTCGCTTGCACACCCACCGGCACGAGCGTTATCTCCAGACGATACGACGGGTATGGCGCTTCATTCTGGGTGCCGGACGCGGGGGAGCTGCGCGCCGCACTGTTCGACCCCCCTGCCTCAAGGGGTTTTTCGTCCGAACCCTCAGCGCGCCCCTCACCCGTTTCACCCGGCTTCTGTGCACGCCTGTTGTTTTTCGCTTCAGCGCCTGCGCCGCACTTTGGCCTTTCGGCCGCATCGTAGCGCAGGATTCGCGCGTTGCCGAAGCCCGCATGATCGGCAGGCGTTTCGCTCTCGCACTCGTCCTCGCCGACGAAGCGGTGAAGGCAGCTGAAGCACACCTCCATGTCGTCGAACGTCGTTGCCGCGCAAACAGGACAGTCCTTCATAATCGTTCTCCCCTTCTATTCGGCTCATCTACAACAAGCGCAACGGGATCGCCCAGCTCGAACCAGCGCTTGCATGGGGCATGGGCCCGCTCGACAGCTAGCGAGGCCGTACGGCATCCGATGCAGGTACCGGGCTCGACCGCACGCCGCGACAGCACCACCGTTCCCGTTCGATCTACGAACGCGATGTCGATCGAATACCTCATCCCGTACGTATGGATGCTCGCGCACGGGGCAAGCACGAGCAGATCGTTGCCCGGCTCGGTACCCAGTAACCCCCGAAGCCTCGAGGGAACAGTCGTCGCCACCCGAATGTTTCCCCCGCGATTTCCTTCGCTTGCGTATCCCATCTCGGCTCCTATCTCGCAAACACGGTCGCGCTTGCCCATGAGCCCGCCTGGGTACACGAAAGCAGCAGCCATGTGTAGTCCCCTTGGGCTTTGACGAACGTGCGGACGCATTCTTGTCCGCTTTCCACCGCCAACCATCCCTTCCCCTCAAGCTCGTCGCTGAAACGAGCAAACAGCTCGGGAGCCGATCCGCGGCAAACCATGCCGACAACCGATCCTCCCTCTGCAACAAGCACCTCGTCAAACGGTCCGAAAGCGAGCGCCTCCCTTCTAAACGCTTCGGGAACCTCGGTAGCAAACCCCCTCGTTTTTGCAAGGGATTCGACCGACGGGATGATCGACTCAATGCCGCCCGATTCGGTTTGCCCGCCCACAGAGGAATCATCGGCCGATCCGGATCCGACGCGTTCCTGAGAACCGAGCCTGTTGTGACTCTCCTCGAATTCGCGGTGATCCGAACGCTGTGTTCGCTCGATCCGCTCATCTATCGGGGGTGCCATCGGGGCCTCGGCATCCAAGGACGGTCCTCGTGCAACCTCGATGCCGAGCACGGCCGCGATCCCAAAAAGCACGATCACGCATGCAGCGATGCACCTTCGCCTCATATGAGCACCCCCGGCTTGTAAAGATCGACCGTCATCGATACTGAATGCTCGAGCATGGGCAGTTCAATCCCAAATACCGAGGACTTGAAGCCGATGCCGAAGAGCGTCGGTGCGAAGCGAAGCGTTGCCGTGAACGTCGTATGCCCGTGCGATCCGCCCCCCGCCGCTACCGAAGCCGAAAGGCGGTCGGCATCGATCGAGGCCTCGATATCTCCCGCAATAAGGCCGATGCTGTCTGCGAGGGTTTGCCCGTATCCGGGTGAAGCGGCATGCACCCGTACCGCATCGCGCGCCACCCGATCGAAACGGGCGCAGTCGGAAAAGAACAGAAGCGCGTTGACGGCAATGACCGCAACAACGATCATCACGGGAAACGCAAGGGCGAACTCCACGGTCATCTGGCCCGATTCTTCTCGTAAGCACTTGTTTGGAGCAGATTGCATCGCGCCATCCGCTGAACTGCCAACCAGTCGCATCGTTACTCCCATCGCATCATTCCCCCGTACTGCCCGTAGATGCTCTTCATGCGGGCGATCGAGTCCTGCACTGCCTGACCCGCAGCAGAAACTGCCGAGGGAGGAAGGGCCAACGTCAAAGGAAACGAGGGGCCCGAACTTCCGAACGGTTCGATGACGGCGATAACGATGCCACCTTCCAGGCCGCCAAGTGCATCGAGCGCCGACGTCTCGAAAACCGAAAGCGCCGTCGAGAACAAATCCGAACCCGCTGCATCGCCGAGCGCGATGCTCTCTTGCTTCGCAGCGAGCAGCGTCTGAGAAAAACGCGAGGCATCGGCAGCGAGCACGTGAGCCGAATTGACCAGCGCGGGTTTAGGCGAATCGAGATCGACGGGTTCGAGCCCAAGCGATTCAAGCAGTCGAGACAAAGCGCTCGACGCCCATAGTCCCAAACCGCTTTCGCTTACAAGCGGCAGGGCGGAAAGCGCATCGTCGACACCTTTGCCAAGTGCTTCGACTCCTTGGGAATAATATGCAAGAAGCGATGACCAGAGATCGAGCACGATTCCCAAAGCCCCGAGCGCACCGCCCGCGCCTGCCTCGTCAACGTTGTCGAGCACCGCCGATATAACAGACGCGCCTTCTTCGGGATCGTCACGTGCAAGCGCTGCCGCAGAAAGGGCCGCCCGCGTGCCGAGCGAGCCTTCCGTTCGCACAAACGACGAAGAAAAGGCATCGGATACCGAAACCGTTGACAGGTCAGCTACAAACGCAACGGCGCCGAAGCGGCCGGGAGGCTCGGCATGGATACGGTACGAGGCAACATCCCCGATTGCCGCACTGACTTTATCGAAGAGTCCTTGCGCCCTGCCCTTCGCCTCCTCTGCGTAAGGATCTCCCTCTTCGCGTGCTTTTCGATACGCCTCGGCAGCATCGGCGACTATGTTGTAGTGGTATTCGAAGCCGTTCTCGATCGAAGTGGAGGCGGCGGCTACCTTTCCCATGCTCGCCGCCGTGAACCCGCAGGCAGCGCATGAAACGTACGAGCCCGCCTCCATCTGAGCGATAGACCCCAAGCCCGCCTGACCTCTCGACACCGCAGGACACCCAGCCCAAGCGTGCATCGTTTGTCCCTCGGCACCTGCCGTTATCGGATACACCGATTCGGTATAGAGCTCGGTTTCCCTCATTTCAGCAGTGTTCTTCGGCATGCGGGGGAATAAGGCGTCGAACGAATCTTCGGTTTCCCGCACGTATCCGCGTTCGACCTCGGAGGCTGCGTAGCGGTAGAACCTTTCGCGCAGCGCTGAACGCGCGGCCTCTTCAACCGAGGAGCCTCCCGGCCCCTCCGAAGCAAGCCGTGCGGGGTAATAGGCTTGGGCACGTTTGAGCGCAACTGAAAAGCTCCACGTATCGACGCTGCGGTACAGGGGGTTGTCTTCTTGGGAAAGACCCGCCAGATGATCCGCCCGTTCGTACATGCAATATGCGGGGTTGCTTCCGCAATCGGCCATGAATGCGCGCTCCTTCTCGGCCCGCGCCTTCCGTGCTGCCTCTTCGGCCTTCTCGGCCGCCTCTCTCAACGCCTCTTCGTTCTCGCGGACGTCTTCTATGAGGTCGTCTGCAACGTCCAAAGCACCGACTTCGATAGGATCGCATTCGACGGGAAGAGCGAGCGCGAACCCGAAATAGCCGAGTCCTTTCGATGCATCGGAATTGGCTTGCGCAACCGAAGCGCCGTTCGCAGCGCAGAGAAACGGAAGCAGCGCTTGCACCTTGGTGAGTCCGCTTGACGCCCGCTCGGCAAACGAGTTGCGCGCATCGACGATGTTCGACGACATTTTTATGAGGCTGCTTCCCATCGAAGCAGTCGCAGGCGTACAGAGCGCAACGACGCCCAAACCCATCGCTGCGAGCCCCGTAAGCGACATCGAAAGCACGACGGCATCGACAACGCGGACCACGATAAAGAACTCCGCCACTTCGTTTTCGGCGGCAAGAGCCGTCGCATCGGCAACGTTTTGAACCTGCGAGCTCGTTGATTCCAGCTGGTAAACCTGGGCTCCCGTAAAGATAAGGGCAAGCGTTAGCAGCAAGACAAGCACCATCCCGACTGTGGAAAACCCCTCTTCGGCATACAGAATGCCTCGCTTTCCCCGTCGGGCACCGACGCGCTCAAACGCGCTCGCCACCTTTTTGTACAGCATTGCTCCGACGACGCCGAACCAAGCACAGCGCTCCCATCTGCAATCCACGGGTTTCATGATCGACCGCCCCCGACCCACGCGTGCGGATCAAGCCCCCATTCGCCTTCGGAAACCCAGTAAGGCTGCGTGCGCATTTCGCAGGTGACCTCGAGGGGAAAGGCCCCTGACGAATCGGCAAAGCCTGCAAGCATTCCGCCGGCATCGACAAGAGGTAGGAGCTTGAGCGTGTTTTTAATCGTCACGCGGACGTATTCGGACGTTTCGTCACCCCCGACCTCGATCTCCCATGAACAGCCTCCTTTGTGGATGTGGAACTGATCGTGCGGCGGCACTGCGGCAAGACGGCGTTTGACGAACGCCGCGCATGCTTCGGACGAAGCTCCCGCAGCGTCGGTTTTCGTTGCGAGCAAACGGCATCCATCGGCTGCCGCTGCCTGCATCACCATAAGATCGTACAGGATGATTCCCGGCTGCAAGAGCAGCAGCAGGCACACAAAGACCACGGGGATGAGGTAAGCCGCCTCGACCGTCGCCTGCCCGCGATCGTCTGAGCAGAGTTTGCTTCGGGCGTCGGCCCAGGGCCTCGTGCAACCGCATCTCATTCCCCTTCGTTCGCGCATTCGCCTATCCCTTCCGCGTCTTGCAACGGTCAATACAGAAGCACATCGATGACGGCGCCCAAAGACGCGCCGCCGACATGATGCGATGCCCCCGCAACCGCATGATCGACAAACAGCCCGCCTTCGAGCGCACGCCACACTGCCGCGCATGCGACGAATACCGCAAGCACCGCAAACACTACAAGCGCATACTCGACCGTCGACTGCCCCTTCGTACCCACGAGCTTGTGCGAGCAGCTGGATGCTCGCACGCGAAGCCGAACCAAAGCACGCTTTGAAGCCGCCGCACGCAACCGGTGTCCCTGGCGAAGCCTCGGGTCACAGTCCGTTGATGCCCGACGCGATTGCATCCCACAGCTCCTGCAACTTGGGTCTGAACAGCGTGATCGCGATGATTGCAATCACCACGAGCACGCCGACTAAAATGGCATACTCCGTGGTTCCCTGACCTCGTACATCCTCAACAAATCCAACGCTTCGCGCATGAAGTCGAGAAGCGCACCCTTGAACCTTCTTCGTGATGACTTTCATACCTTCCCTACATTCCCTTCATTAAATCGATCATGATCGGCCCCAGCACGAATATGAGCATGGCGGGCAAAATGAGCGCTCCGACGGGAACGAGCATTTTGATCGGCGCCTTCGCAACGCGCTCTTCGACCTCGGCCTTGTGGATGCTGCGCGACTCGACCGCAGTCGATTCGAGCGTTTCGGCAAGCGACGACCCGAACCTTAACGAGCGGATAACGCTTTCGACAACCCGCGACAAAACCGCAGAATCGTACGTTTGCGCAAGGGAGCGCAAGGCTTCTTCCCTCGAAACAAGCCCGAGGGACCATTTTCGGAGAGCCTCGCTACAATCGAGTGCGAACCCCGACTCGAAATGGTCGCAGTACAAGGCGAAGGCGCGATCGAACGAAAGTCCGCTGCGCAACCCGAGAGCCACGACCTCAGCCATTTCGCCCAGCTGGGATCCGAGCTTCTCTTTTCGTACCTGCGCTTCTTTTCGAAGGGCGCGCCGTACAGAAAACCATCCCGCAACAGCTCCCCCGACTCCCAGCAAGCACGCCAATTCGAGCGAAAACACCGCCCCGAGCATCGATCCTGCGCATAAACAACCGAGTGCAAGGCACACTCTCGCAGAGTCGTACCCGCAACGGGTAACCGCATCGCGCAGCCCTGCTTTCAGCACCGCCTCTTCAAGTGACGACCCCGTCGCTCCCTGTGCTGACTCCCGCTTCGAAACGGCAGCTAACGAGAACGATGGTTTGATGCTCTCGCGAACAGTCAAGTGAATGATTCGAGCGGTCAAACCTGTGCAACCGAGTTTGCCGATCCTCTCGAAGACGGGCTTTCCGACTGCGTCTTTAGCTTGCAGTCTGCGTTTCTTTTCGCCTGAGCGCATGCACAGATGCACCGTGGCGGCACATCCCGCACCAGCCGCACCAAGACATGCGAGCGCATGGGCGATTACAAGCTGCTCCATGTCAATCGAATCCTACCCGCAACAGCGAGCGAACGATAAGCACGCCCGCCACCTGCATGGTCACAGCGATTACCAGCAAAGCCAGCCCGATGGGGCTCGTGAAAAACGGCGCCAGAAAGTTTTCCGTTATCAGCGAAAACACAGCCATCAGCACAAACGGCATCGCAGTGACCACACGCGCAGACAGTTTCGCCTGCGCCGTTTGAACCTGCAGCGAACGGCGCAGCTCCAAATCGCTCTCAACCGATTCCCTTGCCGAAGAAAGAATTCCGTGCATGCTTCCGCCGGCGTCATGCTGCACCTGCAAGGCGATGGCTACGAAAGCAAGCTCCGGAACACCCGCCTGGCTTTTGAATGCGGCAAGGGCCTCGTCTGCGGTGCGCCCCGTTTCGAGCTCGCGAGCGCCGCGGGCGAACAGCTCGCCAAGGGGGCCTTCCACCTCGGCGGCTATGTGTTGAAACGTCTGCAGAAGCGACAGCCCAGCGAAAAAGCACGATTCCATCGCGCGAAGCACATCGGGCACCCCTTCCCGCAAACGCTGCACACGGGCTTCTTTCGTGCGCTCGAGCGCAAACCGGCACGCGATGCCTGCGCACGCCGCAAGCGCAAGTCCGAAGACGGGTGACGCGCCTACGACCGATCCGGCAACGACCGAAACAAAGAGGCCAGCGCATCCGATCGAGCATAGGTTTTCGACGGTAGTGGCATACCTTTTCGAGCGCACTACTCCCGCCGCTTCGCGGAAAAACCGTTCTATAGGAGAAACGCGCAGTACCAACCGAGCAACAGGCATGCACCATACGATCCCCTTCCTCAACAACGCGGCAACCACACCGCTTTCCTCGAGCGCCCGCTGCTGGGTTCTTTCGGCAAAGCGCCGCCGCCGCGCGCAAGAGCATGCGGCGGGAAGGAGAAGCGCGCCGGCTGCAAACGCTGCGGCGGGCGCTAACCACAAAGCTGCACGTGCGCTTTCCACTGGGCCACCTCCTCGGCTCGGGCGACGCCCTGCTCGGGCAGCTCCTCTATCCACACAGGGGCATCGCTCCAGCTTCCTCGGCGATCCGCATACGATCGATCGAACAAGATTCTGACGCTGCAGCCCCGATGGTCGTCCCCGTGCGACAATTCGGCGATCTTCGATACGAATCTCGCACCGTCGGATGCACGCGCAATCTGAACGATCAGGTCGATTGCGCTTGCGATATGCGTTTCGATGACATCGACCGGGAGGTCGGCCCCGTAGCGAACCATAGTGGTCAGACGCATGACGGCTTCCTCGGGGGCGTTCGCATGCAGCGTCGTCAGAGACCCGTCATGTCCGGTGTTCATGGCCTGCAGCATGTCGAGCGCTTCCGCACCGCGACATTCTCCAACAACGATCCGATCCGGTCTCATCCTGAGCGCCCCTATCACCAGATCGCGGATCGTCACTTCACCGAAGCCCTCGGCATTGCGCGGCCTCGCCTCGAGGCGAACGACATGAGGATGCTCGCGAAACCTGAGTTCCGCTGAATCCTCGATGGTGATGATGCGCTCCTTTTTCGGTATCTCGCACGACAGCGCGTTGAGCAAGGTGGTCTTCCCCGTACCCGTTCCGCCCGATACCGCTATGTTCTTGCGAGCAGCTACCGCCCAGAGGAACAACTGCTTCATCCGTCTATCGAACGAACCTGTCGCAACCATATCGTCAAGCGTCATGCCGTACGGCGCGAACTTTCGAATAGTTAGAATCGGGCCGTCGAGGGCGAGCGGCGGTATGATCGCATGCACGCGATGACCCTGCGGCAGGCGCGCATCGACGGTGGGCGACGCCTCGTCGATGCGTTTTCCCAGAGGCCCGATGATCCGATCGATCAGAGCACGAACCTGATCGTCTGCCGAGAACACGCTCTCACTTCGAACGAGCACGCCGTCTCGCTCGTAATACACCGAGTTCGTTGCGTTGACCATGATTTCAGTAACCGTTTCATCGGCGAGCAGTCCTTCGATCGGCCCATAGCCGAATATGCTGTCAAGCAGCTTGCCCACCAGCTCTTCGCGCTCGCGCGTGTCGACCTTAATCCAGGTTCCATCATGGAACACTTCGCGGCAGGCGCTCATGATCTCGCTTCGCGCCAAGACGGGATTGCTCGCAGCCATCGCAGCGATATCGGTGGCGGGAATGCGCTCGTACACCTGCTCCCTCAGCAATTCAGACGGATTTGCCGAGCTCCGGGAATGGAGCGAATCGTCGGCGACCGCGCACGCCGCCCGTTTCATCAAAGACATGCCGCCCCCTTCCTGCGTCGACCGAAGGGGAATCGTTTCGTTTTCGCCGAAACCCCAGGAGTGCTTTTCACCGCGTCGCCCGAGGGCATCATATCGACGATCATGCGCTCCAGGCTGAGGCACAGCTCGTTGCGCTCTTTGATGAGATCGAGGGGAAGACCCGCACCGAGCAGCTCGTCGACCGCCTTGCCCCCATCCTTGAGTTCGACCGCATGCGATCCACCCAAAGCGCACGCGATATCGAACGACGAGAACAATGCGCCTTTCGCGCATCGGTTTACCGCAAACACGAAGGGACTCGTTGCAATCCCGCAACGCGAGCACATTTCGAGCGCGTGCTTACTCGCCCGCAGCGAAGACGCACGCTGATCGACGATGAACAGCACGCGAGACGATCGCTCGAGCAACTGGGCAAGCCGTTCGTCCCAATGCGACGACGTATTGGCCACCACGATATCGAACCGCGAGCTCGCCCTATCGACGGCAGCAATCAGGCCCTCCCCCAGCACTTCGGATTGTTCGAGCCGCCGTGGCGCCGCGAGAAGCGCCGGCTCGGCACCATCGGCATCGAGGCGATCGATCCGCGATGCGTCGGACGCCGCATCGTCGAGCGTCAGCGGATGTTCGCAACCCGTAATGTAGTGCATATCCCCGAATTGGAGATCGGCATCGAGCAGCAGGGTTCTCCGCCCGAACCCTTGGTAAAAATAAGCTGCAAGCGCCGCGACCGTACTCTTGCCCGCGCCGCCGCACGCACTGACGACGGTGACGAGGTTCGCCGTCTTTTTCGCTGCCAGCTTTGCCGTTACCGCACTCGGATCAGAGCGCGGTTCGCTTTGCGCAGAGAGCGCAGCGGTCGCGCAGCCCGAAACGTCGGATGCTTTGCCCGTCGGCGCAACCAAGGCAGGGCCGGGGTTTTGCTCGATGGACGGCACCGTATCGAGCGGGCGCCTCGAGTCCGACGACCGAGCTTCAACGACCCGGTTTTCCGAAGCGTCGGATAAAAGGCCCTCATCCGCGCAATGCGCCACATCGAGTTTTGTCCGAGCGTATTTCGAAGAGAAATCGCTTTGCGTAAGCGCCGCGTCGATTCCGGCTGCGCTTGCGCGGCTTTTAAGCGAGCCTCCCCCATCGAATGCGAGCAGATAAACGCCGCGGTCCTGCACATCTTTCTTCAGAGCAGCTGCAAGGTTTATCGGCTCCATCTCGTCACTCGAGGCAACCCAAACCTCTTTGATGTCCTCGGCTTGCTTTAAATAGCTCCGAGCTTCTACGGCGCTGCAGAACAACCGCAGCCACGGTTGGGCAAGAAGGTTTTCTCCGTCTAACCCGATCATCTCCGGCTTCATCGCGCTTTCGGAATCGACGCAAAGGACTACCTCGGGCTTCATGCGGTGCCCCCTTCCTGTTTGTCACCTGGCATTACCAAATAGAGCTCCGTTTTCTGCGAAGCTGCGATCAGCTCCTGAACCGACTGGGGATCGACCGCAAGCGCAACCCACGAGATAGCCCCTTCCCCCTCGTTGCTCGAAGACACGACGGGCACGTCCGTTGCGAGCAGCTCGGTTCCGGAAGCGCCCGTCGAATACACGTCGACCCGAAGCCCCGGGCTCACCGAACCGCCGAGAGCCTGGACGTCTTTCACGGGTATGCTCAGCACGCTCAACCCCGCAGGCGCGTCGATCGCACGATCCGCGTGCTCAAATCGCTTAGAAGTCACGACTTCGCCCTCGTATACCGGGGAGCCAAGCTGCTCGCCGGACACATCGCGCACCGAACGAACGGCATCCGCCGGCAAAAGATCGGCAAGCCACAGCCGAACCGTCGTATTCGTCGCATCGACTTTTTCCCCTACGGCGATATCGCGTGTCGCAACGCACACCTCCACCTGTTCGCCACCGTAGCGAGACAGCGCCTCGGCGCGGGCTTCGTCCGCTTCGTGACGCACGGCTTGCAGATAGATGAAAACCGCTGCAGCGCACACGATGCCGCATACGATGCCCATAATCACCGTTGCCGGTTTCTTCACTGCCGCCTCCTTGGTACGGTGCCTTGTGGTGTTCGGCATATAGCATCCCAAAGAGACCTTGCATTTTCGTCTGAGGTTCCTCGCTGCGAATCTGCGTATTTTCCTCACGCATCGCCTGCGAACCTTACGCACCAGGGACGCATTGTCCCGTGAATTTCTACACGAAAGACGCCCGAAAGGGAGAAAAAGCTTACGCGGTTCGTGCCTGGTTTATACGCTAAGGCGCAGGTTTGGCAATCGACTACCGCGCGAAGCTTTGTCCTATAAGCCGTAAAGCCCCTACGTCGATGCGACATGCAAGGTTCGGGTACACGCAAAAGACCGCCGGGTAGATCCGACGGTCTTTAAGAGATTCATATGGTGGGCGATGAGGGATTTGAACCCCCGACCTTGAGTGTGTAAAACTCCTGCGCTCCCGCTGCGCCAATCGCCCATGTTTTGTGCGGATAGCCATTCTCCCACAACATCCGCTATTCCGCAAACGCGGCAGGATCTTTGCGCGCGTTTCGGAAAAAACAACATGGTATGATGCATACCGTATTCGCTCGGGGCGGCACAAAGCAGAGTTGCCTTTTATTTTTCAGGGGTGCAGGGATGAAGCAACAGCTGCGAAGACTCAGTCCTATCGGCTTGGGTTTTTGGCAAGCATGGTGGATTACCGCCATGTGCACGCGAATCGTGATTCCCCTCCCAGCGCATCCCGCACAGGCAGGAGGCTTCGATTACGCCTCGTTCTTCAATGCCGCAATGCTGGCAGGCACCGTACTGGGCTATCTGGGCGTTGCCCTCCTTTCTAAGCGATTCGCACCCATTTCAAGCAAGCGCGGCATTCACGCGCTCGCTGCAATCTTGGCGGGCTGCGGTTCACTCGGCATGTCGCTCCTCATCGGCACCGCTTCCCCTGAAGGCGTACTCCTACCGGGATACCTGCTGTGCCTTGCTTTATTCTCGCTGGGTAATGCATTGGTTCTCATGCTGTGGGGCGAGCTTTGGAGCACCTTGGCAACCGGTACGGTCGGAAGACATCTCTACTCGTCGTATCTGTTCGCCATCATGCTCTTCTTCGTCATACGAACGATACCGGAGCCCGTCATCGACATCGTTACCGCATGCCTGCTGCCCATCAGCGTTGTCATACTCAGATTCGCAGAAGAGCTGCCCCGCCGCGTTAAGCCAAAAAGCGAGGCTCCCGAACCTCGGGTGCCATGGCTTCGCGCCCTCGTTGCCATCGGATTGCTTAACCTGGCATGGGGGCTTTGCCAGAAGCTCGTGGGACTCAGTGCACCTGGAGCCGACACCACCCTCAACGCCCTTCTCCTCGCCGGGTTCCTGCTTGCTCTGCTCGTTCTTTTTCTGCTGGCACTCAAACCCGCAGATGAGCCTCTCGTCATGCTCAAGCCCGTCATGCCGGCCCTCGCCTGTGGCATGATCTTTATCGTCATAGCTCCCGATGCGTGGCTATTCGTCGGCGACGGCATCGCTATCACAGGAGGATACTGCCTCGACATGCTGATCATGCTCGTAGCATGCGACATGGCCCACAAGCAGCGGATTCCCGTAGCATGGGGGTTCGGACTAGCTATCATCGTAGCGCGTGTTGGATCGTTCATCGGCAGTTCGATCGTCCTTTTTCAGGGTCCTCTTTCAAAGGCCGACATACAGGCGGGGATCCTCTTGGCGGCGGTGCTCGTCATCCTTGTCGGCTTTGTGGTGTTCACGGAATCAGATTTGCAAAAAATCTATCAGGTCGCACCTGCCGCGCTCTTGCTCGATACGTCGATCGAGCAACGCTGCAAGCTCGTCTCGCAAAAATACAACCTCTCGGCTCGCGAGGAAGAAGTGCTCGTCCTCCTTGCGCACGGGCGGAGCGGACCTTATATCGGCAACGAACTCTGCATCGCTCCCGGAACCGCGAAGCGCCACATCAGCAACATCTACCGCAAGATCGGGGTAGCCGACCGCCAGGGCCTGCACGACATCGTCGCGACCGCCGGCAGCAACGAGTAGCCCCTTTTTCTCTATGTGCCGAAACGGTACATCTTTCCTCCAGACCCATGATTGTGCCCATTCGGGTGATGCCTCTTGCCGCCGAGCGTGATGAGATTGCGCAAGCCGACGCGAACAAGGCGCACCGGCAACAAAGTTCGTCACAAGAGGAAGGGATGTCATGAAAAACAAAACGAATGCAAACGAGGACACGGCCGCTCGCAACTCGGGCGTTTCGCGCCGCACGTTTCTCAAAGGGGTCTCCGCTGCGGGCGCGATGGCAGCGCTGGGCGGCGCAACCGTAGGCTTGGCGGCATGCAGCCCGCAAGAATCGGCAGCGCCGAGCTCGTCTGATGCGAGCAAAGCAGCGGGCGATCCCGCAAACGCCGGCACGCCAGCCCCAGGCTCCGGTTACTTCAACGCGCCCTCATGGGCGACTCCGCCCGCACCCATAGCCGATTCCGATATCAGCGAAACCATCGAAACCGAAGTGCTCGTGCTCGGGGCCGGCAACGCGGGCGTGGCTTCGGCATGCAGCGCAGCGGAAAACGGTGCGAAGGTCGTCGTGTGCGAAAAGACTGCGACCGTAAACGGCCGCGGCGGTGGCGTCGGCGCGGTGAACTCCCGTTTGAACTACGAAGTCGGAGCAACGACCGACGTGATACGTGCTCAGTACTTCTGGAACCGCACCTGCGGTAACCGCAACAACGAGCGCTTGGTAACGCTTTTTATGAACGAATCGGGCAACGCCATGAACTGGCTGCTCGACAAAGCCGATAAATACAACGTCACCTACCAGGTGTTCGCCGGCTATTCGACGAGCGGCTACTTTCCCGAAGAGCCGTCGAATCACACGTTCAACGCACCGGAGGATTGGGAGAGCGTCGTTCCCGAAGAAGCGTTCAGCTGCCGCTACATTCCCGCGCAGATAACCTATATGGACTGCCTCGAGCTTGGTGTCGAATTCCTCTTCGAGCACGTAGGCTTGCAGCTTGTGAAAGACGACAGCGGCAAAGTCAGCGGAGCGATCGTGGAAGACGCAACGGGTGCGAAGAAAAGGATCAACGCGTCGAAGGCGGTCATTCTTGCAACCGGCGACATCCACGGTGACCAGGAGATGATGGACTACTACTGCGAAGACATCATGAAGAACGTCATCCGCAGCGACTATACCCCCGTCGGCATCAACACGGGAGACGGTCATAAGATGGGCATGTGGGCAGGCGGCGTCATGCAGGAATCTCCGTTCCCAGTCGCCTTGCACCCGCAGGCCGGCGCGTGGTTCCATGGACCTTTCATGTTCGTCAACTTCGAAGGACGCCGTTTCTTCAACGAGGCGACGTGGGTTCAAGCGAAATCGATCAAGTGCATGGAGCAAACGAACCACTATGCGTTCTCGATCTTCGATTCCAACTTCGGCGAAGACACCAAAGACAGCCTCAGCAACGGCGGCGGAATGTTCTGGGATTCCATGAGCCGCAGTACCGAGCAGGAATTCGAACCCGAAATGGTCACCGGTTTGGTGGAAAGCCAAGCGGCAGACGAGAAGGTTGCCTGGAAAGCCGACACCCTTGAAGAGCTTGCCGACAAGATCGGCGTCGACAAAGAAGCGTTCCTCGACGAGGTCAAGCGCTATAACGAGTTCTGCGAGAAGGGTCTGGACGAGGATTACCACAAAGAGCCTGGGTTCCTCTACCCCATCAAGGAGCCGCCTTTCTACGCGACGATGTGCGCACCGGCCATTCTCGTGGTAACCGGTGGCCTGAAAATCAACACCGAACTGCAGGTGCTCGATGAAAACGGTGAAGGTATACCGGGTCTGTACGCTGTCGGCAACACCTCGGGCGACCTCCATGCCGTAGACTACCCGATAACCGTTTCCAGCAATTCGAACGGACGCTGCTTCACCTGGGGTTGGCTCGTCGGCCAACAGGTGGCAAACCTCTAGCCCGGCATCATTCGGCGTCGAAGCAGGTGCCTCGCACAGCTTCGACGCCGATGGTACGTGCGCTCGGCTTCGCACGATCGAACCCATCCTTACCGCAGCAAGGGAAAAGCTTCCTCGCAATCGGGCCCGTCAGTGCTATGATGCTCTGATTATGTCTCATGCTGAAGCGGACAATTCAAAGCCGAAGCCCCTCTGGCTCTTCAAGGGCTACCTTCTCATTGCCGCCGCCATATGGGGAATGGGAACGGTGGTCATCAAGGCTACCGTCGATTCGTTTCCGCCCGCATGGCTCGTCGGCGTGCGCTTCACGTTTGCAGGCCTCATTCTCGGCATCGTTTTGCTCCCACGCCTCAAAAAGCACCTGAACGCCGATCACCTGAAAAAGGGCTTCGTCCTCGGCGTGTTCATCTTTCTCGCCTATTGGACGAATTCGACGGGGCTTACCGACACCACAGCTTCGAACAGCGCTTTTCTCACCTCGTTGTACTGCGTGATCATCCCGTTTCTCATGTGGGCGCTCTCAGGGCCTCGTCCCACGAAGTTCAACATCGCCGCAGCGCTCGTCTGCGTCGCGGGCGTCGGCTGCGTTTCGTTTGCGGGCTCGACCGACTTCGCACTGAGGTTCGGAGATGCCGTCACGCTGCTTTCGGCGGTGTTCCTAAGTTTCCACGTGGTCTACACCTCCCGATTCGCATCCGGCCGAGACATGATGGCGCTCACCATCATCCAGTTCGTCGTCGCGGGGCTGCTCGGCTTTATCGCAGCGTTCGCGTTCGAACCCATGCCCGATTTCGCCACGCTCGGCTTCGATACCTACATAAGCCTCGGATACCTCGTCGTGTTCGCTTCGTGCATCGCCCTGCTGCTGCAAAACATCGCCGTCGCGCATGTCGATCCCGCGCCAGCCTCGCTCTTCCTCGCCACCGAATCGGTGTTCGGCGTCGTCTTCTCCATCGCGTTTCTCGGCGAAGTGCTCACCGGCCCGCTCTTCGTCGGATTCGGCCTCATCTTTGCAGGCATCGTCGTGAGCGAATACCTGCCGCTTCGAGCCGAGAGACAGGCGCTCGCACGCAGCGTCGCGAACCTCGAAGGCGTCATCGAGCGAAAAGTCGAAGATATCGAGGGGGACATGCACTCGTCGCATCATCGCAAGTGACCGTCCGAGACCCCACGATCCCCGCCCGACGCCACCGTGTACGCGGCAATCTGTATCTCTACGCTATCCAGTCATGGTATGCTGTACGATCATACGCCACACACGCACGGCGGCCTTTGGCACGGAACGAATCGAGGGGTATGGCTGATTCGAAACATACAGGCAGGCATTCCTATGTGATCGATCACTCGTATCGCATTGTCTCTATGAACGAGCGCGCCCGAAAGCTGTTTCCACGCGGGCGCGAGGGCGATATATGCTTCGAAGCGTTTCGCAACCGCCACAATCCGTGTACCGACTGTCCGTGGCACCCCGAATCGGGCGAAGAGCTCAACCAGGAAGTCATCTACAGCCAAAGACTCGACCGATGGTACGAGATTCTCAGCTTGGAAATCGAATGGCCCGGCCACGGTCCCTGCGTGCTGTTCTCGTCGCAGGAGATCGACGAGGGCAGCAAAAACCTCTTCTTCGCGCTTACGAAAGAGGCGGCCTACGACGAGCTCTTCGAAATCGACCTCGCCCGAAACAATTACCAGGTGCTGTACAGCGAACAAGGCCTGTTCGCCGCACCCCCCTCAACAGGGCCGATCGACAACATGCTCGACGACATACTCGAAAGTCTCGTGCACCCCGACGATCGGGCGCGGTTCGTCGAATTCTGGGACATCACCACCATCCTTACCCGAATCACGCAGGCAGGCGGCACTCTGCAAGATCGCTTCCGCAGGAAAACCGCTTCGGGGTTATGGGGCTGGACCACGCAAACCGTCATCCCCGTGAAGCGCGGGGCAGGAAACGAACCCGTGCTCATGTGCTTTATTTCGCAGGTTAACGACGATTGGATCGGCGATGCCGCCCTGCCGCGCGAAGATGCGCTGGTCAAACAGCTTGAAGGCCTCGATCCGCTTACGGCTACGTACAACTCGGGTACGTTCATGAGGAAAGCAACCGAGCTTGCAGCCGTTGATCCGAGCAAACCCTACGAGTTTCTCTATATCGACATCGAAAACTTCAAAGTGTTCAACGAGTGGTTCGGTCGCGATGCGGGCGATCGGCTGCTCAAGGCAATCGCCGAGCATCTCAAGCAGCTTGCCGCATCGCACGGCGGAATAACCGGATACCTCGGGGGAGACGATTTCGTGGCACTGCTGCCCTACGGGACCGCCGAGTCGGTCGATCTTGAAAACGCCCTCAAAACCATCTCGTCTCCCGCCGACCGGGGCATCGGGTTCCAACCCGCCATCGGCGCGTGCTTTGCACAGGGCGGCGCGATCCCCATGCGCACCATATGCGACCACGCCATGACCGCAGCGCTCTCCATCAAGGGTAACTACGCGAAACGCTGCGTTTGGTACGAACAGGGTATGACGCAGCGCCTCGAAGAAGATCCGAAGATACTCATCGAAGTGCAGCGTGCACTCGAAAACCGCGAGTTCGTATTGTACTGGCAACCTCAATGCAACACCCGTACCGGCAAGATCGTCGGCGTCGAGGCGCTTGTACGCTGGAACCACCCCGAACGCGGTCTGGTGGGTCCGGCGGATTTCATCCCGATCCTCGAGCGCAACGGGTTTATCGCAAGCCTCGACCTCTACGTATGGGAAGAGGCTTGCAGGCTGATCAAAGGCTGGATCGATCGAGGCGAAACCCCTATTCCCGCCTGCGTGAACATCTCGCGGGGCGATCTGTACTCCATCGACATAGTCGAATCCATCACCGAGCTCGTCGATTCGTACGGTCTCGACCGGTCGGTCCTGCACCTCGAAATCACCGAGAGCGCCTACGCCGAAGACGAGAAGATGATCGAGGCGGTAAGCGCCTTCAAGGAACGCGGCTTCTCGGTGTTCATCGACGATTTCGGCAGCGGCTACTCGTCACTCAACATCCTGCGGGAGATCAAGGCCGATGTGGTGAAGATCGACATGAAATTCCTCGACCTTTCCCAAGACGAACTCAACCGAGGCGAAAGCATTCTCGAATCGATCGTTACGATGACCCACCTCATGGAGCTTTCGGTTGTTGCCGAGGGGGCGGAAACCAAAGAGCAGGTCGATTTCCTCAAGGATATCGGCTGCACCTACGCACAAGGCTACTATTTTTACCGGCCGCTTCCGACCGACGAGCTTGAGCGGCTGCTCGCGAACAAGGATCTTGTTGACTACCGCGGCATCAATTTCCAGCCCGTTGAAATCATCGAGATTCACGACATATTCAAAAACGATCTCGCAAGCCGTTCCATCATCGATAACGTCGTCGGCGCCATGGCCGTGTACGCGCTTTCGGATGACGGTTTCGAACTGCTTCAGGTGAACAAGCAGTACTACCGTGTCACGCAATGCGATCCGAGCGACATGGCGAAAATGCGCGCGGGCATCCTCGATTACGTGCATCCCGACGATCGGCGGCAGCTGCTCGAACTGTTTAAGCAAGCGGAACGCCATGCCGTATCGGGCGCGCTCGGTACGTTTCGGCGCCTCACCGCCGCCGGCGATACGATCTGGATCAGAATCAAGACGTTCCATCTGCGAAACGAGGGAAACCGCAAGCTGTTCTATGCGACGCTGCTCGACGTCACCCGCGACAAGCTTCAGGAAGAAGCCCTGCGCGCCTCCCAGAAAGCGCTTGAAGAAGTGATGGGCATCCATGTGTCGGATCAGGCCATCGGAGACATCACCGCCGAAAACCAGCAGATCGCCGCTCAGGTTTTCTCGCAAACCGCGCCGAGCGGACTTATAGGCGGGTACTGCGAAGAGGATTTCCCCATCTTTTTCGCCAACAACGAAATGGTACGCATGCTCGGATGCGATTCGTACGCCGATCTTGTCGATGCAATTGGGGGGAAGGTCATCAACACGATTCACCCCGACGACCGGGAAAGCGTCGCTTCGGATATCGGGCCCGAATACTACGAAGGCCTGGAGTACAATACGCAGTACCGCCTGGTGCGCAAAGACAAGTCGTGGACGTGGGTTGCCGATCGGGGCCGCGTGGTCCGCACCGAAAGCGGGCGGTTGGCTATTGCAAGCGTGTGCATCGACATATCGGAAACCGTGCGGATGCAAACCGAGCTCGAGCTGGAAGACCGTTTGCTCAAAAGCGTCGTCGAGCAGGCCGACCTCAACGTATGGCTCTACGATATCGAAACGAACTCGCTCATGTTCAAAAACATCTCGAGCGAAAGCTTGGCAGCGCGGTTCCTCGCGTCGAACGGTTTGCTCGAGCACAACGAGACCGCTGCGATCGACCTCGACGAAGCGCTTGCCACAAGCACGTTTTCCTCTGACAGCCGAGAAAAGCTCGCGGCGATGTTCTCGGGACTGAGCCGCGGTATCGATTCCGAATGCGAGATACTCGTCGATTTCAAGAGCGGAGATCAACGCTGGGTAAAGATCTCGTGCGAAGTGGTGTACGGAAGCGACGGCTCTCCTGCAAAAGCCATCGGCTATCTGGAGGACATCGACGAAACCAAAAGGCGGGTGCTCGATCTGAAAACGCGAGCCGACCGCGATTCGCTGACGGGGCTCCTGAACCGCTCGGCAGGGTCGCGGGCCATCAAACGGGCGCTCGCGGCAGCGAAGGAGGAAAGCGGTTCAGGGGCGTTCATAATCCTCGACCTCGACGACTTCAAACACATAAACGATCAATTCGGCCACATCGTCGGCGACAAGGCCCTTTCAGAAATCGCACAGAGCATAAAGAAGTTCTTCAGAAAAGACGACGTTGTATCCCGTTGGGGCGGCGATGAGTTCATCGCGTATTGCTCGGGGCTTGAAAAAGCAGGTGCCGAACGCAAGGCGAACGATATCTGCACGACCGCGTTCTCCATCGACACACCCGATGGGGAGCAAGTGAATCTGTCGGTTTCGGCTGGCATCGCCCTGGTTCCGGATGAAGGAGGCGAGATAAACGAACTGTACCGCTGCGCAGATGCCGCCCTCTACAAAGCGAAGGCAAACGGAAAATCTCAGTTCGCCATAAGCGAATCGCAGATCTGAGCCAATCGCCGAAGAAGTGCTTACGCAAGCCCTATGGTCATGTGCACCATATAGAACGCGAACCGCATGACGAATATGCCCGCAAGAACAAGCGCGCAGGAAGCTATGACCGTGCCGAGGCTCGGAAGCTTCCCCTTCGAGAGGGCCGCAAAGTCGAGCGCAATGCCCAAAGCGCAACATACGAAGAACACTGCGACGAGAAGCCCATAGGCAGGCACGAGGTCGGCGGCGGTTCCGAAGGCGTTCACCATCCCGGGGTATTCGGCCCCCTGCAAGGCAAACCCCGCAGTGTTGGCAACGAGCGCAACGGCTGCGCACAGGCACATCGCGCGCCCGAACGAACCCGCAACGAAATCGGCTTTCGCCCCGCGCAGAGCGGCAACGGCCAAAAGCGGGCCTCCCACCAGCGCATTGAGCCACAGGTTGAGGGGCACGAAGGCCGTATTCCAGGAAACGATGGTTTCGGCATCGTAGGCGAATGCGACCGCCGTGATGAATGCCGCCCCCGCTACGATGATCGCTACCGACCATGCGCGCTGCAAACCGATACGGGGTTTTTGCGAAAACGAATAGAGCCAATACACCCCTGCCAACATGAGAAACACCACGGCGCAGAACACTTCGGTCGAAAGAGGCGAGCGCCCCACGCCCATGAACACGTACAGCGCATTCGCGGGGTTTCCGAGATGGGTTGCCGACGCGACGAGGCCGATCATCGACACCATGAGCGGTATGCAGAGGAACTGATCGATGCGCCTGCGAAGCGCACCGTCGATCTTACCGCGCGCAAGAGCGGCGCTCATGATCATGAACGCGAACACGCCCGACGGTGCGAGCGTCGTGAACAGGACAAGCGTTATCTCGCCCAACGCTGTTTCGAATCCCGATCCCATCGGCTAGCGGTAGTACCTCGGATACGTAACCTCAAGCGCCAACTCGCGCTGCATGCCCTCGAGGCTTTCTTTCGCAAGCAGCGCAAGCCCCTGGTAAAACGGCTGTTCAGCCGCTTGCGCTAACTCATCGAGAAAATGGGATGACCAGGTGAGCACATGGTCGCACAGGTATTCTTCGACCAATTCGGGCTTGGTTTCGGCCAGCCAGCCTAGCAAAACGAGCATAAGACCGATATGGTCCTCGGGCGTTTTCTCGTCGGTCGTGCGTTCGATGCCGTTGTCGCGCATCCAGCGGCGAAGCTTGAGCGTGCTCTCGCCGAATACGACGCATTCGCGGTCGGTATACACCGAACCCCACGGGGGAGCGGGCTTTTTAGCGGGCCCGATGAACAGCCGAAGGTACTCCCACACAAGCCCGTCATCGTCGATGCCGCCCTCAAGGCCTCGAACCATCAACGCGAGCAGCTCTTCGGCACGCTCGTCGGCAACGAAAGGCCATTCTTTTCCTGCTTCAGTCGGCTCGAGCACGGCTACCGCCTCGAACGCAACCTGCGCGTCGCCCTTGACAGGATCCTGCAGGAAAAAGGGGCCGAGCGTCTCGCCGACGAACGCCACCTCGCCGCGAAATTCGACGTCGTTCAGTTTCGTATGCATTGGTCTCCTTCTCGATAGCACGTTGGATCGCCACCATTGTATCCCACTCAGTAGGCACCGTGCTTACAGACCAGCATACCCAAATACCATGCTCGGCTATCACATGATTCGTGCGATTTTGAGGCTATCTGCCGCGAAACCCCCTGCGTGCACCGCATGAGCTGCGCGCGGACGTTTTGGCCTCGATGCGAGCGGACAGATATGCCGGTACCTGCTCGGGCTTTATTTCGAGAACCATCGCAAACTCGTCGTTGATCATCTTCTCGGCGGTCTTGAGAAACCGGTCGTCGCACGCATGAAGCTTCTTGCCGCGTTCAAGCTGCTGTTCGCGATGAAGATACAGGGTCTTAACCAAACGCATGAGCTCTGCGCAATCGCCGCGTGCGATCACCTCGCGGTACGCGATCTTGCGCTCGGACTCGTCTTCGATCCACATGAGCGGCTTATCGGATATGTCCTCGATAAGCCCGATGAGCTCTTCGGGCGAAAGGATGGTCCGCATCCTGCCTATCAGCCGCTCATTATCGAGGGGAACGAATACGGTCGATTTCTTCTGGTACACCGGCTCGAGCACGTAGTACTCCCCCGATACACCGCCGACATCCTTATGCGTGATCGCCTGTATCGTGCAAACGCCGTCGCTGCCGTACAAAACCGTGCTTCCCACTTCGAACATGTGCCTCACTCCGCTTTCGTGCCGTTCTCCCATTTCGCGCGCATAGTTTATATTCATTGTACTCCGTTTGGATTTTCCGTGTAACAAAATCTCCAAATGGCAGAAACGAATGCCTCAGAAGCACGAAAGCTTGTCACATAAAACGTGCGAACTTTTTAAAGATGCTGATCAAGAGCTTGGTGCCCGTTTACCGTTTTACCGACGATCCCCGTTTGCGCACGATACTCGCGCTATACTGATCGCATACCGAAACACCGCAAAACGAGGGGAACGGCCATTTCGACACCGCACCACATCGCTTCGATCGTACGTGTGCCGATGCGCGTGCTCAGAGCGCCTTGCCGTGGTGGGCGCTTCGTTGCGAACGCGCTTTCGGCATGCCTGAAAGCGGCGGGGTGCTCGGAGACGCGCGCATGAACCTCGCGAGCCTCGTTTCGATCCTCAAGCCGAACGTGACCTCGCTCGGCTACGCGCTCTTCCTCGCCATCAACGCAGCGGGGGTATGGGGCGGCGTGTTTCCCTTTTTGCCGATGGAATTCCAAACGCCTGCGATCGTGTTCAACTTCTTCCTCGCCCAATCGCTCGTGTTCTCGCTCAGCTACTTCGCAAGCGCGCTTGGCGTGTACTTCTTCCCCGGTCCGACGCGGAGGTTTCTGGTAGCCGCTGCAAGCGTGCCGTACTTTTTGGGATGGTGCTCTTTGGTGGGCGCAATCTATATCGACGAAGCCGCCGTAGCGCTTGTCGTTGCAGGCGGCGCCTTGCTCGGCCTCGGATCGGCGGGCTTCTATATGCTCTGGCAGCGCCTGTTCGCAAGCCAGGAAGCGGATGTGGGCAACCGCGACCTCATCCTCGGCACCGCCTACGCTTCGATTCTCTATTTTTCGCTGTACCTCATTCCTCAAGCGGTAACCACGTACCTGATTCCGCTTGTGTTCCTGCCCCTGTTTGGTCTGTGCATCGTGCTGAAAAGCAGGACGATCGATCTCAACCAGCCTATGTTCGAGGATGTGCCGCGCGCCCATCCTCACGTGTATCGGCAAATACTTAACGACTACTGGCGCAGCGCGCTCGCCATCGGGACGCTCGGCTTCTGCTGCGGCATCATGCGCTCGGTCGCCATCGGCGATCCTGAAATCGGTTCGCTCGTGAACGTGCTTTCGATGGGAGCATCGCTCGTGGCGGCCGTCGTGCTTTTGCTCGTGTGGCAAGTTAAGAACATCAGGCTGAACGTGACGGCTGCCTACCGCATCTTCTTTCCGTTCCTCATCTCAGCGTTTCTGCTTCTTCCCATCTTCGGCGAGGGATTCACGGGCGCGTTTGCGAGCGCGCTGTACGCGGTGTACTGCTGCGCCATCATGCTCATGATGATTCAATGCGCTCAGGCATCACGCGATCGCGGCATCAATCCGGTATTCATCTACGGATTCTTCGGCGGCATCGTGTACATGCTCCACGACATAGGGTTCATGAGCGGCACCTTCGCCGAATACGTTACCATGATGAGCATTCCCCCGCTCGTAGCCGTCGCGCTGGCGGCGCTGTATCTGCTCGGACTCATGCACTTCATCGGACACGGCGGTTTCCGTCAGGCGCTGCGGCCCAGCCAAGCAGGCGCCGACAGCATCGAGCTCGTGGCGCTCATGCCGCTTGCCCCCAAGAAACCCCACGCCGAGCAGACCCGCGACGGGACGCCGAACTTCGAAGCCGGCCAAACGACGCCTGCGACCGAGGCCCGTCTTTCCAAGAAGGGTTCGAAAGCTCGAATGGCTACCCGGCCCAAGCCCGCTGAGGAGCCGCTGTATCGCGACCGCATCTCCAAGCAGGCGGCAGCGCTGCAGCAGCACTACCGCCTTTCGGCGCGCGAAACCGAAGTCATGGAGCTCATCGCACGCGGCAACAGCGTCGCCCGTATCGCCGAAGAGCTCGTGGTCTCGGAAAACACCATCCGCACGCACAGCAAGCGCATTTACGCAAAGCTCGCGATTCACAAGAAACAGGAGCTTCTCGATCTTATCGAGGCGTTCGATCCGAGCGATTTGAGCTGAACTCCCCCGTTCGTCGGCTGCTTCGGTATAATGGGCGCGTCAGCTTTTAAGCAAGGAGTTACCATGCTGGAACTTCCCGAGAGCACAACCGTTGCCCGCCAGATCGCCGAAACGTTCGAAGGACGTAAGGTCGCCTTCGTCGAGGCGGCCCACACCCCGCACGGGTTCGCCTTCTACAGCCACGACGCAGACGCCTATCCGAACCTTCTGGTTGGCAAAACACTCGATACCTGCGAAGCGGCAGGTGGCATCGTCGATGTCACCGTAGGCGACGTTCACCTTGCATTCAACGACGGCACGAACGTGCGCTTCGTCGAAGCGGGCGGCGCGCTTCCCAAGAAGTATCAGTTCTATCTAAGGTTCGACGATGGCGGCGGCATCGTATGCTCGGTGCAGATGTACGGCGGCATGATGCTGTACGAAAACGGCGTGACCGACAACTTCTATTACAACGTGGCGCGCACATTGCCCTCGCCGCTTACCGACGCATTCGACAAGCCCTACTTCGACGCCCTCGTCGCTAAAGCCGATCCGAAGCTGTCGGCGAAAGCCCTCTTAGCCACCGAGCAGCGTATACCGGGCCTCGGCAACGGCGTCTTGCAGGACATCCTCTTCAACGCGGGCGTGCACCCGCAAAAGAAACTGCGCGATATGGACCGAAGCAACATCGATGCGCTGTTCGCGAGCGTAAAAACCACACTTGCCGCCATGACCGCCCAAGGCGGACGCGATACCGATAAGGATTTCTTCGGCAAACCGGGCGGCTACGCGACGATTCTCTCTGCGAAAACGAAGGAACGCCCGTGCCCGCACTGCGGCGGCCCTATCACCCGCAAAGCGTTTCTCGGCGGAAACGTGTACTTCTGTCCCGTATGTCAGCCGCTCTGAGCTCGCCGCTGAAAGCCTGGAAGGAAGCAGCATGGAAGGCACCCGCACGTTTCGCATCGGCATCATCCGCGTGCTCACGCAAGACCAAGAGGCAACCGAATCTCACGGACGTCTGATCGAGCACTGGTTTGGCCAGTTCGAGACAGTCTCGCGTTCTCTGCCTGACCAACCCGAAGGCGTCCACGATCCCCGGACAAAAGCGCTCGCCGTACCGAAAGTCGTTGCCCTTGCACGCGAATTGGAATCTGCGGGACTCGACGGAATCATCGTGAGCTGCGCCGACGATCCAGGCGTTCCCGAAATCCGCGCAGTCGCGCACATCCCGGTTGTCGGTGCCGGCGAAGCCACCGCCCAAGCGGCGCTCAGGTTCGGCAACCGCATCGGCGTGCTTGGCATCACCGAAACCGTTCCCGCTTCCTTTAGGCGCATCCTTCAAGACCGCCTTGTCGCCGACATCGTCCCTGAAGGCGTTTCCTGCACGCTCGATCTACGTACCGATGCCGGGCACTCGGCTACCGTCGATGCAGCCCGCGAGCTTGCAAAGAAGGACATCGACGCCATCGCGCTCGCCTGCACAGGACTCGCCGATGCGAATATAGCACCGACGCTCGAGCGCGCAACGGGAGTGCCCGTGCTCGACCCTGTGCTCTGCGCCGCCCATGCGCTTCTATTCGACCTCGTGCGCGGGGCGGATACCCGCCGAGCGTAACCGAACGGTGGCAACATAACGCCCGAGCAACTGCCGCTTCTCTGCCTCGAAACGGTTTCGCCCGCCGTCCCTGCGTTCGTCGATACTGGGTACAACAACCGACGAACCGCAGAAACGAGGCGGCCCTATGGCACAAAACAAGGTACCCGAGAAGACGAAGAAACTCGCGAAGCGCGTCGCCTTCTCTACGCTCGGCATCGTAATCATCTCGCTCGGCATCGCCGTCAACCGCATCGGCGGCGTCGGCGTCGACCCCTTCACCGCGATGAACATCGGCATCAGCGACATGCTCGGTATTTCGCTCGGCGTTTACCAGCTCGTTGTGAACCTCATCATTCTCATACCCATCTTCATTTTCGGGCGTAAACAGATCGGCATCGGAACCATCATCAACCTCGTAGGCGTTGGGTTCCTTGTCGATTTCTTCACGTGGGCGCTCACCTCGACGCTCCCACTCGACGGCGGGCTCGTACAGGCGGGCATCTGCCTCGTCATCGGCGTGGCGCTCTTCACGTTCGGAGTATCCACGTACATGAACACTGACACGGGCGTCGCCCCCTACGACGCCGTTGCGATCGTCATCTCGAACCGCACGCCCGCACCGTACACGCCCGTGCGTATGGCACAGGATATCCTGGTTGCCATCGTCGCGTTCTTCGTAGGCGGCCCCATCGGGGTGTTCACGGTGATCGCTGCGTTCTTCGCCGGCCCCCTCATCACGTTCTGGAACGATCACGCCATCGTACCGTTGCTCAAGTTCGCAGGAGCCTATCCCGATACGCGCGCGCGGGCCCACGCCTAGGCGAAGGCCCGAGGGCACAGGGACACAGGGGGACACAGGGGACACGGGGACGGTCCTTTTGTGTTGTCCTAGACAACACAAAAGGACCGTCCCCCTGTGTCCCGCAATACGCTTGCTGTTGGGCGAGACGATGAGAGCCGCGCCCTGAGCATACGCAGGACACGGCTCTCACCACGTCGGATCATCGAACGTTTCGATTCTTACGCCTTACGTACTTCCACCCACAGATCGAGCTGGGCCGCTCCACCCCCAACCGGATCGTTGAGTCCGCCGCCGCCTTCGATCGTCGGATCGTCGGGCAGAAGCTCGTTCATCCTGAAGCCCCGACCGCGACCGCCCGCATAGCCCGTCTCCTGTTTGCCGGGCTCGTCGCCGTCGAGGATGCCCGCCTCTTGCAGGTAATCGGGCGCAGGCTCGAGCACTTCGCCGTCGACGGTGATCGGTTCGGCACGGTATCCCGTATGCCCGAACGAATAGTTGCACCCAACCACGCCCGGGCGGATGCCCTCGGTTACGCGAACGTGGCCGCCGAACGTGCCATGAGGGCCTTCGATCTCGATCGCGTCGCCGTTTGCAAGGCCGCGCGCTTCGGCATCGGCAGGTGCCATCCACACGAAATTCTCGGTTGTGACCTCACGCAACCAGGCAGACGCGATCGTGCGGTGCGTTCCATTCGTGCGCGCTTTCCAGTTGATGAGCGCAAGCGGGCGCTCGCTCGGATGCTCGAGAGGCGTGCCATCGGCGTAGGCGACTTCAGCGGCTCGCGCGAGCCCGTCGAAGTTCTCGCCCGTGAGCGCGTTCTTCGTTGAGGCTGTCTTCGGATCGTAGAAGGCGCACAGGCCGTTGTAGCGTACCGCGATGAGATCGCCGTCGTAGCCGTCGTCCTTCGCAGGATCGGCCGAGGCGAATCGGCCGCCGCGGTTGAGCACGTAGACGACTTTCGGCCATTCTTCTTCGGTGACCGCCGCCTTCCAGGTACCGAGGTCGAACGTATCTTTGAGCGAACGGGTGCGCACGCGCTCGAACAGATCGAGCTCGTCGGCATCGGCATCGGGCACGGGGTCTCCCGCATAGGCGATGTTCGCGGCCATCTTGAGCCAATAATCGTACTGGTTGTTGAGCGCAGCCGTTTCGCCCGAACCCGCTTTACCGCGCTCCACGCCCGCATCGCCCACACCCGGAAGCCCGAGGCGCTTCATGATCTCGATGTACACGTCCTCCACCGGACGCGGTCCCTCGTATGCGCGCACGGCGGGCTGCCCGAGCTGGATGAGCTTGTACTGCTGGTTCGGATAGATCGGTTCCTGGCTAAACCGCTCAAGATAGGTCTGATCGGGCAGCACGAAATCGGCGAACCGCGAGGTATCGCCCACCTCGACGTCAAACGATACGAGCAGGTTGATCTTGTCGGTATCGGTCAAAACATCGGAAAGCCTATCGCCACCCGGCGTAGAATCCACGAGCGAATGGCGGTGGATGAACAGCGCGCCCAGATGATCGTACACGTAACCCGCCCGCAACGCAGGCACAATCTCATGGGAGAGGTTGCCCGGCAGCGGGTACCACGGGCGCTTCGCCGGATAGCCGTCCTGTTTGAAGTAGCTCGTCTTCTCGTACACCGTCTTCTGGCGCGTGATCGGAATGCCCCAGGCTTTATGGGCGTGCGGCGTCGACGCGAGGTCATAGCGCCCCGCAAGCGGGGCAAACTTCGCTGCCGAGGCGATGTGCCCGCCCTTCCAATCGTGGTTGCCGATGAGGAAGTTGAGGTAGCCGACCGCCCTCACTGCATCGAACCCGTTGGTATGCATGGCGGGGCCGCGGTAGCTCATCACGCATGCGCGTTTGCCGTGCGAGGTGAACTCGCGGGCAACCTCGGCAACCACCGCGGCATCGATGCCCGCAGCCCGAGCGTACTCTTCGAGCGTATGTTCGGCCAGACGCTCTTTCAGAAGTGCGAACACGCTTTTCACATGCACGGGGCCGTCAGAGGTCTCGATATCCCGGTCCACGTCGAGCTCGGCTGCGCCGTCGAACCCGTCCGCCTCCACGAGTTCGCCCTCGGCGATGACGAACCGCGCATCGTCGGCGAGCGGCTCGCCCGATGCGCCTGGCTCACCGGCGCGCCCGAGCAGCTTTGCCGTCACCACGGGGCGCCCCGGCTTGTCAACCGCGATCAGATGCGTCGCATCGGACCATGTGGGCTCGCCGATCGCCTCGGCCGCCTTCTTGCCCGGAGCGCTCAGATAACGCGCGTCGAACCGTTCGTTGTCGATGATCCACGAGGCCATGGCAAACGCGAGCTCGGTGTCGAAACCCGGCTTTACGGGAAGCCACACGTCGGCCTTCGCCGCGCTTTTGCCCTGGCGGGGATCGACCACGAAAAGCCTCATGCCGCGCTGGCGTGCAACTGAAAGGCGCGGGGCGAGCCATGTCGGCCCCTTGTTCGCCGTCATCGGTTCGGTACCCCAGATGATGAGGCACTCGCAGTTGTCGATATCGGCGTACATCCGCTTGTGTCCCGTCGTCGGATGAGTGCGCGCGTTACCCATGACGCCCGTCATGCCGCACACGCCGCCGTGGTTGAACTGATTTACCGTGCCGAAGCCCTGCTCGGCGAAGCGGTCGCCGATGAGGTACATGCGATCGCCCCCGCAGGCGCAGAACAGGTTCGATTTCGGACCGAGATCGGGATGGTCGGTATCGATGAGCGTATCGGCCCATTTCTCCTCGAAGGCGGCTTTCTCCATCTCGCCCGCTTCGACCCGCGCCACATCCGCCTCGACCTGCTTTTGCGGAGCGAACGCCCACCACGAGACGATACCCGGCGTGCCGAGCGCAGGCGATCCGTTCACAATCTCATCGATGGCCGTATCCCACGAAACGCTCTCCCATTGGTTGCTGCCGCGCTCGCCCACGCGCCGAAGCGGCTGGGTGATGCGCAGCGCATCGTGGGCGAGCTGGATACCCGCCTGACCTTTGAGGCAGATCATGCCGCCATTGAAGGAACGGCCGGTCGTAGCCATGGTGCCGTCGGGGGCAAGCGCTTCTTCGGGAGACGCAGCGTAGGGCACGGGCGCGTACGGTTGCGAATTGAGCGGCGAATAGGGGTTGCCCGCGATCTTGCGCACGAGGGCGGTCGCGCCTTGCGCGGCCGCTTCGCCCTCGGCAGCGTCGGACACGCGTACCTTGATCGTGCAGTACGTATTGCAGTTGTTGCACATCGAGAAGATCACATCGTCGGCCGAATAGGCGTCGGTCTCATCGCCTCGCCCATGCGGGAGGTCGGTGTACTGATCGGTGTTTGCCATGTACGTACCCAACCCGATGCCTCCCGCCAATGCTCCGAGCGCTACTGCGGCGCTTGCGCCGACCACCGCGCGACGCGTGGGCGTGCCGAACGGCGACGCCGTAGTAGGTGCGTCGTTGTGCGCCCCCGCCGCGCCTCGATGCGCCCGCTCGTCGTGCGATGTTCCCTCGACTGGCAGCGCCTGACCATCGTGCGAATCCCCCTCGACTGGCGCGTAATCGCCGTTCGTCCCCGCTACTTCGGCGCGATGCACCTGGTCGTTACGCTCTTGCTCCATCACGAGCACCTCCCTCGTACGCGGTCGAATAGGCGGAAGCATCCAGCGATGCCGGTGCAGCCGAACTCGAGGCTGCCGCGTCGTCGGCGAGGGGAATCGCATCGCCGGGGCGCGGCCCGCCTCCCGCCGGCGCACACGAATCAGGCTCGCCCGGGAAACCCTCGGCAGCACCCGCCTTCTCGAGCGGAACGAACCGCACGGCAAGCCCGAAGAGGGCAACCGTCATGCCGAGTACGAACAGCGCCACGAGCACTTCGGATACGCTCGGTAGGTAAATCGGCTGCGGTAAGCCCTCAAGCAAAGGAGCCGAAAAACCGGCGACCACGAACACGTAGCGTAGCGAAAGGATGCCGACGAGTGCGCTGAGCGCCGCAGCAACGGTGAATCCCGCGCGCCGCGTGGCGTAGCCGGCTATCAGCAATACCGCGGGAACCACGAAACCAAGCCCTATCTCGCCGATCCAGAAGAGTGGGGCGAGATAACCCTGCAGCATGGCTGCAACCGCCACGCCCGAGCGCGGATCGTTCGAAAGGAGTATCGGCGCGAGCTGGAAAAACACGCAGAACGCGAGGACCGCGAGCGAGGCGACGAACACCCAGACGAGTCCCGTCTGCGCCGCTTCGTCGACGCGCTGCGCACGCAGGCGGGCGAGCAGGCGGCACACGACGATGAGAAACGCCGCCGCCGAAACGAGGGCCATGACGTAGAAGAGCACCGATGTGATGCCGCCCTCCCACAAGCCCCGCGTCTTCACCGCAGCGAAGAACATGCCCGTGCCGCCCGGAGGCCCTACGAAGGAGGTCGCAACACCGATGCCCGCGAGAACGCGGATGGCGAGGTTCACATTGCCCCGATTCTGCCCGCGCGGCCGGTCGTTGTACAGTACGAGCGCAAGCTGGGCGATCGAGACGATCAAGAAAAAGATGTAAGCCTTGATCTCCCATGAGAGCGGCGAGGACCAGTGGAAGAACGGCAGCACCGTCCACGAGTTCCTAATGGCCCCCAGATCGATGCCGATGAAAATCATCGACACGACGAGCGAAACGATGCTCATCCCGAGCGCAAGCCGCGCAACCGAAGCGAACCGGGGAATGCGCAGCAGGTATGTGAGTGCCGAAATCAGATACAGGCCCCCTGCCAAGCCCGAGAACCAGATATAGACGGCAACCCAAAGCCCCCAGGGTACGGCGTTCGTGGCACCGGTGAGAGAGAGGCCGTTCGCAAGGCGGTCGAACATGAAAAACGCCCCCGCACCAAGCAACGCGACCACGATGACGGCCCAGACGACGGTTGTTTTGCGGGGAAACGGCTGCGTATCGGACGCGCAGCGCTGCAAAGAAGGATGCTTCATGGCGATCACCTCAAGTAGTAGACGGACGGCTCGGTACCGAGCTCTTCTTTCAACCTGAACGCGCGCGGCGAGGCGGCGAGCTTTGCCACCGTCGATTCCGGATCGTCGAGATCGCCGAACAGGCGCGCATCGCCGACGCAGGTTTCGCAGCAGGCGGGAGATTCGCCGCGCGCGATGCGGTGGGCGCAAAACGTGCACTTGCGCGCCGTTCCGTACGTGGCCCGGTATTTGCCGCGCGTCCCGCGGTCCATGCCGTATTCGGGCACGACCACCTGCTCGGCTGCCTGCATCTCGCCCTCGTAGGATTCGCCCTCGTCGGCGCTGCGAGCACCGTAAGGACAGGCTGCGATGCAGTACTTGCATCCGATGCAGCGGTTCGAGTCGATGACGACGATACCGTCGGCTCCGCGATACGTCGCCTGCACCGGACACACGGCAACGCAGGGCGCGTTTTTGCACTGCATGCACGGGCGCGGCACCGATTCGATGCGCACGTTCGGATACGTTCCCGTTTCCTGCTCGAGTACGATGTTGTACGTGATCCCCGGTGGCGTACGGTTTTCGGCCTTGCATGCGACGGTGCACGAATCGCATCCCACGCATTTCTCGAGGTCGATAACCATGCCCCATCGGGGAACATGCTGCTCGTCCATAGCGTTCCTCTCTCTCATCCGCACACGCACGGTGCTTTCTCACGCATGCGCTCTAGCGGAATTTGCCGCCATCCGTCTTCGCGCAGACGCCGCTCGAGCGCACTGCAATAAGCAAGGCACCGCAGGGCGAACCTGCGGCGCCTCAGACACGATTCGCCTTACAGGAACACGAGCGGCAACGCAGCGAGCACGACGAGCAGACGCAGAAGGAATCCGCCTATCAGCACGCCCGATTCGCCGATCACGCTCAAGACAAGCGACGTGGTCGACGTTTCGACCCGCTTCGTGATGAACACGGGGTAGCCTTCGATCAGGAAGGGTGCCACCAGACCCAGGAGAACGATACCTCCCCAGAACGGCAGCGCATACTGCCCCATGATGAGCGAATCGACCGTCGCCGCCCCGGCACTGCTTCCCGTATGGACGATGATGAGCATCGTGAACAGCACGACAAGTTCTATCGCTGACAATATCACGTGGCTTTTCTTGATGAGCCACATGTGCTCGAACCGTTCGCGGTCGGTAATCAAACCGACAAGACTCGTTGCCGCTAACCCCGCAGAAAGAGCCGACACCACGAAAAGTATGGGAAGGATGGCATTGTTCCACAAAGGGAAGGTCTTTACCACGCCGAGCAAGAAGCCCGTGTAGGCCGCAACGGCGAACGCGAACACGATGCCGATCCACGTGAGCCACTTCGGAACCTTCTTCTTCAGGATCTCGAGCACGGCCACGATGAGCGTAACGGGCATGTAGATGCAGATGAAGTACACGCCGAGCGTCATGACCGAACCGGGATTCGCGATGAGATAGAAGAACCGCAGCGGATTCATCAACCCGGCCTCCGCATCGAGCATCAGCATGAGCAGGCCGATGCCCACGAACACGGGAGCGATGATGCGACCGGCGATGCGCATCTTGTTGCTCTCAGGATATTTCGCTTCGACGAACGCCGAAGTTAGGAAGGCACCGGCCGAGGCGCCGGCCAAGAACAGGTACCATGCAATCATTGGACCCCAGATCATGCTTCATCACCTCACGTAGAAAATCTTGGATTTGGTCAGGTCGCCCGCGATCGGTTGGGCGTTGTACTTCGCGATAGCCTTCGAGACCTCGCTTTCCGGGTCGTCGAGATCCCCGAACACGCGCGCTCCCGAGATGCAGGTGCCCACGCAGGCGGGCGGATTGCCCGGCGCGCCGTCTTCCCAGCAGAAGCGGCACTTCTCCACCACGCCGGTTTCCTCGTGCACGATGCGGGCTCCGTAAGGGCACGCAGCCATGCAGTATTTGCACCCGATGCACTTGCTCTCATCCACAAGCACCACACCCGAGTCGGTCGTATAGGTTGCATGCGTCGGGCAGACCGCCGCGCACGGCGCGTCTTCGCAGTGCTGGCATTGAAGCGGGATGATCTCGTTGTACACGCTCGGGTACTCGCCGGTTTCGCGCTCCTCGTAGTGGATGTACGCTTCGGATGGCTCGAGGTGGTTCTTCATCTGACAGGCGATGCGGCAGGCGTAGCATCCGACGCACTTTTTCGTGTTGATCAGCATTCCGTAGCGTGCCATGTTATGCCTCCACCTTCTTGACCGTTACCGCAACTTCCTGGCTCATCATCGACCCCACACCCGGTTCCACATCGAAGGGAATGAAGTCGTTGAGCGCTATACCGTACTGGTAGGCGCGCGTCTGATAGGGCGAATCGCCGCCGTAGTGAGTGGGAAGGTACACCACGCCCGGCTTCATGCGCTGCGTCACGTGCACGGCGACCTGCCCGGTATGCTCGCTCGAAGCGACTTCCACCATGTCTCCGTCTGCGATGCCGAGCGCTTCGGCGTCTTTCGCCGCCATCCAGAGGCGCTCCATGTTGTACTGGCGCGAGATGGCGTTCAAAGAGGCGATGTTCTGCGTCATCGTATGCGAATGGATGCCCTGCTTGCCGCCCACGATGGCAAACTCGCCGTCTTGCGGGAACACCTTGCGCTCCACGTAGCCGATAACCGGGTTGAGCCCCGCCTCGCCGACTGCATCGGACTTGAACTCGAACTTGCCCGATGCCGTTTTGAACGTCGGGGTTCCGTAGGCGAACTTCGGATCGGGAAGCTCAACGGTGCCTTCCTTCTTGATGGTCTCGATGTCGACGCCGACGGTTTTCAGCTGGGCGGTTGCAAGCTCTTCGGCAGTGAACTGGAAGTACTCGCCCACACCGCACGCCTCGGCGAGGCCTGAGAATATCTCGTCGCACGCCTTCGTCTCGGGATGGATGGGTTCGAGCACCTTCGTTCGCATACCGACGAAGTGCTTCTTGCCGCCGATCCACTCGGGGAGCTCGAGGCGCTCTATGTAGGTGCACTCGGGCAGCACGTAGTCGGATTGCAGCGCCGTTTCGCTCATCTGCACGTCGATCGTAACAACGAGATCGAGGTTCTGAAGCCCCTCGGTCCACGTTTTCGGCTGCGCGTAGCCCTTGGCTGCGTTCGAGTTGTAGAAAAACGCGCCTTTGAGCCTGCCGTCAAGCATGGCTTCGAGCGCGGCGATGTTCGTGCCCGCGCTCGCGAGGGCAAGCGGGTACTCTTTCGCGCCGATGGCCTTAGCTTCGGGCTTCGGTGGATCGTCGAAACGAGCGTCGTCGAGTTTGCCCGCTTTCGGCGACGAGGTCAGAAGCGCCCCGCCCTTCGCGCCCCAGCTGCCCAGAAGAGCGTTGACCGCAGTGGCGGCGCGGGCGGTATCGAACGAGTTCTTGTACGAGCAGCCGATGACGGCACGCCATCCCGCCTCGATCGACGCAGCGGGTGCCGCAGCCGCCATGGCGCGGGCGAGCTCTTCGATCGTTTCGGCTGGCACGTCGGTGATCTCTTCAGCCCATGCGGGCGTATACTCTTTCGCCTGGGCGGCGAACTCCTCGAACCCGACGGTGTTCTGTTCGACGAATTCATGATCGTAGAGGTCCTCTTCGATGAGAACGTTGCAGAGCGCCATCAAAAACGCAAGGTCGGTACCCGGGTTGATCGGCACCCAGTCATCGGCGAAGATGGCGGAGTTGTTGAGGCGCGGATCGACCGTCACGATACGCGTGCCGGCCTCAGCCGCAGCTGCAAGGCTCGCAACCGACGAGGGGCGGATGCCGTCGCCGTAGCTGCGGCCGATGAACACGACCATCTTCGCGTTGCCGAAATCGGTCGAATAGTTCGACGCGCCGATGGTCTGCGTGTACGCGCTTTCCTTCGACAGGTTGCACGACGAGGAGTGCGCGTACACATTGGCCGATCCGAGCGCGTTCATGAACCGCTTGGCATAGTACTTGCCCGAGGGGCGCGGATCCTGGATGATGGCGAGCGATTCCGCGCCGTTGGCCGCGATGATGTCTTTTACTTTCTGGCCGATTTCGGCAAACGCATCATCCCAGCTGATCGGTTCGAACTCGCCCGATTCGGTGCGACGCATCGGTTGGGTAAGCCGCTCGTCGGAATACGCCATCTGAGCGAGGCCATGGCCGCGCCCGCAAATGTGCCCCTTCGCGTAGGGATGCACATCGCTCCCTTTGAGGGTCCAGAGCTGGCCGTCGACCGTGGTGGCAACAAGCCCGCACTTGCTCGAGCAGCCGTTGCACAGCGACGGCGCCTCCGCTACCACGCCGTCGGCTGCATGTGCCCGCTCGGCCTGCCATGCGCCCAGCGACACCGAGCCGGCTGCTGCAGCTAACGCCGCCGTCGCCGCCGTGCCCTTCAAGAATGTCCGCCTTGAAACGTCTCGCATGAACATCTCTCCTTCCTTGTTTGATCTTCCCGTCTGAGACGATTGGATACATCTATCGAACCATCGCCGGATAAGGCGAAGTGTCCTTGGGGTTTCATGCGCTCGCACCCGCACATGCAGGGGTGAGCGCGCGCACGCCCTCATCTGCACATGCAGCCGATTCTGCATCGCATGCACTCGCGTGTGCACCTTCGCATGCGTCCTCGGCAATCCCGTTTTGCGCAACATCTGCCGCAAGCAGATCGACCAACGCGACGAGCGCACGCAGATGTGCGATCCCGACGCGCAAGGAGTCTTTCTTCTCATCGTCGAGCATTCGGGCCCGCTCGACTTCTTCGCTGCGCGCAGCAAGCGCGTTGTCGTATTCGCCGAGCCAATCGAAATGGTCGGACGCAAACGAGCGCGCCGCCTCTTCGTTGCCGCTTTCAAGAAACAGCTCAAGCAGATCGAGCTCGAGGGCCAGATGGTCGGGCATCGCCGCAAATGCTTCGGGCACCGTAACGCCGAGTGCATCGTATATCGCAAGCACATGCTGCGCCGCGTCGCCGAGGTACAGCCCGCGTTGCGCACCGTAATTGTTGCCTTTGGCTTGAGACCACGGTCGGTACAGCGATTCGACCGGAAGAGCCGCAAGCGGCATACCGGCGACGAGCACTTCGTTTTGGAGCATGCGGCGGATCGGCCATGTAGGCGGCTTGAGCGTACCTGCCGCAAGACCCGAGCATCTATCGATCAAAGCGTGCTGCGCAAGTTCGATCGTGCCGTCGGAAAAGACGCCGTCGGCCGACGCGTATCGCGCACTTGCTGCGCAGCCGCTTTCCGACCGATAGCGCTCGACCGCCTGCCGCACCGGCTCCCACGCATCAGGAGCGCTCGTTTCGCGGTACTCTTCTTCATCCAGACGGGTAAACATGACTCCGATGGACTCAATTGCGTTTACAATATACGATGCACGTTGCACGGCCACATCCTTTCCCGATGCCCCCATCGTAGGCTCGGGTGCGGTCGGACGGGTAATCAGTTTCTGATGATTTGCTTGTTTCTCCTGTTCAAAAGCTTGATTTTGAACAGGTGCCAAACCAAGGGGCTAACAAGGAGGTGAGCGTGGACGATCAGGTTGCGGAATTGCGCGATCGGCGCAGCATGCGCATGGTATGGAAAACGCTACGGCTGCGTCATATCGGACTCGCGTTTTTCTGGGCATGCAGCATGCTCACGTTTCGCAGCTCCATCTTGCTCGTCGGATCCGCAAATACCCCCGAAATCGAAACGCTCGTCGTCATCGCATCGTTCGTGGTGAACATGACTGTGCTGTTCGCCATCGCAGCACGCATCGAAGGTAATCCGCACGCGTTCGAGCGTCTTCCAGCCGGGCTGTTTTGCGCGAGCATCATCGTCGGCATCTCCCTTCTGCATGGGGCAGGCTACTTCGAAACCGATGTGGTTCGCCTGGTGATGCTGTTCGCCGGCGCGGCGTTCTCCGGCATCGGATACGGTTACTTTTGGGGCGGTTGGGCAGAATACCTCGGGCGCATGCATCCCTCGCGTACCTCGTTTTACATCCCGGTTGCTTTCCTGCTCACCGCTGCGCTGTTCATCGCCATCTCGTTTGCAACCGAGATGGCAGGCATCCCCGCGCTTCTGCTCATGATCCCGCTGCCGCTGCTCTCGCTTGTATGCCTGCTCCGCTGCCGACGTGAGGTCCCCGATGGCCACTATGCGCGCTCGACCGGATCGAAGCGATACCTCTCGGCGATCACTTCGCTCATCACGCTCATCGTGGCAAGCCTCGTACTCTCGTGCTTGTTCGGATTCGTTTGGGAATACGCCGTCCTTTCGGTGGGATCGGTCAACGAAGCCCATCAAACCCCGCTTGTCGCCAACCTCGTCGTGGCTGTCGGTTTGGTGGGGCTCGTACTGTACGCGCACAAGCGCATCGATCTTGCACTCGCGTTTCGCGTCATCGTTCCCGTAATCGTGCTTCTGTTCGTCATTCTGCCGTTTTTCTGGGACACGAACCCGATCATGCTCAACGCCGTCATGAGCGCATGCTACGGCGCGTTCGATGTGATCATCTGGTATATGGTTGCCTCGACCGCCTACGACTTCGCCGTTTCGGGTTTCGTTATCGGCGCCATCGTGCGGGCGCTCTCCATTCTAGCGCGGCTCGTGGGCATCGGCATCGGCTATGTGGTCATGCTCATCCCCGACCATCCTCCCGTGCTCATCATCGGCGTGTCCATCGGCGCCGTATACGCCCTCGCCATGATTGCCCTGTTCAACCGCGGCAGACGCGCACGGGCAGGACACAAGGTCGACGAGGTGCAGCCGGATGCGCAGGGCGTCGTGCATCCGGATTCCTCACTGTCCAGTGCAGTGGGCGCCGCATCCGACCTCCCGGCTGCTTCAGCCGACGCACCCGGTACGACCATGGCGGTTGCACCAGGCCCTCCTTCCGACACACCCGGCTTGTCTGCAGCAGATGCATCCGTGCCGCATACCGATGCCCCCCTGTCGCCTGAAGCCGTGTTCGAGATGATCGCCGAGGATTACAGCCTGACCCGCCGCGAAGCCGAGGTGCTCCCCTACCTCGCCCGCGGACGTTCTGCGAAAGTGATCGCCGATGCGCTGTACGTGTCAGAAAACACGATCCGCACCCACACGCGCCGCATCCTCGAAAAGACCGACCTCCACTCCAAACAGCAGCTCATCGACCTCATCGACCAGTACCAGTAAGGGGACACAGGAACACAGGGGGACGGTCCTTTTGTGCTATCTTGATAGCACAAAAGGACCGTCCCCCTGTGTTCCCCCTGTGTTCCTAGAGCGGCTACTCGATGTCGTCGCCCGAGCCCTCGAGGCTGATGGGGTCGCCGACGAACTTCGACGGATTGCCGATGAGCGTTTGGAAGAAATCCTTCGTGCGTGCAGGTATTTCGCGCAGATCGAACCAAGCCTGGTTACCATACGTATGCAGGTCGCTCGGAACGCCGACAACCTCGATGCCAAGGCCATTTGCGGCATAGAGGGCGCGGTAAAGATGGTAGGTCTGTGTGACTACCACCATATGCTCGACGCCGAATACGTGCTTGGCGCGGTACATGCTCTCGTAGGTAGAGAAACCCGCATGGTCACAGAAAATATCCTCGCTCGGAACGCCTTTCGAGATGGCGTAGTTCTTCATGGCGAGAACTTCGTTGTACGATTCGGTGCCGTTGTCACCGCTCATGATGATTTTAGGGGCCGCACCGGCGAAATAGAGCTCTATGCCGCGGTCGATACGATCCTGAAGGATGCCCGAGGGTGTACCATCGGGCAGCACCGATGCACCGAGCACGAGAATGCACTGAGCGTTTTCACGAGCAGCCTCATCAACCGAAACGAGTCGATCGTCACCCGTCTTGATCACGACGGCGTTCGTAATGCCCACGACAGCAACAACGACAACGACCGCGGCAACGACGATCAGCGCAAAGGTTCCCACCACTCCATGTTTCCTATCTTTCGGCATGCGCCCGATGATACCAAACGCCCCGCCCCGCGCGGCCGCCTTCATCCTCACCCTATCGAAAAGGGACAGGTCTTTCACAAGATGCCCGCCGCATCCGACACACCCATCGGCGCACAGAGACCCGTTAGCGGTTCGTGATCCAATAACCGCAGTTGCTGAAACCTTTGAACGGAAAGAAGCGCCGGACGATGCCGGCGCTTCTTCCTAGAGGGAGAATGGTGCGATTCAACGTTCGAAATCGCAAGAATCAACCAGTTTTACGAGAGGTCGCCCGCCAGTAGACGTGCAACGTGGCGGCCCTGCGTGGAGGTGCGACCCGAGGCGCAGCCCACGATGTACTCGGGATAGTTGCCCGAGAAGAAGCTTCCCGACACGTCACCCGCAGCATAGAGGCCCTCGATGACCCCGCCGTCCTTGTCGAGTACCTGGCAATCCTTGTTGATGCGCAGACCGTCGAGCGTAGTCAGAAGCGATCCGCCGAACCAGCAGCCGTAGAACGGAGGCGTGCGCAGCTCGGAAAGACGGTATGCCTCCTTGCCGAATTGCGTATCCACTTGGTTGTCGAACATTTCGTTATACTCGTCGACCTGGGCGAGGAACTCCTCTTTCGGAAGCTGCATCTTCTCGGCAAGCTCTTCGAGCGTATCGGCCTTCACCATCACGCCCGCTTCAAGCGCAACTTTGCAGAACTCGTCGATAGGCATGCCGGCAGCCATCATTTGGTTGGCGAACGCCGAGCAGCCGACGGTAGAGAAGCGCAGGATGTCTTCGGACGCGTTACCGTCGAACACCTGGCACCACACGCCGCCCGGCTGATAGCTCGCCGCAAAGCACATGAAGTCGTAGGGCATCGATTCGTTTACGAAACGCTTGCCGTTACGGTTCACCTTCATGAACGGCTGGCTGCCGACGTTCTCCTGGAAGATGGTTCCGGGAAGCATGGCCTTTTCACCTTCGCCGACGTAGCCGCAATCGACGCCCGGCTCGACGGCGCCGCGGTCGAAGATCATCGGAGCGGGATCGGTGTCTTTCACGCCGCCCGCCCACAGCCCCGCCTTGAGACCGTAGCCATCAGTGTTCGGCGCGTAACTTGAAGCGGTGCAGCACTCGAGGGCAGCAGGTTGCAACGCACTCATCATAACGGGGTTCGCCGCATAGCCGCCAGTGGCAAGAAGGGTATTCTTCGCATTGATCTGCACGTTGCCGTCGGGCGTGTTGAAGATGGCTCCGGTGACCTTCGACCCTTCGCCCTCGTGGACGAGCTTCACCAGTTCATGCTTGTAGCGGATTTCGTTGCCCAAGCTTTTGATATGCTCGGCGAGAATATCGTTTCGCATAGGAGGCGTATAGGGCGTGAGGTACACGTGCTGGAGATACGGCAGATAGTAATCGGTTCCGCCGGTGGGATGCTCGGGCGGCATGTCGAATACAGTAGGCTTGCCCGCAGCCTCCATCATCGGAGCGAACCATTCGATCATCTCGGCGCTCTCGTCGATCCACACCTTGATGACGTCCTGATCGCACTTGCCCGAAGCGTAGCGCGTAAGCTCGTTTAAGAGCTTGGCCTTATCGACTTCGTAGCCCGCCTGCTCGGCGTACATGCTGTTGACCGCGCCGAGGTACTCGCGCGTTTCCTGCACGCTATCGTTCTTTTCGCACAGAATGAAATCAAGACCGAGATCGGCCGCCGAACCGGCAGCGCACATGCCCGCCGTACCCGCACCGATGATGAGGAAATCGGTTTCTTCGGTACTCGCGATATCGGTCACCTCGGGCTCGGCACCGAGCCAATCGGTTGCCGGCTGAGCGCCGTTGCTCGGAGCGGCATCGGCCTTTCCAGCGCTATCGTCCTGCGGCGAGCAGCCAGCAAGTCCGACTACCGATCCGGCTGCGGCGAGCGCCCCGAGTCCGATGAATCCGCGACGGGTGAGCCCGCTTTTCGTTGTGTCCATGCTATCCATGAATCCCTCCTATAGTCTTCTTATCGCTTTTTGACTGTTCCAATCGAATCATTCAGAATGCGATGCAGTTACTGGCTGGGCAGGCATGTCGGCATGTGTCCTGGGGCGTTTCCGACCCTGCGAAGGAGACTGACAGCCTGCCCCATTCGGGGCGGATCGCGGATTAGCTGGATGGCGGAGCCTCATCGAGGCTACCCCGTATCTCCTTCAGGAGGTTGCGAGCCCGTTTGGTGAGCAGGGGCCTGCCGCGTACGGAAGGCGGGACCATGATCTATGCCGGGATAGACATAGCGAAAAACGAGCACGTTGTCGGTGCGACCGACGAGCGCGGCCGCGACGCGGCGAAGCCGATGCCGTTCGCGAACTCCACCGAAGGGTTCGGCAGGTGCGTCGCCTACCTCGAGGGGCTGGCGGAGTCGAAGGGCGATTTGCTGGTGGGCATGGAGGCGACCGGCCACTACTGGCTGCCGCTGTTCTGCCGCCTGCAGGACGAGGGGTACGCCGTCGCTGTCGTAAACCCCATCCGCACCGACGCGATGCGCCGGTTCAAGGGCAGCTCGCGCGTGAAGACCGACATGATCGACTGCGTGCTCGTGGCCGAGACGCTGCGCTGCGGCGACTTCGAGCCGAGCAAGCTGGGCGACGAGGCCATGATCGAGCTGCGCCAGCTCACGCGTCTCCACCAAGAGCTCAAGGAGAGCGTCGCCGACCTAAAGCGTCAGGTCGTAGTCGCTCTCGACCAGGTCTTCCCCGAGTACGGCTCCATCTTCTCCGACACCTTCGGCGAGAGCTCGAAAGCGTTTTTGAAGAGGTGCCCGACACCTGAAGAGTGCCTCGGGGTGAGAGCCGACTCCCTGGCGAAGACGCTCGAGAGGGCCAGCCGCGGCAATCTCGGGCGCGATAAGGCCGACGAGATCAAGGGCATCGCCAGGACGTCGTGCGGCATCAGCGTGGCGGCCTCCGTCTTCTCCTTCCAGATCAAGCTGCTCATCGAGCAGATCGACTCCATAGAGGGGCAGATCGCCGAGGTCGGGGCCAGGGTCCGCAGCGGCATCGAGGCCGTCGAGCCGCTGATTCTCACGATCCCCGGCATCGGGCACGTGCTCGGTGCCCGGATCGTATCCGAGATCGGCGACATTCGCCGGTTCCGCAGCGCGCCCGCCGTCGTGAAGTACGCCGGCATCAACCCTTCCGTGAGCCAGTCCGGCAAGTTCTCCTCCAACGAAAATCACATCACCAAGCAGGGATCGCCCTACCTGCGCCGCGCGCTCTACCTGGCGGCGATGGCCCAACTCAAACTGAAGACGCCGTTCTACGACTACTATGCCGAGAAGCGCTCCGAGGGGAAGGCTCACCGCGAGGCGCTGATTGCCGTCTCGAGAAAGCTCGTCCACGTGATTTACGCCGTGCTCTCGAGGCAAGAACCCTACGACCCGGAGGTCGCGAGGAACCCCCTCGCATCGCGTTCCGAGTGATTCGATATGGGACTGTCAAAGTGCAAAAATCTACAAAGTGAAATTCCTCGCAAAACTGCTTTACGGGTCTTGACTACTCATAGCTGGTCTCCTTCATAGAGATTTCGGTTCCGATCGAGCGGGCTTTTCCGTATCCCCGCTCGCATCGTGTGCCGCCACTCTATCGCGCCCTCCGCATTCTGCCGTCACCCTGAGAACGCGAACTTTCCCTTCTTTCGGAGGAAACCGTTGGGATGCAAATCGCAGCGCCGATCGCCCCGAGAGGGTGAACCTCGCTACAATGGCATTTCACCTCTACAGTTTCGCCGAATGGTCGGCTACACTAAACCCACGGGGATTTGGGAGGAACTTGAATGAGCGACGTGACGGCGTCAAAAACGATGGCGATACGAACGAGCGCAGGCCTTGCGCTGCTGCTTGTGAACGGCTTTCTGCTCAATAACTTCCTGTTCCCCCAATTCATCGGAATCAACGACGGCGCTCGTGAGATATCGACATATTGCGGTGTCGTGTTCTTTGTTCTTCTCGGCATTGCAGCCTATCGGAAACCGAGCGTCTTCGTCGAAAAGGTGTGGTCGGCGCTTTCGTTCGCCGCGATCGCCATCGGTATCGTGTGCCTCTATTTCGGTATTACAACACGCTCCTCCCCCCTGCTTGCCATCGGCAGTCCGTTTGGCGGCATCGGAACGGTTTGGACCACTATTCTCGCGTTCATCGCCCTCATGAAGCTCGGACCCGCCCGATGCACGTTCTGCATTCCCGCCGCCTTCGTGCTGAGCTACGTCATCAATATGCTGCTTTCTCTGATGGCCATTCCCTTCGCAGTTGGGCTCGTGCTGTACGCTGTTTCAATGCTCGCTGCGTTCGCCCTCGTGCGTACCTATGCGCTCGACACGGTCAGGACCATCCGATCAGTCGATTCCCCCATCGTGCTCGACGTGACGAACCCGTCGTCCTACCTGCCGTTTTCCCACCCGGTATTCGTTTCGATCATGCTGTTCAATGCCGCGTACGGCTACGCTTTGAACCTCCAAACCGCCGTCGAAACACCCGTTCAAATGCTACTGTCGTACGTGCCGGTCACAATCGTGTTTTTTGCTGTGGCGATAGGGCGCGCAAAACTCAACGCCGATATCCTCTTTCAGACCTCGACGCTGCTCGTGTTCGCAGGCTTCCTCATTGCGCCGCTCGTTCTCATCGGCTCGGGAATTTCGGGAGGCTTGCAGCTTTCGGGTGCCTTCCTCCATGCAGGAGCAAGCACGTTCACCCTGCTCATGTACTTCCTCGTCGCTGTGGTCGGCTCGCGCAATCCCCTCGGCGGCATTACAACCGTCGCCTTCGCCATGGGCGCTTCCTGGTGCGGCATAGGAATCGGGGCCCTGGCAAGCCAGGCGATCGGCACGCTTACGGCTGGCAATACCGAAGGCATCCTGTGGGCGTCGGCGTTCATCACCTTCGGATTCATGTTCTACAATTTCGTTGTGCTGAAACGCTTCAGCTTCGAATCGACCATCCAGGGCATCGTACCCGTTGCTCCTGCAGCAATCGAATCCGTCTCCGAAAGCGCCGCCGAGGACACGCCGAGCCTCGAAGACAACTGCCGAACCGTCGCCGAAAGGTTCGGCTTGACGAAGCGCGAGTCGGAAGTGCTCGAGTTGCTCGCACGCGGCCGCACGAGCCCCGTCATCCAAGAAAAGCTGTTCCTCTCGCACAACACGGTGAAAACCCACGTGCGCCACATCTACACGAAGATGGGAATCCATTCGCAGCAAGAGCTCATCGACATCGTTGAGCATGCAGAAGAAGCGGAAGCGGTATAGCAACACGCAGCGAAGCGGGCGTAAGCCTCAACTGCAATGTACACAAACAAGGTACCGACGTGAAACGAACCGTGGATGCGAATTCGCTACCCGACTCGAGCAGCGCTACGCCATCGCCGCCCCGCTTCTGCCTACCGAGAGTCGACTATTCCGCCTCGTGCAGCGTCTCGAGCAATTCATCGCGAAGAGCGAGGTGCTTGCGTGTGAAGCCGGGATCCCTATAGCGCAGACGCTTGCCGGTCTGTATGGCTATCTGCTTCGCCAAACGGTTGAAAGCGCCGCCATCTGCTATCTGACCTCGAGAGACGACCATCATCGTAAAGCCGAGAACAACAAGCGTATTGCGCCGCCTGGAATCGCTTTCCTGACGCTCTGGATCAAGGTGGTACTTCTTGCTGTCGTACTCGACGCACAGTTTGGCCTCCGGCCAGCACAAATCTGCCTTGCAGTACGCACGATCGGTAACGCTTCTCATGCTGGACGGCACGTCGACCTGGTAATTGAGCTGCGGCCTTTCGATCCCGTAACCCCCTAAACCGTACGGCAGACAGAGCAGCATAGTAAGCACCGTTTCCATAGGCGAAGCCGAACCGTCCATGCAGTAGTAGAGCGCTCGCAGGGCTTTCGTGCGTCCCGGCGCATTCGAACTTGCTTGCACGAACGCCCTCAACTTGGTAACCGAAGTGAGCGGCGCACTTCGCTCTCGGGAAGAGCCGTCGTCAACCACGGCATAGGTGCCGCACAATTCGAAGCAAAGCTGGATGAGTTTAGCGAGCGATAGGCGCGTCGCCATCTGCAAGAAGCAGAATTCGGGCGAACTCATGAGAAACCCCATGCCGGCATCGATGATCGATCGTTCGGGCAAGGTGGCCCAGACGCTGCTCGTTACGCTTTTGGTGCGCGTGCGCAATACGTCTTTGCCGACGAGCGTATGTACGGGAAGGCCACAGCCCGCTGGACGAAAGTTGCCGCCCTCAAGCTGCGGCTTCTCTTCGACAGCAAGCGCCTTTTGGGCACGCAACGTCGCTCTCCGACGAGCTTTGCTATCGTGCAGGAAGCCAAGACCCACCGATCGCCAGTACGCCAGAGCCGATTCGTATCCGATAACGATATCCATGTTCCCATGATACCAGATTCTGGCACAAAATTGGAGGTTTGACAATTATATAATTATTTACATTATATAATTTGATAATAGAGCAAAAGAAACGCCTGGTCGCAAAATTTCAAACGGGCGATTTTAAAATATAAGATGTTCTACAATTGTCAAACCGGAGGTGCGGCAGGAAGCTGGACCGCCGGCAGGCGGTCCACGACCGATCGAGCGGCCCCCGCGGGGGCCGCGAGGAGGGAGCCGCATGTACACGGAAAGGGAGAAGGTCCGCTACGTCGAGACGATGTGGGCCGAGGGGCTCACGCCCCGCGCCGCCGAGCGGAAATGGGGGACCCCGTCCAGGGAGTCGCTGAGGCGGTGGCTGGAGCAGGCCGAGGAGGGCTCCCTGCCGGCGGAGATGCCCAGGGTGAAGGGGCGCGCCGAGCACGCGCCCCACTCCCGCTACCCCGAGGCCACCAAGGCGGAGGCCGTCCGCCTCTACGGCCTCGGGGAGAAGCCCGCGCACATCGCCCGCCGCCTCGGCATCGCCGAAGCGAGCATAATATCGGTCTGGAGCAGGAAGGCCCGCAAAAGCGCTATCATGTCCGAGACCGGCGCGGAGGGCGCGCCGCGCGAGGACGAGGGGGCGAAGCCGGGCATGGGGCAGGCGGCGGGATCGGACGACAGGCGGATCGAGGCCCTCCGGGCCGAGCTCGAGGAGGCGCTCTTCGAGGTGAGCGTCTACAAGGAGCTGATGCGCGACCCAAAAGCCGCAAGCCCGGCGAGCCTGTCGAAGAGGCGGCTCGTCGGGTTAGGCGAGAGGCTGAGGCGGGACTGCGGGTGCTCCCTGGCCCGGATCTCGACGTTCTTGGGAATCTCGAAGAGCACCTACCTCTACCACCGGGCGAGGCTCGATAGCCCGTCCGGCATGACGGACGGGGGCTTCGACGGGGCCGTGGCCGCGGCCTTCGCGGAGAACGGCGGGATCTACGGCTACCGCCGCCTCAGAGCGGCGCTGGAGGCCGGCGGCGTCCGCGCGCCCGAGCGCAGGGTGCGCGAGTCGATGGCGCGCCAGGGGCTCGTCGCCCGGTGCTCCAGGTCGGAGAAGAGATGGAGCTCGTACGCGGGCGAGGTGTCGGACGCGCCCGGGAACCTGCTGCTCGGCGAGCACGGGAGGCACGACTTCTCGGCGGCCGCGCCCAACGAGCTGTGGCTCACCGACATCACCGAGATGCGGGGGCGCGACGGCAAGTGCTACCTGTCCGCCGTCGTCGACTGCTTCGACGGCAAGGTCGTCGCCTGGCGCGCCTCGGAGAGCCCCAACGCCGAGCTCGCGAACTCCACGCTCGCCGACGCGATAGCGACGCTTCGGGAGGGCCAGCGTCCCGTCATCCACTCCGACCGCGGCGGGCACTACCGCTGGAAGGGGTGGATCGCGCTGTGCGAGGGGGCCGGCCTCGTGCGCTCGATGTCGCGCAAGGGGCACAGCCCCGACAACGCGGCGTGCGAGGGCTTCTTCGGCCGGGCGAAGGTCGAGGCGTTCCATTCGCTCGTGCGCGCGGGGGCGCCCGTCGCCGAGATATTCGAGGCCGTCGCGCGCTACATCACGTGGTACAATGACGGCCGCCTCAAGACGTTCAGGGAGAACGGGAAGAAGGCCACCTGCGAGACCATCGAGGGCCGCCGCAGGAGGCTCGGGCTGGCGGCCTGAGCAGTCCAAGAATCCTGCCGCACCCCCAACCTCCAATTTTGTGCCAGATTTTGCCGACTCGGGAACAGAAACGTACCGGTAGAGGGCTTTCGCGAGATCATTCCGCTCGCATAGTAAAGATCTCGACAAATGCGACGTACTCGCACTTGCAAAGATGCGGGCAGGCGCACTACGCGCGCAAACCTAACAAGCACAACTTGACTGCACCCTCAAGCACTTGAGATACGGCATTCCGCATGCAAAAACGCCCGCTCGGGTTTCGACCGAGCGGGCGTATGCATCAAACTCTGATTGACGCGTCGGGGCAGGCTGACCGCAAACCCCGAGCAGCGTCCACGCGTAAGCGCGCGGTTCTACTTCACCACAATGTTCACCAAGCGACCGGGGATCACGATCACCTTGACAGCGCTCTTACCTTCCATGGCGTTCGACACAGCGGCAAGCGCGGTTTCCTTGATCACGCCCTCTTCGGCGTCAGCGGCAACCATGATGCGGCTTTTCACCTTGCCGTTGATCTGCACGGCAAGCTCTACCTCGTCGGCCTTCGCCTGTTCGGGATCGAAATCGGGCCACGGCTGCTCGTGCACGGAATCCTCGTGGCCAAGTACGGTACGCCACAGCTCTTCAGCCCAGTGCGGAGCCATGGGTGCAAGCAGCACTACGATGGTCTCGGCCACATCGCGGTCGAGCTTAGGCAGGTGATCGCATCCGCCGCGCGTATCAGCAGAGACTTTGCGCAGGTAGTCGCCTGCGGCGTTGGAGAGCTCCATGATGGCGGCGAGCGCGGTATTGAAATTGTTGCGATCGATATCGTCGATCACCTTGCCCACTACGCGATGGCGTTCGCGGTTGAGCAGCTCAGCGGCAGCGGCTCCTTCGTCCTGAGTTGCCTCGCCCTGGCAAAGCGTATCATCGCCCGCCTGGCCCATGAGGTCGTTCACCTGACGCCACACGCGGTTGAGAAAGCGGTAAATACCGGCAAGACCGTCTTCTTCCCACTCGAGATCTTTGTCGGGCGGTGCCATGAACAGGATGTACGTGCGCACTGCATCGGCACCGTACTCGACGATCATGTCCTCGGGGGCCACGGTGTTGCCCTTCGATTTGGACATCGTTTCACCGTTGAGCTTTACCATGCCCTGCGTAAGCAGGTTCTGGAACGGCTCGTCGAAATCGACGAGACCGATGTCGCGCAGCACCTTCACGAAGAAGCGCGAATAGAGCAAATGCAGGATCGCGTGCTCGATCCCGCCGATATACTGGTCGACAGGCAGCCAGCGGTTCGCCTTGGCCGAATCGAACGGCGCAGTATCGTTGTGGGGATCGGTGTAGCGAAGGAAGTACCACGACGAGCACGTGAACGTGTCCATCGTATCGGTCTCGCGATGGGCAGGGCCGCCGCATACCGGACAGGTGGTCTCGTAGAATGGCTGGTAATCCTTGAGCGTCTCGCCTTTGGTGATGTCCACCTCAAGCGGCAGCACCACGGGAAGATCCTTTTCGGGCACCGGCACTACACCGCACGTTTCGCAATGGATCGCGGGAATGGGATTTCCCCAGTAGCGCTGGCGCGAGATGAGCCAATCGCGCAGGCGGAACTCGACCTTGCGGCGGCCGCGGCCCATGGCTTCGAGATCGGCTACGATGGCCGCTTCGCCTTCCGAATGCTTGCCGCCCACCATGCCGGTGTACGCTCCCGACTGAACGAGAATACCCTCGGCATCGAACGCGTGATCCCACGGCACTTCGGTACGCACGCGCTCGGCAACGCCCCCAATCTCAGGGTAGAGCGGATCGTCCTCGGAAAGGATAATCGGAATGATAGGCAGATCGTATTTGCGAGCGAACTCGAAGTCGCGCTGATCGCCGCAGGGCACGGCCATAACCGCGCCCGTACCGTAGTCGGCAACTACGTAGTCGGCAACCCATACGGGCACCTTTTCGTTGTTGATGGGGTTGAGCACGTAGCGGCCCGTGAAGGCGCCGTGCTTCTCGCGATCGCCCTGTGCGCGCTCGACGGCGCTCACCTTGCTCGCAGCAGCCACGAGATCGGCCACTGGTTGCTCGTATTCGGAGCCGCTCACCAGATCGGCGAGACCCTTGTATTCGGGAGCAAGCACGAAGAAACTGCACCCGAACAACGTGTCGGCACGCGTAGTGAACACGGTGATGATATCGTCTTCGGTCGGCTTGGCGGGAGCGTTTCCTTCCGCATCGCACAGGATGAAATCGACCTCAGCGCCTTCGGAACGGCCGATCCAGTTCGCCTGCATCTGCTTCACGCGCTCAGGCCAGCCCCCGAGCTGGTCGAGGTCGTCAAGCAACTCCTGGGCGTAATCGGTGATCTTGAAGTACCACTGCGTAAGGTCGCGCTTCTCGACCGCTCCATGACATCTCCAGCACGTGCCGTCGATGACCTGTTCGTTGGCAAGCACGGTAGCGCAATTCGGGCACCAGTTCACTGGCGAGTTCTTGCGCTCGACAAGATCCTTCTCCCACATTTTGAGGAATATCCACTGCCCCCAGCGGTAGTACTCGGGATCGCACGCGACCACCGTACGGCTCCAGTCGTAGGAGAAGCCCATACGCTTGCAGGATTCCATCTGGGTGTCGATATTGGCGTAGGTCCATTTCGCGGGATGGCTGTTATGCTGGATAGCTGCGTTTTCGGCGGGAAGACCGAACGCATCCCAACCCATCGGGTGCAGCACGTCGAACCCTCGCATGCGGAAGTAGCGGGCGCGCACATCACCGATCGTGTAGTTGCGCACATGCCCCATATGGAGGTCACCCGAGGGATAGGGGAACATCTCCAGGATGTACTTCTTCGGTTTCGAGGGATCCTCTGTCACGCGGTTGAGGCCCTCGTCCTCCCACGCCTTCTGCCAGCGCGGTTCTATCTCGTGCGGATTGTATTCTTTCATGGCGTTTCTTCCTCGTCGGGGCTGCGGACATGATGCCCGTTCGATCGGTGCGGGCAGCGGAGCGGTGCAGCGGACATAATCACAAGTGGTGCTTATTATAGTGATATCTCAGAATATGCGAAGCAGACAGGGTGAAATCTCCGCATGCGGCGTCCAGAACGCAGAGCCGCATGGGCGAGCTCGGATCTGCTGTATCCCGATTCAGTTTGGAAACCTCCGCACGGCATGCGGTGCGCGAAAACATCGGTCGCTACAAGAACCGATACGCCACCTGTCGCACGCCCCATTCGTTGACGTTGTTCGCACCGAACGCTCTCCACACGCCAGGTGCGAGATCGAGCGCACGCCCATACGATTCGAAGCCGCCGACATCGGTAACCGTTGCCACGAGGCTCATGCCGTTGTAGCTGATCTCGACCGCACTGCCCAACAGGTACCGTTGGCTGATGGGTACGGCGACCGTATACGACGTCCAGTCGAGCGGAATGCCCGACGCGGTAGCGTCCCATCCGTCGTTGTCGGCAAAGCTGTAGGCCGAAGCGAATCCTAGCTGCCAACTGCCATCGATCGCACCCCCTGTCGCGAACAGCGGCCCACTCGGCGCAGCAAGGGCGGCCATACGCTCGAGCCGCTCACGCTCCGCCTCGTCAACGCGTGCGGAAGCCTCGTCCACAAGCGCTTTAGCCTCGTCCTCCTTCGCGGCAAGTTCGTCCCTCAGAGCGTTCTGCTCAACCTTCTTCGCATCGAGCTCTTTGATGACGTCCTCTAAAGCCTGCTTTTCGTCAAGTTGGGCTTGCGCTTCTTTCCCCAACGACGCCTCGATTGCATCGAGGTAGTTCACCATATCGATGAGATCGGATACCGAATCGGTTGACAACACCATGTCATAAAGCGTCACGCCGCCGAGCTTGTAGTGGAACACCGCACTGTTCTGCAGGCGCTTGAGGCTCGTTTGGTAGAGCCTCTGCGCCTCTTTCACCTGCTCGATCGTTGCATCGATCTCTTCTTGCAGCAAAACGATCTCGCCTTCGAGCGCGGCTCGCTCGTCCTGCAACTCCGTCAAACGTGCTTCGGCTTCCTCCAAGGCTGCCTGAGCATCGGCCACTTCGTCCGCATGGGCCGAAACGGGCGCGCCGCACAGGATCGCAGCAAAAACGCACCAGAAAAGAACGCAGCAGAGCGCACCTCGTGCGCACATGCGGACAGTCGCATCGTGGTCGCGAGCGAATCTTCTCAGGGTTTCGAGCGAACCTCCCGCGCACATGCGGACAGCTGCCTCCCGGGCTGAACCCCGAAAAAGGCCGGTCGATTCGTCGTTGTAGTGTTTTCGTATCATGCCACCAGTATAGCGGTTTCTCCGTCGTATGCGGAAGAGACACCTGCTCAGGCACCGACTTGTTTCCGGCACCGAACCCGTTTTCCCGATCCGCCTCTCGCACGCGGAAGAGTTCCGCCCGAGCACGGCCGCATCCCTTATTCGAAAACCAACCCGTTTGCACGTATAGAGAAACGGACGGTTTGTTGATTGCTCATGTGCTTGAAGAGTACGCGGCGTTCTTTGATCTATACTCTTCTCGTTATCGAATCGAACTACAGAAGGTCGCGAACATCGGCATGACAAGCACAACGCGCGAAAGTGAGCAGGCTCCGTGGTAAACCGACACCTGCCCGATCCGAACAACCCGAATATGCGCACGAGAAAGCTCGGCAAGGGTGCTTCCGCCGAGCGCGAGCATGCGTCTGCCGCACTGCGCGGCGAGCGCCCGCAGCGAACAACGGGCGACGGCGACGGGCGGACCGAACGCACGGCAGAAACCATCGGGCGCCACGAGCGGGCGACTCCGGCGCAGCAGGCAGGGCGCACCCACAGCGAGCCAACTGCGCAAGACTCTTCCGAAACAAAAACGTTCGGGCCTTCGGGCCGAGCCGTGCGCGGCAAGAAGCAGAAGAAACGCAAGCCGAATTTTGTTACTCGCTCCGTCAACAACTGGTGCAATCGCCTGCTTGGTGCGGTTTCCGACCGAACGCTTGCCGAACAGGAAGAGGAATACGCCGCCCACCGTACAACGCGCGACTTCGTATGGAACACCATCGGCGTCGGTGCGTGGGGCATGGTATTTCCCGTGCTCACCATCGTGGTTACCCAGCTTGTCGGCGTGGAGCAGGCAGGTATGTTCTCGCTTGCGTTCGTTACGGGCCTCATGCTCATGTTCGTGGCGAACTATGGCGTGAGAGCCTATCAAGTCTCTGACATCAACGAAGAGCACTCGTTCTCGGATTACCAGATCAATCGCATTCTCACCTGCATCATCATGGTTGTTGCAGGAGTTGCGTACTGCTCTTTGCGCGGCTACACCGATCAGATGCTGCTCATCAGCATGGGCGTGTATCTCTACAAGATGATCGACGGATTGGCTGATGTGTACGAAGGAAGGCTCCAGCAGGTGGATAAACTCTACCTCGCGGGCATTTCCCAAGGGTTTCGCTCCGTCGTGGTCGTCATCGTATTCAGCATTGTGCTGTTCGTCTCGCGCAACCTCGAAGCGGCGTGCATCTCGATGGCCATCGCCTCGGCAGCCACCTTCTTGTTTCTCACCTTCCCGCTCGCGCTCTTCGAAACCCCGAAATCCCGAAAGTGGAGCTTCGGCAGCGTGTTCGATCTGCTGAAGCAATGCTTCCCGCTGTTCGTCGCACTGTTCATGTACAACCTCATCGACAATATGCCGAAGTTCGTCATGGAGGGCGTGCTCTCCTACGACAATCAGCTCTATTTCAATGCGCTGTACTTCCCCGCCCATGCGATCCTGCTGACATCGGGATTCATCTACAAGCCGCTTCTGCTGCGCATGGCAAACGTATGGGCCGACCCCGCTAAACGCAAACGGTTCGATCTCATCATCGTCGTGATCTTGGCCTCCATTGTGGTGATGACGCTTGCGATGGTGCTCATTATGGGATCGATCGGCCTGCCCATCATGAGCTTTCTGTACGGCATCGACTTCGCGCCATTCCGGGAGCTGTGTTTCATCATGCTCGCCGCAGGCGGCGTAACGGCCGCCATCGAATTCGTCTACCAGGTGATCACCGTGCTCCGCCGCCAAAAAGCGGTCATGAAACTTTATTTGATCACGTTCGGCTTCTCGCTGTTCATCCCGATCCTGCTCATCAACTTCACGGGACTGCCCGGTGCCGTCATCGGATACCTCATCGTGATGTGCATTCTGTTCGTGCTGCTCATTTGGGAATACTTCCGCATCCGCTACGAGATGTCGCGGCAGACGGCAGCCGAGAAAGCGGAGGCCGGCGCCCACAACGCCCGAGATGCGGCGCGTGAAAAGCGGCGCGCTCGCGAAGACGCTGAGTTCTCCTCGTACGGCAGCCACGCTGCGCGGGCGCGTTCGCGTACCAGCACCCGAGAAAGCAGTGAGCGCTCAGGCAATCATACGAAAGAATAGATCGTCGCCTGCCAAAAGAGACCGGGCAGAAGAAGCAGACTTCGCTCGTGCGCCTTGCCTTCAGCTACCCAGCGTGCCAAGGAACGCGCGCGACCTATCCGAAGGCCCCTTCCGCATGCTTCTGCAAAAAAGGATGCCCCGGCGATCCGAGGCATCCTTCGAACTTGACTTTGTCGTTGCGCCCTAGCGCATGGAGCCGGTGCCGTACGGCGCTTTGTCCTTGAGCACGACGTCGTGCGCGCCTCCCTCGACGATGGACGTGGAGCTGACCACCGTGAGCTTAGCCTTTTCCTGCAGCTCGGCGATGGTGAGCGCACCGCAGTTGCACATGGTAGAACGCACCTTCGAAAGCGTGAGGTCCACGTTGTCCTTGAGCGTGCCGGCGTAGGGTACGTAGCTGTCGACGCCCTCTTCGAAGGAAAGCCCCTTCTTGTCGCCGCCGAGATCGTAGCGCTGCCAGTTGCGGGCGCGGGCCGAACCTTCGCCCCAGTACTCTTTCATATAGCTGCCGTTGACGTTGACCTTGTTCGTGGGGCTCTCGTCGAAACGGGCGAAGTAGCGGCCGAGCATGAGAAAATCGGCGCCCATGGCAAGTGCGAGCGTCATGTGGTGGTCGTAGACGATCCCGCCGTCGGAGCATACCGGAATGTAGACGCCCGTCTCTTCGAAGTACTCGTCGCGTGCCTTGGCGACTTCGATAAGCGCGGTCGCCTGACCGCGGCCGATGCCCTTCTGCTCGCGCGTGATGCAGATCGAACCGCCGCCGATGCCCACCTTCACGAAGTCAGCGCCGCATTCGGCGAGGAAACGGAAGCCCTCGGCGTCGACCACGTTGCCGGCACCCACCTTCACCGAATCGCCGTAGTGCTCGCGCACCCATTCGAGCGTGATGCGCTGCCAGTCAGAGAAGCCCTCGGAGCTGTCGATGCAGAGCACATCTGCGCCGGCCTCGACGAGTGCCGGTACGCGCTCGGCGTAGTCGCGCGTGTTGATGCCCGCGCCCACCATGTAGCGCTTGTGGGAGTCGAGCATCTCGAGCGGATTCGACTTATGGGAATCGTAATCCTTGCGAAACACCATGTACATGAGGTGGTCTTCGCCGTCCACCAAAGGCAGCGAGTTGAGCTTGTTGTCCCAGAGGATGTCGTTCGCCGTCTTGAGGCTCGTATCCTCGGGGGCCACGATCATGCGCTCGCGCGGAGTCATGAAGTCGACGACCTTCTCGGAGGGATCCATGCGCGACACGCGGTAATCACGGCTGGTTACGATGCCGAGAAGCTTGCCGTGCGCCGATCCGTCATCGGTGACGGGCATGGTGGAGTGACCGTATTCCTCTTTGAGCGCGAGCACGTCGGCAAGCGTTGCCGTCGGCGCGAGGTTCGCGTCGCTTGTGACGAACCCGGCTTTGTAGTCTTTCACGCGCGCGACCATGGCCGCCTGGCTCTCGACCGATTGGGAACCGAAGATGAACGAAAGCCCGCCTTCGGTAGCAAGCGCGATGCCCATGCCGTCATCGGACACCGACTGCATGATGGCTGAAACCATGGGGATATTGAGCGAGATCGCAGGCTCTTCGCCCTTCTTGTACTTCACGAGAGGAGTTTTAAGGCTCACCTTCGCAGGTATGCACTCTGAAGAGGAAAATCCGGGAACCAGCAAGTACTCGTTAAAAGTACGGGACGGTTCGTCGAAATAGTAGGCCATGGACAATGCTCCTTTGCGATCAGCAGATACGATGCGACATGTGCACTTATTGTACTACGCTTCCCTCAGAAAAGATTTGTATCCTTTGTAGGCTTCATACAAATCGGCCTTCGACGAAACCTCCCAGGGCGAATGCATCGAGAGCACCGCGACGCCCGAGTCGATGACGTCCATGCCGTATTTTGCGGGTATGTAAGCGATCGTACCGCCGCCGCCCGCATCGACGCGCCCGAGCTCGGCGGTCTGAAACGCCACGTTCGCCTCGTCCATAATGGAGCGGATGCGGGCCATGTACTCGGCCGACGCATCGTTCGATCCGCTCTTGCCGCGGCTGCCCGTGTACTTGTTGAACACGAGGCCGCGTCCCAGAAACGCGGAGTTCTTCGCCTCGAACACGCTTGCGTACGCGGGATCGAATCCCGCGCTGACGTCGGAAGAAAGCATGCTCGACGCCGCAAGCGCACGCCGAAGCGGCAGATCGCCCGGACAACCTGCAAGCGCCATGATCTCGGCCATGGTGTTTTCGAAGAACTGCGAGGCCATACCCGTCGCGCCCACGCTGCCGATCTCCTCTTTGTCAACAAGCACGCACACGCAGGTTTTCGCAGGCTCTTCGACGGCGAGCTGAGCCAGAAGCGAGGTGTAGGCGCACACGCGGTCGTCTTGCCCGTAACCGAGCACCATCGAGCGGTCGAAACCGCAATCGCGCGCACGGCCAGCAGGCACGACCTCGAGTTCGGCGGAAAGAAAATCTTCCTCATCGATACCGTAGCGCTCGGCCAAAAGATCAAGCAGGTAGGCCTTCACGGGTTCTTTCTTCGCAAGTTCTGCGCGCTTCGCTTCGGGGCTGTTTTCGTCGTGCGCTTCGGTCCCGTTTTCGGAATCGCCGTTCTCGATCACAAGCGGGCGGTTGCCCACGAGGATATCGAGGTCCTCGCCCTCGACGACCTCGTTAGCCTTTTTTCCCATCTGCTTGGATGCCAGGTGGACGAGAAGGTCGGTCACGCAGAACACCGGATCGCTTTCATCTTCGCCGATGACGACGTCGACGACGCTGCCGTCTTTCTTCGCCACCACGCCGTGGATGGCAAGCGGCACGGTGACCCACTGATAGTTCTTGATTCCGCCGTAGTAGTGCGTATCCATGAGCGCGAACCCGTTCGACTCGAACAGCGGGTTCTGCTTCACGTCGAGCCGGGGCGAATCGATGTGCGCGCCTAAGATGTTGAACCCGTTCTCGAACGGCTCGCGGCCGAGCACTGCGAGGATGAGCGCCTTGCCGTGAGCATGGGCCCATACGCGCTCGCCGGGCGCAAGCGGCCGCTTCTCTTTGATGGCCGCCTCAAGACTTACATAACCGTTCTCTTCAACCAGATCGATTGCGAACTTCGCGCACTCGCGCTCGGTCTTGCAAGTGGAGATGAAATCGATGTAGCCCTGCGCGAGCGTTTCAAGCGCGGCGAGGTCGTCGGCAGTGTAGGATTTCCACGCGTTCTCTCGTTCCATAGATGCTCCTATCTTCTTCGTATGCGGCCGTCCACACGCTCCCCTGTGCCGCAGGCGAGCAGTCGGGATGGATTTCGCTTCTTCGTTCGTCTTCTATTATCCACGCGTTGCCCCGACAAAGGACCTGAGCACAGAACTTACAAAGACAGGGACATGCGCATGCTGAATTGCAGAGAAGTCTACTCTTCGGGTAGCCCGTATTGAACGGTCAACCCTGTGATGATAATTTCAACATTGCGGTCGAACGTCTCTTCGGTAAAGAGATCGAACTGCTCCGTCGCTTCGAAATCCGCGTTTTCGCGCATTCGACTCCGTTCTTCGTTCGCATACGCCTCCGCCAGTTGAAAACCAGGAAGAAAAGAATGCATGAGAGAAAGAAATACGGAAGGCATTTCGGGGGGCAAATTCTGATTTTCATGGGTTGAGAACACGCGATCGGTAAACTCAAGGACGGGGGATTCGAAGATAGGCACAAGAACGAACATCATGAAAGCCTTTGGATGCCTAAGCGCCATAGCGCGATTCATGCGAGCTACGCGTCGTAAGCTCTCCTGCCATGTTTCATTCGGCAGAGGTTCGACAACCGTCTCGTCGAGCATAACGCCAAGCGCCGCCTTCATGAGCTCGCGCTTTGACCCAAAGCGGTTCATGATCGTCATCGTCGGCACGCCTGTTCTCTCGCAAAGCTTACGAAAGGACAAGGCGTCGACACCTTCCTGATCGACAAGCTCAAGCGCAGCCTTTGCAAGCTCTTCGTTGGTCAACGATTTCGTTTTTTCCCGACCTGATTGCGTCATGCGTTTGCCTTTCTGCTGTAGCCCCCATTATAGCCGAGGGACAGTTGCGTCAGCACAGCGGTCTGACGGTTGTCGTGCATCCCTTTTACCCCCTTCTTGACTTTGGTACACTGTACCATTATAGTGTGGTACAGTGTACCAAAAGGGTTAGGAGGAACCCATGGATGTTTCAAGAAGGTCATTTCTTTCAGGATCTCTGTTGGCAGGCGCAGGTCTCGTTGTCGGGGGGCTTGTCGGCTGTTCTCCCGCAAGCGAAACGCCTGCTGAACCACCAGCAGGCTCAGCTTCATCAGATGAGACAGTAAGCCACAATCCCGCTTCTACGGAACAGTGCGATGTTGTGGTCGTAGGCTCGGGAACAGCAGGAACGTGCGCTGCGTTGCGTGCCGCCGAACTGGGTAAAAAGGTTATCTGTCTCGAGAAGAACTCCGCGCTCGGCGGCACCTCTGTTTTTGCCGAAGGTCTCTGCGGAATCGATTCGTCGTTTCAGGCAGAGCAGGGTATCGCCATCGATAAAGCAGCCGTCTTGGCCGATACGATGAAGTACCATCATTACGCATGCCTTGGGCCCGTAGTCCGCTCATTCATCGATAGCTGCGGTGATACGATTGATTGGCTCCAAGATCAAGGCGTCGTCTTTTCATCGGTTGTCGCTTTGGGCGATTCCTATCCGGTTTGGCATCTTCCCGCCGACGAGACGGGGGCACCGACCCATATGCAAGCGGTATTGGAAATACTGCAAGCGAACGCCAAAGAACTTGGTGCAGAATTTCGTACATCTGCACCCATGACCGACCTCGCCGTCGAGGACGGAGCGGTCATCGGCATTTACACCGGGTCGGGAAACAGCGAGACGCTCATCGAGGCCCAAGCGGTAATTCTCGCAAGTGGCGGATACGCAAACAACGCAGAGCTGTATGAAAAATTCACTGGCCGCCCCTACGAATCGGTGCATGTCTGGGGCATGACGGGTCGTGATGGCGACGGGATCACCGCAGCAATCTCAACGGCAAACGCCGACACCCACATACCGAGCGCTGTCATGTATCACACGGGGCGCATTGAAGGAACCGATGCATTTTCCGACATACCTAATTTTGTTTTGACCATGCAGCCGACCATGAGGGTACATGCAGCGGCCGAGCGTTATTTCAACGAAGCCATCACAAGCGACTTTTCAGCCACAGGCAATGTGCTCACAACCAATGCAGCAAATTACGTCATTTTCGACGACGCCTACATCGACCATATCGAGCAACAAGGACCGTTTTGCCCGATGCCGAATCTCGGTGCCTTCGTTGGACAACCGTTTGCATGTCGCGAGGGAATCGAACAATGCACAGGCGTCGTGAAAGCCGACACCATCGAGGAGCTTGCTGACAAACTTGGGCTCAATGCCGATACGCTCGCGGCAACCATCAAGCGCTACAACGACTTTTGCTCTTCTGGCATCGACGAAGATTTTGGCAAACCTGCCGATCAGCTCCTTTCTATAGAAAAAGCTCCCTATTACGGAGCACATATCACTCCGACGCTGTTTACCACCGTTGGAGCATTGCGAGTAAACGGAGACATGCGCGTTATCGACATGCAGGGACAGCCCATCGAGGGCCTTTATGCCGCAGGAGGCGACGCGGCTGGCCTTTATGGATCCAATTATGATGTCGATGTATGTTCAGGATCTCAGCAGGGTTGGGCGGCTACCTCAGGCAAACGTGCTGCAGAACATCTATCGGCATAGCTAGAAGATGTGACCATCATGGCCAAAGACTAGTCCGCATTCCGGGCTGGTCTTTGGCTTTCTCTCCTTCTCATCCCCGATTTGTGCAAACTTTGGGAAAACGGGCCGAGTTTCAAACTCGGGCTTGAAATGCTCGGACGAGCGGTGTAGTATACCTTATCGAGATAAGTTCTCAATAAGAGACGAGACCCAATAGCGACAAAGAGGAGTACTCAATGACCATGAAAGTGCGCGACGCCATCCCGACCCCCGACAACGCCACCAACTTCAACGTTGCAGGCGACAGCAAAACCGTCGTCGGCTCTACCCTTGACAACCTGAAGGCCGCCATCGCCGGCGAAACCGGCGCATCCGCCAAGTACACGGCGTTCGCACAAGCTGCGAAGGAGCAGGGCTACGACCAGATCGCACGCCTGTTCGAGGCCACCGCTGCTGCCGAGCAGATTCACATCGGTCTCGAGTACGGCCTCGTTTCTGAGATGGATCCCGACTACGAGAAGCCCACGGCCGAAGCCCCTGCCGCCGAGGCAAGCGACCTCAACCTCATCGCAGGTGCTTGCGGTGAAATCTACGAGACTTCCGACATGTACCCGGCCTTCATCAAGAAGGCTCAGGAAGAGGGCGAAACCAAGGCGGTTCAGGTATTCACCCGCGCCAAGCTCGCCGAGTCAGTGCACGCCGAGCGCTACCTTGATGCGTACAACAACCTCGACGCAGCCGACGATGACACGTACTACCTCTGCCCCATCTGCGGCTACATCCACAAAGGCGAAGACTTCGAGAAGTGCCCCATCTGCTTCTGCCCGAAGAGCACCTTCACCGCATTCTAAGCCGCTTCGCATAAACCTCTCACGAGACCCCGCAATGCGGGGTCTTTTCGTTTTGCCAAGGCGAAAAGGCTTAAGCACAGTCTCAAGAACGCAATGCGCCCGCCGTCATGCCGACGATGGGCGCGTTTTGCGCTACACTAGAAGCTCGCTCAAGAAAGCCAGGTTATACATGCGAAACGAAAACAGCCTCTCGCAAACCATCGAAACCCTTCTGGAACACAATCGCACGTTCGTCGCCGAACGTGCCTATGAACGCTACCGCACCGATAAGTACCCCGACAAAAAACTTTGCATCGTCACCTGTATGGATACGCGCCTCGTAGAACTTCTGCCTGCAGCGCTCGGCCTGAAAAACGGCGATGCGAAGATCATCAAAGTCGCAGGAGCCGAAGTGTCGCATCCGTTCGGCAGCGTCATGCGCTCACTTTTGATCGCCGTATGCGAGCTCGGCGTCGAGGACATCATGATCGTCGCGCACTCATCGTGCGGAGCGCAGCATATGGACGGGTCCTCGATGGTCAAGGCTATGGAGGATCTCGGGGTGGAAGAAGACCGCATCAAACTCGCACAACATTGCGGCGTCGATTTCGACCGTTGGCTTGCCGGCTTCGGCGACGCCGAAAAGGCGGTCCGCGAAAGCGTCTCCATGGTGCGCGAACACCCCGTCATGCCGCCGAACGTGCGCGTAACAGGCTGGATCATGGATTCGGAAACGGGCGAGATAACCCCCGTGCACTGCTAGATGCGCGTTGCAGCCGCAGCCGCAACTCCTACGCCTCGAACACGACCCTCCCATCGAGCGATTCGATACGCACCGTATGAATACGGCCAGCCTCGATCGTCATACGCCCGATGCAACGCGGAAAACCACCGCGCGGACGAAACGCTGCGCCCGGGCATATGAGGAACTCGGCCGGACGCGCCTCTTTGCCCATGACGAGCTCGGGCACATGCGTGTGCCCATGGACGCATACCTGCGGAATCGGATCGCCGGGTGCTAATGCCCCGCTTCCGTTGAAACCGATGCGCACATCGCGCGGATAGTGTGCCACCAAAAAGCGCACACCGCCGATGACCGGATGCGCGAACCGTCCGACCTCTGAGCCGTACTCGTCGTAGTCGTTGTTGCCGAGCACCGCCGTTACGGGCGCGAGCGTCTCGAGCTCGTGCAAAATCGCAGGACCTCCTATGTCGCCTGCATGGATGATGCGGTCGCATTCGGCGAGTGCCGCGTAGGCTTTCGGGTCGAGCTGCCCGTGAGTATCGGAGATGATTCCGACGGTTAAACGTGCGTCTTCGGATGGGACTATGTCGCGTGATGGTTTCATGAACTCATTGTACCATGTTCCCAGCTCAACGTAACAAAACGGTTACCCTTATCCGCAATTTGTTGACTGCTGAGCTCGCGCGCAGTATAGGTATATATGTAACCAGCAAAGCGGGCACCCCCATGACAAGCGATGCCATTTCGATGCAGCCCGCGTAAGAAGAATGGAGATGATCGCCATGTTAGTACCAGCACGTCGTCCTAAAGATCTCATCAACGGCCTGATGCTCGATCCCTTCGAAACGTTTCTCGACAACGCAACGGCAATGGCCAAGCCCTCGCCCACGCTCATGAAGACCGATATCAAGGAAACCGACGGAGGTTACGAGCTCACCATCGATCTTCCGGGATTCAAGAAAGACGATGTAACCGCCGAATTGAAAAACGGCTACCTGAGCGTAAGCGCTTCGACCGAATCATCGAAAGAAGAGAAGAACGACGAAGGCACGTTCATCCGCAAGGAACGCTTCAGCGGCACGTGCAGCCGCAAGTTCTACGTCGGAGACGACATCTCGGAAGACGACATCAAAGCGAAGTTCGAAGACGGTCTGTTGAAGATCACGGTCCCGAAGAAAGAACAGCCCAAAGAAGAGGATACCAAAAAGGTCATCTCGATCGAGGGCTAGCAGGTTCATGCCGCGCCTATTGGCTGCGGCTCTACCTCCCGGGGACAGCAGAGATGCTGTCCCCGTTTTTTTGCGTGTAGGCCGATCGTCATTGCGGCAACACGTATGTGATGTAGCCACGCCAACACCGGCTCGTTTTTTTAGCAAACAGCCATGCGTGCCAGGCTGAAGCCGCCCCCAGCCGACGCCCACGCTGCAGTCTTGAGGACGATCTGCTCACTCCATAGTATCGCGGACCTCGGTAATAAGCTCCTCTTTCGAGTGTATGCCCATCTTTTTGTAGATATGGCGCACGTGTGTATCGATAGTGGATTGCGCGATGTACAGTTCGTTGCGAATATAGGGAAGCGAATAGCCTTGTGCAAGATAGGCGAGGATTTCCCGCTCGCGATTGGTCATGCGGTAGCGCATCCCAACCGTATCGCACGCAGCTTCGAGGGCATCGGTTCCGCTCGTCGATGGCGTATTTTCCCTATCTTCAAGCGTAAATGCAAGCCTGTCCTGAATCGCAACCGAACTCATAACGAGCACGATGAGGATTGCGAGCGCAATCGCGAAAACACCGTGATAAGAACCGGTTGCGTCGACGAACAGCATTGCAGCCGGCGTGACCACGATACCTATGAGAAATCCCACCTCGAGAAAAAAGCGGCCGAGTCCGAACACCCGGTACGGAGGCGCATTCGTTCGCTTCGCAAGCTCTGCGAAGTACACAAATGTGAGCAGGTTCAAAAGTGCCTGAGCCGCGAACGCAAGCAGGCATGCCACAAGAACCGAAATGGTCCCCGGCATGAACAGCAAAGCAAATGCAGCAGCCACAAGCGGCAGCACCCAACGGTACAACGTCCCTAAGTTGAGCGATCGGGAAAACCGGGTCATATACACCATGAGCAGCACCGCTACCGCCGTTCCCGAAAGCACGGAAGCCTCGAAAAGCGTATGGGGCAACGGAACGGTTCCGTTGTTGACCATGCTCCAAAACAGCGAGATAGTAGCCGTTGCGCCTACTACGCCGAGGCCGATTCTCACAAAGCTTCGCACATTGAAATGCGAAGGGGACCGGGTGCCGTCCGTCTCGGCGCCTTGCCCTGACGAACCTTCGCCTCCCCGCAGGAAAAGCGTTGAGAAGAAGGGAAAGCACGCTATAAGCACAATGGCAAACGGTTCGGGCAAAACGAGTACGCACGCGTAGCACGCAAACGCGAGTATCAGCGAATAGGCTGCCGAACGTTCGATTCTCTGCATATCGAGCGACGTATAATACGTACCCCAGAGAATCGTATACACAGCCGTGCCGAGCGAAGAGACGATCCCCCCAATGATTTGCAGCGCAACGGACAACGCCTCATCGGAGTACAGCGATAAAGCGAGCATTGCCGTTCCGACAACCATGCCTGCAAGCGCGAGAAGATGAAGCATATCCCGCATCTTTCGGTTGCTCAATGGATCTTTGAGAAAGAAGAATGCGAGCAATCCGACCGGAGCGCCGAGCATAGAGGTAAACCAGAATACCCCGAGGTTCGAGGCATCGTCATGCGTAAACGTACCGGTGAAAATGATGGATATCCCCCATGCGACGATGAAGCCCCACCCAAGGTCGGATATATGCCGCGTCGGAAGCAACACGGCAGAAGTATTCCGCTGATTGTGGTTTAGTTTTTTCATGGCATACCTCCCATGGCAATTGTATGCCATGAGGACGACGATTCCTTATCACGTGAATCACATGATATTGCACGAATCGGGGTGTATCGACGATAGTCAAGAACCCGTTTCCTCGGTACGGTCTTTCGGAAAGCTCGCCGTTTTCGACGAGCCGCATATATCGGCCAAACTACTATTCGGAGGGAATCATGGAAAAGAATCTAACTCGTCGCAGTTTTCTTGTCGGAAGCATGGCAGCAGGCACCCTAGCAGCGGCAGGGCTTGCCGGGTGCGCACAGCCAGCGCCCGCCTCGGACGCAACGAAGGGAGCCGCGTCGCAAGCAACTACAGCCGACGGCAAGCATCCCTGGGAAGTCTATCCCGGCGACATCGATGAAAACACCGTTTCCGAAACCATCGAACAAGATGTCGTCATCGTAGGGTTGGGCGCTTCGGGAACCTATGCGGCCGCATCGGCTGTCGAAAACGGATTGTCGGTAGCAGTCCTCGAGCGCAACGAAACGTTCAACGCGAACGGCGGTTCTCACTTCGTATTCAACTCCGCCGCACAGCGAAAGCTGGGGCAAGAAGTCGATGTCGACAGAGCCGTTAAGGATTTCCTGAACATTGCAAACGACAAAGTAGATGGCACCGCAGTATGGACCTGGGCGAACCGCTCAGGCGAAGCGGCAGACTGGTTCGCCGACATTGTCGAACCCTATGGACTCTATCCTGTCCTCCAACACTCCGACGACGAGCCGATCACGAAAATCTATCCGGGAACCATTCTGTTCATCGGCGGCGAAAATGAGCCCGCGAACGGCATCGACAACGATCCCTATAACGGAGATTTGGGCCTTGGTTTCGTTCCCGAAATCGATCTGCTCAAAGCTTTGCTGGAGCACATCCAATCCAAAGGCGCATCCGTGCATTTCAAGCATACGTCTGAGCAACTGGTAAAAGACGATTCGGGTCGCGTCATCGGAGTGATCGCCTCCGATTCCGACGGTACGTACAAGAAGTTCGTCGGCACGAAAGGCGTCGTCATCGCCACAGGAACCTACGACCAGGATCCCGATATGCACGCCCACTTCTGCCCGACTATTGCCAACAACCCGTGCGGAGCCGAAGTTCCCTTGTTCAACATGGGCGATGGATCGGGGATCAAACAAGCGCTCTGGGCTGGCGGTACCATGCAGGCCAACGGAGACCATCCCCCGATGATGTTCTGGGGCTCGACCAACTGTATCAAAAACGTACTGGTGAACAAGCTTGGCAACCGCTTTATCGATGAGACGGCAGGCCAATCCAATATGGCAGCCGCTCAGTTCAACCAGCCTGGTGCAACCATGTGCGCTATCTGGAACGCCGATTATGCAGAACAGCTGCCGGCCATCTCGTACCGAGCAGATGATCTTTCTTGGAAAGCGACACCCGAACAGCTCTTGGAAAAATGGGAAGGCCTCGTTGAACAAGGCATCTTCATGAAAGCCGATAGCCTCGATGAGATAGCCGAAGCGTACGACCTTCCCGCAGACGCACTCAAAGCAACGGTGGACGAGTACAACGGATTCTGCTCCCAAGGCCTCGATGAGGCGTTTCACAAGAAGCCTGAAGAGCTCCATGAACTTACCGGTCCGTATTTCGCTACCATCTACACAGCCCCGGCTTCGCTTGCCTCCATGGGCGGGCTTCATGTGAATGCAAAATCCGAGGTGCTAAGCGCCGAGGAAACTCCCGTCGAGGGCCTGTACGCCATCGGCCTTGCTGCTGGAGATTTTTACGCCAATCAGTACAGCACCCGTTACGCAGGCAACAGCCTCGGACGCTGTATGACGTTCGGCTACCTCGTCGGGCGACAGCTCGCTGGACTCGAATAACTCCGTAGCGCACCGCCTCGGCATAGACGCGCCGAGGCGGTGTTATCCGCTACCCATCTGTTTTTGCTATCATAGGCCCTGCGCGCATACGTACAGAAGTCCTCGATGTCAGATGGGTGCATTGCCATGGCTCAGCCCGAAACGGATCGATCAATCGAAACCTTCCGAACCTGGATAGCCGAAGCTCCGCCCGAGAGCGTGGTGTTCTTCGGCGGCGCAGGGGTCTCAACCGAAAGCGGTATCCCTGATTTTCGCAGCCCCGACGGGCTGTTCACGAAGACGTACCCCTATCCCGCCGAAACCATGATCAGCCGAACGTTTTTCGACGAGCATCCTGCCGATTTCTTCGATTTCTATTGCGACCGCATGGTGTTTACCGATGCGAAACCGAACCAGGCCCACCGCAAGCTCGCCCAACTCGAACGCGCTGACATCGTTCGCGCCGTCATCACGCAGAACATAGACGGCCTCCATCAGGCTGCGGGAAGCGAAACGGTGTACGAACTCCACGGAAGCGTGCTGCGAAACTTCTGCATGCAGTGCGGCGATGCGTATTCGGCCGAAGACGTGCTTGGCCTACACGAACAATCAGAAGACGGCATTCCCCGCTGCCCCACATGCGGTAGTATCGTCAAGCCCGACGTCGTTTTGTACGAAGAGGCGCTCGACCAGCAGGTGCTTCAGGCATCCGTGGAGGCCATCGCGAAGGCCGATATGCTCATCGTAGCAGGCACCTCGCTTGCCGTATACCCGGCCGCAGGTTTGATCGACTATTTCGCCGGCAGCCACCTCGTCATCATCAACCGCACGCCCACGCCGCGCGATCGTCAAGCCGATCTCTGCATCGCCGCCAACGTCGGCGACGTCTTCGATTTCTAGGAGGAGCCATGAGCACCGCACCCGCGCCAAAGCAAACCCCGACCCTGCACGACATCGAGCAGGTAAGCGACGGATGGATCAAAAAATACAACCTGACCTATACGCTGCCCGACGGCAGTTTGTACTCGTACGAATCGGTCTCGCGAAAAGGAATGGAAGCGTACCGCCGCGAACTCGAACGCGCGGGAAGCGGCGCGCAGGCGCCCGACGCGATTTGCATCGTTCCGCGCACGGCCGAAGACGAGCTCGTGCTGATTCGCGAATTCCGCTATCCGCTCAACAGTTGGTGCATCGCGTTTCCTGCGGGCCTCATCGAGGAAGACGAGGATCTTGCAACCTGCCTCGAGCGCGAGCTCCGAGAGGAAACGGGGTACGGCCTGGCTCTTGTCGACGGTACGGTGAAATACCATGCGCTGCCCCAGGCGGGCTATTCGTCAACGGGCCTTACGGAAGAAAGCGTGCAGGTGGTGTATGCGTTCGTGCAGAAAAAACGCGAGGCCGAACCCGAACCGTCTGAGTTCATCGAGGTGTTCACGCTTCCCATCGCCGACGTCGCCGCATTTCTCGAAGGGAACACGACGCCCATCGGCACGCGTTGCCAGCTGATCCTGGAGTCGTTCGCCCGCGACGCGCGCAACGAACTCCAACGCTGCTAGCGAACCGCGTCGAGAGAACCCGCACGCCCGAGGCGCTTAGCGGTTGATCACCTGAATCTGCAAGCCTTCCATCACATCGAACGCCTTGTCCTGCAGCGCTCTGTCGAACGAATCGGTGCATGAAGCGTCGACGATGATGGGGACTTCGGGACACGCCGTTTTAGCCAGCACGGCGTTTGCGATCACGCAGATATTCGACACAAGGCCCACGAGCTCGATGCTCGCGAACGGCTTCGTGCCTACTTCGTCGGCTGCTTTCTGAATGCCCGCTAGACGGTAAAACAGCTCTTTAGAACCGAACGTGGGCTTTTCGAATACGAGGTCGCACGCGCCCACACGCTCGGCGATCGATCCGTACAGGTCGGATCCCGGCGTACCTTCGATGCAGTGCTCCACGGGAAGGTTCGTACCTTCGAGCGTGTCGAGGTAAGATTTGCCGTGCATGTCGAGCGTAAAGCAGATGTCGTTACCCGCTTCGCGGTACTCGTCGATTTTGGCCGCAATGCGTTCTTCCAAGAGCTCGGCTCCCGGAAAGCCGAGCGTTCCGTCTACGAAATCGTTCTGGTAATCCACAACGATGAGCAGTTTCTTCATGATGCTCCTCGAATCAGTTGCGAACGGTGCGCGGTTGCGCACCTGGTTCGATGTAGCGAGTAGGGTAGCATACTCGGCACTCTACCGCCCGTTCAGTTTTGCGATGGTGTCGAGCGCCTTTTGCATCTGCGCCTCGACATCGAGCCCGACCACATCGAGACCCTCGGCTGCAACAAAGCGCGTTTCGGGAATGCCGAACATCTTCGCGATACCGCAGAGGTACTCGTAGCCGTAGTTCGCGCCCTCGACGAATCCGCCGCACGAGGTGATGTAGGTGAGGCTGGTCGCTTTGCAGATGCCTTCTGCCTGGCCTTGCTCGGTATAGTGAAATGCGATGTCGCACACCGAGGCATGCTCGATATAGACCTTAAGCGCCGCCGGAAACGAAAGGTCCCAATACGGTGCGCCAATCACGATTTCGTCGGCTGACGCAAACTGCTTGGCCAGATCGAAAATGGGATCGTCCCATGCGCCCGCCTTCTGGAGATCGGCCCTGCGCGCTGCCGTTTCGCCGTCGAGCGGCAGAAGGCCAAGCGTTGCAAGGTCGACTTCGAAAACGTTTTCTTTGTCGGCAAGGTATGCGCGGGCGAGCGTAAGCGTGCGCGACAGCTCTTTGCGCATGCAGGCGTTCACGAACAGGGTCTGTGGCATGAAGGGCTCCTTCGCTATCTGCGTCGATGGTAATCGGCGCCGTTCGTTTTCGCCTATCATAGCAGAAGCGAGAGACTGCCTTGCGAACAGCCCCTCGCTTCGATGGTTTATCCTGCCGATCGGCTTTACGAAACCTTTTCGAACTCCTCATGATGGCAGTTCGGGCAAGGGGGAAGCTCGTCGTCGTCACTCTTGAGTTCAACGATCTGCCCGCAGTTTAGGCAGCGGTACTTCCCTTGTCCGGGCTTTTCTCCTGTTTTGTACACCATATTCGGCTCCTTTCTCAAACGCCCTTGCTCAAGCGCTGGACTTGTACGGGGGCCCCGCACATGCGGGACCCGGTATCGAGAAAGCGCCGGTTCGAACCCGGCGCTGGATTTGCTTCGGAGCTTATGCAGCTTTCGTTTGCTGGGAGTTGTTGTTACCCTGCTTCTCTTTGTACTCTTCGCGCGTCATGACGTCCACTACATGCACGGTCATTTCATCGACGTCGAGTCCGGTCATCTCTTTGATGCTCTTGCCGACAACCTTCTTGATGCGGTCGAATACCTCGACGGCGGACTTGCCGTATTCGAGGATGATGGACAGATCGACCGAAGCGCGCTTGTCGTCGTCTTCCACATCGGCGTTAACGCCCTTCGTGCGATCGTTGCCGCCGAGGCCTTCCTGGATAGTGGAGAGCAGGTTGCCCTTCATCTCGACGATGCCGTCGATCTTCTGCGTCGCGTACGAGGCGATCTTCTCGACAACGACCTCGTCGATGACGAGCTTGTACTCGGGTTCACTCTGCTGGGAGGTCTGCATGCGCTGACCGTCCTGCATTGATTGATTCATGGTGCTGCCGTTCATTTCCTGTGCCATTTCTAGCTCCTTTCGTAGGGGTGCATTGATGCTGTAACTAATCCAACCTGCTGATGATGCCCTGTACGGTGGCTACCGTTTTACGGTCGCCGTCCTTGTAGCGTCCGTAGAGAACACCTGCGGTTATGAACACTGCCAAAAGCAGAGTTGGCCAAAAGCCTATGATGAGAAATCCTGCTGCGACGAGCAGTCCGACCGATGCGAAGATCACTTGGTTGCGGTGGTTGCGATAGTACGAGAACCACGCTTTCTTCGCGTTCGGGAAGAGCTCTTCCTGTTTGGCACCGTCCTGCTGCGCGGTGCCGGATGCGGTGTTTGAACCCGGTGTTTGCCCAGCGCTTTGCTGAGACGATACCTGACTCTGGTTCGCCTGTGCCGCCTGTGCCGCCTGGTTCTGCGGCCCGGACAACGCCGACTGCTGCGCCGTCTGCGGATACGAGAACTTCGTATCGGATGCACCTTGCGCAGGTGCTTGCATAGTTGCTGTTTGCGCCATTGCTTCGACCTCCTATCGTGCGAGCGCCGCGGCCGTGTTGAGGGAAGCTCCCTCGGAACCCGCAACGGCTTCGTCTGCCATTTCTTCAACCGTCATGTTCGATACCTGCGAAACGTTAGAAACCGGTACAGCGCTTTGAGGCGCATAAGCCTGAGAAGCGGAGTTCGACGTGTACGCCGTCTGGCTCACCGACCCGTTTTTAGCGTGGGCGACATCCGGCTTCGCAAACGTGATGCGCAGCTTATCGATCGGATGGCCGGTCAGCGCGTTCACCGATGCGGAAACCTCGTCGGTAAGCCTGCTGCCGAGCTGTTCGAGCATGCCGTTGCGGCCTGGATCGACCTTAATGCGCAGCCGCAGCTTCGGATCGCCCTTGCCGACGATCTTCATGCGGATGTCTTTTGCGGTGAGACCGCGATGCGCCTCGACGGTGTTGCGCGCCGTCGAAACGATGGCGTCTTTCGAGATGTCCACTTCGCCGTCGGCACGCTCGATGAGCAGACGCGACGAAGTGCCCGGTGCGGCGATTGCCCATACGAGCAACGCGATGGTGCCCACAAGCACGATGCCGAGCAGTACCGCCTCGACGATGAAGAACCATTGTTGATCGGCGAGCCACAGCGCAGCGGGCATAACCGGACCCCATGCGAACCACAGGATCGCAAGATATCCGACGCCGAGCACAGTTGCCACCGCGAATACGAGCAGTGCAATGCGTTTGATCGCTCCCATGCCGTCCTCTTTTCTCTTCGGTCCGCAAAGCCCTCGAGGACTCGCGGAAGCGGTTGATCGTTGTGTTAACGCCCACCCTATCTCACTTCTCTCCTCGTTCATAGACGCTAAGATGACTCGAAAACATCCCATTGACCTGCTGTTATATTGGACACTTTACCGACAACAATTCGTGTGGGGGCCGTAGTGCGCACGTTGGAACCCTGTAACAATGAAAGCAGGGCAATCATGGTTTCAGAGCGCAAAAAAACCGCCGCATACAGGGCGCGCGGCGGTTAGACGGACGGGTAACGCGACGGTGACACCGAGCCTTGCAGACGGGTAACGCTCATAGCGCAGCATGCTTTCGGCAGCTCTCATATCGACCGGAAGACGACGTGAGCCCTTCCTGCGTCTAATCGCATAAGCGGAGGCACCCATAAACCCAGCGGCCGCCAAACCCGCGAATACAAGCATGCCGAATGCGTTTTCTGTATGACGCTCATGCCTTTACAGATCGAGCGTGAGATCTCCCGGCTTGATCCATCCAAGCCGCCTGAGCAGCAGCCCGATCAACCAGGTGAGCACAGCAGGCAGCACGAAGCACACGAGCAGAAGCCCCGCCCAATCGAGAGCCGTTATCGCCGGCTTAAGGCCCGCCGTCACATCGTTCACCCAACCGGTGTATACGCCGATCTGCCCGACAAGGCCGCACGTTCCCATACCCGAAGCCACGGCAGGACCGTTCATCTGCAGGCCGAAGACACATGTTGCAAGCGGGCCGGTGATGGCAGACGCGATGATGGGCGGAATCCAGATGCGCGGATTCTTCACGATGTTGCCCATCTGGAGCATCGAGGTCCCGATACCTTGGGCGAACAAGCCCCCAATCCCGTTCTCGCGAAAACTCATGACCGCAAAACCGATCATCTGAGCGCAGCACCCCGCAACCGCCGCGCCCCCCGCCAACCCTGCGAGGCCGAGCGCTGCGCAGATGGCCGCCGAGCTGATGGGAAGCGTCAACGCGACGCCCACAAGCACCGCCACGATCACGCCCATGAAAAATGGCTGCAAGTCGGTCGCCCACATGATGGCGCCACCGACCGCGCTCGCCGCCGCCCCGATGCCGGGAGCCCACCACAGCGACAAGCCCACGCCGACCAAAATGGTGACGATAGGGGTAACGAGAATGTCGATCTTCGTCTCCCCCGAAACGGCTTTTCCCGCCTCTGCCGCGAAGATGCACACGACGAGCACGGCAAGCGGACCGCCCGCGCCTCCAAGTTCGTTGGCTGCTCCTCCTACGGCGGCGAGCGAGAACAAAACAAGCGGCGGGCATTGGAGCGCAAATCCAATCGATACAGCCATGGCGAACCCGGTTGCCGCTTTCGCAAAGGAGCCGATGGCCACAAGCGCCTCTATGCCTGCCTGCTCGCCGATCGTGGAGAGGATGGTGCCGATGAGCAATGAGGCGAACAAGCCCTGCGCCATGGCAGACAGCGCATCGACCCCGTATCGTTTCGGGGATATCTCGATGTTCTTACGCGCGAGAAATCGCCTGACCGAACCGCCGCGCTCTTTCTGCGCGCTCCCTTCGCATGCAGCATCCCCAGAGCCCCCATCATCTGCATCCTGCACGAACTTGATGCTGTGCGCAGACTCCTGTGTGCTTCCGCTCTCGCCTGTCGCCATAGCGGCCATACTCCCACGTTTTTGCCCCATCGAGTTCTCCCACCCGGTATGCCGCACTCAGCGAAGAAGCCGCACCGTCGCAGAGATCCGACGGTGAAGCCCGCATATGCAGTCGGTTTTGCAGTGAAAAGACAAGTATAGCGCGGGAGGTGCGGTATCACTAAGCGGTCGCGCTCAGGGGTCGGTTTTTGCGGATCGAGACGAACGGATAGGCGCTATGCCCCTGTCGCCTGCTTTTCCTCTTGATCGGCAGAAGGATCCCCAAGCAAAGAGAACGAACCTCTGAATGCCGCCGAAAATTCGGCGATAACGCCGGTAAAGGCCTCGATATCCGCAGGCCCGACTTTCTCACCGATGTCCTCGACAAGCTTTTCGAGTTCGCCGAGCGCGCGTTGGCCGACCGATGAACCCTTATCGGTAAGATGAACGCGCAGGATGCGTTGATCACGCGTATCGGGCTGGAACTCGAGAAAACCCTTCTCATGAAGCGCCGCGAGCACGGTTTTTGCATTCTGATGCGAGCAGCGCGCTTTGCGTGCCATATCCCCAAGCGAAGGATGGGCATCGAACGAGCAGATCATCGCTAAGAAGATGACCTGCCTGCCCGTCAGTTCGTCGAACCGCTTTCTTCCCATTTGCTCGATCGATTCCGACAAGGCCAGAGCGTCGTCGAATACGCGATAATACCTGGATTCTTTACGCTTCCCCGACACCCGACGCACTCCTTTTTCGGCCGCAGATCTTAATTGATACTTCCTGAATAGTAATATACCGTACCGAATACCTTGGTGTAGCGGTAATTATATAATTACTTACCAGAATACAGGAATTCTGCAAATATGAAAGGAGTTATCAATAAATCGCGAAGCGGGCCTCGGAAGGCTGCTGGGCCAGAACCCGGTACGCGGAAAGCCGCCCAGCGGGAGTGGGCCCGGAAGGCGCGCCGTATCAGGCGTCACGTTCGTCGAGCAGGGCAAGCGCTGCCGCATACCCTCCCGAGCCGTACGATAGACATTTCGACACACGCGCAATGGTAGTGGCGGAAGCGCCTGTGATCTGCTCGATCACCGAATAGGATTTTCCCCCGGCCAGAAGCCTTGCCACATCGAGGCGTTGGGAGGTCTCCTTGATTTCGCGGATCGTGCACATGTCCTCAAGCAGCGCGAACACGGTATCGGGATCGTCGATTTTGGCAAGCGCGTAGGCGAGGTTGTCCACTTCGGGTGTTCTGAGATCGCTCATTTACCGTCCCATTCTCGCGAGTCCGTATTCGACCGAATCGACGAGCGCGTTCCACGATGCCTCGATGATGTTCTCGGATACCCCGATGGTGCCCCACACGCCGTGCGCATCGCGCGAGGTGATGACGACGCGCGTGATGGCATCGGTGCCTACGTTCTCGTCGAGGATACGCACCTTGAAGTCGACGAGCTCGATACCGGCGACTTCGGGGTAGAACTCGGTGATGGCCATGCGCAGCGCCGTGTCGAGTGCACCGACCGGGCCGGTTCCTTCGCCTGTAGCCACGAAGCGGTGATCGCCCACATGGATCTTGATGGTGGCCTCGCTCATGGCGTCTTTAGCGCGTGCGCCCGAATCCTCGTAATCATCGACGATCACGCGGAAGCTCTCGAGCCTGAAATGCGGCTTGAAATTACCGAGCAGCGCCTGGAGTAGCATGTAGAGCGAGCCGTCGGCCACCTCGTAGGAATAGCCCTCGTGTTCGCGCTTTTTGATGGTGTCGAGAATCTGCTGGGTCTTTTCGGGGGTGTCGGAAAGATCGATCCCGAGGCTTTTCGCCTTGCTCACAAGCGACGCTTTTCCAGCAAGTTCGCTCACGAGCATGCGCGTCGTGTTGCCCACGCGTTCCGGATCGGTGTGCTCGTAGGCTTCGGGGAACCGCGCGATAGCGCTTGCGTGGAGCCCGCCCTTATGCGCGAACGCCGAAGCCCCCGTATAGGGATGATGCGTCGGTACAGCCATGTTGCACGTTTCAGCGACGAACTGGGAAACGGCCGTAAGCTCGCGGAGGTTCTCGGGGCCCACCGTCGTTCTGCCCATCTTCAGCTCGAGATCGGCGATGGTCGTGAGGATGTCGCAGTTTCCCACGCGCTCGCCGAACCCGTTCACGGTACCTTGCACCTGAGCGGCCCCCGCGCGCACCGCCGCAAGCGTGTTCGCAACCGCGCATCCCGAATCGTTGTGGCAGTGGATTCCGATCTGCTGCCCAGGCAGCGCCTTCACCACGTCGGCGACGATCTCTTCGACCTCGAACGGCAGCGCTCCCCCGTTCGTTTCGCACAGATCGATCGAATCGGCACCGGCGTCGCTGGCCGCGCGTACGCAGGCAAGCGCGTATTCGGCGTTAGCCTTGTACCCGTCGAAGAAGTGCTCGGCGTCGAACACGACGCGCACCCCTTGGGATTTCAGGTACGCAACCGATTCGCCGATCATGCGCAGGTTCTCATCGAGCGAAGTCAGAAGAGCGCGGGTCACCTGCTCGTCCCACGTCTTGCCCACGATGGTCACGATAGGTGCCCCGCTTGAGAGCAGATCGGCAAGACCCTGATCGTCTTCGGGAGCCGTATCCTTCTTGCACGTCGAGCCGAAGGCGGCGATCTGCGCATGGGCAAGATCCATATCCTGAACGCGCTTGAAGAACGCGATGTCCTTCGGGTTCGAAGCGGGATAACCTCCCTCGATGTAATCGATGCCGAACGCGTCGAGCCGCTCGACGATGCGCAGCTTGTCTTCGAGCGAAAGGGTAATGCCCTCGCTCTGCTCCCCGTCGCGTAGCGTGCTGTCGTATGTCAGTATGCGCTGTTCCATGCGGCTTATCGCTCCTTGCTTGATCGGCGGGTTCGTGCTGCCACTTGCGGGTGGGTGCGGGCTTTACAGGTTCGTGCAGGCCTGTGCGGTCATAATCGTTTCCGCAGGTTCGCTCGGATTCGTACAGATTCGTGCAGATTCGGGGCGCATCGCATAGGCTCGGCTCGCCTCATGAAGAAGCGAAACCGCTTTGTACGGCGCAACGCGATGCACAAGCGGTTTCGCTTCGAGAAAGCAGGTGTTAAATTTCAGTCAGCCAATCGGCGTACTCTTCAATGCGTCCGTATACGAGGTCGAAGAAGCGCTCCTGAAGCGCGCGGGTAACCTCGCCTGGCTTGCCGATCTCACGGCCGTCGACGCTGCCGATGGGCGTGAGTTCTGCGGCAGATCCGGTCATGAACACCTCGTCGGCGATGTAGAGATCTGCACGGGTCAAGCTTTCCTCAACCGATGGAATCTCAAGATCATCAGCGAGGCAAAGCACCGTATCGCGCGTGATCCCCTCGAGCAGCCCGTCGGAAAGCGGGGGCGTGGAAAGGATGCCGTCGCGCACGACGAACAGGTTCTCGCCAGTGCCCTCGCACACAAGGCCTGCCTCGTTGAGCATGATCGCCTCGGCATAGCCGTGCTGCTTCGCTTCGAGCTTGGCGAGGATCGAGTTCATGTAGGATGCCGTGGCCTTGATCGCCGGTGGGATAGCGTTGTTCGAGCGCTGGCGCCACGACGACACGCCCACCGCAACGCCGCTTTCGAGCGCGTCTTCGCCAAGGTAGCTGTCCCACGGCCACACGGCAATGGCGACATCGACGGTGGCTCCCGTAGGATCGACGCCCATGACGCCGTAGCCGCGGTACACGACCGGGCGGATGTAGCAGGCCGGCAGGTTGTTCTTCGTGATGAGCTCGACTGTCGCATCGCACAGCTCGTCTACCGTATAGGGAAGGTCGATGAGCACCATCTTGCAGCTTCGGTGGAGCCGTTCCATATGATCGCGCAGACGGAATACGTAGCTTTTCTTGCTGTCGGGATCCTGATAGCAGCGGATGCCCTCGAATACGCCCGAGCCGTAGTGGAGCGAGTGGGACAGAATGTGCGTAGTGGCCTCTGCCCACGGCACCATCTCGCCGTTTTTCCAGATGTAGTCGACCGGGGTTAGATCAGCCATTGCCACGTCCCTTCTTCTCGCAGATCATGCTGAGCATTCACGCAGGTTGATAAGTCTGTCCATTGTACTCCAATCGGCTAAAGCGCGAGAAGGTTTTCGGCAGCGGGTATTTTTTTCAACGAAAGGCACAAAAGGGCGGGCGCATGCAGAGGCGCGCCGCCAAGGACGCGCCTAATCTCGCAGAGCGTTATGCGGTACCTATGCCACCTAACTCAAATCGATGCGGACCGAGTCGTCGGGCTTCCATGCATGCTCATCGCAAGGGATGGCCATTATGTAAGCCTTCACCACATCGATGGCAATAGCATATTCGTCGCCGAGGAAGCGTATCTCGGATATATCGTCGGATGCTGCGGCTATCTTCGCAAGCACGTCTTGGTGTACGGTATGCGTCGGGGTGAGCAGGACGACGGAGGCGTGCAACCCTTGGAGTGCCCCGCCCGCAAGCGCATCGGCATGCTTATCGGCCCGCGTTACGGCAAGCTTATCGAACGACAGACGCTCGGCATTACCGCGCGCCGCATCGGTAGCCCATTCGGCCACGATAAGCGAGGTCTCGATGCGGTCGTCTCCGCCCAATCGGATTACATCCGTTTCGGCAAGCCCCATCGCAGCCCGCACTGACTCGACAGCCGACTCGGGAATGGAAAATGCATCACCGAGGACGATCACGCGATCGAATCCACCCGTCCGCAGTGCGTCGAGCGTCGACGGGAAGAAAGACTGCTCGTCAAACGAGCTCAAGAATATCGGGCTGTTCGTGGCCGCCGCCCAGGGAGAAATCGACAACGAATCGGGAAATTCCATCGATCGGGCAAGGATAGCCGTTTTCGATGCCGACGAGCCGAGTTCCTGGTATATAAGCTCTGCGGTCTGCTGACGACCTTCTCCACCGAGGCGGACTATTTCAGCCGCAGGATGCAGCGCTTCAAGCGCTTGTTCCACTTCGGCAGACACCGAGTACTCGCTTCCGATGATGTATATCTTCTCCACCGCCTGCGCAGCTTCCACTACCGAGCGCGCGGCATCGCCCAAGTAATCGGGCTGGGATAAAACGATCGGCGCATTATCGTGAGCACCTGAAAGCGAACTTGCTGCTAAAGCATCGGGGAAATGCTGGTCTGCCCCTGACGCAATGATGAGCGTCTTTTCGGTGGCGATGTCCCGCTCGTACGTTGCCACATTCTTGGACGTATCGAAGCGGTCTGCCCCGTACAGTCGCGCCACGTTCAGCACGTCAAGGCTTGTCGGAGCCTCCCATTTCGCATACAGGGTCATTCCCTCGGTAACCGGATCGGCAAAATCCCACTTCGTTGCATAGCCCGGATCGGTATGCCACCCCGCAAGCGTATGGTCTTCCTTGGAAAGACCGGACGGTTCCGCAAGCTGCGAGCCCACGGCAACCCGCTCGTCGGCGAGCGCCTGAGCGGTATTGGTGACGAAAGAAACCGTCACATAGCGAGTCATGGGAGCTGGATGATAGGCATTCCAGCTCGACAGATCGTAGATGTTTCGGTCGACGGCGCTGTTGCGCACGTACTCGATGGCATAGTCCTTGGAAGCGCCGGCATCGAGAGCCGTCAATTCCACGGAACCTTCCTCGCCATCGCCGGTCTCGGGAAGCCAGAGATACACCGTGCCGTCGGCATCCGACACCACATCGTTGATGCCGTACACGCCGGCACCCGGAACCTCCGCACATGCCACGCCGTCAATGGAACCCGCCGTTACCGAAGCGGAGGCAGCGCCGAGCGAAAGGACGCTCGGGAAGATAAGGGCTCCTTGGCTATTCTTCCAGTTGCCATCCCCGTATCCGATGATGCCAATGTCCTTCTGCCCGCCGTACTCCGAAAACACCGATCCGCCGTCGATGACGACCGACTCGGCGCCAATGCCGTTTCGGCCGTTGCTCACCGTTGGATTGATTGGCTTCGACTTCGCCACCACCGTGCCGCCGTTGATGACCACGGTGCCTTTGCGCAGGTTGCTGCCATCCCCCGCACCGATGGCGTGCGAGTTCGACGTCCACCCGTTGGAGGTCGCTTCGACAATGCCGCCGTTGATCGTAACGGTACCGAGAACACCTCCCTTGCCCGATGAGTGCCGTCCGCCGGCACCGATGCCAGGGCCGAAGGAGAACCCGCCGTTCGTCGCGGAACCCGCGAGATTTGCCGCTTTGATCGTTCCCGAGTTGATGACGATCGACGTCACATCGGCATCCTTGCCGCCGCCGATGCCGGCACCCGACGTCGAGGCAGACGTGGGAATCGCAAGCCCGAGCCCCGTATCGAACAGCGTTGTCGCACTATCGCGCGGTACTTGCGAGGACGCGACAACGCTCGGGTTGCCGTCGATGAGGATCGAACCTACCGACACGCGGTTCGTAGTCGCATTCTTACCCTCGCCCGATCCGATGCCCGCCCCGTAGGTTCCGTCCGACGCTTCGACGACCGCGAACACATCGCCTCCATCGATTTCAATGGCCGAAACGCTTCCGTAGCGGCCCGAGCCGATAGCGGCGCCGTACGCAGTGCCGCTTGAACCCGATACGGCCTTGACGGTGCTGTCGGAAAGCAGGATCGTGCCCCCCGCCGAACCGTAGGCACCCGACCCGATGACGGCACCCGAATTCGAACCTTGCGCCGCTTTTGCAATCGCAGTTACCTGGGAGCGCTCGATGGTTATATCGCCCGACGTAACCGCAATGGTGGAGTAGTTCATCGTATCGCCGCTGCCCGAACCGATGAGCGCACCGCTAACGCCGCCCGCAGCATTGCTGCCGGCGACGATCGGAGTCGCCGTGATATCGATGATCGCATCGTTCACTGAAATGCTGCCCGCAACGCCGATATAGCCTGATCCGATGATCGCGCCTCTGACCCCTGCACCCGGATACATAGTCGTCGCGGTAGCGGTGTTCTCCGTCTGCGCGGCTACGAAAAGCGCTACGTTTTTGATCGTTATCAGCCCCGAATCGGTGTTTGCCGCGCTGCCGATTACGGCACCCGAGGTCACTATGGCACTCGAGCTGTTCGCACGGGTATGGTTCGCCTCGATTGCCAGGGAATCAGTGCCCGAATCGGTTTCGCCGGATACGGTCAGTTCCGCACCGGCAGGTACCGAGATCACCGCATAGGAACGCGTTGCGGCTGTTGCCGAGTTTTTGATCGAGTTTCCCGCGCCCCGCACGTGCAGGTCCACCACCGCACCAGGCTGAAGGCTCATCGTGGACGCGTCGGTCTTTTCCAGGTTCACGCCGTCGAGGACGATGGTTCCCTGAAAGGAGGACGCAACCGTTACCGTAGCATCCGACGCCGCCGAAGACCCCTTGAGGACAACCGTGCCGTCGTGGGCAACGGACGAACCGCCCGCAACGACGCTGGTTTCGTCGATGGCGATCGTGCTGTTCGCAGCCAAGGCGGAAAGATCGATTTCCGCTTCCGCACGCAGCTCGACTTCCCCGTCCTGCGCCTCGGCGAGCGAGACGAGCGCCTCGGGAGTCGCAATCGGTTCATCGGGCTTCGCAGGCGCATCGTTTGCGGATACGTCTCCCTCCTCGACACCCGAAGAGCCGGTTCCGCCGGACTCGGGGGATTCGCTTTCGGGCAAACCCTCGTCGCTTGGGGCTTGAGGGGCGCCGCCCTGCTGCATGTTCGGTACGTCGCCCACATCTGCCGCAGCGTGCGGCGGCGATACCAAGCCGAGCCCGGGTACGAGCCCGAACGCGAGCACTACGGAGAGCAGAAAACGCATCGCCCGCGATGGTTGCATTGCTTTTTTGTTCATAGGTTTCCTTTCAACGTGAATTCATCTCGTTACCCTGTAGCCGACGGCAAGCAGCGCACGATGGCGCATTCGTCATCGAAACGAACACGCCCATTCCTGGAAGAAACGGTCGGCGTCGAACATGATTTTCTTCAACCGCTCCTTGACGAGCTCGTGATCGATTTCGGAATAGCTTTCGGGACATGCCCTCATGATTTCTTCTCCCGAATCGGTCAAGCGGATGGTGATCTTACGCTTGTCATCCGATTGGGATCCGACTACGTTGAGCAAGCCCTGCTGTTCGAGTTCGTTGACGAACATCCGAGCAGCCTGCGTGGAAAGGCGGTTCTCGCGAGCAACTTCAGTCAAACTGGCTGAAGCGCTGAATTCCGAAACCGCCGCAAGAATGAGATACTGTCGAGCCGTCAGGCTCCCGTAGGCTGACCTGAGAAGAGCGTCGGTGCTTTTCTTGACATCGAGGCACACTTTCATGGTTTCACGCATGGCCGCCCCAATCATTCGGATGCGGGCAAACATGCACGAAAAGCGCGGCCTTCGTCGTAAACGCGAACGGGTACGGCTTCCCGAACGAAGTTGTACCCGTTTCCTGCGGTGATCTAGGAGGTGCTGTAGCGGCTGCCCCGCCCGCATGCGCTGGCCGAGACAACGCAGCTAACCGCGAGACGAATGCGCGGCTTTCTTCTCGCTGTCCGCGTCGATGCGCGCTGTCGCCGTTTTCGCTATCGCAGACACCATGCGAAAGCTCTGAAAATGCACCCCCCCCCGATATATATAACTACTTACAATATTTTGTGTCATCCTGAGCCCTTTCCTGCACATGTACTATATTCCCTAATAATTATGCAGGATACTACATTTTTTGTGTTTAGAAAATACCTTACATATTTACCTGATGAGATGCTGCCGAAAACGCACGTGCCCGCACGTATGCGGGCACGAGATGAAATCGAAAACCGGGAACGCGGGAGCTCGACGTTACCCCCGCATACCGCGCTGCACATCGCCGGGGGTTCCCGCCGGCATGCCTCCGCCACCCATGCCGCCTGTCGGTGTGGTCGAAGCGGTTATCGAAGTCGACGTACCGCCCGACACCGTGCCCGATTCAGCGTATCCGTCGGCGTTCGCATCGGCAACCGTACCGCCGATGACGAGCTGATACGTGCCGCCTTCCTCGAAAAGAGGCGAACTTGCAAGCACCATGCCGAACTGCTTGGTCGAAGTATAGGATACGAGCACGGTACCCGCTTCGTCGGTCACGGCAACCGACTCGCCAGCGCTGCCGCTGATCGTATTGAACGAGAAAGGCTGTTCGCCGCTGGTGAAGTTCTGGGCCATCCCGGTCGAGCCCACCATGAGCACGGTGCCCCCCGAAACGCTTGCCGAAAGATCATAGTCGAACGCGCCGTCACCGCTGCTCGTGGGACCGGTCACCAGAAGCACGCCGCCCGATATCTCGACGGTGCCGTTGGAATCGACCGCATCGCCGCCCGCTTCGAGCACCGTGTAGCCACCGGTTATCTCGATGAGGCAGTTTTCGTCGCCCATGGTCATGCCTCCCTCGGCAAACGCGTTGTCGGGCGCTCCGCCGTTCTGCATGCGCTCGCTGCCCTCTTCGCCCGACTGCTCGAACGATCCGCCGGGCACCATACCGCCTCCCGGACCTTGCGCGGCGCTCTCATCCGACGCGCCTGTGCCGCTCGCTTCGGCGGCGGCTTTATCGGCCGGCGTTTCGGCTGCCGCTGCGTTGATCGCATCGTCATCAGCAACGATGTGCGTATCACCGCCGTTGATGAAGAGTTTCTCCGCCTCGTAGCCTTCGAAACAGCTTCGGATGTCGATCGTACCGCCATCGATGGTAAGCGAAGTTTCGGCGTGCACTGCATCGTCGCCCGCGTCGATCGTAAGGTCACCGCCCGAAATCAGCGCATCGAGATCGCTGTGTATCGCATCGTCCGTCGCTTCGATCGAAAGCGTGCCGCCCGCGACGCGCAGATACGTGACGGCTTGGATGCCGTCGTCGCCTGCACTCAGGTCGAACGTACCGCCGTCGATGGTCACGAATCCGCGTACTTCGTCGGTATCCTTGTTCGACTTGATGCAGTCTCCGCCCGCAACAACGCTGAACGTGCCGTCGAGGATCTTCACGCAGTCGCGACCGCGCAGGCCGTCTTCGACCGCCTGCACCGTGAAGGCGCCTCCCGTAATCACGAGATCGTCCTTCGAGCAGATAGCATGGCGATACGAGCTCGTCACCGCGAGCGCGCCCGTTCCGTTGATCGTCACGTCGCTTTTGCTGAACAAGGTCGCATACGGCTCGTCGGAACCGTCCTCAAGCACGTAGTTCGCGCCGTCGGAAAGCGTGTTCACCGAACCGTCTGCCAGCGTGATGAAGCATTTGTCAGTTTGCTTGACGTAAAGAGCCGGTCCCTCTTCGTTGTGGATGGTAACACCGTCAAGAACGATCTGCACCTTCACGGTATCGGCCGTTTCAACGACAAGCTGCCCATCGGAAAGCTCCCCTGACACGATGTAGGTTCCCTCTTCGGCGATCGTAACCGTCGATCCGTCCGCAACGGCTCCCGAACCGTCGACGGTCGAACCTTCTTGCGACAGCCCGATGCGCGTGGCCGTCGTTTCGTCAAAGCTTGCATCTTTGTCGCGATCGGTGTACTCGAAATCCATGCCCGCGACGTTGGCGGACGATACGACGTCTGCGCCCGTCGTCGTGGCGGCCGTCGAAGTCGCCGAAGCGGTTGTAGACGAGGTGCCGGACGAGCCCGCCTCGCCGGTCGGCGATTCGGCGGACATCGAGCAGGCAGGCAAACACAGCGCAGCCGCAAGCCCGATCGAAAGGGCGAAGCTTCCGACCGATCTTCGCGTAGGCGCCGAGCGCACGCCGTGGGCGGTTTCCGCCGCACAGGCTGCCTCCGTCGTAGCGGCCATTTCCCCTGCTGAGATTGCCTCCCTTGCGGAGGTCATTTCGTCTGTAGAGGTTGTTGGCGCTACTGAGGTTGCCTTTTCCGCAGAGGTTGTTTCCATTGCAGAAGCTTTCGCCGATACCGGAGTGGTTTTCGCTTTGAAGGTGGTTTCGGAAGAATGGTTCATAGTTACAGCACGTCCCTTGCAACGGCCGGACGGCCGCACGATATCTTGAGGTTTCCATTGCGGTAGCGCAGCTCGTCGATCATGCTCTTCTCGTATCCGGGGCGCTTGAGCTGGATTTCGTATTCAAGCAGAAAGAGGCTTCCCATGTTGGTAGTCTGCACCTCGATGAGCTCATGCGAATCGGTATAGCGATCGAACACATCGTCGAACAGTCCTGTGTAGTCGAGATCTTCGGGTATCGTGATTTTGAGCGCTTTGCCCGGCTCTTTCTTCTTGCCGAACGGCGAGACTACATAGATCACGTTTGCAAACCCCACGATCACGGTGAACGCAGCCGCAAGCCACAAGAAGCCCATCCCGGTGGCAAGCCCGATCGCCATTGCGAAGAACACGCTGCCGATGTCTTTTGCGCTGCCGGGGATGGAGCGGAACCGAACGAGGTTGAACACGCCCATCACCGCGATGCCCGCCCCAAGGTTTCCGTTGACGAGTGTGATGACCATCTGCACGATAAGCGGCAAAAGCGCCAGCGTGACCACGAAGTTTTTCGAGTAGTTGTGCTTGAACATGTACACCATCGCAACCGCACAGCCGAGCACAAGCGAAGCGAGGCAGCACCAGAGAAAACTGGTCGAGGATATATTGGCAACAAGCGAATCGCTCGTGCCGAACACCGAGGTAAACATAGAATCAAGCATAGGTTTTCTTCCTCTCGTTTGTTGCACCGTGACGGCCGTGGTCAGCTTTCGCGCTCGCAGTGCGACGGGAAACCGTTATCGCATCGGCAGTGCGGCCGCGTGAAGCGGGAGCCGTTATCGCATCGGAGGTGCACCTGCACGACGGCGCCATCCCCGCGTGTCGCGGCGAGTCGGCTTTCACACCTTCAACGAAGCCGAATTTGGAGCGTTTTTTCGCATGGCGTCCCTGCGGCGTATCGGCAAGAAGAGCCGCTGAAGCAACCGGGACGAACGCTTCAGCCTCCGTGCGCAGCGACTGATTTCCTACCAGCGAGAGGTACGCCGCACCGTACTTCGAAAACGACTGCGGAAAGGCGCGCGCCGCGCTCAACGCATCGACGAGCCACGTTGGGAGCGGTCCTGCGTTCTTCACCTCCATGATGACCTCGCCGGGTTCGATAAGCGGCTCGGAATCCTCCGTGAGCCGGATGCTTTTCGCCGTGCTATCGGCCACGATGCCGGCGTCGAACGTGATGCGCAGCTCGCTTGCAAGCGGATCGGCATACGCCCCCCGATCGCAGATGACAAGCATCGAGGGCGCCAGCCGCTCGTAACGCTCCCGGAAAAAATCGATCTCTGCAGCAATCTGAAGGCTTCGCCGGGAAAGCGACTGCTCGGCGGCGAGGGGATCGTCAAGCGGAGCTGCCATGCAAGCGCGCTTGTACGATTCACCTCCCAGATACGCATTCGCCGCAGCGAGCGTCATCGAAACGCGCCGCTTGTACACGATGCCCTCGAACTTCTTCTTGATTTCCAAAAACGCCTGCGTGTTGTCGGTCGCCTCGCCGTATGTGCGCAGCCGAAGCTTTTCCTTATAGAGCGGTTTATCGAGCGAGCGTTCGATAATCGCGTATTCCGGCGTGTCGAAATAGAGGCTTCGCACCTGCGAAAAACCGTACTCCGAAAGCTCCATGTGCTCTTCGACTGCAGCAAGAAGGCAACGGTGCTGTTTGGCGCTTAAGCGGTATTTCATCTCTTTACGTGCGAAAACATCTGAATAGGTACTCATATCGTTTCCTTTCTGTTCTCGATGCCTCGGGCGCAAACACGTGCGCGCAGAGCTTCGATCGACCCTATGCTACGAGCCGTTGCTTAAATTTCCCTGAAAGGCATTTGTACGAGACGTAAAACAGCCTCGGATAGCGTGTTTTTAGCAGTGGCTTAGGAGGAGACTATTGATTTCCGCATATGATCTGATTAAAATCCGATAATACTCAGATTTATCGAGCAAAAGCGTGAGCTTCGTAGCCCGCAATAAGACACCCAGCGAAAGGAGACCCGTGTATGGAACCGATCTATCCCTTGACCGCTCTCTCGAAAGACGTTAAGGAAGTGAAGGACTGCGCGAAAGAGAACGTCGTCCGCATCACCGAGAACGGAAAAGCCGCATACATTTTTACGAGCGAGAAAGTATTCGAGGAGCGTATCCGCAGGGAGCGGGAAGATGCTGCATACGAAGCATATCTGTTGAAAGCCGTTGGTGAGGGCATCGAAGACGTTCAGGCAGGACGCTACGTCACTACACGCGAAGAGGTATTCGCCGAAGCGTCGAAACGCAGGAAGCGCCATGCATAAGATTGTCTACGCCGATCGGTTCATCGACGATGTTGCCCAGGTTTACTCAGAAACCGTACTGGCTGAAATCGATAGGTGGTTGGAACTGCTCGAGACGTTACCCGAGATTGGCTCTTCGAACGTACGCGAAATCGCTCACACGCCGCTTTGGCAATAACCTCAGGAAAATCCCCGTGTCGTCATTCGTCATCGTGTACCGATACGATGACGAAGAAAATCTGCTCGAAGTGCTCGCCATGCCGTATGCAGCAACCATTACCTAAGGGTTTCAGGGCAATTTCAGCTAAGCGGGTACAATAGGTTTATTGCATCGATGGCTCGCTGCCAAACGAGCAAGCGAACCTTCGGCAGAGAACCGCTCGCGCGAGCGGCCTGCTGCGGACTGCAGAAGCGAGTCTGCATGTTCGGTCTCGCCGCCACTGCACGTGAGGTCGAACGCACGACATGAGCCTGAGAGAAAGGAGCCGCATCATGCAGATACTCATCGTCGAAGACGATGCGCGCCTTGCGGCCGCCCTCGGACACATCCTCGAGGAAAACGGCTACAAAGTCGATGTCGTGCACGATGGAAAAACGGGGCTCGAATACGGCGAAAGCGGCATGTACGATGTCATCATCCTCGATGTCATGCTGCCGAAGATGAACGGCTTCGACGTGGTAGCCGAGCTGCGCCGACGCAAAGTGGATACCGCCGTGCTCATGCTCACCGCGCGCGACGCCGTGCCGGAAAAGATCACCGGACTCGACAGCGGAGCAGACGATTACATGACTAAACCGTTTTCGCCCGCCGAGCTGCTCGCCCACCTTCGCGCCCTCACCCGCCGCCAAGGCGAGGTGGTTTTCGAAACCCTCGAGTACGCCGATCTGACTCTCAACCTCGAAAGTTTCGATCTTACCTACGCCGCAAAGTCCATCCATCTGGGCTTGAAGGAGTTTTCGATCTTGAAAATCCTCATGCTCAATCCGAACCAGGTCATTTCGAAAGAAACCCTCATCTCCAAAGTGTGGGGCATCGAGTCGAGTGCCGAAGACAACAACGTCGAAGCGTACATCTCGTTTCTGCGCAAGAAACTCAAGTTCCTCGGGTCGAAGGCGGCAATCGAAACGTTGCGCAAAGCGGGCTATCGTCTGACAGCCGAACGAGCCGCCGGAACGTCGGCGGATTCAGGGCTGACCGATACGGGCGAAGACGTCGCCGCAGCCGAGCCAGAGAAGACGGAGCGAGCCGCAGAATGCATCGTTGGTGCGCAATCCGATGCGAATCCCGAAGCGAGGGCCGTCTCGTAGACGCTACACTGAAAAAGCTCCGCGTCAAATTCGTCGCCATCATCATGGCGATCGTATCGGTTGTGCTGCTCGCCGTGTTCTCGACCATCTGCGTCATCAACTACCAGCAGGCTGAAAGCAGCGTATACGAAGCGCTGAGTGCAGCGATCGATCACGACGCTATGGCGAGGGAGCCTTTTTCTGCAGGCATTCCGCCAAACGGTACCCCGCAGGGGGACGAACCGGGCGCGGGAACCTCGGGGGGTGCCTTCGGGCAGGGCGAATCGGGGGCGGAAGCCGAGGATCCGTACGCTCAGGGCGAAGCCGACGCGGCGACGGGAAGCGTTCCCGAACAGGGCGGCAAGCCGTTCGAGATTGGCGGTAAGGAACGAGGCCGGCAATTCATCCCCGTAGCTGTGTACCGCATCAACGATGACGGTTCGCTTTCCGCTGTATCGGATACCGCAACGGCGGCCATCACCGACGATGTGCTCGAGCAAGCAACCAACCAGGCAACGAGACTTGCCGACGGATCGGGCCTCATCGATTCGCTCGGTCTGTACTATGCGAAGCGGGCAACCGAAAACGGCTCGTTCATCGCGTTTGCCGACCAGGCGTCGGCTGGAGGATGGCAAAGCCTCGCGCTCACGCTGGCCGCTGTGGGCGCAGGGGCGCTCGTCGTGTTCTTCGCCATCAGCCTCCTGTTTTCGAAATGGGCGCTGAAACCTGTCGAGGAATCGTGGCGCGCGCAGCAGCAGTTCGTGGCCGATGCGTCGCACGAACTCAAAACACCGCTTACCGTTATGCTTGCAAACACGTCGATTTTGCTCAAACACCCTGAGAAGACCATCGCAAGCCAAAGCCAATGGGTCGAGAGCATCGAAACCGAGGCGGAAAGCATGCAGCGCCTCGTCGGCGATATGCTCGTTTTGGCCACACCCGAACAGGGTCCGCAAACTGGCGAGTTCACCCCCGTCGATATAAGCGACATCGTCGAGCGCAACCTTCTGCAGTTCGAATCGCTCGCATTCGAGCAGGATATCGAAGTCGCCTCCTCGATCGAGGAGGGCTTACTTCTGCCGGGAAACGCCCAACGCCTCGAGCGGCTCGTGAGCACGCTTTTGGACAACGCGTACAAGTATGCAGGCGAGCACGGATTCGTTCGCGTGAACCTTTCGCTCACCGAGAAGGCTCTCGTGCTTTCGGTTGCCAACTCGGGCGAGGTCATCCCCGCCGACGACCTTCCCCACATCTTCGACCGCTTCTACCGCGCCGACAAGGCGCGGGTACGCGGCGTCGGCGGCTACGGTCTCGGCCTCGCAATCGCCCGCGAAGTGGCCGAAGAGCACGGCGGCACGATACGCGCACAGAGCTCGGAGCAGACGGGTACCGTGTTCACTGTGAAGTGGGACGCGAAAACCACTACCCGATCCGACCGCTTTGCGAAAGCCGTCGAAGACACGAGTCCTGTCTGATCCCGCAAGGAACAGGGGTGTTTCGCGGTCAGTCTGCGAAACACCCCTGTTCTGCGGACTTCGATCTCGACTACACGTAGAACAGAATGTCGTTGTAGGTAGGTACCGGCCAGTGGTCGCGGTCGGTCAGCTTCTCAAGCAGGTCGATCTCGGTGCGCAGGGCCTCCATGGCCGGTATGCCCTCGTGCGCGTAACGGTTCGCCTTCTCTTGCTCGTCCTCGAGCACCGAGATCTCCTTATGGAGCGCGTCGAGCGCATTCAGCGCCGCATAGGCCTTCCCCACGCCGTCGGTCAGCTTGCGAAGCGTCGCCTCTTGCTGCGTCGTATCGGCATCGGGCATCGCCGCCTTGATCGAGTTCAACGTCGAAGCCAACTCGCCGATGTATTCGTTGATGGCAGGCAGATACGTGCGGCGCGCCATGCGCTTCATCACGCGGATCTCGATGTTCAGAAGCTTGTTGTACTTGTCGAGCTTGACTTCGTAGCGGCTGTGCACCTCCGGCTCGCTCAGCACGCCAAATTCCTCGAACAGATCGATGCTTTTCTGGTCGATGTAGCACGGCAGCGCATCGGCGGTGGTGCGGTGGTTGGCAAGTCCGCGACGCTCGGCTTCTTTCGGCCATTCGTCGGAATAGCCGTTGCCGTTGAAGATGATGCGCTGGTGGTCGGTCAGCGTCTTCTTAATGTAGGCGATGGCCGCCTGCTCGAAATCGGCTCCCGCTTTGCCTTCCATTTCGTCGGCGAACTCTTTGAGGCTTTTCGCCATCGCGGTGTTGAGCACCATGTTCGCATCGGAAAGGTTCACCGCAGACCCGGGCATGCGGAACTCGAACTTGTTGCCGGTGAAGGCGAACGGACTCGTACGATTGCGGTCGGTGTTGTCCTTGAGGAAGTTCGGCAGCACCGCCACACCGAGATCCATGGCAACCTTCTCAGCGTTCGTGTACTCGTGGTCGTCGATGAGCGCATCGACGATCTCGCCGAGCTCGTCGCCCAAGAAAATCGAAATGATGGCCGGCGGCGCTTCGTTCGCGCCAAGGCGATGGTCGTTTCCGGCGGAGGCCACCGACATGCGCAAGAGTTCCTGGTATTCGTCAACCGCCTGGATGACGCCCGTAAGGAATACGAGGAAGCGCAGGTTGTGCATCGGCGTTTCGCCCGGATCGAGCAAATTGGTCTTGCCGGCCGAAATCGACCAGTTGTTGTGCTTGCCCGAGCCGTTGATACCCTCGAACGGTTTTTCATGCTGCAGGCATACGAGTCCGTAGTGCGAGGCCAGAAGGCGCATCTTCTCCATCGTGAGCAGATTCTCGTCGATGGCGCGGTTCGCGTTCGTAAAGATGGGGGCAAGCTCGTGCTGTGCAGGCGCCACTTCGTTGTGTTTGGTCTTAGCCGGCACGCCGAGCGCCCATAGTTCGTCGTCGAGCTCCTTCATGAATTCGTTCACCGACGGACGGATGGCGCCGAAATAGTGCTCTTCGAGCTCCTGGCCCTTACACGGCGGTGCGCCGAAGAGCGTACGTCCCGTCAAGATGAGATCTTGACGCTGCGCGTAGTCTTTTTCCGAAATGAGGAAGTATTCCTGTTCGGAGCCTACCGTGGTGACGACGTGGCGCTCCGGCTCGCCGAACAGCGCGAGTACGCGCTTTGCCTGCTCTTCGATCGCGCTCATCGAGCGCAGAAGGGGCGTCTTCTTGTCGAGCGCCTCGCCGGTGTAGGAGCAAAACGCCGTCGGGATGCAGAGCACCTCGTCTTTGATGAACGCGTAACTCGTCGGGTCCCATGCGGTGTAACCGCGCGCTTCAAACGTAGCGCGAAGGCCGCCCGAGGGGAAACTCGATGCATCGGGCTCGCCCTGGATGAGCTCTTTGCCCGAGAATTTCATGATGGCACGGCCTTCAGGGGTGGGGTCGATGAAGCTGTCGTGCTTCTCGGAGGTAATGCCGGAGAGCGGCTGGAACCAGTGCGTGTAGTGCGTCGCACCCTTCTCGATGGCCCACTCTTTCATCGCATGGGCGACATCGTTGGCGCACTCTTCGTCAAGTGGCTTGCCTTCCTCGATGGTCTTTGCCAGCGTCTTGTACGTCGTTGAAGGAAGGCGCTCCTGCATCGTCGCATCGTTGAAGACCATGCTGCCGTAAATGTCGGTTACTTTCGCCATGTTCGTTACCACTCCTCACCTGTTGCCGCGGTTCGCAAACGACGTGTTCGATGCCGAGCAACGGTCCTATCAGGTACAGACCGATACAATATCACGAGACCGCCTCGGTACGCATGATTACCTTGCCGTTATCAAACTATCGGCGCAATGTTTCCGGCAGTTTTCAGAGCGGGAAACACTTCATTACGGCAAAAGCGACGGCGTGCGGGCGAATCCCAAGTGCGCTGGGACTGAGCGCGGTACGCGACGGACACCGACACGAGTTTGCCGAAACCGTTGCGGGCCTCGGCAAAACACTTCAGTTCGGGTATCATCGGTGATTACCCGAAGAAAAGGCTCCCGCCCGGAAGGATGCCATGACAGCCGAAAGCACAGCCCCATCTCATACGATCGACACCGCAACCGGCGAAGAGGCCCCTGCGGAGCTCTCGTCGCAGCGCGTCTACGAGATATTCTCGGCCATCGCGAAGAAGTACGAGCGGTTCAATGCGGTTTCAAGCTTCGGAGCGTACAAAGGCTGGCTCAAAGGCATGATCGAATGCGCGCCCATCACCGAAGAAAGCCGCATCCTCGATATCGCCGGAGGCACGGGCGATGTATCCTTCACGATCGCCCGCTCAGCGCGCCCGGCGCACATTCAGATCACCGACCTCGTTCCTGAAATGCTCGAAGTGGCGAAAGCGCACTATGACGAAGGTGCCGGATGCGGCGTTCCCATCGACTTCGAAGTGGTCGACGCGCAAAACATCCCCTACGCCGACAACAGCTACGACATCGTGACGATGGCTTACGGCATCCGCAACATGCCCGATCGACAACGCGCGCTCAGTGAAATCAATCGCGTGCTCAAGCCGGGAGGCACGCTCGTATGTCTGGAATTCTCTACACCGCCGAATCCCGCGTGGCGTGCGCTGTACGGGTTCTATCTCAAGCACATGATCCCGTTTTGGGGAGGGCTCATCACAGGAGACAAAGAAGGCTTCGTCTACCTCAGCAAATCGATTAAGGCGTTTCCCGATCAAGCCACGTTCGCCTCGATGCTCGAAAACATGGGTTTCCACGACGTCCATTGGAAAAACTTCACCGGCGGCATCGCGGCAGTGCACACAGCGGTCAAAACGTAGCGGACCGACGGCGCGCCTTTGTCATCAGCTTGTCGCATTGCCCCGCCTTGCAGGCGCAAGCACGACGAAGCGGCATCGAGCGCGCAATTCCACGGCGGCACCAGCCACTGCACTGCGAAAGCCAGGCGATCAGGGCTCTTCGGCCGATTCATCCCCCCAGGATGATCCGTTCGCCCGCATAACGGGTATCATGGAAGCATGCCTTCGCACACGAAACATTCGAGCGGCTCCGGCAAACCGAAGCTTTGGACCCCTGCGTTCATCTTGATCGTAGGAGTTGCCTTCTGCTGCTTCATCGTGGGTCAGGGCCTGAACTCGGGTACGTCGGTCTACATCAACCGGCTCGGAGGTACTGCAACCTATGCGGGCCTGCTTGCTGCCGTGTTCTCGGTGGCCGCAGCCTTCGCACGCGTGCTCTGCGGTCCTATCATCGACCAAAAGGGGCGCGCCATCGTCATGGTGATCGGCAGCGGCCTTTTCGCTGGGGGAATCATCGTGCCCATCTTCACGAACGATACGGCTGCATTCGTAGCATGCCGGTTTTTCCAAGGCGTTGGATTCTCCGCCGTCACCACAGCTGCAGCCACCGCCGCAGCAGACGTGCTGCCTTTTTCTCGTCTCGGGGAAGGTATCGGGTATTACGGTCTCGGCCAGGCGCTCGCTATGTCGGTCGGACCGGCGCTCGCACTGCTTCTCGTTTCCACCGATCCCCCCGAAAACCTCTTCATCGGACTGGCTGCGATGTCGATCGTCATGTTCGTGCTCGCGCTTTTGTGCCGCTACGAACGCAACCCCCAAAAGCTCCCTGATACGTCGGTGTACCGCATGCGCTGCGAAGCGCACGATCGAGGCGAAGATGCGGAAGCGGAGCCCGAACAGCGGGGGCTGCGCCGCGTGTTCGAGCCGAGCGCGCTGCCCGGAGCGCTTCCGATGATCGTGCTCTCCCCCGCGTTCGGCTTCGGCATCTTCTTCATCGGCCTGTACGGCACGACGCTCGGGATCGGCAATCCGGGACTGTTCTTCTCGGTGTCCGCCCTCAGCATGATCGCCGTGCGCCTGAAGTCCAACGCGTTCATGGATCGCGTCGCACCTTTTAAAGTGCTCGCCGCTGCGGTTGCATGCGGCATCATCGCCTACCTGTTGCTGCTCGCCGCAGGTGACGTTGCCGCACTGTACTACCTAGCAGGCATCTTCTACGGCGCCTGCCTCGGAGCGAGCATGCCGATATGCCAATCGGTCGCCGTCAAGAACACGCCTGCCGAACGATGGGGCGCCGCCAACGCGCTCTACCTGCTCGCCACCGATGTGGGGGTCGGCATCGCATCGATAGCCTGGGGCGCGATAAACGATCTGTTCGGATTCACAACGACAATCTGCTGCGTGATCGCATGCATCGCCTTGTCGCTGGTTGTCGCCTGGTTTTCCTTCCCCCCGGATGCGAAACGGAAGCGCTAGCCTTTCCGCGCCGACAGGTGCGGGCGAGAGCATGGACAAACGCGCGCGCAAGGCGCGGCGCTTGACAGCGGTGCGCACAGGGGCTTGACAGATGGTGCGCACAAGGCGCGTGGGCCAAACGGACACGCAAGCGCAAATGCACAGGAGCCGCCCGCGCCGCACAAGAAAAGGAGCACTCAATCTTCCACTCGCATCATGCGGTATCCGATGCCCACGTGCGTTTGGATGTAGACGGGGTGAGCTGGATCGGGTTCGATCTTCTTGCGCAGCGTCGCCATGAACACGCGAAGCGACGGGATGTCGGAAGAGAGCGCCGTGCCCCATACTTCCTTCAAGATGTAGGTATGGGTAAGCACCTTGCCGGTATTGCGGGCAAGCAGGCACAACAGTTTGTACTCGATCGGCGTGAGGTGGATGTCCTCGCCGTGGCAGGTCGCGCTTGCAGCGCGGTAATCGATACGCAAATCGCCGTTCTCGTAGACCGCTTCCTCTTCTGCGGCTATACCCGCATCGAGCCTGCGCAACGCCACCCGCAGCCGCGCGAGCAGCTCTTCAACCGAGAACGGCTTGACAAGGTAATCGTCGGCCCCCGCATCGAGCGCCTCCACCTTGTCGGCATCCTCGATACGCGCCGAAAGCACAATGATCGGCATACGCGACCAGCCGCGGACCGAACGGATGATATCGACGCCGTCTGCATCGGGCAGCCCGAGATCGAGGATCACGAGATCGATGTCGGTTGCCGAGGTGAGTTCGAGCAGCGCGCTGTTACCGGTGGACGCCTCGCGATGCCGGTAACCGTGCACCTGAAGCGTCGTCGCCACCAGGTTGCGAATCGCCGCATCGTCTTCGACGACCAGAATAGTCCGTGCGCTGTCGATCATCTGCCTACTCCTCGATCGCGGTATCCGTACCCGAGCCGGCCGACTCGCGTTCCAATGCGCCGTCCTGCGCCCCGTCCTGCAAATCGGTCGGGAGCCGATCGGCCTTCGCATCGTCGTCCGGGTCGGTTTGGGATCGGCTGGTCCTGGCACCGACACCTTCGATGCCGCCGACTGTCGCCTCGGCTAGCTTAAACGAAAACACGCTGCCGTGCGGCGTTGCGTCCGAAATCGTCAACTCGCCTCCATGCACACGCACGATCGAGCGGCAGAGCGCGAGCCCAAGGCCCATGCTGCGATGGGCGTCGCCGCCCTCTTTGAGCGGCCCGCTCAAAGAGCCGGTGAAGAACATGCCGAAAATGCGCTCCTTATCGGCATCGGGCACACCGAGGCCGTCGTCGGAAACCGCAACGAGCACCGCCGGCACACCATTCTCGCCACGGGTGCGGCGGGCGGATACTTCGATATGCGAGCCGGGCGGCGTATAGGATATGGCGTTGTTCACCAGGTTGATGATCACCTGCATGATCAGCCGCGCGTCGGCTTTCACCATCAAAAGTTCGTCGGGAACGTCGATGCGGATCGCGTGCTCGGCCCCCCTGCGGTTCGTGTGCGAAACGGCTTCCCGCACGATGTCCCCGATCATCTCGGGCTGCATATCGAGTTCGACGCTGCCGTCGTCGATGCGCGTCACCGACAGCAGGTTCTCTACCAGCGAGATGAGCCAGCTCGAATCCTCGTACATGTCCGAATACATCCGCCGCTTCTGTTCTTCGCTTAGCCTATCGCCTTCGGATAGCAACATGTCGGCATCGCCCGAGATGCTCGTGAGCGGCGTTCTCAGATCGTGCGATATCATTCGAAGCAGGTTCGATCGCAATTCTTCCTTCTCCGCTTTTACGCGCATCTCGTGCCGCTCGCGCGCAGAAACGATTTGGTCGCACGCTTGCCCGCACTCGTCGAGAAGGGCGATGAGCAGGTTCTTTTCAAATGATCCGAAATCCTCGCTGTCCTCTTCCATCACAAGACCTGCGACGCCGAACACCGCCCCCTTCGAGCGGATCGGAAGATACAAACAGCGCGCTTCGGCGAGCGTGCCCGTAGTGGCACCCGCCCGTTCGTTGTTCGAGGCGACCCAGGTGGCAACCGCAACCTCGTTGGGGGAGACAAGCTCGACGGCACTCGCATCGCCACCTCCGCTGCCAGCCAAGTCGTACACGTTCGGCTCCGAAAGCCTTCCCTCGGAATCCGCGCGGTACATGACTATAGGCCGATCGAGTATCTTCATGATCTGCTTGGCCGCCGTGGCAAAACAACTCTCGATTGTGGTGGTCGCCTGCAGCTCGCGGCTGCTTTCGAGCAGCACTTCGGTACGATAGGCGCGTCGCGCAGTCGCTTCGGTCTGCCGTTTCATGCGCACGGTCAACGACGAGGCGACAAGCGTGGATATCAATAAAAACGCGAAGATGAACGGGTAGTTGATGCCGTATGCATCGAGCGTGAAGCGCGGCACGGTGAAGAAGAAGTTGTACGCGAGCACGCTGCCAAGTGCCGCGAACACCGAGTAGAAGAACCCGTCAGCGCGGGTGGCGAACAGAAGCACCACGAGCATATAGCCCATGAGGATGACCGATGAGGCGAGTCCGAGCCCATGCACTGCAAGGCCGATCACGGTCGCGAGCGCAACGGCCAGTACGGCCTTCGCCACATCGCCCGACGTGAACTTGAACCCGGTCGCCGGTCTGAAGCGACTCATCTGCTTCGGAAGATCTTTCACCGGCACGACGTTGATGACCGCTCCGTACGATAGGTGCGTAAGCCGATTCACCAGGCTTTCCCTGGAACTGAAGAACCCTCTGCCCTTCTGCGTGCTGCCCAGCACGAGCTGGGTTATGCCCGCCGTTACGGAGTACTGCGCGATGAGCATGGCCACATCGTCGCCGTGCATCGTGACCACGTGCGCCCCGAGCTCTTCGGCGAGATCGATGTTGGCGCGCAAACGGCCTCGCTCCTCGGCATCGAGCTTCTTCGATTCCGAGGACTCGATGACCAGTGCGGTGAGCACGCCGTGGAACGATTCGGCCATATTGGCAGCAGCTCGGATGACCTTCACGTTGCCGGCATCGGGCGTCACGTATACGAGCACATCCTCGCCCGCCTCGACGCGGCATGCAGCTCCGTCAACGACGGGCGCGCGCGTCATGCGATCGGCCATACGGCGCAGGGCGATTTCGCGCAGCGCGGCAAGGTTCTTCTTCGTGAAGAAGTTCGAAAGCGCCACCCAGCTGCGATCGGGTACGTACACCTTGCCCGCATTCAGGCGCTCGATCAGATCGTCGGGTTCGATGTCGATGAGTTCCACCGAATCGGCGCGGTCGAAGATGGAATCGGGGATGCGCTCGGCCACCCGCACCTGCGTGATGGCCGAAATCTTGTCGTTCAAACCTTCAAGGTGCTGCACGTTCACGGTGGTGAACACCGTGATGCCCGCGCGCAGCAGCTCTTCAATATCCTGGTAGCGCTTGCGATGACGGCTCCCGGGGGCGTTGGTGTGGGCGAGCTCGTCTACAATGAGGATCTGCGGCTTGCGCGCAAGGGCGCCGTCGAGGTCGAATTCGCGCAGCGCGATGCCGCGGTGCTCGACCGTATGGCATTCCAACTGCTCGAGCCCCTCGAGCAGCGCCGTCGTTTCGGCACGCGTATGCGGCTCGACATAGCCCACGACGACGTCGAAGCCCTTCTCTTTGGCGATATGGGCCTCTTCGAGCATGGCGTAGGTTTTACCGACGCCTGCCGCGTAGCCGAAGAATATCTTGAGCGTACCGCGTCCCGGCTCGTCGAGCGTTTCCGCCTCTTTGATCTGGCGCAGTATCTCATCGGGATCTCGCCTGATCTCGAAGGTGCCTTCGTCAACCATGAACCATGTCCTCGCTTCGCTTCTTTACCCACAGGCACCCTGCCGAAGCAGAGCGCTCGTGCGCGTTTTTCCTATGATAGCACCCCGTCGAGCATCAGGTTTACCTTCAGCACATTCACCCGCGGCTCGCCGAGAATCCCGAGTTGCGGCTGTTCGGTACATGCTTCGATGATACTGCGGATTTCTGAAGCGCTCTTGCCCGTGTTCTTCGCCAGCCGTTCCACCTGGTACTCGGCCGCGGCGGGCGATATCTCGGGATCGAGGCCGCTGCCCGATACCGTCACCAGATCGCTCGGGATGGGCTTGTCGCCTTTCTCGGGATGAGCCGCGCGGATCGCTTCCACCCGCTTTGCCACAAGCTCTTCGAACTCCTCGTCCGCAGGCGTTTTGTTCGACGGACCCGCCCAGGCAATCGGGTTGCCCTCATCGTCGGTAAACGTCGAGAGGTTATAGTTCGTCGGGCGGCCCCACAGATGGTCCTGGTCTTCGAACTGCTGGCCGAGCAGCGTAGCGTAGCGCGCGTCGGCGGTGCCGTCGCCGTCTGCATCGACGTCGATGATGCTCCCGTTGGCTTGGAAGGGGAAGAACAGCTGCCCGACTCCCAAGCATACGCCGGTATAGATAACGCCAGTGATCAGGCTCATGATCACGAAGAACCCTGCGGCCCTTCCGAGCGTTTTGCCGATACTCTTGTTGTTCATGATCGCTTTCCTTTCACGTGATCGCACTCGGTACCGGTGCGGTTCGTTCCTGCGCGGGCGCGCTTTCGGCTTTGCGCCCTTTGTCTCGTGCGGCGCGCCCGCTCGCACGCCGCACGTTGCCACGGCCTTACGCCATGCCGAAGACCGTAAGCAGCATGTCGATCGCCTTGATGGCTACAAACGGCAAGACGATGCCGCCGAGCCCGTACACAAGCAGGTTGCGCGCAAGCAGGCTCTGCGACGACGCTTCGCGGTACTTCACGCCCTTGAGCGCAAGCGGTATAAGCGCGACGATGATGAGCGCGTTATAGATGATGGCCGAGAGGATCGCCGTCTCGGGGCTCGTGAGCCGCATGATGTTGAGCGCATCGAGCGCAGGATAGAGCGGCGCGAACAATGCGGGGATAATGGCGAAGTACTTAGCCACGTCGTTCGCAATCGAAAACGTCGTGAGCGAGCCGCGCGTCATCAAAAGCTGCTTGCCGATCATGACGATGTCGATGAGCTTCGTGGGGCTCGAATCGAGGTCGACCATGTTGCCCGCCTCTTTGGCCGCCTGCGTGCCGCTGTTCATCGCAACGGCCACATCGGCCTGGGCAAGCGCCGGAGCGTCGTTCGTGCCGTCGCCCGTCATCGCAACCATATGGCCTTCTGCCTGATACGTGCGGATGATCTCGAGCTTCGATTCGGGCGTCGCCTCGGCCAAGAAATCGTCAACCCCTGCCTCGGCAGCAATGGCTGCCGCAGTCATCGGATTGTCGCCGGTGATCATGATGGTCTTGATGCCCATCTTCCGCAAGCTCGCGAAATTCTCCTTGATGCCCTGCTTGATGATGTCCTTCAGATAGATGACGCCCATAATACGATGATCACGAGCAACAAGCAGCGGAGTACCACCGGCCCGAGAGATCGCTTCGACCTGTTCTCTGCATTCATCGGAATACGAACCTCCCGCCTTCTCGACGTAGTCTTTGATCGCGTCAGCGGCACCCTTGCGGATCTCATGGCCTTCGAAGTCGACGCCGCTCATGCGCGTGGCCGCCGAAAAAGGAATCGACACCATGCCTGCACCGCCGAGTTCGCGCTCGCGGATGTTGAAGAGGTCCTTGGCAAGCACGACGATGCTTCGGCCCTCAGGCGTCTCGTCGGTGAGACTCGCGAGCTGCGCCGCGTCGGCGAGATCTTCCTCGGTGGCCCCGTCTACGGGGATGAACGCGCTCGCTTGGCGGTTGCCGAGCGTGATCGTGCCGGTCTTATCGAGCAAAAGCACATCTACATCGCCCGCCGCTTCGACCGCGCGGCCGCTCATCGCGAGCACGTTCGCCTTGTTGAGGCGGCTCATGCCGGCGATGCCGATAGCAGAGAGCAGAGCGCCGATGGTCGTGGGGGCAAGGCAGACGAACAGCGCGACGAGCGAAGTGATCGTCGTGGGGTTCGCGATACCTTCCTGTCCCGCCGCGAACCCGCTGAACGTGAACAGCGAGACGGCGACGAGTAGAAAGATGATGGTGAGCGCAACGAGCAAGATTTCGAGCGCAATCTCGTTCGGAGTCTTTTTGCGGGAGGCCGATTCGACCATCGCAATCATCTGGTCGAGAAAGCTTTTGCCGCTTTCCTGCGTGACGCAGATGACAAGCCAATCGGAAAGCACGGTCGTGCCGCCCGTGACCGACGAGCGGTCACCGCCCGATTCCCTGATGACTGGGGCGGATTCGCCCGTGATGGCGCTCTCGTCGACCGATGCCGCGCCCTGGACGACCTCGCCGTCAGCCGGAATCTGCTCGCCAGCGCACACGAACACGTAGTCCTTCTTCTTAAGCGTTGCCGAGCTGACCTCTTCTGCGCGCGCAAGGTATACATGCGATGGGTCTTCTTCATGCTGCCCTGCGGCGAGCATGCCCTGCGTGATCTTGTGAGCCTGCACGTCCCGCTTGGCGGCACGCAGCGAATCGGCCTGCGCCTTGCCCCGGCCTTCCGCGATGGCTTCCGCGAAATTCGCGAACAAAACCGTGAGCCAGAGGATAACCGCAATCGCGAGGATGAAGCCCGGCTGAGAATCGGCGATGCCGATGAGCGAGAGCACGAACAGGATCGTCGTGAGCACAGCCGAAACGAACACCATGAACATGACCGGGTTTTTGATCTGGTCTTTGGGGTTGAGCTTCACGAATGCGTCGCGAACCGCCCGCTTCGCCTGCGCTTTCGTGTCGTACTTGTTCATTGTGGCAGTTGCCATGGTTGTTTGCACCTTCCTTCTACAAGACCATCTGAAGCTGTTCGGCAATCGGGCCGAGGGCCAGAGCCGGGAACATCGTCAGAGCGCCTACGAGGAGCACGATGAGTATGACGAGGAACACGAACATCGCATTGCTCGTGGAGAGCGTGCCTGCGGTTGTTGCCACTTGCTTGCGCACGGCAAGGCCGCCAGCCAGCACGCATGTCGCAACGATCGGAACGAAGCGGTTCACAAGCATCTCGATGCCGAGCACCACGTTGATGAACGGCGTGTTCGCATTGAAGCCCGCGAATGCCGAACCGTTGTTGCCGCCCGCAGAGGTGGCCGCGTACAGCACTTCGGAGAACCCATGGGCACCCGGATTGTTGAGGCTTTCCACCGTTGCCGGATCGAGGCTCATGGCCGCCGATCCCACGAGGATCACAAACGGAGTGGTGATGCAGAGGATTACCGCCATGCGCATCTCCTTCGGCCCGAGCTTCTTGCCGAGGTATTCAGGCGTGCGTCCGACCATGAGGCCCGCAATGAACACGGTGAGCAGCACGAACCCGATGAGGGAATACAAACCGCACCCCACACCGCCGCCGACCACTTCGCCGAGCTGCATGAGGATCATGGGCACCATACCGCCGAGGGGCGTATAGCTGTCGTGCATGGAGTTAACCGAGCCGTTCGATGCGGCGGTGGTGAACGCCGCCCACAAGGACGAATCCGTTACGCCGAAGCGCGTCTCCTTGCCCTCCATGTTGCCGCCCGATTGGCCGCCCGTGCCCATGTAGACCGCACCGTCTTGAGCAAGCTGAGGCGTACCCATCTGCTCGAACACGCCGATCGCCACAAGCGAGCCGACGAGCAGGATGAACACTGCCGCGAACACTGCCCTGCCCTGCTTGCGATCGTTGACGAACCTCCCGAAGCTGAAGAGAAGCGCGATCGGCACGAGCAGAAGCGCGATGCACTGGATGAGATTCGTGAGCGGAGTCGGGTTTTCAAGCGGACTCGCTGAGTTGACGCCGTTGTAGCCGCCGCCGTTCGTACCGAGCTGCTTGATCATGACCTGGCTCGCCTGCGGGCCCATGGGTACGATCTGCTTGTCGACGATGTCGACGGCAGCCGGATCGTCAGCCGCTACCGCATTGCCCTCAGCATCGATGCCGACCGGTTCCACGAGATCGACTTCCTGGTAGTCGGAGAGGTTTTCTGGCATACCCTGGGCAATGCCGACGACCGACATGACCAAACACAGCGGGATGAACAGGTACAGCACGCCGCGCGTGACATCGACCCAGAACGATCCGAGACCGGGGCTGTTCTCGGCAACCATGCCGCGGAACAGCGCGAACAGCACCGCCATGCCAACGGCGGGCGTGACGAAGTTCTGCACGGTAAGGCCGATCGCCTGCGAGAAGTAGCTCAAGGCGCTTTCACCGCTGTATGCCTGCCAATTCGTGTTCGTGACGAAGCTGACCGCCGTGTTGAAGGCGAGATCCCACGAAAGCCCGGGCAATCCTTCGGGATTGAACGGCAAAAATCCCTGGCACATGAGAAGAGCCATCAGCACGATAAGCGAGATCGCCGAGAACAGAAGCGCGGCGATCAGGTAGCGCTTCCAGTTCATGTTTTCTTTTTTGTCGACGCCGATGATGCGGTAGAGAACACCTTCAACCGGGCTGAGCACGCGGCCGAGCACCGTTTTCTCGCCAGCCATCACGCGATTGATATAACCGCTCAGAGGAATGGCGAGCGCAACGAGAAGCGCGAGGTAGATCCCGTATTCCAGCAGGTTTTCCATCACCTCTCATCACCGCCTTGCAAGAGCACGTAAAACAGATAGAGCATCGCGATGATGCTGAGCACGCCGATGATGCCGGCAACCGTTTCCATCTCGTTCCAACCTTTCCGAAGTTTCAATCTTGCGCCCGGGCAGTGTGCACACGGGTGCCCGGGCTGAAACCTAGGGTAGTCCGACGCGCATTAGCACGACGTTAAGGTCGCAGGCATCGTATTAAGATGGCGTTAAGACGGTACACGCGCCCGCCAGGTGGGTGGCGGTGCGAGCGAGTTGCGGGTGGTGGCCCGGCGAGTGACGCGCCGAAGCGAGGAGCTGGGAGTCTCGCCAGCACCCGATGGAATCCTGGCCATGAAGCTCAACTGGCAATGGCTCCAAAAGGCATCCCTTTCATGGCCATGTATGTTCCCGAATTCTTTGAATCCGGCACAAAATTGGAGGTTTGACAATTATGTAATGAAATACATAATAAATTTTGTTTACAAAGCCAGAGAAATGCCTGGTCGCAAAATTTCAATGCGTCCAAACTAAAAGAGAAGGTATTCTATAATTGTCAAACCTCCAATTTTGTGCCGTAATCTCGGAAACCCGGAACACAAAAGCCACGCGGTGCGTGCTCGCAGCGGCCGCCATCGGAGCCCACCTGCTACCGCAATGCCGTTGCTTTTTGGGGCCCTCGATAAAACACCCCCTACTCGAACAACCGCCCATGCGTAACCGCGACACGCCCGATCATCCGTGTAACCCGCCGTTCGCGAGACGGCGGGTTACCCCGCAGTACGAGGCCATGCTAACCTGTTCGCGCACGAAGCGTTTGGATGACGATTCCGGGAGATACCCGCCACCATGTGGGAGCCGAAGGGGCAGAAACTCTCAGGCAAAAGGACTGGAATCCGACAAACCTCTGGAAAGCCGTTCGATCGGCACCGAAGAAGCAAGCTCTGCGGCTCACCCGCAGGGTTCATCTTTCAGGTAAGCGGACAGAGGCGCGCACGGGGCGAATCCCCGAGCGCGCCTTTTTGCATCCGGCAGACGATCTGGAGGACGGCTTATGGACCAGCATGCAGAAAAACCGGCACCCTCGCACGACGCTCGACCTTCGACCGATAGCACAGGCGCGCAGCAAGGAAAAGACCACAGAACGCCGCTCTACGATTCCCACTTGGCTGCCGAAGGCAAGATCGTACCCTTCGCCGGCTACCTGCTTCCCATCGAATATCCTACCGGGCTCATGAAAGAGCACCTCGCCGTACGCAACGCATGCGGGCTCTTCGACGTGTCGCACATGGGCGAGGTGCTGTTCGGGGGTCCGGGCGCCCTCGCTACGCTCAATCACCTCATGACAAATGATTTCAGCAATATGGCAATCGGACGCTGCCGTTACACGGCGCTGTGCTACGAAGACGGCGGCATGGTGGACGACCTTATCGTATACAAGCTCGGCGAAGAGCGCTTCCTCGCCGTAGTGAACGCCGCCAACAAGGACAAAGACGTCGCATGGATGTCCGACAACCTGCTTGGCGAAACCGAAATGCGCGACCTCTCGGACGACATCGCCCAAATTGCCGTACAAGGGTCGCTTGCTCAAAGCATCCTCTCACGGGTGGCCGACGAAGACGGTTTACCTGCCCGATACTACACGTTCAGCGAGCACGTCTCCGTTGCCGGATGCGACTGCCTCGTCTCGCGTACCGGTTACACCGGCGAAGACGGTTTCGAGCTGTACTGTGCGCCGACCGATGCGCCCACGATTTGGAGTGCCCTTTTAGAAGCAGGCGCAGGTGACGGACTTATACCGTGCGGACTCGGCGCACGCGACACGCTACGTCTCGAAGCGGGTATGCCCCTGTACGGCCACGAAATGGACGAGACGGTCGATCCTCTCGAAGCCGGCCTCGCATTTGCCGTGAAATTGGATAAACCGCAGTTCATCGGCAAAGCCGCTCTCGTTGCAAAAGGCGATCCGGCTCGGATGCGCATAGGGCTCGAAGTAACCGGTCGCGGCATTATCCGCGAGCACGAACCCGTGCTGCTCGACGACGTTTGCATCGGCACCACCACTTCGGGCACGTTCTGCCCCTTCCTTAAAAAGGCGTGTGCAATGGCGCTTGTCGATACCGGCTCGGTTGCCGTCGGCGACGAGGTCGAAGTCGAGGTGCGCGGCCGCAGGGTCGCAGCCGCCGTGGTACCCCTGCCGTTTTACCAGAGATCCCGATAGTTATCGCACGCGAAAGCGTACGCCCGCCGAAGAAGTGCGCGCGCGACCGCTTGGAAACCGGAGCCGGAAATCCGGCAACACGACGAAAGGAACACCATGAACCATCCCTCAGACCGCATGTACACCGATACGCACGAATGGGTCGCCGTCGACGGCGAGAACGCAACGATCGGTTTGACCGATTACGCCCAGAAAGAGCTCGGCGATCTCGTGTTCGTCAACCTGCCGGAAGTCGGCGACGAAGTGACGGGTGGCGAATCGTTTGCCGACGTCGAATCGGTTAAGGCCGTTTCGGAGGTCATCAGCCCCGTTGACGGCACAGTCGTCGAAATCAACGAAGAGCTCCTCGACAATCCTGCCCTCATCAACGAAGCACCCTTTGATGCATGGCTCATCCGCGTCGAGCCGGCTTCTATCGCCGTCGCCACGATGGACGCCCCCGCCTACGAGGAGCTGTGCTCGCAGTAAGGCGCGCGGCGGCGAGCACAGAGATGCTCATGCTTCCCTGCACGACGCCAGCCCAACCGATCAAGCAGAAAGGTGCATCGCATGGGAACCTACCTACCATCGACCCCGACCGAACGCGAGGAGATGCTCGGCGACCTCGGCTACGCGTCGATCGACGATCTCTACGCTGGCGTGCCGCAAGAGGCCCGTGTAGTCGAGCTCGCCTTGCCGGATGGCCTCACCGAATTCGAAGTGCGTGAGCGCATCGCTGCCCTGGCCTCCCGAAACACCGTGTTTCGTTCGATATTTCGCGGTGCAGGGGCATACCGTCGCTTCATTCCCGCACTGGTGAAAACAGTAACGACGAAGGAAGAATTCGTAACCGCCTATACGCCTTACCAGGCCGAGATCAGCCAAGGGGTGCTGCAGTCGATCTTCGAATACCAATCGATGGTGTGCGAGCTCTTCGGCATGGACGCCTCGAACGCCTCGCTCTACGACGGGGCGACCGCTGCCGCCGAGGCGGTGTTCATGTGTCAGGACCGCAAGCGTTCGGCAGTCGTAGTATCTGAAACGGTAAACCCCCAGACGATCGAAACGGTACAGACGTACTGCGCAAGCCGCAACGTCGAGGTGCGCATCGTTGCCGCACGGCACGGAGCAACCGATGTGCAGGCGTTCGCAGATGCACTCGACGATGCGACCGCGTGCGCAATCGTCCAGCAGCCCAACTACTTCGGAATCCTCGAAGATACGGGCGCGCTCATCGAACGCGTGCACGGATCAGGTGCGAAAGCCATCGTTTCGGCCGATCCCGTATCGCACGGCATCCTCGCAAGTCCCGGTGAACTCGGAGCCGACATCTGCGTAGCCGAGGGGCAGTCGCTCGGATTGCCGCTTTCGTTCGGGGGTCCGTACCTCGGGATCATCGCCTGCACGAAGGCGCTCATGCGCAAGCTACCCGGCCGCATCGTCGGCCAAACCGAAGATGCGCAGGGCAACCGCGCGTTCGTGCTGACCCTGCAAGCGCGCGAACAGCACATCCGCCGCGAGAAGGCTTCGTCAAACGTGTGCTCCAACGAAGCGCTCTGCGCACTGGCAGCAGGCGCGTATCTGGCCTCGATGGGCCCGACAGGACTTGCTCGGGCGGCCCAGCTCAGCTGCTCGAAAGCTCATTACTTAGCCGAACGCTTGGAAGAGATCGGGTTCGGGCTTTTGTGGGACCAGCCGTTCTTCCACGAGTTCGTCACCACCTGCCCGATCGATGCCGGAACGCTCGAGGCTTCGCTTGCCGATGCGGGCGTGCTGTGCGGATTGCCCGTGAACCTTCCGCCCGATGCCGCCGCTTCGACAGCCGTAGCAGGCGCAGAAACCAGCGACGACCCCGAGATCTTCCAAAGCGCCGCATGCCCCGAACCCGACGACTCGCCCGTACAGGGCATGCTATGGTGCACCACCGAAGTGAATACGAAAGCCCAGATCGACGAACTGATCGATCTGGTGAAGGAGGTCCTGCGATGAACGTGGTATTCGAGCTTTCCAAACCGGGCCGCGCCTCATCGCTGCTGCCGGAATGCGATGTGCCCACCTCCCTTCCGAATGCGACCTTCTTGCGAAACACCGCGCCCGCGCTTCCCGAAGTTGCCGAAGTCGACCTCAACCGCCACTACAATCATCTCGCCGACGAAGCGTTCGGCGTGTGCGACGGATTCTATCCGCTCGGTTCCTGTTCCATGAAGTACAATCCGCGCATCAACGAGGAGCTGAGCGCGCTTCCAGGCTTTTCCGACATCCATCCGTTGCAACCCGAGAACACGGTTCAGGGCGCACTCGAGGCCATGGCGCTCACGTGCGATGCGCTCGCTGAGATAACCGGTATGGATGCCGTCACACTCCAGCCCGCCGCAGGCGCGCAGGGAGAATACGCAGGGCTGCTGCTTATCCGCGCCTTTCACAAAGCTGCAGGCGACGACGCGCGCACGAAGATCATCGTGCCCGACTCGGCGCACGGCACCAACCCCGCAACCGCTTCGATGGCTGGGTTCGATACGGTCAACGTCGCCTCGAATGCCGAAGGCGGGGTCGACCTCGAGGCGCTGCGCGCAGTCGTGGGGCCCGATACGGCAGGGCTCATGCTCACTAATCCCAACACGCTCGGCTTGTTCGACCCCAACATCCTCGAAATCTGCGAGATCGTGCACGAGGCGGGAGGGCTGTGCTACTACGACGGTGCCAACCTCAACCCCATCATGGGCATCGTAAGGCCGGGCGATATGGGGTTCGACTGCGTGCACCTGAACCTGCACAAAACGTTTTCGACACCGCACGGGGGAGGCGGCCCCGGCTCGGGCCCCGTCGGCTGCAAGGCGCACCTGCAAGACTTCCTGCCCTCGCCCATCGTCGTTGAGAAAGACGGCGCATTCGCCTTTGAGCGACCCCGCCATTCGATCGGGCGTATGAAATCGTTCTACGGCAACTTCGGCGTTGCGATTCGCGCGCTCGCCTACATGCTTGCACTCGGCAAGGAGGGCATTCCCGAAGCAGCCCGAACCGCCGTGCTCAATGCGAATTACCTCATGCGCAAGCTGGACGATCTCTACGCCATGCCGTTTTCCGGCCCCTGCATGCACGAATTCGTCATGGATATCGGACCGCTCAAAGACGAAACGGGCGCAAGCGCTCTTGACGTGGCCAAGCGGTTCCTCGATTTCGGGATGCACCCCCCAACCATGTACTTCCCGCTCATCGTGCATGAGGCGCTCATGGTGGAACCGACCGAGACCGAAAGCCGCGAGACGCTGGATGCAGCAGCCGAGGCGTTTCGCACGATCTGGCACGAGGCGCACGAAAGTCCCGGCGTGCTCGCCGAGGCACCCCACACGACGCGCATCGGCCGCCCGAACGAGGTGCAGGCCGCCCGCTCGCCCATCGTGCGCTGGAAGCCCGAATCCGGCGAGGGGGAGTAGGCTGTGTCCGCACCCGCGAGCGGCGATGCTTGCACACGTGTAACGCTCACCGAACCCACGCGTGCGAACAGTGCTGTGTTTGCACGCGTAACGCCCACCGAACCCGCCCTCCGAACTGCGCGCTTGCAGCCGCTCTTCCTCATCAGCGAGACGACCGATCCGTTCGCGAACATCGCCTGCGAGGAAGCGCTCATGGATGCTGTGCAGCCCGGAGAATACCTGCTGTTTCTCTGGCAGAACGCCCATACCATCGTGATCGGCCGTAATCAGAACGCGTGGAAGGAATGCCGTGTGGCCGAGTTCGAAGAGGATGGCGGCACGATCGCACGTCGCCTTTCGGGGGGCGGTGCGGTCTATCACGACACGGGAAACCTCAATTTCACGTTCATCGCCGCGGACGAGGACTACGATCTTGCAATGAACATGCAGGTTATCTGTGATGCCGTACGATCGTTTGGGCTTGAAGCCGAGCTTTCGGGCCGCAACGACGTCACCATCGATGGTGCCAAGTTCTCGGGTAATGCGTTTTACCGGTCGAGCGGGCGTCGTTGCCATCACGGCACGCTCATGATCGATGTCGATACGGCTAAGCTCGCCCGCTACCTCAACCCCGATCCGAAGAAGCTCGCAAGCAAGGGGGTTGACTCCCTTCGCTCGCGTGTTGCGAACCTGTCCGACCTTTGCCCGCGCATTACTGTCGAGTCGCTCTCCCTTGCACTCATCGAAGCGCTGACGACCGCCTGCGGCAAGCCTGTGCCCTCAGAGGTCTCTCTACCCGAAAGTGCCATGCTATCAGCGCACGTCGCTGCGTCCACCGACGGTCAAACCGCACGCGTTGCCTCGCCCGCGCACATCGCTACGCCTGCGCCTCCCTTCCTTCCCGCGCGATTCCTCTCACCCGCGCAGCCTTTCCCCACCAAGCGTCTCGATGAGGCCGATGTGCAAGCGCGTGTAGCACGGCTTTCCGCGTGGGAGTGGCGCTTCGGCAGGGCGATCCCCTTCACCCACGCCTTCGGCGAGCGCTACGCATGGGGCAACCTCGATGTCGAGCTCGTCGTGAACCGCGGCGTCATCGATACGGCTCGGATATCCTCCGACGCGCTCGATGCCGAGCTCATCGCGGGGCTTGCCTCAGCGCTCGAAGGCTGCCGATACGACCGTGCATCGCTGGAAAATCGACTGATGGGCATCGAAACGGAAACACCCGACCAACAGATGATGCGGGCAGATTGTTCCGAGCTCATTTGTGGAGGATTCTACTCATAGACCGAAAGGACAATCTCATGGCCCATCACGAACTCGTTATCATCGGCGCAGGCCCAGGCGGCAATGCGGTCGCACGTGAAGCTGCGCGCCACAACGTGGACACCGTTCTCATCGAGAAATCCGCACTCGGTGGCACGTGTCTCAATCGCGGGTGCATCCCCACGAAAACGATCCTGCACACGGCAAACCTCTTCCACGATGCCGCCAACGCACATGACATGGGTTTGCGCATCGAAAACGCTTCCATCGATTTCGACATACTGCGCTCCCGTAAAGAAGAAGTCGTCGAGCGCCAGAACCAGGGACTTGAAACCTCGTTCGACAAGCTCGGAATAACGGTGCTGTACGGTACGGCGTCGACTTCGGGACCCGACCGCATCGTCGTCGAGCTCGAAGACGGCACAACCGAAGAGCTTTCGGCTGACACCCTCGTCATTGCTACGGGCACGACCCCCGCCATGCCGCCGATCGACGGGATCGACCTTCCGGGCGTGTACGATTCCGACGAGATGCTCGATACGGTTCCCGAGCTCGACAGCCTCGTCATCGTGGGCGGCGGCTTCATCGGCATGGAGTACGCAGGCATCTACCTTTCGTTCGGCACGAAGGTCACCGTAATCGAGGCGGACGACCGCGTGCTTGCCACCATGGACAAAGAGCTTTCGCAGAGCCTTGCGATGGTCATGAAGAAACGCGGGTGCGATCTGGCGACCGGATCGCGCGTCAAGGCCATCGGGCAGACCGACAACGGCCGCCTATCGGTGTGCTACGAAGACGGATGCGGTGAGGCCCACACCGTCGAGGCAGCCGCCGTGCTGGTGGCAACCGGACGCGAGGCTTCGTTCGATGATCTGTTCATAGACGGATTCGAGCTCGATCTGGACCACGGCCATATTGCGGTCGACGACCATATGCGCACCTCGGTCGAAAACGTGTACGCCGTCGGCGACGCGACGAACGTGCAGCCGCAGCTGGCGCACTCCGCTTCCGCTCAAGGCACGATCGCCGCGAAGGCGATTTCAGGAGAACCGTGCGCGATCGACCTTGCCGTCGTTCCGTCATGCGTGTACACTACCCCCGAAATCGCAACCGTCGGCATAACGACGGCCGATGCAAAAGACGCAGGTTCAAGTTCCATCGGCAAGTACACGCTTGCGAGCAATGCGAAAACCGTGATCGCCGATCTGGACCGCAGCTTCATGAAGGTGATCGCCGACCAGGACGGAAAAGTTGTGGGAGCACATCTCATGTGCGGGCGCGCCACCGACATCATCGGCGAAGCAGCCTCCGCCATCGCAAACGGGCTCACGATCGAGCAGATGGAAGCCGTCATCCGTCCCCATCCCACCTTCGAGGAAGCGCTCACCGACGCGTTCGCCGCAACGCGGGCGAAGCGGGAGGCATGCGCCTAGCCCGAGCACCCGAAAGCCATCGGAGATTTTGGGAGCACAAGGGCAAGAGCACAAGGGGACGGTCCTTCTGAGGGGACACAGAGGGACGGTCCTTCTGTGTCGCGGATCCACCCTATTCATTCTGCGATGTTCGATGAAAACACAAAGAGAGGAACACAAAAGGACCGTCCCTTTGTGTCCTTTCCTCCTTTAGTACGGCTCGTCGATGTTTACGTGGGCATGCGCATCGGCATCGAGGCCGAAGAATTTCTTCGCGCGGAAGCGATCGAGCGCCACGAGCGCGATCATGCCTGCGTTGTCGGTGCACGCGCTCATCGGGGGGAGCGTCAGGCACACGCCGAGCTTCTCGCACAGCGCCGCGTATGCTGCGCGCAATGCAGGATTGGCCGCCACGCCGCCGCCGAGGCAGAACTCCTTCGCACCGGTAAGCTTGAGCGCCATCTCGGCCTTCGAAACCTGTACATCGATGACAGCCTGCTGAAACGACGCCGCCACATCGGCCTTGTTCACTACGCGCCCCGCCGCTTCCTCGTTGTGAAGATACGTAATGACGGCGGTTTTGAGACCGGAAAGCGAGAAGCGAAGATCCCCCGAGTGGAGCATTGCCCGCGGGAAATCGATGGCGGCGGGATCACCCTGGGCAGCGAGCTTCGAGATGACCGGCCCGCCCGGATACCCGAGGCCCATGGCCTTCGCCACCTTGTCGAACGCCTCGCCCACCGCGTCGTCGAGCGTCGAGCCCATCGTTTCGTACTCTCCCCACGCCTTCACGTGCACGAGCATGGTGTGGCCACCCGAAACAAGCGACACGACGAGCGGCGGCGTGATGTCGGGCGTGGCGATCTTGTTAGCGTAGATATGTCCTTCGAGATGGTTTACGCCGATGAACGGCACGTCGAGCGCCCACGCGGCCCCTTTCGCGAACGCAACGCCCACGACAAGCGCACCCACCAACCCCGGCGCATACGTGACCGCCACAGCAGACAGGTCGCGCCATCTGAGACGGGGTACCTCGAGCCGGGCGGCGGCGACATCGAGGCACTCGTCGGTCACACCGCAGATGGCTTCGATGTGCTTGCGGCTTGCGATCTCGGGAACCACACCGCCGAAACGCGCATGGAAATCGATCTGGGAAGCAACCACATCGGATACGAGCGAACCGCTTCCGTCGACGATGGCAGCAGCCGTTTCGTCGCACGACGTCTCGATGGCGAGAATGAGCGGCTGGGACGAGGCGAGGGCTTCCCCCACTGCGGCCGATGCGGCCGCAGACGCGGCTCCGTTCGCCAAAGCAGACGGCGAGGCGGCCGATGCGGCGAATGCGGATTCCGCAGCGGGCTCGACTCGGCAGGCGCCAGCGCTCTCGTGCACCATGAGTTCCATACCGGCAACATCGTGATGGTTAAGCGGCAAGGGGCCTTCCATGATGACGGCGTCTTCTCGGTCGGAATAGTATTTCGGCCTCGTGCCGAGGACCTCGAACCCGAGGGCGGCATACAGCGCCTGCGCTCCCTCGTTCGAGGCGCGCACCTCAAGCGAACAGCCCTTCGCCCCGAGATCGCGCGCATCGCTTGCCACCCGTGCAAGCAAGCCGCGGGCGATGCCGCGCCTGCGCGCCTCGGGAACGGTTGCGACCTTGAGTATCTGCACCTGTCCGTCGACGATCCAGCCGCCTGCGTAGCCCACCAGCTGATGAGACAAGGCATGCGACTCCGAAGCGCTCCCCCCCTTGGACGGCGCGAAGGCCGCCCACCACACGCGATCTTTGCGCGGAAGCTCGTCGAGCACGAGCGATTCGCTCCAGGCATCGGATCCCATAAGCTCCTGCTCCAGCCGGGCTACCGCCCCGGCATGGGCTGCGTCGAGCGGACGGTAGACGATACCGTTCTCATCGGCTTGCGCGTTCGCGATGGCAGAATCGTGCGCCGTCGCACGCTGGTCGCGCCGTATGCCCGCATCCTGCACGCCGGTGCGCAGGTTCTTCGGCTCGTTCTTGCTCAGACGGATGCGCTCGTTCTCTTCGGCATCTGACAACCTCGTGTATACGGGCAGGGCGAACGCGGGGTTGCCGAACGCCGCATCAAACGGGTCGATCGCGCCCTTGCGCCACGCCGCCTGGGCTGCGAGCAACAGGCCGTGCCCAGTCGGCGTCCACAGCGCCTCGTCGGCGAAGCGGCCGCACGCCTCGAACAGTTCGGCGTATTTCTTGAGCGCATCCCCCGCAATGACAGACGCAGACGGGGCGTTCGTAAGCCTCCCTGCTGCTACCTCCGCCTTGACCACGTTGTCCGCTTCGAGGCGCTCGATGCCCGCATCCGTCAGTTCGAACCGTACGGGGTACACCTCTTTGCGCATGGCATCTGCCACGACGACCGCAGACCCCCGCAGCCCCGCATCCTGCATATTCCATGCAAGGGCGTCGAGCGTCGAGATGCCGTACAGCGGCACTTCGAGTGCGGAAGCGATTCCCTTCGCCGTCGCCATGGCGATGCGCACCCCCGTGAACGATCCAGGGCCCCGTCCGCAGACGATGCACGCAAGCTGATCCCGGCCGATACGGTGCTCGGCAAGCAGGGCATCGATCCGGGGCAACAGCTGGGTATTCGAAGCACGATGCGCCTCGACTTCAACTGAAGCCACCTCGACGATGGCCAAATCATCGGCATCGAGCATGCCGAGTCCGATTGCGATAACCTCGTTTGCCGTATCGAACGCAAGGAGGTAAGAAGTGTTCTGTTCGTTCATGCTGCCTGTCTTCGTTTCTCAGGTTTCGCCGATTACGCGCCGATCATCACGCTCGCCGAAGCGGCTATTGAGTCTGCGCGAGACGCGATTTGGAATCTTTCGCCCACACGAACAGAAGGTTGCGCGAGCGCTCGCCGAACGAGTGCGCCTGCACGGTCCTGATGCCGCTGTCGTTAACCGTGATGTCTATTTCGAGATAGCCGTACGGCAGCGCATCGGGAAACTTCTCTCCCCATTCGATGAACGTCGCACCCGGTCCGTCGACCGTCTCGTAATACCCGATATCCTCGAGCTGATCGGAGCGATCGAGCCGATACAGATCGAAGTGGAACAGGGGCAGCTTGCCGTCCATATAGCTCAAAAGAATGTTGAACGTCGGGCTTGTAACCGGCCCCACAATGCCGAGGCCCGCGGCGACTCCTTGGACGAACTGCGTTTTACCCGCACCGAGATCGCCGTTGAGCACGATTACATCGCCCTCGCGCAGGTACGGAGCAAGCGTTGCCGCCAACTGCTTGGTCGCCTCGGTCGAGGTGGTCAGCCTTGAATATGTGAGTCCGTTTGCCATGGGTGCTATGATACGACAACCTGAACGCTTGCGCTACGGAACCGCTAGCACACCACGCGCACGCGGCGAACCCCCTCGATCGCCTGAAGCTTGGCGACAACCTCTTCGGGAGCGGGCTCGGAAAGATCGAGCAGCGTGTAGGCATGGTTGCCCTTCGACTTGTTCGTGAGGTTCTCGATGTTCACGCCGCTTGCTCCGAACACGTTCGTGATCTGGCTGACCGTATTGGGAACGTTCTCGTGGAACACAGCGACGCGACCTGCACCCTCGGGGCAGACGCCCATGTCACACGCCGGATAGTTCACCGAATTCACGATAGTGCCGTTCTCGATGTAGTCGACGAGTTCGCGTACCGCCATCATCGCGCAGTTGTCCTCGGCTTCAGCCGTCGACGCACCGAGGTGGGGCAGCACAATCGCGCCGTTCATCTTCATGACGTCGGGGGTAGCGAAATCGGTGATGTAGGCGTGCACCTTGCCCGACTCGAGCGCGGCAGCCATGGCTTCGTTGTTCACGAGCGTGTCGCGCGAGAAGTTCAAGAACACCGCACCGTCTTTCATAAGCGAGCAGGCCCGCTCATCGACCATGCCGATCGTCCCCTCGACCGCCGGCACGTGAATGGTGATGTAATCGCATTCGCGGAAAATGTCGTCGAGGTTGGTCACGTGATGCACGGAGCTCGCCATGCGCCATGCCGCCCCTACCGACACGTACGGATCGTAGCCGTACACGTCCATGCCGAGATCGATCGCCGTGTTGGCAACCTGCGCGCCGATGGCACCGAGGCCGATCACGCCGAGCTTTTTGCCGAGTATCTCGCGGCCCGCAAACGCCTTCTTGGCTTTCTCCACCGATTTCGCGATGTTCTCGTCGTCGGCGTTATCGCGGCACCACTCGATGCCCTCGACGATACCGCGGCTGCCAAGCAGAAGCGCGCAGATGACGATTTCCTTCACCGCATTCGCATTGGCACCCGGCGTGTTGAAGACGACGATACCCTCTTCGGCGCATCGATCGAGCGGAATGTTGTTTACGCCTGCACCCGCTCGGGCAATGGCGAGCAAACTCTCGGGGAATTCCATGTCGTGCATCGCGGCACTGCGCACCAAGACGCCTGTGGCCTTGCCAAACTCGTCGGTGAGCTCGTAGGAGCCGGGCAAAAGGTCGGTGCCGTAATTCGAAATGTTGTTCAAGCAATGGATGTACTGCATGGATTCTCCTTCGTGCGCGAATTATTGCGGTCGTACGCCCGAACGAACCAAGCGCATGGCCAAACGTCCCACTCATGAACGGTATGATACCTCAAAACGCAGGGCCAAAGACTTCGCGAACGAACAGCGGCCAAATTGAGCGCCTCACCGCGCACTGTGCAAAAAAGCCGATGCACCGCACGCGACCTGGTTGCTCAACCGAAGCGCTCCGCAAAGCAAGCCGCCGATAAGCGGACGCCTGAGCCTATGCGCTCGGCAGGATGCACCGATGACCGTACGTGGCATCGCAGCCGTTGCACGAGACGCATCGGGGAATCGCCTGCGTATCGGCACCCCATCGGCGCACGAGATCGGGTTCGCATATGAGCGGTCGGCACAACCCGAAACCGGAGACCGCCCCGCTCGCAGCCAGGCGCTCCATCGCCTCGAACCGGCGATTGCCGCCGGTAAGGATGATCGGAATGTCGACAACGTCAGCAAGCCGCTTCGCGTACTCAGCGAAGAAGGGCTCTCCGTCGAAGTCCTTCGTCCTGCACGACCGCCACGCGCCGCTCACCTCGACAGCATCGATTCCGCACCCTGCAAGCAACCGTACTGCCGCCAGGCTCTCGGCCTCGGTCAAGCCGCCGTCGATACCGTCGGAACTGTTGATCTTCACCATAATCGGAAAATCCGAACCAACGCATGCCCGAATCGCCTCAACGGCCTCCATAGCCAAACGCGCCCGATTCTCGACGGATCCGCCGTATGCGTCAGTGCGCCGATTGAAAAACGGGCTCAAAAACTGACTCAGCAGATACCCGTGCGCCGCATGCAGCTCAACCCCGTCGAAGCCCGCTTCGCACGCCCGCCGTCCTGCGGCGGCGAACGCCTCGACAAGCGCCTCGATGTCTCGCAGGCTCGCCTCAACGGGTACGATACCCGTTTTCGGGTTAGCGAGTGCCGAGGGGCCGAGGATGCGCTTGCTCGGAGGATCGAGCTTGCTTCCCGAGCCTCCGTAGACGATCTGCAAAACGATGCGCGTCCCGTGCGCATGCACGGCATCGACGAGTTCGCGGTATTCGGGCACGAACGAATCATCGTAGATGCCCATCATGTTCGGGTTCGGATGCTCGTCGGCCATCACGTACGCGTACCCGGTGATGATGGTTCCCGCACCACCCTCGGCAAGCGCTTCGTAAATCGCGAGCAGTTCGGGTGTGAGGTGGCCGTCATCGGTGGCGAGCGCCTCGTAGGTTGCCGCGCGCACAAACCGGTTCTTCGCCCGCAAAGACCCGATCGACAGCTCTCCGAATAGATGGTTCATAGCTCACCACTTCCAACACCGCCCAAAACATGCCGAACGTACCGGCTGCACTATGATAGCGCACGCCGCGCTTTGCCAAAACAAGCAGGAATGTGTTCTTGAATTCTTACTTCGAATTCTTACAGAATATCTCGCTCAAGGAAAACCTAGTCGCACTTCGCTGAAAAGTCCGCTGCACAGCTTCACGCCGTGCAGCGGACTCAATACTTCGTTTGGTGCAACAGATCGCTACGCACCCACCGCCCGTTCAGCGGCGAATTGACCCGCGCGACGTCCGCCCGTACATGCTCGCCCATGGCTTACTCCCGAAATAGTAATCGGGTAGTCGTCGAAGAAGAAGCTTCCCGAGCAATTGCCTGCTGCCCATAGTCCTTCGATCGGATTCTTATCGCCATCAAGCACCTGCTGGTATTCGTTTATTTCCAGACCCCCGAGCGTAATCAGGAGTGTTGTACCCGAATGCACAGCATAAAACGGCGGCTCGGTGATCGAGCTCAGGCATTGCGCGCGTTTGCCGAAATCGGTATCGACTCCCGCCGCACACAGCTCGTTATAATGCCCTATCGTCGCCTTAGCAGTCTTTTGGTCGATGCCTTCCATCTTCGCCAGCAGTCCGTCGATCGTATCGGCCGATAGAATCTGCCCCCCTTCGATAAACTGCTGTACTTCTTCGGGGTTGTGAAGCGGCGAGCGGAAATCCTTGCACACAACCATGCCCATAGCCGGCCCGTCGGTCTCCCATTTCGCATCCCATATAACCCACTTCATATGACGCGGCTGGGCATTGTGGGCACGGCAGACGTATGCGTAGGGCATGTCCTCGTTGCAGAAGCGCTCGCCGAAATCGTTCAGGTATAACCACGGCTGACGCGTCAAGGGAATCGAGGGCATATGCTCAAGCCCTTCGACACCCTCGTCGAAATACATTGGGCAATGGGGAGCGGGATCGATCGAAGCCCCCACCCATGCGCCCATGCGGATTCCATCGCCCGTATTGTGGGCGGGCGTCGTGATATTGTATACGTCTTCTTCGTGATGGGGAACGAACGCATCCATCATCTCGGTATCGGCTCCGTAACCGCCCGCAGCAAGCACCACGCTCTTCGCATCGATCTGCGCGTACCGGGATCCGTCTTTGTAGATGACACCGGTTATCGGCCCGTCCCCCTCGCGCACCAACTGCTCAGCTGTTACGTTGAAACGAATCTCCACCCCAAGTTCTTCGGCGTAAGCGGTAAATGCCTTTGCCCATCCGATGGCAAATGGCGGTTCATAACCCGCTTCGGCCCCCTCAGCTATAAGCTCTTCGGTCGGAACGATTTGGAACGCATCGGTCGCGAAGTGCTCGTACCACGCATCGGGGATGACTTGCATTTCCTCAGGCATGGGCGCAACGGTCACGCCATGGCTTGAAAGCATATTCGCAGCCCAGTCGAGCGCCTCGGCTGAATGATCCACCCACGCCTTCACCACACGATAATCACCCCGATGGCCTCCCCAACGAAGCACTTCTTGCAACACGTCTTCCTTGCGCGAAGTAAGGTCGATGCCAGCCTCTTTCTGCAAAGTTCCTCCGATAGCCCCATAGTCGATGCCACGGAAATTCGCAATACCCGTCTTTTCAAGAACGAGAACGCTCGCCCCCTTCTCCGCTGCCGAACAAGCTGCAGAAAGACCCGCCATGCCAGCGCCTACCACGACAACGTCGACAGTCTCCCTGCTTTCGGTCTCACCAATCGCCTCGGGCTCCGTTTCCCATGAATACGTTTTCGTTCCAGCTTTCGCGTCAGCTACCGCCTGGGATTCCTGCGGTGCGCATCCAGCGAGGCTTGCGCCCGCCACAGCAGCCATCGATGCGGCGCCCAATCCCAAAAAGCTGCGCCTACTCAAACTCCTTCTTGTCTCTTCCATGAAACCCCTCCGATCATCGGTTCAATCATGGTTTAAGCTTGGCATCAATACGGGGTTTTACCATCGATGCGAAGTGTGTATTCGCAGGAAAATGCATCGGTAAAAAGCAACGATTGACCCGATTTCGCCGCTATGCGACTATAAAACCGATGGAGGTGCACAATGCTAGCCACATGGTGGGACAATCTACAGGAAAGCTGCGACACACGCATGATGGCGGGTACGGCCACTGCAGTTTGCTGGCTGCTCTTGCTTGCCGTTTCGCCGGTGTTCTCAGCGGCCCCGACACTCATTGCCCAAGGCATATCCTGGCGACTCGTCGCAGTCGCCTGCACCGCGATCCTGTTTTCGGTATCGCTCCTCGCAGCAAAAAGGTTTGGAGGCTCCAGAAATCTGCGATTCACCGTACCGGTCATTGCGGGTTGTGCCGCTGCGTTTTTCGGAGTATTGCTTCACCGCTTCGCATCTCACCAGTTCATGGACGACCTCGGAGCAGCTTTCGTCGCTTTCGGGGTTGTAGCGCTTTGCTTTGGCTGGGCCCTGCCTTTTTCAGAGATTCGATTGAGAAAACGCGTCGTGGCCTCAGCTGCCGGCGCCATCTGCGGCTGCGTACTTTACTTTTGCATTGTTGCCGTTCCCCAACCTTTCGCACTGTTTATCGGAGCGTGCTTGCCCATCGCTTCGGCAATGTGCTGGATCGCGCTGCGCTCGAAACAGGCAGAACCCGAAGGCGTTCGATCCGACGCAGAGTCGGCCACAGCCACGCCGCATTCAAGCGAGATGACCAAACAGGAACAGGAACATCCAACGAAGTTTGCGCGCCCTAACTGCAGCACCTTTCTTCATCCGTACGGGCGAGAGCTTTCTGCGGCAATAGGCCTCTATGGAATGCTTTTCGTCTTGGCTGGCCACGTACTTCCTGAAACAGAATCCGTGTGGGTTTTATCGGTGGTGCCGGGCGTTATCAACGTCGGCGCGTTCTTCCTTATCGAAATTGCACTTTCGGTGTACATGGTTAAGAGAATCCACCGGGAAAACCCCGTTGTCGCTTATCGCCCCGCTACAATTCTCGTAGCTGTAGCGTTTTTTTTCTTACCGTTTGCAAGCCCCGAAATCGCTCTTTTTTGCATGGCCATCGCGTTTGCAGGATTCGGAAGCTTCATGGTCTTCTTTTGGATCGTCATGGGAAACATCACGCAAAAATGGAAGCTGCCGTTTCTGCGCGTGTACGCGCAGGGATTTCTCACCCTGCTGGCAGGTATCGCCGTCGGGGAGCTTATCGCTTGGTTTCTGACCTCGATACGGCAGCCCGGCTTTGATTACGTCGCAACACTCAGCATTGTTTCTCTGTTTTTGCTCGTTGCAATGGCGTGGCAAATGTCGGACGGATCGCGGTTTGCCAACGAGACGAAGGAAATGGGAGGCCAGTATTTCGATTTCGACATACAGGGGTCGTCTGGAGAAAAAGGGCCTTCTTACAAAATGTCCACTTTGGATACCATTGCACATTCGTACCGCCTTTCACCCCGTGAAACCGAAGTCCTTGAATTGCTGCTCAAGGGGCGGAGCATCCCCTATATTTGCGATGAGCTGTTCATTGCAAAAAGCACCGCACAAACCCATGTGCGCCATATTTACTCGAAAATGGAGATCACCGGCGGTAGGCAGGAACTCATCGATCGCATAGAGAAGAGCGGTGAGTACTAACCCGGTTCGATGAACTTGCCGTACGTGCTTCGGCCGCTCCCGGGCATCGATCGTACGAGTGGCGGGTTCAACGCCATCGACCGCTAACGGCTTTTTACCTTGCTCGTCTGCACAACGCCTCCCTTACCCGTCGATAGAAGCGCATCCTTTGCCGCCTTCTTTGCCGTGGTAGAGCGCAGCATCGGCGCGACGGTACAAATCGTCGTAATCTTCTCCGGGGCGCGCGCTTGCGATGCCCACGCTCGCCGTCACCTCATCGGCGATCGTTTCGACTTCGGCTACGTGCGCAGATACGGCATGCAACAGCGCATCGGCTCGCTTTTCGATCGCTGCAAGGCTGTCTTCCTCCCAATACGCGAGAAATTCATCGCCTCCCATGCGCGCTGCGTACTCGCCCTTTCCGCATGCAGCCTTCAGCGCTGCAGAAACCGCTTTCAAAGCGCGGTCGCCCTCGAAATGGCCGTAGGTATCGTTCACTTGCTTGAAATCATCGATATCGAGTATCAGAAGGCAGCATACGGCACCATGCTCGCTGCGACGCAGCTTCGACAGCACCTTTCGGCGAAACGTCGCCGCATTGAGCATTTGCGTGAGCGGATCATGGCTCGCCGCGCGCGAGCGCGTGAAGGCGATAAACCCGAGCGCTGCCACCACAACGAGAAGCGGCACCGATACGATCAGAGCGAATGCGGTCGGATATTGGCTGATAAGCTCCCGAAACGTGAAGGTGCGGTTCGAATACGTGTGATCGTAGACGAGGGATATCACATCTCGGGCTGGAATCGATTCGATCGCCTTGTCGAGAAGGGCCAATACCTGCTCGTCATGCGGTTCCCTGAGAGCAAAACACAGGTTCACGTTCTGAAAGCTTGCGTCGACCGTAAGCACGTTGCTATAGGATCCGTTGTCCAAAACCAACGGTATCACATGCGAATTCTCGTATGTATACACAGCATCGCCCCTGTCTACAGCAGCAAGGCAATCAGCTGCTGTCAAATACGAGAGCACCGTATACCCCAGCGACTCGTACTGTTCGACGCGGTCGAAGGTAACCGCCATGGGCATTTCGGACGACAGATCGCTGTACGCATACGACGCGTTAAACGCTACTACCGCCCGCGTGATGCTGTACGGCTCGCTCAAAGCAAATCCGAATTCCCCGCTCGCTCCCTCGACGTCCTCGCATCCTGCAATAAAGTCGAGCTGTAAGTCTTTGGCTTGCTGAAGGAGGGCATCGCTGCTTTCGAGCATAACGTATTCGAACGTCAACCCCGTTTCACGAGCAATGCGATCGAGCACATCGCGCGTGACCCCGGCAACTTGGCCAGACGCATCGAGGTAGCTCATCGGCTCGCGACCGGGCAGCACGCCCACACGCAACGGAGGCGTTGCAAAAGCCAAAGCCCGTTCTTCTGCGGTGAGTTGCAAGTCTTTCGAGCCATGCGTCGCCTGCTGAGCCGTATCGTTGGTTGCAGCCGACGCAGCTTCAGACCCTTCAGCATAGGCGGCGCCGATGCCGAAGATCTGTACGGTAGGCATTGCGCAGAGGCTGAGCAACACAGCAAAAGCGACCACCAGAAGCATGCGAAGAACCGTGCCGAATCCCGAGGACCTCGTCGCCTTGGAGCAACGTCGTGCATCAGACGTGCGATATTGCGAAAAAAGAGTTCTCACCCAGGTCTGCTCCCTGCCCATTCGTATGATACGTTCCGTACCCCATACCTGAGTGTACCACGTATAGTTATGCTTGCGCGCTTCCCTCGAAGAAAACCGAACCCCGCCGTTGCAATCTTCGAACTATAGTATCCTGTCAGTTCGCACACGACCGACAAGGAGCAGAGGCCCCATGCCGCACGAAACAATCCCAACTGCCGACACGAACGATTCCGTATCCGATTCACCGAGAACCTACGACGAAGAAGTATCGTTTCCCGAGGGACTGAGCCAGAAGGATTACGCCAAGAAAGCGGCGCGAAAAACCAAGCGGGGTGACCTCATTGTAGGATGGTCGCGCTTCATTGCGATAGGCCCCGTGCTGGGCTTACTGCTCGGTGCCATCGTGCTTACCGTCATTTCTCTTCTGACCACAGGGCATGTGGTCATCGAAACGATCCAGGGCACCCTCGACACCAAAGGGCTCCTCGTCGAATTCGTCGAGCTAGCCGATATATTCCTGCTCGCCGTCGTGCTATACGTGATGGCACTCGGCTTGTACTCGCTTTTCATCTCCGACGATCTGCCTCTTCCCCATTGGCTCGAGTTCCACACGCTCAACGATCTTAAGGAAAAGCTCATCGCCATCGTCGGTGTAGCGCTCGCCGTATACTTCTTCGGCCGTGTTGTCGGGGGAGATACGCCGACCAATGTACTGCTTGAAGGCGTCGGCATCTCGGCGGTCATCATCGCGCTCGCCTACTTCATGAAAAACGTACTGAAAAAGAAATAGGGCTCGACCGCCTACAACCCAACGACCGCAGCGCTTCCGAGGGTCGCATTGCGGGAACATCCCGATGCCCGAAAAGCGCACTGTGGACCCTCGTTTGACACCGACATATTTAGGGAATGTACACCCTACGTCGTTTTGCGATAAAAGAGACGGCTGATTTGCCTTCGTTCAAAGTGTTTCGCCTGGTCGCAAAAAACCGATGCTTCTGAAACAGGGAATAATCGTCGCAAAACGACGTAGGGTGTACATTCCCTAATTCGCCTCGCCTTGAAACGGAGCCCCCCCCGGATTGCGACGCAACGGCCATCCTGCAGGGTTCGAATTGGCTTTCTGCACCTTTCTCGCTGGATGTTGTGCGACGATCGCGCGGCTTAGTTCGGTTTTGTTCTGTGCGGCTTTATTCGGCGTCGCTCGATTTTCGCTTGGTTTCGTGCGGTTTTATTCGATTTCGGTCGGTTTTGTGCGGTTTTGTCCGGTTTCGCTGGGATTCAAACTCGTCCTTGCATTGGTCCGTGGGGTCATGTATCATTTTTTCTTGCTTTCGACTCAGGTCGGAACGCATAATGCGGGTGTGGCGGAATTGGCAGACGCGTACGGTTCAGGTCCGTATGAGAGCAATCTCGTGAAGGTTCAAGTCCTTTCACCCGCACCACTAACGGCTGGTCACCTTTTGGTGGGCAGCCGTTAGTGATTCTGGGCTCGGGTGTCGCCGTTTCTTTGCCTCGCGATTCGCTTCGATCACCGACGAATGCCGAGAAGCTCGCGCCCCCGAAAGGCTGCATACTCCTCGATAAGACAGGTCAAATCTCGCTCGTCGAAGCGATCGCCCCATGCAGACACCGTGACTTCGATGCCCTTTGCCTTCGCCTTGCTTGTCCACACGCCGACCACCTCGCCTCGGTGCACGAGAGCGCCAGGGTTCGCGACGGTCTTCCATATGCGCGTATGCAGCGACGTATCAGGCTGAAGGATCGCGCGATCGCGCTGATCGAGGTACGGATCGTGCGGCCCGAGCAGCAGAAGCTCGCGCTTCAAAGATGCCGGGGCAAAAAGCGCCTCGCGGTCGGCGGCCAAGATGAACGCCTTCTTTCCCCGCACACCCACCGGCTTCGTTTCTTCAGCCACCGTCGCCCACATGCGGCGCGCCTGCTTACCCGAGCAGCCGAGCCAGCTCGCAAAGGCATCGGGCGTCGTCGGGCCGTAGCAGTGCAGAAACGCGCGAGCGAGCAGTTTTGCCGCATCGTCGCCGGCGCAAAGTTCGCTGCCAAGCCAATGCTTGTAGGACGTAAACGTGGGGCTTGCTCCCTCGCGCTTCCCGAATACCACGAGGCCGCAAAACGAGCACGGTCGCAGCAGAAACGACACAGCGGCACCCCCGACCGTCTGCGTATCGGGGCTTCCGTACATCGAGGGATCGTTCCATCGCTTGCGCGTATCGGCAGGCAACAGGGGAGCCACCCACGAGGCCAGCGTCTGATCGAGTGCCGTTTTGCTTGCGATGGTGCACTCGTCCAAATTCGGCATTACCCGCAGGAGAAGCTCAAACAGCTCGTCGAACCTCATCTGAAGATGATCGAGGGCAAGCGTTATGCCCCGCGTATAGATCCACGGTTCATCCCCTTGGGGAACCAGCGCCGTCAGAAACGAAGCGGCATCTCGGACGGGAAACACAATGGGCGCACCCCGGAAGCTCCACGCTTGGACAAGCTCCTTATCTCGGAGCAGCAACCGATCGAGCTCCGCCGCATCGCACGAGGGCACGCGATTGTACAACGCCGTTTCCCACGCTTTGGGAGGCGAGTTCTGCAGCCCGCAAGCACCTGCCGCACCCACAGCATCCGTCAGCGGATACGCCATATCGAGGTGGTGGGAATGCAACCTAAAACGCCGTATCTGTTCGACGCCTACCTCGTCCATGGGCCCGCCTCCTGCCATGCGCTCGATCGACGAGCACGCACACGCGTTGTGCCTAGCTCGACTTCCTCATAGTATGGCGCATGAAAAGACCCGCTGCACCGCCGATTCCGCCGAGAGACGCCAGCATGCCGACAACTGCAGCAAAAGGATCGCCTGTCGCGGAAAGCGAGGAGCTCTCAGCAGAAGCGCCCGTTGCCCTACCGCCAGCCGCAGGGGCATGGGAGTCCGCCGCAGACGGGCCGTTCGGAACCGCACCCGACGAGTCGTTCCCTGGTGCGTCGCTTGGATCGTCGGGATTGCCCGACGAATTGTCGGGCGGCGCGGAAAGGGCCTCGTATCGAGCAGCTACGATCATGTCGCGCGAAACGCGGTCGAACACGCCGTCCCATCCGAGAAATTCGTATCCGGGCACTTCGGGAACCGCAGGAGCTTGTGCGGGTTGAAACAGACGCACGTGCTCGGCTTTCAGCACTTCGCCATCGAAACCGACGAAGGTGACCGATCTTGTGGCGGTATAGTACACCGTACCGTCCTGCTCGAGGTGCCCCACCTTCTCGCCGTCCGAGTACACATCTATGGTTGCGTTTGCCACGATGCGATTGGTCGCCGAGATCAGCTCGTCGATTCCCGCCGTCCCAAACGGGACGACCACAGACGTCGCTACAGCCGCACTTCCAATCGAGTAGCCGTTCATCCAAACAGGATCGACCGCATTCACATGCGATAGGTCGAGCGTGCCTCCAAAAACGGTAATCGCCCTTGCCTGCGCGCCGGGGCCCAACACCAAGGTCCCGCCCTTCCAGACCGTCACGTTACCGATAGACGAGGTGAGCGAAACCGTTGCCTCGGTAATATCGGCTCCTCCCGTGCACGAACCGATCGTGACGCTTCCCGGGCCCCGCACTACCGTATCGCGAGCGCTATCGAGAGTTTGTATCGCGTTGTTGTCGCCATTCAGCCACAGCGTCGTGGATCTTTCGTCGGTAAGGGATTCGATCGAAACGCCCGACTCGAAGGTAACACGTGAGACGCCTGCTTCGATATGGATATCGTTTCCCTCATCATCCGCCGCACTGGCTCCGTCCATCCCAAGTACGGTAACGCCATCGGACGAGATGACGAGCTTACCGTTTTCGTAGACATAGCCGCCTTCGGGTCCCTCGACCGTGAAAGGCCCCGCATCGACAGGCTCGGCAGCCTCGGCCCGAAGCGGCATCGACACACAAAGCGCTGTCAAGGCAAGCATTGCGCACGCTATCGTTTTCGCACCAACCGTACGGACGGTTTCGTTCACGGCGGATCATCCCTTTCGTCGATTCGCCCTCATCGTACCGTCCGGACGGGTTATTGCTTAATTCGTTACGTTATTATCACGCATGCGATATCTCGCGGTTACCGATACGAGCACCACAGCAGCCATGGCAGCAAGCACAGCAGCCACGATCGGCGCAGGACCGTCTCCCGTTCGGGCAAGTGCCTTGCCCGTGTCAATCGGCTTCGGGTCAGTCGGTTTCGGATCGACGGGATCGGGGTCGGGATCGATCGGCCCGGGTGGCACGGGGTCGTCTGCAACCCATTTCGCGTACAGCGTCATGTCGCCCATCACCAGATCGGCGAAATCCCACTTCGTCGAAAGCGCCTCGTCTGCGTACCAGCCCTCGAGTGTATGGCCTTCGAGCACAGGTTTTTCGGCACCCGACGGCTCGATCGCCGCAGTGGCGCGTGCCACCGTCTGATCGGCCGGTTTGGGCGCTCCGCCGTTCGGCTCGAATTGAACAAGATAGGTAACCGTATCCTGTGGCTTGATGCCCGCAAGCAGCACGACGTTGTGCGAAGAGCCCTCAGGACCTACAACTACCTTCTCCCCCGCTGCATTCGCCGTGCGCGTTGCCGTGATCTCGAGGCCTGATTCGGCGCTTCCGGTACCCGACGTCGTATACACGCCGGTATCGTGCGCGGCGAAAAGCACCTGGGGATGGTTCACAGACCACGCGTAGTTCGACGGCTTGACCATATGCCAACTGCCCGCATACGGGTTGAAAGCATCGTTCGCATTGTCGGCGAGCGCGTCGCTCACCGGGATGCTGTAGCACTCGGTCACCGTACCGCCGTTGGCTTTGATCTCGTTTTTCCCAACCTCGTAGTTCGAAATGTCGATGGCAGCCACGTCGTTCGCATCAGGCGAATAGACGTCGACAAGGCGCGATGTTCCCACGACCTCAGAACCCGACGAAGACTCGACCGAACCGGCGAGCGCGATACCCGCCACATCGCCAACAGCCGCTATGTCGGATCCATTGCTCGCATAGATGCGCGTGCTATCGTAGTCGTCTTCGCCGCTATTCCGAACGGTGTACGGATCGGGCGGGTCGGGCTGCTCATAGCAGGCGCTCAGCCAGCCGTATGTCGCACCGTCAGCCTTAATCGAGGTAGCGTCCACAAACACCTTGCCAGGATGGCTCAGGATAGCCGCCGTGGGATACGTGACGGGCGTCGAGAGAAGCGCGAACTCACTTTCCGCGGGTCTTCCCGACGCAGAGGTATCGAACGCGCTGTTCGTGAACTCGAACCGCTCGCCGTCGATCTCCAAACCCACATCGGTGCCGTTCGCGACGATGGTCGCGTTGTCGACGATGCCGACAGGCTGCTCTTCTTCAGCTTCGAGCGTTGCATAGGTCGGAACCGGCGCCATCATGAGCGAGAGCAGCATACCCGTCGATTCCTTGCTCACCATATCAGCCGAGACCTTCGTGTTAACGATATGCGGTCCGCGGAATATTGCCCCCTTCCACCCCCATTCTTCGGGAGTTCCCGCCGATACGGTTACGGAGGGAACCTCTTTGCCCACACCGAATATCTCGGTCCTTCGTGCAACCTCGATTCCCATATCGCCGGACACGATGTCAATGGTAGCGCTGCTCCGATTGGCTTCATCGCCGATCAGAAGCGTTTCCGCAAACATGCCCTGGAGGTCCGTTTCAATGTCGATTGAACCTGAAGCACCGAGAACCGCTTCGTTAACGTTGATGCCTAAGCCCTGAGACAAACTCATCGTGATGGAGCCGCCATCGAGAGAGAGCCTGCTCGGCGCATACCCCACAATGCCGCTCGCATACGAGCCGTCAGTTGAGGCCATGGTGACGGATGCGTCTTTTATCGCGAACTCCGTAAAATTGAGCCGGAGCATTGTGCCGCCCGTCTCTCCACCGTCGGCAGAAACCGTAACGCTTCCGCCTCCGTCCACACGCGAGGTGGGAAGAATCCATTCTTCGGCTTCGGTATCCCAGTCAGCAAGATGCCCCGCGTCGATCATTATCATCGAGGACAGGTACGAAGCGCCGCTTACCTGCACGTCGATCGCACCGCCTTGAACCATCAATACGCCGTACACGCCTATCAAATGGTCGATGTACTCATCACCGATTGAGGTCAACGTCGACTTCAAAGTTCCTAAAACCGTCAAGTCGATGCAGTCGAGGGGACCGCTGAACTCAACGACGGAATCTGAAGCGATAATGACGCTCAAGCCGAAAAGCGTCCAATCGTGCTGATCCCAATCCATAAGCTGGGCACCTGCAAGCGTGCCGCTTCCGTTGATGGTGAGCGTTCCCTCGATGCCAGGCTCCAAGGCAAGTTTAGTGTTACCATCGAACGCCCCCGAGCCAGACGTTGCCCCTGATAAGGTAAACGTACCGTCAGATGAAAGAGAAAGCGTTGAGTCGCCCGATTGATCGATGACGATCTCAGAAACGGCCTCCGTCTCATCCGTGCGTGTTTCTACCGCCGACGGCACCTCGCCTTGGGCGGCATTCTGGCTAGCGGTACCGTCCTGAGCACCCTCGCCGTTCGCCAGCCCCCGTTGAGGCGCATCGGTGTCGTTGCCTTCGAAATCACCATCACCAGAACCGGCTTCCTCGCCCCTGGAGTCCGAAGGGGTTTGGGTTTGCTGCACGTTTGGTTGTGTATCGGCCCCCAGGGCAACTCCCTCGGCAAGCGCCGCCATCGGCAGCGCGGCTGCCAAGAACAATGCCAGCACCGCGGCAATCACCGCACGCGGAAACGTAGTCACGATCCTCATAGAGTTCCCTCCTTGCATGCCCGCATTTCGCAGACGCGCACCACTGAGTACGACAGATGTAAAAGAGAATACGTTATGTAACGTATATTTGTAACTTATTCCACAAATTAAATGTAACATCATACTTATTTGGGAGATGAGCGGTAGCAATTGAACGGGGTAACGGGATCGGACTGCGTTGTAGTGGTTTACGCTGCGGTTGCCGCCCGCTATCTCCCACGATGCCAGGGCATTCGAACATGCAAGTTCTTGTATATATCCCTAGTGATTTTGTCAAGATAAAACATAATAACTTCCCAATATGTCCATAAGTAAGTATTATAATACATTCCCTATTCACGGTGTCGTTGTCATTGGGGGCTTTCAGCACAAGAGGCCGATCACCGCTCAAGGCTCCCGCATAGCATGCCATCGAACGACTATGGAAACGTACACGAGAGGAACCAGCTACGAAAGCAGTTCGCGCCCTCTGCGCCGCCCTACTCGCTCTGACCCTTGCGGCGAGCCCCGCATTTGCAGCAATTCCGAGTAGCGCCGATGATGCGAAGGATACAGCCGTCGCATCTGAGGCCGCTATCCAAGCACAAACCGCTGACGGACCGGCTGAATCCAACAATCCAGAGCACCAGCAAGGAGAAGCTCGAGGGGATCAAGAAGAAACCAACGAGCAAGCGCCACCCCTAGATTCCGAGGGCGAAGAACAAGGCGACAGTCCGAGCAATACGACATCGAACGAACTCTTTGATGCAGTGATGGATCGTACGGCCAAAAACCCTGCATCTTCGGCCCGCGAAGCTGCACCGCGCTCACTTGACGACACGTTCTCCTTCAAAGTTCCTACTGCCTCGTATTTCAGCTCGGCTGCCATGCAGTACCGCGAAGTCGGCACCGATACCTGGATCACCCTGCCGCGCTCCACCGAGGAAAGCGGCTACTACACCTTCTCGGCATCCGCCACCTCACTTAGCGATGGCACCGATTACGAATACGTCGTATCCTTGCTTTCACCTCAGCGCACGGGCAACGTCGGAGGACTTGTATACCATAAGGTAGTCGGCACGTTCTCCCATAGCGCAAATGGCTCGTGGTCGCATGTGAACAACAACGGCGAACAGGGAATGGTCTCCCAAGCCGATGACGGCGGCACCACGACGGTTACGCTCAACCGCGCACCGAAATACCTCGCCTACAAAGCGCGCGCCTTCTCGATAGAGACTAGCGTTCCGCTCGCCCACGCCTATGCCGAAGTTCCCGACGTGCTCGACGGGACCGTACAGGACATGCCGAACGAGACGAACCGGTGGCGGAAGACGTACTACGTCCCCGCTGCATCCTACGATACGACGCAAGCGGCAAAAACTGCGCTTGCCAACGCAGGATACCCGTTCATCGGCACTGAGCCGACCGACGAAGCCGCGAACTCGATACACATCCAAGACTTCTCGATGCCCTACGCGCTTTCCGTCAGCCTGTACGAAACGGCTACAGGTACATACCACCCGAACGGCCACGGCACAACCCATAAGCTTGAAGATACGCTCGAACCCGATGTCCAAAACCCCCATACCGTTACGGTAAACAGCAGGCAAACCGCTACGCAGTTCTACCTCACGCTTACACAGCGTGCGCCATCGATTCTCGTAAGCGGCCTGTACGAGGGCTCAACCATCCAAGGCAAAACCCCTGAAGACGAAGCGCTCTTTACGATTACCGATGCATCTGCCGGCAAGAACGTCGAATTCGACGTGGGAACCGAAACGGTGAATGTACAGCTCGAAATCGTCGGACCCGGGCTTTTCACCGTTCCTCTCACCTTTACCGTCAACGGATCCGACGGATCGGTCGTATTCGCAAACGAAGAAGAAGCACAACGGGCTGCGGAATCGATATCCTTCGATGAAAGCCGCACGCTTTCTATAAAGCAGATGCCGAAGCTCGAGCCCGAGCAGGACGGACCCGTCATCAGCGCGCATTCGGAATCGCTGTTCGAATACATCCAGAATACGCGCTCGTATGCACCGGGCAACGCGGTCAGGGGAGAATTCCGCATTGCCAACTCGCGCGACGATGCTTCGTTCAAGATAGTCGATTACCGCGTGAGCCCGCAATACCGCCCCTTCGAACAGCTTTTGCGCACCGATTCGGTGGCCATACGAAAATGCTTCAGCCAGTACTTCCCCGACGAGACGTACAACGGCAAGGCGTACTACCTCTACGATTTCGAAAACCTCGTGGGCATGAGCATGTCCGATGCGCTGCTTGCACTGTATAAGCAAGAATACCCTTCAATCGACTCCCTTTCCGATCTGCCTGACGACGTGCTCGCCCACGAGATATTTTTCGACGACAGCAGGTGGACGTTCAGTGCAGATCGTCTCGATTTTTCGAAAGGTCCGTTCGATCGCGTCGGTGACTCCTACGTGATCCTTGAAACCGATCCCGTCATGCAGGCGCTTGCAAACGAGTTGCTCTACGAGAGGTCGCTCTTGATTACGTTCGACGATACGCGCTATCCGCTCAACCCGTATCTCAACGTCAGCGAAGAGATAGCAACGGCTCCCGTTGAGCGAACCCGCTTGCTGTATCCGTCGTACCGCGATCGCACCGAAGCAAACAAAGCAATGATGGACGACATCATGGCCGACCTGCCGATCCTTAGGCCTTCGGGCAGCAGCGGCGATTCGATCACGTTCGACGAGTTTGCGTTCGGCCTCAACGGAAGCTACATCTCCAACCCCTACGTCAGGTCGAATTACGAGTTTTCCTTCGATTTCGAGGTGATCCTATCGATCGTAGGCATCGAGGGCGTAGCCTTTATGGATGAGAACCGCAACGGCGTGCGCGATGACGGCGAAGAGCTGCTCGAAAACGTGCCGATAACCTTGCACGGATCGGACGGCGAGATGGGGACGTATGTAACCGACGAGTTCGGACGCTACGAAATCCCCGATGTTCCCGCTCGATCAGGATATACGCTTTCCGTCGAGACGCCCGACGGGTTGGAGATAACCGCAAACGTCGTTGCCGACAGCATCGACGGCAACAAATTCTCACAAAGCGGCTCCACCGCCCCGTTCGACGTGGAGGCAGACGAGGCGTACCGCTTCAACGTCGGGTTCGTCACTTTCGCGCCCGTAGAATACTATACGCTTACCTACCATCCCAACGGAGGCAGCGGCACTATCGCCGATCCTGTAGGAACCTACGCTGTCGGGTCCGAAGCAATCGTGCTTCCCCACAATCATGCCGAAGGAGCTTCGTCAGGCTTCATGCGAGAAGGCCACACGTTCGTTTCGTGGAACGAGCGGCCCGACGGAAGCGGGGCCTCGTTCGCACCCGACGACAGGATAATCATGGATGGCCACAAGACGCTCTACGCCCAGTGGAAACCCGTCGGGACACCGACCCCCGAGCCTTCCGATCCGACACACCCATCCGATCCGAAACCGCTTCCCGGAAAAGGCGGCGCGAACTCGAAGCTCGCCGCAACAGGCGATAGCAACTTCGGCCCGCTCACGCTCTTGATCGGCATAGGCGCGGGCGCACTCGCCTGTGCGCTTGCGAGCCTGAACCGCCGACGTGCGACAACGAAGCGCGCAGGCGGATCGCGGGAAAACCCCTACGAGTAATGCGTTTTTCGCGAATATCGCAGGCCTGCCCTCCGTGCTGGTGAAAAAAGGGTATATCTTCTCTGATTGACAAGAAAGGGATGCCATGGCAGACATACCCCGCACCACCAGCACGGGACTCGTACTCTTCGCTCTTGCAGCGCTGTTCACGTTCGGTTTCATCACGCTGCTTCAATTCGCCCCGATGCCGTGGTTTTTCGGAGCGCTTATAGCCATGCACGCGGGCATCGCGCTGTTCATCGTCAGCAAGCGCTTATTCAAATCATGCAGCTACATCGTAGCGCGCTACTATCGCCTCGAATACGTGCTCCTTGTCCCCTATCTGCTCATCATGGCGTATGCATTCGCAAGCAAGGCAGGCGTTGTTCCCCTGTTCGAAACCCAGAAGAGCATCGTTACGCTCGCTTATACGGCCTTCTGCTTCGGCATGACGCTCTGGAATTTCGCTCGCATGCGCAAAGACGTGCGCAACCAGCAAATCGAGGTCATCGCCACGCGCGAAGCGCTCGGAGCCATCTAGCTTCAGTCAAACGGCATCGCGAATCCACCCCGTGCCAGCCTAGTTCAAACCCGCACCGCAAAAGGCCGAAGGCTCGCTTTCGAATCGGCAATCGAATGCATCCTTTCGTTTCGCTTCCTGCGAGTTAGCTATAATGGGTACATCGTAAGCTCGGTGGGAGGAGACTCATGCTGTACAGAACCATCATCGTACCGTACGACAATTCGAAATCGGCCCATGCGGCCTTGACTGAGGCCATGAGGATCGCATCGACCGACCCCGATGCAGCCATCCGCATCCTCCATATCGTCGATACCGAGCAGCGGGTCATCGACAAACTTGAAGCGACGAGCGGCCAACCCGATGCCCCTAAACCGTCATCCGAAGCGCTGAGGGCGCTGTTCGACGAGGTCATCCATGAAGCTGATGCCGAGTTGCACGAGCGAATCGATCCGATCATCGCAGCCGGCGACACGAAAGTCAGCATCGATATCGTCGAGGAGACGCTGCCCGGCGATCAGATCGTTGCCTACGCTACCGAGCATCGCGCCGATCTCATCGTCATGGGCTCACGCGGGCTCGGCGCGCTGCGCGGCATCCTCGGCAGCGTATCGAGTCACGTGCTAAGAACCGCTCCCATGCCGGTCCTCATCGTAAAGCAATAACGGGGTTCGGCCTTCATGGATGCCCTTCTGCTCATGTGCCTTGTTACAGCGGTCTCGTTCGCTGTGTTCGCTCTCGTCTATCGAGCGAACAAGACGAATATGCTCACGGGGTTCACGTTCGGGGCATTCCTATTCTCGCTTGCCCTCACGTTGGGGGTTGTCACCGTATCACACGAAGACAACCCGTTTTTCCTGTACCCGCTCATCGCCGTCGCCGTCCTTGCGGTTATCGCCGCTTTGTTCGGCTTGTACATCCTTATCGCATTTCTGCTGTTCAACGCCAGGACCGTGTTCAAACGGGAAGGCCATTCACTTGCCAATTCGCTCACGCTTCTAGCAGCCGTAGCAATCGTTGTCTTCGTAGCCGTTTCATGGCTGGTCGCATCCCAATCGACGCCGTTTTGGGTGCAGGCGCTCTGGTCGGGCATAGCAGCCGTCGTCGGCGTGTACACCTTCATCGTGTTTTTGTTCCTTATGACGGCGTTTCTGTGCAGTATCGCACGGCCGAGGAAAAACAAGGATTACATCATCGTGTTGGGAAGCGGACTTATCAAGGGGCAGGTCACACCGCTTTTAGCCTCGCGCATCCGCAAAGCCATCGTGTTCGCGCAAAAGCAGGATGAGAAAACGGGAAAGCTTCCGATTTTGATTATGTCCGGCGGACAAGGGCCCGACGAACCGCGTGCCGAAGCCGAAGCGATGAGGGAGTTCGCCCTCAATGCGGGTTTCGATGCCGACCACGTGCTCGTTGAGAACAAATCGACCGACACCGCCGAGAATATGGCGTTTTCGAAAGCCATCATGGATGCACGCTCCCCCGAAGGGTACAAGGCAATCTATTCGACGAGCAACTACCACGTGATGCGGGCAGGTATCTACGCGCGACAGGCCGGTCTCAAGATGGACGGCCTCGGCGCGAAGACCGCGTTCTATTACCTTCCGAACGCGCTGTTGCGGGAGTTCGCCGCACTCCTCATCATGCGCAAGCGCCGCTATATCATCACCGTCGCCGTTGTGTTTCTGCTTTCGGTAGCAACGACGGGGCTCCCGTATTATCTTGCGCAGATGATTGCAAATGCAGTGTAGGCCCGCCCACCGCCCAGCCGTCCAGAGCGCTGCCAAGATTGCCATGTTTCCGCATAGCGCCAGATGGCGATCTGGTGCTTGAACACTCAGAACGTACGAAAATACGAGTCCCGACCTTATGAGCTCTACGAGCGCGGGCTGCCTGACGCAAAGACGTCGGGCAGCCCGGTTCCCGCGTAGGTTCACGGGCGATCCAGCCTCGGGGGAGGCAGACGCACCCGTTGACAGTTGGCTATTCTCCCGCTGCGGCTTTCATACCGGCAAGGCGACCGAACACAAGCGCCGTTGCAAGGCTGATGCCCGCTTCAGTGACGGGGTATTCGACTTTGTAACGGTTGCCCATCGTGTTGCCGGCAACGTAAAGGCCAGGGATCGGCTCCATGCTGTCATCGAGCGCGTGGCACTCGGCATCGGTGTCGAGACCGCCCATGCACACGAGCATGCCGGCATCGCCGAATTCGCAGGCGTAGAACGGACCGGCTTCCACAGGGAACAGGCGACGCGGATCCTTTCCGAAATCCTCATCGACACCCTTCGCGCACAGCTCGTTGTAGCGCTCGATCGATGCGAGAGCCGTCTCCTTCGGCAGCCCCATCATCTCGATAAGCTCTTCGATCGTGTCGGCCTTATGGGTGATAGCGGCTTCGAACATGGAATCGGTGGTATAGCCGGAGAAACTCGCGCTCATCTCCTCGCCCACAACCGCAGGCCACTGATCGGCTTCGCTGTCGGGAATATAGTAGTTCACGTAGCCGTGACCGGTTCCCTGCACAGAAAGCTGCTCGGGCCATTGCGAGTCGATAATCTGCCAGGCACGCATCTCAGGCTGCGTACTCAACTGGTCCATGATGTTCTGACCAGGGATGTCCTCGTTCATGAAGCGCTCACCGCGCACGTTAAGCTGCAGAAAGGCATCCACACCGAGCGCCGCACCCATGTGGTGGGTCATCGGGGCGAGCGGGCCTTTCTCCATATGAGCCCCTGCCCACATGCCCATGCGATGGCCGTCGCCTGAGTTGGCGACGTTGCCCTTCACGTCGACGTTGGGATAGAACGGGGCGATGCCCTCGACCCACGGTACATAGTAGTTAAGCATCTCAGCATTGCCCGAGATGTCGCCGCAACATAGGATAACGCCCTTCGAAGCGTCGATCTGGGTGTACTCCCCACCCTTATCGTAGACGTACGCACCGGTTACCCGACCCGATTCGTCGGTGATGAGCTGCTCGGCGAACATGCCGAAGATGAGTTCCGCTCCGTTCGCCTCGGCGATCTGCTGACACGAATCGAGGCACCAACCCACGCTCGGCTCGGTGGTGACGGAACCGTTGAAGAACGGGAAGAGCTCCTTGGAGCGGTCGTATCCTTCGAGCACCGGATAGCACTTCGGCCGTATGACGTTTTCCTTCTCGCCGCTCGCCGGCGTTGCCGACGTCGGAACAAGCTCGTAATCGGACTCGGCGATAAGCCAATCGAAGTCTTCACCTGAATGATCGTACCAATACGATAAAAGCTTTGCATGCGGACGGAACGTCATGTCCTTCATGAGCTGGTTCACGACTTCTTCTTTGCTTGCAAGCTCCATGCCGAGCTCTTCTTGGACCTTCGAACCGTAAATGCCGAAATCGCCCGAAAGGCCGATGGTTCCGATTTGAGCCTGCTTCTCGATACCGATCACCTTAGCACCCGCTTCAGAGGCCGCACGTGCCGCGACGATGCCCGAAATGCCGAGACCGATGACCAGCACGTCACAGCTTTTGGTCTCCTTGATATCGGCAGGAACTTCGGGTTTGGCCATGAATGCTGGCTCGCCCGCTGCCGTTTGGGCGCTTCCTTGGTCGGCGGGCGCCTTCGCATCGGCAGTTGGACTCGGAGCGCACCCGACGAGACCCGCTGCCCCTGCCGCTACGGCCGCAGTCGCGCCGAGGCCGAGAAATGCGCGACGGCTTAATCCTTGTTTGATTTCGTTCATGTGAATCCTCTCTCACGATGCCGGGCTTTTGCATTCATCCCTGCGCGGCTTCGTTCCTCCCGATCGCCGCATGCCCGGCAAGCTATCCTTAGCTTCGGTCATGGTACGGCCGTCGAAAAACCAGCACCACACCCGCCAATGATGAAATTCGGGCGAAAGTAAGCTATCATCTATCTCACCCGCGACGGGTGGGAACACCGCACCATGGGTCTTGAGGAAGCAATCGCCTTCTCGGCGAAGCGAAACGCAGGAGGGTCATGGGCTCGACATCAGCCCCCATACGCAATCTGGCTAAGGCTGTCAGGCCCTACCATATCGGCTTCGCGCTGTACTTCGCGTTCAGCTTTTTGTACCTGCACGACATCATGCCGCAGACGGGTAAGGCCGGATTGCCGGGAATAGCACCGGCCTGCTACCTTGCAGTATTTTTCGCCGCGCGCATCGTCGTATTCAACCTCTGCGCTCTGGCCGCCTACCGCCGACCGTCCCTGTCGGCCACAAGCACGCTTTCGCTCTGCGCGGCGCTGCTCCTCGTAATCGGCCTTGCGCTCTCGACCATCATCCTACGAGTAGGTGGCTTCGAATTCGGTGCATCGGAAAGCACGCTCATGCTCGCCGTGGCCGCCTGTCTGCTCGGTGCAGGTGATGCGCTTATGCTGCTGGTATGGGGTCGGTTTTGCGGGACGCTCTCCTTGCGGTCGGTATATGTGTTCGTGCTGCTCTCCTACCTCGCATCGCTTGTGGTCTATGCGCTCTTCGTCGAGCTTCCCCCGCTTGCGATACTCGCCATCGCCGCTGTCGGCATCGCCGCCATTCCCTTCCTGCTCAAAAAGAGTATGGCGGGACGCGCTATCGAAACGGCAGAGCCGACCAACGCGACCTTGCGCAATGCGGTATCGCTCTTATGGCGACCGGTATTCATCACGGCCACGTTCGCCTTCGTGAGCAATCTCACGCTGTTCGTATCGGGCCAACAGTCGGTCGACGTCGAGGCGGCTCAATGGACTTCCACAGCCGTTACGTTGCTTGTGGTGATTGCGATGCTCCTGCCTGCGCTCCTGTTTCCGAAGCGCGTCGATATCGGAAGCGCCTACCGCATCGCCTTGCCCATCGCGGCGGGCGGATTCTTGCTGCTGGCATTCATCTGGAATACCGGCGGAGGTGTGGCGAATTCGATGGTGGCCATGGGGTGGCTCATTACCGACGTCATCACGTGGTGCATCATCGCCAACGTTGTCTACACCACCAAGCTCCCTGCTCTTATCCTGTTCGGAGCGTGCGAAGCGGCAACGAGCTTAGCCTCGCTGCTCGGCGTCGGCATCGGCTATACGTTTGCAGGCTTCATTGAAACGGGAAGCATCGCGATCATGGCGCTTGCGCTTGTGGCGGTCTATTTGCTGTCGACCGTCGTGCTCTTCGTGCTGAAAGACCGCAGCATCGCAGGCTATACCGCCGAACGCTCAGGCGAGACCGATGCGCTGCCCAAGATGGAAGATGCCACGACGACCCAGCGAGCCGCAGCCGATGACCTCTTCGAGCAACGCTGCCGCGCACTCGCCGAACAGGCGCAGCTGACTCCCCGCGAATCAGACATGCTCAGATGCCTTGCGCAAGGGCGCTCGACCCAGTACATGGCCGAACGGTTTACGCTTTCCGAAAACACGGTGAAGTCGCATGTGAGAAACGTGTACCAAAAGCTCGGCGTGCACTCCAAACAAGATGTCATCGACATCGTACATAAGGATCCCAAAGCCTAGCAGTACCGATGTTCAACCGTGAAGCAACGGACTATCAAGAGAAATCGCCCAACCTAGCGGCCCGTCTTCACGGCACCTTTTTCACAGCGGTTGCCCCACGCATCGATGATCTCGCCGTCGCGGTAGACGCAGATGATCTCGCAATGGTTCGTGCACGCGCTGCATTCGATCTCGCGCGTTTTGAACTCGAATGCGGTCACGTCGAAGTCGAACGGCTTGGTTCGCTCGGAAGCAGTCGGCACCGCATCGGCTGCAAGAAGCGCAGCTCCGAACGCACCCATGAGGTGGCCGTCGGCGTCCACGAGCACCTCCATGCCAAGCTCGTTCTCGAACGCCCGTACCACACCGGCGTTCTTGCTCACGCCGCCCTGGAAAACCACGGGGGCGACGACCTTCTTGCCCTTGCCAACGTTGTTGAGGTAGTTTGAAGCGACCGCCTTACACAGCCCGGCAACGATATCCTCGCGCGAATACCCCATCTGGATCTTGTGCACGAGATCCGATTCGGCGAACACGGTGCAGCGCGCGGCAATGTTCGCAGGACGTTTCGACGTAAGCGCAATGTCGCCGAACTCCTCCACCTCAAGCCCCAGGCGATGCGCCTGGCTCGAAAGAAACGCGCCCGTTCCCGCCGCGCAGAGCGTGTTCATGGCGTAGTCGACGGCGATCCCCCCTTCGACGCAGATGATTTTGGAATCCTGACCGCCGATTTCGAGAATGGTCCGCACATCGGGGTGAAGGTACGTCGTTCCCACAGCATGCGTGGTTATCTCGTTTTTGACCACGGCGGCTTCGGTCATGGCTCCCACGAGCCTGCGAGCGCTTCCCGTGGTTCCCACGGCTTCGACCTGCACCGACGCTCGATCGATCTGCTTGCCCAAATCCTCGATCACGCGGCGCGCTGCCTGCATGGGATTACCTTCGGTCCACAGATAGGATCGAGCGATGATCTCGCGGTTCGCATCGATGATCACGCCTTTTGTGGAAATAGAACCCGTATCGATGCCGAGGTATGCTTCGCTCACAGCCGTGCCTTCTTCCTTCGTGCGATCATGTCGTAAAACGCCTCGAGACGCGTATCGAGTCCCGTATCGCTCGTCTGAGAATCGTAGCTCAAGAACAGCATGGGCACCGACGTTTCGCGGCTGATGCGCTGCAAAACAGGAACGCAATCGATCTCGGGCGTGCAGCCGGATGATTTCAGATGCACGATGCCGTCGAACCCCTCGTCAGCGTAGCGCTTAGCCGCCGCGATGGTCATGCTCGAAGTTGGCCCCATGTCGTATTTCACGTACTCTGAAATGCCCGCGCGCAGGTTCTTCTCGTTGTAGCGGAGGTTGCGGTTCGTCATGGTGAGCAAGCGGTGCAGTTCAACCCCCATATCGAGAAGCTTATGCTCGACCCCGAGGTTGCTCGCCGCATCCGCCGCCGTGAAGTATTCGCCCACGATGCCCACACGCACCGGATCGGCAGGCTTGCGCACCGCAAGCGCTTTCAGGGCATCGAGCCCCTTTTTCTGAGCCTCCGCGATATCCCGCTCGGTCACCGCTTGCCGCATATCGTCGTGGTAGGCGGCAAGCGCCCGGGCAAACGATCCCGGCTCGACCTCGAAACCCGCATGCGCGAGGTAGAAGCCGTTCGCCTCATCGAGGTTCTCGATCATTTTGAACACCGCGAGCATCGAACGTACTCCGTGAGCCACTGAGAGGTCGGGATTGACCTTCTTCTTGCATTCGCGAATGTACTCGTTAAGCGGCTTACCGGTAAGCGTAGCGAAGTTGAGCATCTCGAACTCGTAGCCCAAATCGCGCAGGATCGACTCCTGCAGCTCGCCGTAATAGCCGAGGCGGCACGGACCTGCAAACTGGACAAGCACGTCAGCACCCGCCTCGAGCGCATCGATGTAGTCGCCGAGAATATGCTTGAACGGTGCGCACACGAAATCGTTCGAGTTGCGCGCGCCCTGTTCAAGCGTGCGTTTCGTGGGCTCGGGCAGCGCGATGAACTCGGCGTCAAGCACCTGCTCAACGAAGTACTTGAACGCGATGTCGTAGTAGCTGTAGCGGAAGAACCCCACACGCGTGCGAGCGTGGCGATCCTTCTTCTCGCGTTTGCGCGGCACGACGAGTTTCGGCGGCCTCAGCTTGTCGAGCTGCAGCCAGATGCGCGCATTGCGCACGTCCTCTTCGATATGATCAGCCATGAAGGTAGCCTCCCCTCTGCTGATAGCGCAGGATGTCGATGAAGCTCTCGATGCGGGTCTCGAGTCCTGCCGTGCCGCTTTGGGCATCTACGATCAGCGAGAGAATGGGCTTGCCCTGTATGCAACGGGCGACAGCATCGTTGGTCATCGAATCGGGTCCACAGGGAAATGCGCTCACCAGCACGATGCCGTCGATGTGCTCGTGCAGAAGCGTGATCGAGCCGACGAGCTCGCGGTTCACGAGCCATGGCAGGGTCTCGGAGAAGCCGAAGCTCTCATGGAGCGCCTTCGCATGGTCGGTCTCATCGGCAAACAACACCGTCGTACCCATCGATTCGAGCAGATCGACGATACCGCCGTTGATGAACGGATCGTGCGCCACGTAAGGATGGGCCACGAACAATATGGAAAGCGGCATCTGAGCGTTTACAACCGACGCTGTCGGCACTGCCTGCTCAAGCGAGCGCATGCCCGAAGCCGCCTGCGCTTGCAGCTGCTCGATTTCAGAAAGCCGCCGCTCCTGAGCACGAGCCGCGCTGCGGTCTGCTCTGAGCTGTGCTGCGCTCGCCGCACGGTACGCCCGTTTCGCGTCGGCGGCGCCCACTCCGAACCGCTGGGCGAGGGCGATGAACGCGCTTTTCTCATCGGTCTTCTCCTCGGTTTCGTTCACCGAAAGCGATACGATGCGCACATTCCTGTCATAAAACGTATTCGCCACCAAGTCGGGAAGAGCCTGGTATTTCGTACAATACCCCCTGCGGCGCCCCTTGTTCGCAAGGCTGGGAACGAATACCGCATCGCATGCTCCGATCAGGCTTTCCACATGCCCGAGGTACAGCTTCGATGCAAGGCAGCACTCATCGACCGAAACTCGCTCCCCCGCATCGTAAACATCTTTGTCAGAAGCATCGCTTACGACAACTTCGCGTCCGAGCTGCTCGAAAAACGTCGTCCACAACACGCCGTAGCGGTAATAGAGAAGCGCTCTCGGAATACCGATCCGCCCGATATCCGCACAGTCCGTGCGCGCCCTGATAGCCGCAGCGGTCGACGCGGCTGCCGAAGAGGCCGCAGAGCGCACCGCCTCGAGGGACGGTAAGGTACTCGGGGGATTCGCTTGCCCGCTCGGTTGCACTGTACGTTCGGGTTCAGCCATCTAGCGCATGGCTTTCGAAGCCGTGTCGCCGGCGGTTCCACTGCGAATTCCCGCTTCGCTCGCAGCGGCATCGCGTTTTCCGCGAGTATCGCTGCCGTCGTCGCCTCGTTCGTCCGGCGTGTACCATTCGCACGGATCGGGTGCGGCCAAACCCCGCACGCCCTCGATGATGATCTCGATGCCGCTCGCGAAAGATTCATCGGTGTAGGCCGACCGCACGACCTGCTGCCATTTTGGAAGATCGCCTTCGTCAGGCGAACCCGGCATCGCGGCATCGCGGATCATGGCGAGCTCGTTTGCCGTGAACCCGGTGAGAAAGGCGTCGACCATGGCCCAGGCCTTGACGAAGATGTCTTCGGGCATGCCTTGCGAGAGATGCAGGTTCACGATCTTCTCGGTATGTTTGGCAAGCCCCAGCCACGCAATTGCGTTGTCGTTGTTGATTTCGGCGACGTTCGGATGCTCGAGATACCCCGCCCGTAACGACGTCATCGTACGCCTGAGCGTATCGTCCCAGCGCTCTCCCGCAACCGGGCCGGTATTGAGCGCGTCCATGAACTTCGTACCCACCGCGCCGAGCATTTCCTCGCGCGACGAAAAGTGAGCGTAGAACGCCATCGCCGAAACGCCGAGTTCCGAGCCGAGCGCCCTCATAGTGAAAGAATCGTAGCCGTTCTCGTCGATCATGCGAAAGGCCGTATCGACGATCAGCTGTCTGCTGAGCGGTTGTTTCTGCTGCTTCTTCTTTGGCATGCGTTCGGCTTTCGATGGATCGACAGCGTATCTCGTACAAAGTATACGTGAGGCGTGCGAAGCGGCGCAGCGGTACCACACGAAATCCAAGGGTTCATGAGCCTCTGCCCCGTCTCGCGCAAACCGCATCAAAAGCTTTTATTCGATCAGCCCCAGCTCGCGGGCTTTCAGCACAGCATCCATCGCATTGGTAACCCCGAGCTTGCGGTACGCAAGCGACGTATGGCTCTTGATCGTGGGAATGGGAGACCCGTTTCCTCGGCGATCTCGGCGTTGCGCAGACCCCGCGCGAGCAGTTCGAGCATGAGCTTCTGCTGGCGCGAAAGCTTCACCGGCTTGTCGCTCGTGCCAAGGTTCACAGCAACGCCGCCAAAGCGCTTCGCCCGATCATGGGAGGCAAGCAGCGCCTCCTGCACGTATGCACGGTCGAGCGCGCCATCGTAGTCGGCTCGCGCAATGCGGTCGGCCACGCTCTTGAGCACGGGTTCTATCGACGCGCCCTCGTCGGCGATCACGCGGTAAAACCCGTAGGGCGCAAGCGTTTCGAGGGCTTCGGTAAGTGCAGAAACCGCCTCGTCTTTGCGCTTGCACGCCCACAGAAGCGACGCTTTGAGCGTAGCGGCTTCCGCAACATCGAGCGGGCGGACGAATCCGCGGCCGAACTCCAAAAGCGCATCGAGCAGCTTTTCGGCCTTCTCGGTTCGCTTGAGCACGATGAGAGAGCGCACTGTTGTGAAATGCTGAAACACACGGACGAGCTCGATGCGGTCCGCCTCGGTGACGAAGTACTCCTCGAGCCACGCGCGCGCCGTGCGCACATCGCCATCGAACAGTGCGAGTTTCGCCTTATACGCAAGCAGGTTGTGCTGGAATTGCGAGGCTTCGCGTTCGACGTATGCTTCGAGGCCGGCAAGCGCGGCAGCGGCCTCGTCGGCGCGGTTCATCTGCCAAAGCGCCGCATGGCGCATGATACCGATGCAGATGCGACCGTCCTCTTTGTTCTCGGGAACAAGCGCACGTCGGGCGTCCTCAATGCCCGCAAGCGCCTCGCACAGGCGGTTGCGTTCGTAGGCAAAGCACGCCGGAATGAGCGGGTATACGTAGCACCACTCCGTGCCGAGCAGCGGCCCGAACGTCTTTCCCAGTAGATCCATCCCGTCTTCTTCGAGAGCAATGGCCGAATAATCGACGTTGCTGCGATGCGGATATGGAAGGTTCTGCGTAAACGATGCCAAGGTGGTTGCCAAACCCCTCGGCGTGAAGCGCTTGATGAGGCGTGAGAACTCCGAGAACTTCTTCGCCTTTTCGATGATGGTCGTACGATGATCAATACTGTGCGAAAGCGTGGCCGATTCGATAAACCGCGAATCGAAGGCCGCGATGCGCGGTAGGGCGCGGTACAGCTCGTCGAGATGGTGCTCGAACCGCTCGCGCCGACCGGTCAGATAGTCGTACCACAACGCGAGGATGTGCAGCGGGGGGCAGTCTCGATACGCCCGTTCGGGAAGCTCATCGAGAGCGAGCGTACCCATGAAATCGGCGCTGTCGGCAACCGAGCCGGTATCGTTTTCGTACAGATATAGAAGCAGGTACGTGTCCATACCGCGAAAATCGCCGCTTTCGAGCCAGAACCTGAGCGCTTGGGTGTAATCGAGCTTGGCACGAAAGTATTCGGCAGCGCGTTTGCAGAGAGCCGAACGGTCGATGCCGTCCTCGGATGCCTTCTCGCGCAAAAAGTCACGAAACAGGTGATGGTATTGGTACGTTTCGCCGTGAATCCGCGAGAGGAACGTATTGGTACGGGCAAGCTCGTCCATCACCTCGGCCGCATCAAAGCGCCCTGACAGCAACTCGGCCAGTTCGAAATCGAATCGATCAGCCACGCTCGTGGCCATGCAGAACGCACGCAGATCGTCCGGCCATGTGCTCCATACCTGCTCCTCGAAGAAGCTCGCAAACAGCTGGTTGCTGCTGCCCCGTGTAACCGTATCCGATTTCGCAAGGGCCGCTACGCCGATCGCCCATCCGTCGGTTGCCGCGTGCACAAGGCGCGTTTCGTCCGGCGTAAGAAAACGCCCGAGCGAATCGAAGTACGAGCGGATCTCGTCGACCGTAAACCGAAGATCCACCGCATCGACGAGCGCCGGCGTTCCGACCGCACCAAACGATTCCCATTCTTCGGGAAGACCGGCTCGCGAGAGCAGCAGCACGGTAAACGCACCCGGCAGTCGCTTGAGCACGGCGGGAAGCGACTTTACGATTTCGCGATTCTCTATCAAATGCAAATCGTCGAGCACGAGCACGTAGCGTTTGTCGAGCGGCAACATTTCGGCAACGAGGCTCACCGTATGCTCGACGGGCGAATGGGTAAATGCAGGGTTCTCAAGTACCGAGCGCATGGCTTCGTTTCCAGGCTGTACCGAATACAACCCTGTTGCAAGCTGCTTGTAGAACACCGAGGGGACATCGTCGTACCGGTCGAGACCGATCCACACCGTAAGCTGCTTGGCTTTGCGCAGCCACAAAAGCGCTGAAACCGTTTTACCGCTGCCTGCAGGAGCGCTCACGTACACGAAGCGCTTACGAGCGGCGCGATCGAGAACGTCCACCACGCGAAGCCGGGGCGCGTACACATCGGGAAGCGTTGCTGGAGCGAATTTGCCGCTGAGGAGCAGATCGGCTTGGTCGATCGGCTCCCCGCTTACAACCCTATCAGTCATACCCATCCTCTCACCTGTTTCTCAAAAGTATAGCGAAAACCTCATACCGTATGATGTTTTTGCTGCAACCTTTTGTCTAATATGTTACTTAGATTTCGGGCAAGACCCGGCCTGCGCACGAGACCCTGCACCACGCAGGCCGAGGCACACCCGAAGCGCCATGCCGCTCAGCCAAACCAGCACACGGGGAGTTTCGCGTATGAACCACAACCAGGAAAAGCACCTGTCAGGAGAAAACAACGAGCGCCCAGCGCTATCGCGACGCTCTTTCGTAGCGGGAGCGGGCGCCATGGCGCTGTTCGGCACGCTCGGCCTCGATCCGATGATCCCAAGCGCCTACGCCGACGACCTCGAACCGGATACGACATCCGCATCGCCGACCGATGCCTCGGCCGCAACGCAGTCGCAGGCGAACGCGCAGAATTATTTCTCCGATCCGGCTTCCTACAAGGACTTCAAGCTCGACGTGCAAAACGTGCCCGCCGACTTCAACGACGACACATCGAGCGATCCCCTCGCGGGCTTCACGACGCTCGACCCGCAGAACCTCTACGTAGGCTACGTGAACCGAACCGACTACGACAAGGGGAAAGCCTACGTCGCGGACAGCATCGAGGCGCTTGCCGCATCCTCGATGAAGCTCGACAGCATGGCGCGCAAAACCCTCGGAGCAACATCCCTCGACACCAACTGGAAGGATTACCAGTATCACGCGAACAACGCGTGCACGCTCACGCATGCCGGAGAGCAGCTCATCGTCTCGAACACCATCTACACGGGCTCCTATCAGTCGGGCCACGGCAAAGATCGGGAAAGCGGGCAGGACATCCAGCTGCAGCGCTTCGCGAACGGACAGGTCCAAACGCTGGCCCGCGTCCGCCATGGCCTTCCTGCCAAAAACGACCCTCTTGTCATGGAGCATATCCAACAGGAGGGCTCGCTCGGGCTCTTGGCCATGGTCGGCGGCGATTTCGACGGCGACGGCAACCAGGAGCTTGCCATCTACAACCCCTACCCCGCAGGTCCCCACATCGTCATCTACCGCTACGATTCCTCGAAGGGAGCACTCGTCAACGAGCAGGTTATCTACCTCGACAAAATCAATTCCAGCTTCGGCGGCGAATTCAGCGACTGGCGCATGCCCATCGTCCACCTGGCCACGTTCTCGCACGGCAGCTACGACGACCTCGTCGTCACCATGAGCCTGCCGCTCACCTACCAGAACGGCCTCGGGTTCCGCAGCACGCCTTCATTCATGGCCATCTACTCGAGAAAGACCAAGGCAACGCGGCCACAGCTCGAGCAGGTATACAACTACACCCCCGACTTCGGGTCGTATCGCATGCGGTTCGCCTCGACGCTGCAAACCGACCTCAACGGCAACGGCGAACCCGAGCTTATCCTTGCCGGCCACTATAACTCCTACAACAGCGGCGACCCGGTGGGCTGGATGGAATCAGATAAGAACCTCGTGCAGATGTTCACGTTCGACGCGGCGAAGAGCATCTACCAGTTCGTCTGGGACACCCCGAAGGAAGTGCCCGCGTTAAGCGACATCTACGTGCAGTACGAGATGTGCGAGCCCGCAGCGCTCGCCACGGGCAAGTTCCTGCGCTCCGAGGCCAACGATCTGCTCTTCTTGGAGGGGTATGTGTTCTCGCTCTCGTCCACCAACAAGAAGGGCGATTCGGAGGCCGCGCACTTCAGGGACGGCAGCTTCACCTCGCTGTACCATATGAACCTGACGGGCTACCGAAACCACTTCATCACCAAAGCGGTATCCGGCAACTTCGCCAAAACGAACATCGGCACCGAGCAGCTCATCGTGCAGAGCGGCGCTGTGGGGTCGAGCAACTTCACGGTCACCTACGACGTGCGCTGGGTGCTGGACCAAAACGGCAAGCTCGCAACCCAGGACACCGATCCCAGCTTCATCAGCAACGCGAAAACCGACGACAACGGCACGTTTCTGACCATCGCTGCCTGCGATATCAACAAGAACAACGCCTTCAAGTTCGCGCTGAAATCAAAATCGTTCGGCTGGAGCGCGCCGCAGCCTCTCGCCGTCCTTGCCAGCGTGCCGTACTGGAGCGAGCTCTCCGACGAGAGGCTCGGCGACGAGAAGACGAGCATCGGAACCACCAGCTTCGGCATCTCGTCATCCGAATCGGCCGGCACCGAGGGCAGATGGGGCCTGGGCGGCGGGTTCAACGTGTCCGCCGAGCTGCTTTTGGGCGTCGGGCTCGTCGGAAACGAAGGGTTGCTCGGCGGCGGCTTCGACTTCGGCGCGATGTTCAACTATGCGGGCAGCTACTACCGCGAGCGCAACGTCGAACGTTCGCTCACCTACGAGGAATACGCGGGCAGAACCATGGTCGTCACGTCGGCGGTGCCGGTTGTCGTCTACGAGTACGACGTGTACGTGCCCGAGTTCACGGTCACGCAGCAGTACCTCGACGAGTACAACAAGCGCGCGGAGCCCGGCAAGCAATGGGGACAGGAAAAGGTGGGCACCAAAGCAGGTAACACCCATGTGGCCTACAAGATCGACAACACCTACGATGCTGCCCTCGGGCTCATGACGCTCGACGGCTACAACAAAGCAGCGCAGAGCGTGGGGTCTGCGGACGTGCCGACCATCGACATGGCCAACGTGCTGGCGCACACGCAGGGCGATCCCACCACCTACCCCACCCAAACGAGCCAGATCGCAAACGTGCACAACAACGCCATGATCTCAAACGCCAACGCCATACCGGTTACCGCCGACGGGGGTTCGGGAACGTCGGTAAGCATAACCGTAACCGACACGACCCAGTTCACCAACGGGTTCGACATAACCGTAAGCGGAGGCCTGTCCCTGAACGTGCATGCCGAAGCGTCGCTCGGCGCCGCCATATCGGTTTCCGGACAGGCAGGGGTGAAGGGCGAGCTGTCGGGCGGCGCCAGCTGGGTGTCCTCGCAGACGAAGGGCGCGCAGTTCTCCACCTCGCTGCCTTCGCTGCACCCCCTTCCCTACTTGGCGAACAAGGGCAACGAATACTCGTACAGCGTTCGCCTAGCCGTATGGCAGACCGACGCCGTGGCGAAGAACCCTCTGGTCATCGGCTATGCCGTCGAAGGAACCGGAGCGGCAACCGCGCCGAAGAGCCTTCCGCGCTATCCTTTGGCGTACAGCGCGGACGAGACCAGTATCATCTGGGCCTGGAGCAACGACACCACCCGCCCCGCGGGAGCGTACGGCGTGGCGCTGCCCACGGGCACCGGCGGCTGGACGGTGCCCGCCGGCAACGTGATGGGCGTCGATGCGAGCAGGTTCTGGATCGAAGACGGCCTCACCGCAGGCGACACCCGGCAGGTGCGGTTCCAGTCCTACGACAGCATGGGCCAGAACAATCCGAGCGCGCTTGGCCCGGCGATCGTCGGCACCACGATAGGCAGCGACGCGCCCGCCATCGACGAGCAGCCGAAAAACGTGAGCATAGTGCTCGGGGAGAGCAGCGCCGCGTTTTCCGTGCGCGCTCACTCCCAGCGCGGCGAGACCCTGGGCTATCAGTGGTTCTACCTCGACACAAGCAGCAGCACCGCCTATGCGGAATGGAAGCCCGTCGTAGGGGCGACGGGACCCGACTATGTCATCGACGAAGGCGACGCCCTATGGACCGGAGGGCTCTTTTGCGTGGACGTGATGGACCGGACGACCAACGGGAACGGCGTGGTGCCGACGGTGCGCTCGCAACCGGCGCGGCTGTCGATAAACGCAGCTACGGCACCGCTCAAGACGGCGCCGACCCTCGACCTCGACCTGGTCCGCGCGGACGGCAGCAAAGTCACGAAGCATCGCGACGAATTCTTCACCGCATTCGGGGACGAGTTCGACATGATCTTCACCGTGAAGGACGAGAACGGCCAGCCCTGCGAGGGCACGATCGCCCTGACCGTGTACACCTACAAAAACGATGTCAGCTCATCCGGCACCCAAACGACGCTCTTGCTCGTGAACGGCGAGCATAGCTATTCGGGCATCGACCCCGCGCACAACCCGAATTATTGGCCCCCTATCCCGGGGGGTGATCCGGGGAGCGACGGCCCGCGCGTGTTCCAAATCGAGGCACGGTTCTCACCGAATAGTCCCACCACGGACACCGTGCTGCCCATCAACGAGTACTTCATCCTCAACTACGGCACCGTCAACATCGAGCGCGTGGCGCACTTCCTCACCTGCAACACCGAGGGCCTTTTGCCCAGCGGATCAACCTACGCCCTCACGAAGCACATGCCCCTGCCCAACATCGCCCCCGCGATGGTGAGCGCGCAGTTCGACGGCTGGTTCACCGACACGGATTTGGCGAACCCCCTCTCGCCCCCGTTCGCGTCCGGCCCCGGGCAGACGACGCTGTACAGCGCCTAGTCGCAGGATGAGTACGCCGTCTCCTACGAGTTGGACGGCGGCACGAACAGCGCCGACAACCCTGCAACGCTCATGAACGGCAGCACGACCGTCACCTTGCGCGAGCCCTCGAAGACGGGCTATGCGTTCGAGGGCTGGCATGCCGACAGCTCGCTCTCGAAGCCCGTCACGGCCATCCCCCGCGGCGCGACGGACGACATAAGCCTGTACGCGAAATGGAGACTCATCGAGTATCCCCTGTTCTACTTCGCCGGCATCGGCAAGAACCCCGATGGCAACCCGAGCTCCTACACGGTGCTCGACGACGATCTGGCTATCGCGCCGCCTCTATTCGACGGTACCGCTGCGGGTACGAGCGCCTGGTACGCCGACCCGTTCTTCACGCAGAAGGCCGCAACCGTCATACCGGCGGGGAGCACCGGCGACGAGGTATTCTACGCCTACGGGGGAGAATCCAGCGGATCCGGCACCGGGCCGAGCCCTTCCGTCCTCGCCAAGACCGGCGACGGCCTCGCGGGATCCCTTTACGTTGCCGCCCTCGGCGTTTTCGCGTTCGGCTGCACGGTAAGCATCGCCGCCGTTCAGGAATACCGCCGGTGCAGGAAGAAATCGACCGGTCAGTAAACGGTGACCAGCAAGCGCCCGGCTCAGCCATCGAAAGCGGGGCCGGGCGCTTTCGGCCGCTATCGGCTTGGAGGTGCCTTGCTCTTTTTACGATGCCTCACCTGAGCGGCAGCGACGAGCGCGATGGCGGACAAGGCAGCCAAGGCAAAAGCGACGGCGGGCAGAAGGTCGCCTGTGGGGATGAGCGGCGCGTCGCCGTCGGGCGCGTCGGGGGCGTTGCCGTCGGGGGCGTCGGGTGCGGCCTCCACCACGCGGGCCGTCACCTCGGTCGTGCCCACCTCCCCGCCGTGCGCGGCGCCCGGCGCGAGCGCGGCCGTCCCAAAGCACAGGCAGAGCGCGGCCGCCGCAGCGGACGCGACCATGAGACGCTTCGCTTTCCCGACTGCGCCGCGCACGGGCTACGAGGTCACGAGCTGGGCGTAGAACGTGAGCGTGCCCGTGTAGGCGTCGTTGTACGACTCGTCCTTCTCGAAGAGCTGCGCCTTGTCAAGCACGGCGTCGTAGCTGATCGTGGTCACCATGGAAGCGGCGAACAGCTGGTAGCCGCCGGGAATCACGTAGTCGTTCGCCTTGATGGAAGCTCCCGAATGCTCGATGTCGTACTCCAGCACGTTCGCCGGCGTGCGGGAGGCCGCCAGCATGAACGTCTGTCGATTGGCCGTGTCGTGCACGCGCACGGCAACCTTCTGGGCGCCCAGGTTGCTCACCGCGGTCACCCCCACGTTGAAGGAGACGGATACCTCTTCGGGTTGATTGCTCGTGGGCTTGGCGAACGTGCCGAAATCGATCTTCGCTGGGATCTCCACCGTGTAGCTGGGCGCATTCGGATCCTCCACCGTGGCGGTGACGTCCGTCTTGCCCGTCTTCTCGTCCTGGTTGATGGCGTGGGCCGCCGCTGGCAGGGCCAAGGCAGCCGCCAGCAGCAGCGCCATGCCCAAGTAGCCGCACCGCTTCGCCCTATGGTGCATGCAGGTTTTCATCCTCATCCTTCCGTCGTCATGTGCAGGGTGAAGCTCGACACCGCGCCGTTGAGCGGCGAGCCGTCATCGAGGGAGAAGCATTCGTAGGCGATTTCCGCCGGGTACTCCCCCGCCTCGAGGCCGACGGCCAGCTCGATCTCGGCCAAGCCCTCCCCCGGCGCGAGGGAGGGCGAGCGGTACAGCTCCGTGCCGTCCTCCAGGCGCAGCGTGATCACGAAGGAGCACTCGTTGCTCGGCGGATTGCCCATGTCCACGCGCTGGGCCGTCTCGCCGGCGCGCATGGTCATGGACTCGTAGCCCGGGATGGAGATGCCCTGCTCCACGCCGCCGGCACTCGGCACCGCCGCGTCCCACCCCGTCACCGTGGCGGATGCGCCCTGCGAGGCCGGCTGGGCACCCCCACCCAGCAGGACGAACGCCGCCACGCCTGCCGCCAGCGCCGCCACCAGGATAAGCACCGCAATGGCGACGGTTGTGCCGCGCGGGCCGCCGCGCGAGGTCGGGGATACGCGCCGTTTGGGCGGCCGCGCACCTCGCGCCCCCTCGGCGACGGTCGCGGCGCGCGGCCTACTCATCGCGCGTCGCCCTCCCGTTGCGAGCGAGCGCGTACGCCGCCAGCGCGCAGGCGGCCGCGCCCAGCAGAAGCACCATCGGCATCACGGAGCGGTCGCCGACGGGCGCTAGCGTGAGCTCCTCGGCCACCACCGCGAACGGCGAGAGCGCCTCCACCGTCACCGCCACCGCCTCGTCGGTGCGCGCCGCGTCCCGGTAGGCCACCACGCGCCCGTCGGCCAGCTTGTGCAGCACGTACACGTGCATCTGCGAATACGCGCCGCCGAGCGGGAAGGACAGCCGCACCGGCCCCCCGAGCGCCGCCGCGCCGGCATCCCTGCCTACCACCGCCAGGCCGATGTCGAACGCGCCCAGCACCTCGCCCTTCGTGTGGCCGCCAAGCTCGCTGTGAAGGTCGTGGCCGGGCTGCAGGCGCTCGACGGACAGGACGGCGCCCGCGTGGACGACGCCCGTCAGCGTGATGCCCGTAGCCGGATCGACCAGCGTGCGCTCGACCATCGGGTCCTTCGCGAGCGTCGGGTAGCCGTGGTGCACGTCGTCGGCCTGCACCCAGTAGTGCATCCCGTCCGCCACCGACGCGTTGAGCGCATCGGCGAAGGACTGCACGATCATCGATTTCTTCGGCATCCGCTGCGCGTCGCCCTCGCCTGTGCCGAACGCGTCCGGCGCCGACTCGGCCAGGAAATACGCGTGCGACACCGAGCCCTCGTTGCTCCCGACCACGCCGCCAGCGAGCGACCCGACCACTTCCGAGCCGCAGAAGTACGCGTTGTCGATCACCGTGCCGCTCTTGGCCGCACCCACGAGGCCGCCCGCCGTCGCGGACGTGTTGGAGGCGTCGTTCACGTGCCCCACCTTGCCCATGGCGTAGCTGTTCACGATGGAGCCCTGCGTCAGCTGCCCCACGAGGCCGCCCACCGCTGCCCCGCCTGCGAGGCTCGCCACGTCGGCACCGCTCCAGCAGTTCTCCACCCTGCCGATGTTGACGCCCACGAGGCCGCCCACCTGCGCGCCGCCGTTGATGTGCGCGTTGGTCTTGCGCAAATCGTCGATGGTGATGGTGTCGTCCACGTAGATGCCCGAGTACTGCGCCGTGCCGCTGCTGCAATCGCGGATGGTCCCCCGGTTGAGACCGGCGAGGCCGCCCAGCACGTGGTTCGCAGACGACAGCTCGAACGCGCACACCTGCACGTCGTGGACCACCGCCCCGTAATCGACGACGCCGAACAGCCCCGCGAAGCCGCCGGGGGCCGAAGCCTCGTCCAGGCGCAGGCCGCCGATGACGTGCCCGCCGCCGTCGAAGGTGCCGCCGAAGGGAACGGCCTCGGTTCCGATGGGAAGCGACCACAAGGGGAAGTCCTTCGTCACGTTCAGGATGTCGGCCGTCACCTTATACGACGCGTTCGCGAACGCGTCCGGCTCGCCCTGCACGGCTTGGGCCACCGCCTGCAGCGTCGCGAAGTCAGGGATGAGGATGACGCCCTCGTCATCGGTGTCGAAGTCGTGGGCGCTGAAGTACGGCAAGCCGTCGTTCACGCCGTCGACGCGCGTCCAAAAGTTCCACCCCCCCCCATGTCGCCCGTCGTTGAGCTTGCCCACCAACTCGGAGGTTTTCATAACATCGTAGGGCATGGCCTTGGCGTTCGCCTGCGACTGGTTGACATCCAACGTCGAGGAGTAGTAGCTGTAGGAGCTGTCGGCATCCTGGAACGGGTACATCGGCGCGATGGCGTACCGGGTGCCGAAGTCGCGCACCTCCCCTACGTTGTAGCAGTTCTCGATGGTGCCGTTCCACGAGTCCGCCGCGATGCCGCCCGCCTGCGCGCCGTTGCCCCCGCCATAGGAGGCGAGCCCGTGCAGGTCGGCCGTGTTGTAGCAGTTGGCTATCGTGCCGCGGTTGGAAAACGCGATGCCGCCCGCCTTGGAGCCCACGACGCGCGCGGCGTTGAAGCAGTTCACCACGCTCGCCCCCGAGGCGTTGTGCGTGACGATGCCGCCCACCTCCTGCCCGGCTCCGCCGCGCGCCGCGTTACCCGTCTGGCTGCATCCCGTCACGGTCCCCTTGTTGTCGTACGCGAAGTTGCCGGTGGCGTCCTCCAGGACCAGGTCCTTCACCACGCCGCTCGGGCCCACCTCGTAGAACAGGCTGCCGACGCCCAGGCTGGACAACGTATGGCCGCCGCCGTCGAACGTGCCCGCGAACGCGTTTTTCTTGAACGCGGCGTGCCCGCCGCTCCTGCAATCGAAGTCGGCAGTCACCTTGAAGCAGGCGTCGGGGTCGTCCACGGCGTTGTAGTAGTCCATGCACTGCCCCAACGTCTCGGAGTCGGGGATGAGGAAGGGGTTCTCGGGCGTGCCGTCGCCCTCCACGTTGAAGAACGACGCCTCGATCACCACGTCCTGGTACGGCATGGCGTAGCCCACCTCAACCACGCCGTTCTCGTCGGTGAACAGGGAGGCCGTGTCCTTGTCCAGAAGCTCCTGGATGACGTTGCCGTGGGCGTCCTTCACCTTCAAGCCCACGAGCCGTCCGTTGGCGTTCGACGGCTGCGCGGTTATCGCAAGCTGCGTGCGGGCCGACACCGCTTCGAGGCCCTGCCCGCCCTCGGCCGCCACCTCGAGCGTGCCTTTGCCGCTGACGGATTTGTTCACCCCGTAGGTCATCTTGCTTTCGTCGCCGGTGAGGATGGTGAGCAGCTTGAAGCGGTCGGTGGGGACGCCCTGGTCTTTGTAGTTCTCGGTGTTGAAGTTGTAAAATTCGTAAGCCGCCCCCGCCGGGTTATCAGTGCGGGGCAGGTAGAAATGGCTGTAGTGGTTGTTCGGCGCGAAAGGAGGCCCCTCCTGCGGATGAATCCAGCTGTTCGCCATCACGTAGACGTTGGACGGGCTTCCGTACTGGGGGATGTCGCTGAGCCCCTGGCTCGTGAGAAACTCGATGAAAGTGGCCTTGGTGTTGCTGTGCTGGTTCACCAAGACGATGTAGTCTTGGTGGGCCTGCACCATGCGGTAGCGCCCGCCCTCCACCGAGAGCAGGTTGTAGAAGTCCTGGTTGGGGTAGCCGTAATACTGATCGAGGGGGAACGCGTCACGCACGTACCAGCGCGTCAGCTCGTACTGGGTGATGCCCGCGTCCTTGAGCAGCAAGAACGTCTGGCCGCCAGTGCGAACGCGGTAAAACGGCATCTCGCTCGTCGTCTTCTCGGCGTAGGCGGTGAACGTCTGCGTGGTGGTTTCGGGATGATAGTCATGGTCGAAAAAGTCGCCGTTGATATCCTCGGTGTGGCTGGCCGACGAGGCGTACCCGTCGAGCGGCAGCGTCGGCTCCACGTCGATGGGGCGCATGGCGGTCTTGATGTTGACCGTGGGGAACAGGCCGCTGGTGTCGTAGGCGGTGCACTGCGTTTCCGCGACGTTGTTGATGCTGTTGAGCGCCGCGTTGGCCGCCTGCGGGAAGTACTGCTCCTCCGCCGCGGTGTCGTTGCCGGCGGCGGCGCGGTAGTCGGCGTAGATGCGGTAGGCCACGACGAGGGTGGTGAACGGGATGGCGCTCTTGTTCAGGCCGTCCTTCAGCATGGCGTAGTGCTGGTGCTCGAAGGCGTTGTTCTCGTACGAGATCTTGTTGAGGACGCCGACGTAGGTGTTGTCCCGGTCGAACTGGGCCTGCCCGCGGCCGTTCGGGTCGTCGGGGTTGCGACTGGGGTACACCGTGCACGCGTTCTCGGCCGCCTTGTCGATGGCGGCGAGGAAGCCGCCAGGGTCGTTCACGGAGCCGCGCGCCGCGATGGCGGCCACGTCGTTGTCGAGGAACCCCTGCACGCGCTGGGCCTCGGCGCGCGCCGCGTCCACGGCGGCCTTGGTCGCGTTAGTGGGGTTGGCCGCGTGGTCGGTCTCGGCCTGCGCGAGCGCCGTGGCGGCCGCCACGTAGTCCCGGTAGCGGTCGACGAGGTCGGAGTAGGGCTGCGCGGGGGCGTACATGGCCTTGTAGCGTTCGTTCGCCTGGGTGTAGTAGGTGGCGGTCTGGTAGTAGCTCAGGCGGGAGTTGATTTCCGACTCCATCTGCGTGAGCTGCGTCTTGATCTCCTCCAGGTCCTGCTCGATCTTGGCGCACTCCTCGAGGATCTTCGTACCGATGGGGTCGCCGATGGCGTAGTTCACCATCTTGTAGATGGCGTCCACGGCGTTGTTGTCGGTGTTGCCGGCCGCCCACCCGAGCGACGACACGCACACCTTCTCCAACATCCCCACGCTGAAGTCCGCGAGCTTGGTGAGCGCCCAGGCGGTGACCGGGCCGGAGACCGTTTCGGCCTCGGCCCTCTGCGCGGGCACCGCTACCGTCGATAAGGCGAGCACGCACGCGAGCGCCGTCGCAACCGTCTTTCGGGCGCATTGCCGCCACGTATCCTGCACCCTGCTCGCACCTTCCATGGCGCTCCTCCCCCGTAGAATTACCAGTCTTCAAGTGGAGTATAGGCGGAGCGCCGATCTCAAACTTCGGCCTGGTATGAGGTTTTGAGGAAATAGCAGAGGGAAGACGCGCTGGCTGCCATCCTGAGCGAGCGCAGTGAGGGCACGTCGGCGCATTCCCATGACCGCATTGTTGTGCACGTTGCCCAGCGCCCAGGGCTACAGACGCGGGGCTCATCCTGCCGACTCAAGCAAACCCCCTGATCACGGCTCCGCATTGAATCGCATGCCGATTGAAGGCACCGCTGGCAAGCCGTGGGCGACTCAGGGAGCCCGATTTCGCAACGCATCGGCAGAAAAAGCGCATTCGGCGGGGGCTTCCCCTGTCCGCCAACCTTCGGAAAACGACATTTCGAATCGCCTCGATTTGCAGCCAAACTCTGTGATCAGGTAATCGGAATATCTTCTGTACTTTCGCGAGCGAAAAAATGTCGTTTAGTGGGCCTTGGCGGACATTTGAATCCCAGAAAACAAAAAGAGCCCTCGGGACAGGTGCGCCGCCCTTTCGCGAAAGCGAAAGCCAAGCGCGACACCCCCGATGAAATCGAAGAGCGGATCAGCCGCGTCATCCCCCGAAAAGCGAAAGCCTGGCCAGGCGCGTCGCCCTTCCGATGAAAAGCGAAGGCCGAGTTCGGCACAGCAAGGGTGCAGACAAACGAATAGGCCTTGCTTTACTTGCGAGCAGCCAACTAACTATATGAAGTATACTTATATTTCGCATTCAAAGCTGCGATCCGCAGCGGAGCGTCGGATTCAGGGCCGCGATCCTTTGCGGAGTTTCGGCCCGTGCCTGCCCGCTCGATGGGCGAGCAGGCAGGTCGCAATGAACGGAGGAACGTCTATGACGCACGACGAACAGGGTGCGCCCGCGCTGCCGCGCATCATCGAGCCGCGTCCGGCGCTCATGACCCTGCTCGCCGAACGGGCCGGCGGCCGCTTGCTGTACGTGCAGGCTCTGGGAGGCTTCGGCAAATCGGTTTCCGTGCGCCTGTGGCTCGAGCAGACCGGCGCCTGCGCCTCGTGGATCGCGCTCGATTCCTACGACAATGCGCCCGAGGCGTTCTACCGGCTGCTCTGCCGCTCGCTGGGGCTGTTCGACCTCGATGCGAGCGACGGCGAAGGCGCACACGGCAGCACGGACGATCGCGACCGCGCGAGCGACGCACGCTCTGCGCGCTACGACGGGTTTTCGGATTCGCCCATCGAATACGCCATGCAGCTCGCCACGCGCGCCCGCGACGCCGCACGAGGCGATGCGCCCGTTCGCTACGTCGTTCTGGACGATCTCCATACCATCACCCAGCAGGACATCCTGTATTCGCTCCCGCGCTTCATGAAGCGCCTGCCCGCCGCGTTTCGCTTCGTCGCGCTCAGCCGCACGGAGCCGCCCGCGCCGTTCATCGATGCCTTCGGCGCGGAGCTGAGCATGGTCCAAGCCGCCGACCTCTGCTTCGACGCAAGCGAAATCCGCGGGCTGTACGCCCAGTACGGGCATCGTCTTTCCGCAGAGCAATCCCGTCAGGTGTCAACCAGCACGGACGGGTGGCCCATCGCCGTGTCCTCGCTCGCGCGCAGCGGCGAGGTGCCCGACGACGAGCACGGGGGGCAGGCCGCCCTCGACCGCTACCTCAAAACGCTCGTATGGGACAACCTTCCCGCAGCAACCCGAACCGCGCTCATGCGGGCGAGCATCGTGGACGATTTCTCGCCCGATCTGTTCGCCGCGCTCTCGGATGCGCCGCAGCCGCGGGCCTTCATCGACGATCTTCAGCGGCAGAACCTGTTTCTCACCAAAGTGGACGGCGACCGCTACCGTTTCCACGCCCTGTTCCTCGAGTTTCTGCGCGCACGGCTCGGCGAAAGCCGCATCGATGCGCGAAAGCTTGCCCGCACGGTGGCGCGGTTTTACCACGGCAAGGGAGACGTGCTGACCGCGCGGCACTACGCGCTGTTCGCGGGTGATTTCAAGCTGCTCTCCGATCAGGTGCTGAGCCAGGTGCAGTACGACCGGCATTCCAACAACCGCTCCATGAGCGCGTACGTGGCAAGCGTCGGCTCGTACGTGGAAGAGCTGCCCGCCAAGGCGTTCGACAAGTACCCCTACCTCAACATCACGGCCGCGTGGTACCGCTACCTCACGGGCGACGCGTGCAAGATGGAGCAGGCGCTGGACCGGCTGCGCGCGAAGCTTCCCTTGCTGGCTCTGCGCCACGGGGAGTTTTTGGAGATCGCCCTGCTCACGTTGCTGCTCGACCCGCGACGCACCCTCATGGAGCTCGCGGGGCAGCTCGACCGGCTGCCCGCGCTCGGCTCGCGGCGCCACACCCAGCAGCAGGCGGCCTCCGTTACCGTGAACATGCCGCTCGCGCACCGCTGCCTGCGCGACTTCTACGAGCTTTCCCTGCTCGATTCGTTCGACGAGCTGGAGCGATCGGTGGGCGCGGTGTTCCGGCAGTACTTCAAGATAGCCATCCTCACCTGCCAGGCCGGGTTCGCCTACGAGCGCAACGAGTGGCACCGCTCGCTCGACTTCGCCGCGCAGGCCTACGGCGAGATCACCAACGAAACGTCCGACGAGGTGCTGTTCGCCATCCTCTCCCACCGCTGGGTGCCCCTGTTTGGCCTCGGCAAGGACGAGGAAAGCGACGCGATGGAGGCACGCATCGAAGCGCTGCTGCGCGAGAAAGACGCGCTGTACCTCATGCCGAATTTCCTCGCGCTCAAAACCGACGCGGCTCTGAGGCGGGGCGATCTTCAGGCCGCCGCAACCTGGCTCGACCAGTATTTCGTGCATCCCGACGCCGCGCTCCAGCTGTTCAAGATGTACCAGTACCTCACCACATGCCGGGCGTTCATCGCGCAGGAGCGTCTGGACGAAGCGGAGGACCTCTGCCGTCGGGTGAGCGCGCTCGCACGCAGCTTCGATCGCATAACCGACGCCGCCGAAGCCGACACGCTGCTGGCCGTCGTGCAGCATCTGCGCGGCAACGGCGAGGACGGGGTGTCCGTGCTGCTTGCGGCCATCGATTCGCTCGCGCCGTACCGCTTCACCCGGGTGTTCTCGATCGAGGGGAAAGCCACCGTCCCTTTGCTGAAACAGGCGCTCGCCCGCGTCGAGCGCGACCCGGCGGCGGCTCAGGTGGATGCGAAGTACCTGAACGCCATCTATATCAACGCCCAGGAGCAGGCCGCACGCCACAAGGGGTATGCGGCGGCGCCGTCGGACAAGGCGAAGCTCTCGAAGCAGCAGAAGCTCATGGTCGAGTACCTCGCCCGCGGCTACCGCAACGCCGAGATCGCCGAGGAGACGGGATTGTCGGTGCGCACGGTGAAGACCCACCTGTTCTACGCCTACCAGAAGCTCGGCGTGTCCAACGCGCTCGACGCCGTCCGCGAGGCCCGCCGCCTCGAGCTCATCGAGTAGAAGGGCCGCGGCGGATACAGCCCGCTTCCGCCCAAGGAGACGCAAGAGGGATCGGCCCGATGGCGCGACCGGGGCGTAACTTCGCATCCTGGGCACGCAATAAGATCGTCGGGCGAAAAACACGGTTTCGGCGCAAAAACCGTGTTTTTCGCCCGACGATTTGCATACGCCGACAACAGCTTCGGCGGATAGTTTGGCGTTCGTACGCGCGGAACCTTCATCGAGGCCTTTTCATGGCCGGTTTTACTCGATCAGCCCCAATTCCCGTGCTCTCAACACGGCATCGGGAGCGCAGTGCACGGCGAGCTTGCGGTAAGCCGCTTGGATGTGGCTCTTCACGGTGGGCATCGAAAGCCCCGTCTCCTCGACGATCTCGGCGTTACGGTACCCGCGCGCAAGCAGTTCGAGGATGCGCTTTTGCTGCTTGGACAGTTTTATCGGCTTATCGCTCCTGGCAAGATTCGCGCATACGCCGCGGAAGCGCCGAGAGCGATCGTGCGCCGCAAGAAACGCTTCCTGCACGAACGCGCGAGCGAGCGGACCCGCGTAATCGGGTTGCGCGATGCGTGACGCCAGGCTCTTGAGCACCGGCTCGATCGCCGCGCCCTCGTCAGCCACCACCCGCACATACCCGTAAGGCGCAAGCGCCTCGAGGGCCTCCGCGAGCGCATCGACGGCCTCTTTCTTCCTCCCAACAGCCCACAGCAGGGCGGCCAACAGGGTCCCGGCCTCCCCGACGTCGAGCGGACGCCGAAACTCCCGACCGAACGCGAGCAAGCACCCGAGCAGGCATTCAGCCTCGTCGGTGCGCCCGAGCACGATGAGCGAGCGCGCCGTCGTGAAGTGCTGGAACACGCGAACGAGCTCGATGCGCTTCACGTCGGTCACGAAGTACTCGTCCATCCAAACCCCCGCAGCGCGCCTGTCGGCATCGAACAGCCTGAGCTTCGTGCGGTACGCCTTGAGGTTCGGGAGGAAATACAAAGCGTCGCGTTCCACGAACGCCGAAAGCTCCTCGAGCGCGGCGGCCTGCGCCCCGTCGTCGCCCATCTGCCAGAGCGTCGCGTGGCGCATGAGCAGGATGCAGATGCGCCCGTCCTCCTTGTTTTCGGGCACGAGGGCCCGCCACGCTTCGTCAAGCCCGCCGAGCGCTTCGTCGAGGCGGTTGCGCTCGTAGGCGAAACACGCCGGCATGAGCGGGTAGATGTAGCCCCATTCGGCGCCGAGCAGCTGGGCGAACGTGCGCCCGAGCAGATCCATGCCGCCCTCTTCGAGCCCGATCGCCGAGTAATCGAGGTTGCTGCGGTGCGGGTACGGAAGGTTGTGCGTGAACGAGGCGATGGCCGTTGCCAGACCCTCGGGCGTGAACCGCTTGACGAACCGGCTGAACATCGAGAACTTCTTCGCCTTCTCGATGATGGTCGTCCGATGATCGACGCTGTAGGCGAGGATGACGAACTCGACGAAGCGCGAATCGGAAACGGCGATGCGCGGCAGCGTGCGGTACAGCTCGTCCATGTGGTGCTCGTAGGCTTCACGTTGGCTCGTCAGATACGTGTACCAGGCGGCGAGCACCCGCAGAGGGGGGCACGCCCTGTACGCGTCGTCGGTAAGCGCTTCGATGTCGAGCGTCCGCAGAAATTCGGCGTAGTCGGCCACCGATCCGCGGTTGTTCTCGAACAGAAACAGCAGCAGATACGTATCCATGCCGTGAAACTCGCCGCTTTCGAGCCAGAAGCGCAGCGCACGGGTGTAATCGCCGCGCGTGCGGAAGTGCTCGGCCGCGCGCTTGCAGAGGGCCGCATGGTCAACGCCGCCGGCGGCAGCCTTGTCGCGCAGGAAATCCTGGAACAGGTGGTGGTAGCGGTACGTGTCGCCGTGAAGCCGCGAAAGGAACGTGTTTGAGCGAGCGAGGCTGTCCATGACCTCGCGGGCATCGTCGCGGCCCGAAAGGAGCGCCGCAAGGTCGGGATCGAACGAATCAGCCACGCTCGTCGCCAAGCAGAACGCCCGCAAACCCTCGTCCCACGTGCTCCACACCTGCTCTTCAAAATAGCTTGCGAACAGATCGCGATCGCTTCCTTTCCCCATCTGCTCTGATTTGGCCAGAGCCGCCACGCCGATCGCCCATCCTTCGGTTGCCCCGAACACGAGATTCGTCTCGTCGGGGGTGATGAAGCGCCCGAGCGCGTTGAAGTAGTGGCGTATCTCGTCTTTGGCGAAACGCAAGTCATCGGCTCCCAGCACAGCCGGACCGTCGTCTGCGCCGATTTGCTTCCACTCTTCGGGCAGTTCGGCGCGCGATAAGAGCACGACCGAGAACGCCCCCGGCAGCCGCTTGAGCACGGCCGGGAGCGATTTGACGATCTCCTTGTTCTCGATGAGATGGAGGTCGTCGAGAACGAGCACGTGGCGCCGATCGAGCGGCAGCATCTCGGCGATCAGGCTGATCGCATGCTCGACGGGCGATGCCGAAAACGAAGGCGATTCGAGCACCGCGCGCATAGCGGCGTTTTCCGCCTGGACGGAATAAAGGCCGGTCGAAAGCTGCTTGTAGAACACCGAGGGCACGTTGTCGTAGCGGTCGAGCCCGATCCACACGGTAGGTCGGTTGCTTTTCTTGAGCCACAGAAGCGCAGACACCGTCTTGCCGCTTCCCGCAGGAGCGCCGATGTACACAAAACGCCTTGCCGCCGCACGGTTGATCGTATCGACGACGCGAAGGCGCGGGGCGCATATATCCGGGAGGGAGGCCGGGGCGAACTTATCGCTCAAGATGAGATCGGCGCACAGCCCCCCGTCGCCGGCGTCCTCGCCGATGGCGTCGCGTGCGTCGTCGGCCATTCGATCCCCTTTCCTCGTGCTCGCTGCGAACGTGCCTTGGACGCGATTGATCCCGAAACCGGACGGTCCCCGGCACGATCCTTCAAAACCTCATCCCGGATGATAGTTTTATTGGTTCGACCTCAGTATAGTCCAAATATGACCCAGGCATGCAGGAGTTCCGAAAGCGGTAATGCTTGCGGTACACGGAGCAATCAAGCTTAAAGATACAAGGACGGTGCCCCTATGGATCGATCGAACGAGGCGTTCGACTTCGCCATCCGCGTGGCCGAGCTCGTGCGGTACTTGCGCGAGAAGCCCGAGCGCTTCCCGCTTGCCGCCGAAATGCTGGCCGCCGGCGTGCGCGCGGGCATGGCAGCGCGCGACCTGGAAGATCTGACCGGCCCCGCCGAGACGTCTCGCGCCCGCGAGGCGGCGGCGGCCGTCGATGAGGTGCGCTACTACCTGGAGATGGCCGTGCGCTCCGGCTATGCAACCGATCTCGAAGCTTCGCGCATCCGCCAGATGGGAGCCGACCTCCACAAAGCGCTCGTCGGCGATTCGGCACCATCCACGCAGCACCCTTTCGATGCCGATGCAACTAAGCCAAGTATCTCATAGCGGCAGGCAATGTGCGGCGTAGAGGGGGACGTTGACCATCCAGCCTTCCTCACGATACCCCGCAAGCGACAATCGGACGGCTCGGCCCACCTCATAGGTCGAGCTGAAGCTTGCCAGGCTCTTGCTCTTAAGGTTCTCCTGCGCTTTCACCTCCACAGGGGTAATCTCGCCCTCGTTTTGATAGAGAAAGTCGATCTCTCCAGACCCCTTCGGCGACGACCAATAATAGGGATGCAGTCCGCAATCGGACACCATCTGCTGACACGCATACTGCTCCGCCAGCGCCCCTTTGAACTCCTCGAACAGCGTGTTGCCTTCGACGATGGTTCGACTGTCAACGCCCGACATCGCACTCAAAAGCCCCACGTCGACGAAGAACAGCTTGAACGCCGCTTCGTCGCGGTACGAGGCAAGCGGAACGCCCGGCTTGGCCACTCGGTCGACCCTCATCACCAACCCGCAATCAACCAAGAACTGGATGGCTTCGAAAAAGTCGCGCCCTCGCGCGCCCTCCTTCACCACGCCGTACACGAACTTCTTGTTCTCTCTGGAAAGCTGACGCGGCAACGAACGCCAAACCATACGGCAGCGCTCGGCCATGACAGGTGAGGCGTGCTTCGAAAGATCGGCTTCATACGCATCGAGTATATCTGCCTGAATGGCTCGAACCGATCCAAAATCACCGTTGGCAACAAAGGACTTCACAGCTTCAGGCATGCCGCCAACGTAATAGTACTGCTTCAGCAGATCGGCGTAGCGCTCTCTGAACACCCCCATCATGTCGAAATTCCTTGTCTGCAGGAAATCAACGAGAGATCGCTCGCCTACGGCCATCAGGAATTCATAGAAACTCATGGGGTAAAGATCCAGAAACGTCACCTTCCCCACGGGGAATGATACCCCCTGGTGCATGGCCACACCCAAAAGCGACCCCGCAACCGCTATCGCGTACTCGGGAGCGTCTTCGTTAAAGTACTTCAAAGCCGTCAAAGCGCGAGGCACGGCCTGAACCTCATCGAGAATGAGCAGTGTCGTGTTCGGGTTTATCGACTGCCCCGAAAATGCAGAGATTCCCGCGATAAGCCGCGAGGGCTCCAGCGATCCTGCGAACAATTGAGCCATGGCATCGTTATCCTCGAGCCGAACGTAGACGCACGTATCGAACATGCGAGCACCGAACTCTTTCAACAGCCACGTCTTGCCCACCTGACGCGCACCGCGAAGTACGAGGGGCTTTCTTGCAGGAGCATTCCGCCACGCTTCTAACTTGTCGAGCAGCACACGTTCCATCTGAAACCTCCATCGCCCTTGAATTACCGAAGCAGATCGTTTGACTATATCATGTGCGGCAGCAAATACACATTATTCGATTGAAAAATGTGTTCTGATGCACATTTTTCAATCGAATAATGTGCGACTACCGCACGCTGCCAACCAACTACCGCACGCCAAGGCAGCGGGCGCCACAGCAATCTCGCAAACCCTCATCCCGGATGATATTTTTCTACCGGCTGCCGCGTTATCGTGGAAGGGGATCGCACACCGCAAAGAAAGCATGCGCGTTTGAAGCGAACCCGATGCTGGACCAACCTGAAGGAGCTTTGATGAAACCCAGGCATCGCATCCTACGCCCGGTGCGCACCTTGCTCTGCCTTCTGCTTGCACTGAGCATGGTCGCCGTCATGACCCCGATCCCAGGCGTCGGCGCGGTCGCCGCATTCGCCGATCAGGAAGAAGGCAACACGGACCTGCTATCCGAAGAAAGCACCTACGACGTGCGCGGGCCCGCCGAATGGGCGCTCGACAAGGTGCTCGACATCGCCTTCGAGCTCGTCATGAGCGCGGCGCTCGAAGGGCTCGGCCAAGCGGCCGACGCCTCGGGCAACGAAGATCTCGTCGAAATCGTGGAGTTCATCGACGGCGTGCTCGGGGGAAGCTCGAGCATCGAGCACGAATGCGAGAAGATTTTGAAGGCGGTCGACGACCTCAGCCAGCAGATGGCCGATCTCGAGGCAGACATCGACGCGCATTTCAACGCGCTCGAGCAGACGATCACCCTCAACCAGATCGAAGATCAGCGCGCCCAGATCGTCAAGATGAGCGATTCGGTGTACGCCCCCGCGCTCAAAGCGTACAACGAGTACATCCAGGCTTCGAAAGACTACTCGGATTCGATCGGCACCACCAACGAGGCGAACCGCAAGCAGACGGCGCTCACCAAAGAACGCGCGATGGTAGCCGCGTTTGACAAGCTCGACTACCAGGCCGATCTCACCACCATCGAAACCTACGGCATCAACATGGGCAACTACACCAACCATCGCTACCTGTACAACCTTAACAAGTACGCCGACGAGACACTGCCGTTCGACCACCAGCGCTACGCCCTGCTCACCGCCGGCATCAACGACGTGGCGGCGAACCTCGGCATCGTCGCCTACGTGCAGCGCCTCGAGTACGACTACTGGGCGGCCAAGGCGAAAGCAGCCCCCGGCGACGCAACGCTGCAGCAAAAAGCGCTCGATCTTGAAAACGCGCTCAAGACCAACCTCGACCGCACCATCGACGACGTCAATTACCTCACGTCCGAGTACGCCAACAAAGACAACGATCCGAACTGGCCGCGCACCGATCTGCTCACCCTCATGCGCCCGTACGATTTCGAAACCGTCTACAGCTTCGACGCCCAGTACAGCACGAACCGGGAGTTCAAATATTACCAGAGCAGCGGAAACCGGGTCGAAACGAGGACCTGGCACTACACCACGAAAGCGCAGAAGACCCAATCGAACATGAAGGCCTACCGCATCTGCATCGACAACCAGCCCTATCTCGTGATGAGCGGCGAAAACGACCTTTCGTACGGCGCGAAGCACGGCGACGTCATCCACGGCATGCGCTACTGGGAGAAGATCCCCGAAGGCTTCGGCCTGCTTCTCGCCGAATACGTGGGCTTCCCCGATCAGGATTTCTACAACCTCCTTTCGACGAGGGACGGCGTGTACGAGATGCCGAAGGATTTCACGCCGCTCGCACCGCTCGTGTCGTCTACCCCTTACCGCACCTACGGCGGATCGCTGCCTCGCTATCTCGCCCACAACGGCATGTCCAGCTTGGGATCAGAATCGTACGTGATCATGAATTCGTACACCGAGCCCCTGTATACCTCGGGCGCGCTCAACCAGAACCACTACACAAAGTTCAACTGGTACAACACATCGATTCCCGCAAGCGGCGATTACGGAAGGGCGAAGGTCGCGCTCACCGCCGAAGACAGCGTGGGCGATGCCAGGCTGCTCGCCGTTTTGACGCAGAAAGCCGGAGCGCACGAGGCCCATCCGCTCTACCTGCAAACCGAGGGAAGCGGCCTTACCATCACCGCAACCGACAAGGATGGCAACGCCATCGCATCGGGCGCTCGGGTGGCGGCGGGAAGCCGCGTCACGATAACCGTGAGCGCAACGGAGCCCTCCGCACTCGATTCGCTCGTGCTCAAGAACCGCGGCGGGGAAGTGCTCCAAACGCTTGCAAGCGAGGGATCGGCTTCGCTTATCGAGGGAGGCACGAGCAACGCCACCTTCACGTTCACCATGCCCTATCAACCGGCCAGCCTCGTGGGGGTGCCGGGCAAAGCGCAGCCGAACCCGCTCAATTTCGCCGAAGACGCCGACGGAGCCTTTCTCGTGAGCACGCTCGACGACCTCGTAAAGGTGGCAGCAGCCTACGAGCAGCATCCGGGCATGTACGAGAACGCGACGTTTCGGCTTGCCGCCGACATCGTGAACCTGCGCACGCCCTTCCCCGCATGGACCACCCCCATCGGCACCGAGGCCCATCCATTCACCGGCACGTTCGACGGCAACGGCCACAGCATCGGCGGCTTCACGATGGACATGACGAAGGAGCCGCTCGCGAACCAGAAGTACGGCGGCATCTTCGGCGTCATCGGTGAAACGGGAATCGTGCGCAACGTGGCCGTCTACGGCACCGAATTCAGCGGCGATTCGGCGAACCATGCGGTTGGCGGGCTTGCGGGCCTCAATTACGGCTCGATCACGGGCTGCTCGACGGGATCGCCGCAGACCGGCTTCCGAGCGTCCGCACCGACACTAACGCCCGAAGAGCTCAGGCTCATGAACTCGACCGCAACGGGATTCGATGCGGGCGGACTCGTGGCCGTCAACCGCGGCCACGTGCTCAACTGCTGGTCGGGAGCCGATGTGACCGCTTCGGCAAACGGCGGACACGCAGGCGGGCTCATCGGGTATTCGCATCAGGGATCGAGCGTATGGAACTCGTACGCTATGGGCGACGTGCTCGGGGGCGGACAAGTTGGCGGGCTCATCGGGCCGAACTACGCCGACGTGCACAACGCCTACTTTTGCGGAGCGAGCGTTACGGGCGCTCAGGCGGGCAGCTTCATCGGCGCGAACCACCACGACGTGTTTGCGAGCTTCGTGATCGAGGGAGCCGCCGCGAAACCCTTCGGCAGCGGCTACAAGGGGGACAGCCCCGATTCGAGCCTTGAGGTGCTCTCGCATGCCGCCATGACCTCGCAGACCTTCGCCGACACGCTGAACACCGAGGTTACGGGGGACATGGCCTGGTGGGCGCAGTCGCCCGATGAGAACAACGGGTTTCCCTACCTGGTAAGCGACCCCATGATGAAGCGCACGATTACCGACGAGGCCACCGGCGTCACGCTTTCCGGAACCATGCACGTTGCGGCGCGCCTTGCGATCGAGCCCCTCGCCGAAAACAGCGCGAGCCGCAAGGCCCTCGTGCAGCACGCACGCGACGCCGGGCTTCTGGGCACCATGGCGGCGAGCTACAACGCGCTCCTTCCCGTTCTCGGCAAGAAGTCGGGGCAGCACGCGGTCGACGGCACGGTTACGCTGCGCATACCCGTAGCCCGCGAGCATCAGGGGCTCGCGATCACGGTGCTGCAGGAAACGCGCGGTGCGGTGGAAACGCACGATGCGGTTGTTCGCGAGGGGTTCGCCTCGATCGAAATCGACACGCTCTCGCCCTTCGCCCTCGTGGTGACGGACGACGGCTCGGCGGCTTCGCTCGCAAAGGTGGGCGACGACTCCGAGTTGCCCGCAAACCTGACAGCGCTCTTTGCGCTCGCTGCGTTGTGCGTGCTGGGAATAGTGGGGGGCATGCTGCGCAAGAGGCGGCGAAGCGCACCGGGGGCGAAGCGGTGAGCGAAGCCGTGCCGAAACCTCATCCCGGGAGATGGTTTTACCCGAACGATTCCTCGAGACTGCAGGATACATGCAAGAGCGAAGCCTTCGCAGATACGGTGCGGGGCGGCCAAAGGAGTGAACTATGAGTGCCATCAAGCCTGCCGACAGCACCTTCGCGCCCCGTCTTTTACGCACCGCGTTAAGCCTTCTGCTTGCGCTCGGCTTGGTCGCCTTCATGGCCCCAATACCCGCGGTGGGCGCGCCCTCGGAATGGAACCTCGGCAAGATATCCGGCATCGCCTTCAGCTTGGCCGACGGTGCGGCGTTCAAGCCGCTCGGCATGGCCGCGGACCCGAACACCGCGACCGACCTCGAAAACGTGATCGACCGCGTCGACGGCCTTCTGGAAGACGCCAAAAGCATCGAGCTCGAGTGCGAGAAGATCCTGCAGGCGGTGGACGACCTGAGCACGCAGCTGAGCGACCTCGAAAACAGGAACAACCAGCAGTTCAACGACCTCAAGCAAACCGCCACGACCGATACGATCAAGATCCAGCGGGAGCAGATAGTAAAGATGAGCGACTCGGTGTACGCCCCCGCGCTCGCTGCCTACAGCCATTTCGTCGAAGCGGCGCGGGACTACTCCGCGTCCAGAGGCACCGCCAACGAGTCTGCCTGCCTGCAAGCCGCGCACCTGGCGGAAGGGGCGCTCGTGGCCGCGTTCGACATGCTCGACTACGAAGGCGACCTCGCCACCCTTGAAACCCAGGGCATCAACATGGGCGACTACGCGAACCAGCGCTATCTGTACAACCTGGACAAGTACGCCGACGAAGCGTTCGCCTTCGACCATCAGCGCTACGCCCTGCTCACTGCCGGCATCAACGATGTGGTGGCCAACCTGAACGTCGTCGTCTACGTGCAGCGTCTGGAGTACGACTACTGGAGCGCCAAAGCCGAAAACTCGAGCGACCCCGCCCTACCCGCCAAGGCGAAAGCTCTCGAAAACGCCCTGGTCACCAACCTCAGGCGCGTCGCCGAGGACATCGACTACACCGTGGCCGAGTTCGCCAACAAGAGCGGCGACGCCTCGTGGCCGCGCACCGACCTGCTCACCCTCATGCGCCCCTACGACTTTCAAACCGAGTACGACTTCAACTACGAAAGCTCGTCCAGCAGGACGTTCAAGTATCAAACGTCCGACTCCAACGGCCCAACCACCTCGACGACGCACTACACGGCCACAGCGGTGAAAACCGCCCCTGTCATGCCCGTGTACCGCGCCTCGGTGAACGGCGCGACGTACCTGGTGGTCGACGGCGGCAGGGGCATCTCGCACGGCGAGAAGCAGGGCGACCTCATCCACGGTCTGCGCTATTGGGAGAAGCTGGGCTCCGGCACGCTTCTCACCTACGACTGCTTCGGCCTGCCCGACCAGGATTTCTACAACCTGCTTTCCACTCGCGACGGCGTGTACTCGCTTCCACAGGACTTCGCGCCCCTCGCACCGCTGGTCACGCAGAAGAGCTATGCGAACTCGGAAGGATCGCTGACCTCCTTCCTGAACAGCAACGGCATGACATCCATCGGCCCGACACCCTACGTGCTCATGAACAGCTACGTCGATCCGGCCTCCCCGTCCAGCGTCGATGCGCAGAACCGCTCCTCGTCGTTCAACCTCTCCAGCACCGCCATTCCGACCAGCGGCGATTACGAGAGCGCGAAGACCAGCCTGACCATGGATGACACCGCCGGCGATCCCGGTATGCTGGTGGTGCTGGCCCAGGAGGCGGGCAAGCGCGAGGCCTACCAGCTGCACGCGAACCCCGAAGGAAGCGGGCTCGACATCGTCATGACCGACCTGGCGGGCAACCCCCTTCCGGCCGAGGTGCCGGCGGGCACCTGCGTCAAGCTTTCCGTCGTTGCATCGGAACCGTCGATGCTCGATTCGCTCGTGCTCAAGAATGCGAACGGCGACGTGCTGGAGAAGCTCGCCACACCCGAGGCGGCGTCGCTGGTCGAGCCCGACCAGCCGACCGATACCAACCGGCCCGGCGCGATGAGCTTCACGTTCGCCATGCCCTTCCAAGACGCGTTCGTCGTGGCCGCATCGGGCGCCACTTTGGCCAACCCGCTGAGCTTCGCCGAGGATGCCGACGGGGCGTATCTGGTGAGCACGCTCGACGACCTGGTGAAAGTGGCCGCCGCCTTCGAGCAGCACGCGGAAGCGTACGAGCGCGCTACGTTCAGGCTGGCCGCCGACATCGTGAACCAGAGCACGCCCTTCCCGGCGTGGACGACGCCCATCGGCACCGAGGTGCACCCGTTCACGGGCACCTTCGACGGGGCGGGCCACCGCATCGGCGGCTTCACCATGGACATGAGCCAGGGCGCGCTCGCCGCGCAGAAGTTCGGCGGCATCTTCGGCGTGATCGGCGAGGGGGGCGTGGTGCGCGACGTGGCGGTGAGCGCCGTCGACTTCAGCGGCGATCCCGCCAGCCAGTCGGTGGGCGGGCTGGCCGGCCTCAACCGGGGCAGCATCGTCGATTGCTCCACGGGGTCGGCGCAGGCCGGCACCGCCACCTCACCCTCGCTGCTCGCCTTTGAGGGTGAGCCCACGAACGCCGCGGTAGGAGGGCTCGACGCGGGAGGGCTCGTGGCCGTGAACAGCGGGCAGGTGCTCAACTGCTGGTCGGGCGCCGACGTGCGTGCCAGCGCGAACGGCGGGCGCGGCGGCGGGCTGGTCGGCGTGGCCGAGGCGGGATCGAGCGTGTGGAACGGCTACGCTTTGGGCAACGTGTACTCAGGCGAGCAGGCAGGCGGCCTCATCGGGAGCAACTCCGGCGATGTCTACAACGCGTATTTCGCCGGCGCCGAGGTGAGCGGCACGCAAGCCGGCAGCTTCATCGGCGCGAACCACCACGACGTGTTCGCGGCCTATTTCGTAGAGGGCGTCGCGGGCCGCGCGTTCGGAAGCGGCTTTGCGGGCGACGACCCCGAGGCCGGCCTCGTGGAGATGGCACGGGAGTCCATGGCCGCTCAGGGTTTCGCCGATCAGCTCAACGCCAGGGTGACCGGCGCCATGAACTGGTGGACTTGGTCGCGCGACGCGAACGCGGAGATGCCTTCGCAGGTGAAGGACCCGATGATCGAGCGTACGATAACCGATGGGACCACCGGCATCTCGCTTGCCGGCACCATCCACGCGGGCGCGGTGCTCTCCCTCGAGCCCCTCGCCGAAGGCGACGCGAGCTACGACGCGCTCCTGCAGCATGCGGAAGCGTCCGGCCTGCTGGGCGAGCTGGCGGCGAGCTGGCGGGCCCTGCTGCCCGTGAACGGGAGGAAGTCGGGCCAGTCATCGTTGGACGGCCTCGTCGAGCTGAGGATTCCCCTGGCGGCGGACTATGCGGGTTGCGACGTCACGGTGCTTCAAGAGCTTCCCGGCGGCATGGTGGCCCTCGATGCCGCCATCGTCGACGGAACGGCGACGGTGCAGGTGAGCGCGGTGTCGCCCTTCGCCGTGATCATCGGCGACCCGAAGGGCGGCACGCTCGCGCCTGTAGGCGACGGCGCGGCCGGTTGGGCGGGGGCATTTGGGGCGCTTCTGGCTGCGGCGGCGGCAGTCGTGCTATCATGCCGATGGCTCCGCAGCGATTCCAAAAGAAAGCGAGGCCCCAATGGGCTGCAACCATAACCTAGACAGGCGCACCTTCGTTACGGGCGCTTTCGCCACCGGGGCGCTCGTTGCCGCCGGAGCCGCACTCTGCGGGTGCGCCGGGCACCAGCAAGCCGGTGCGCCCGAAAACGCTGCCGCGCTCACCGGCCTCACGACCGACACCAAACCCGCAACCGATTCCACTTTCGCCGCCAACGACGCCGTCTACGCGCTCCTTGACTTCTCCGACGAGCGCGAACGCGACTTCGCAAGCCGGGGCCTCATCGACGCGCCCGATGCGCTCGAGATAACCGACGACGCCGGCAAGGTCGTCTGGAGCCAGGAGGCCTACGCGTTTCTCGACGGGGCCGACGGCTCGCCCGCCGAAGCGCCCGATACCGCGAACCCGAGCCTCTGGCGCAACGCGCAGCTGAACCACCTGTACGGTCTCTTCGAAGTGGTCGAGGGCATCTACCAGGTGCGCGGATACGACATGACCAATATCACGTTCGTGCGCGGCGAGACCGGCTGGATCGTATTCGATCCGCTCATGAGCGTCGAGTGTTCCCGCGCCGCGTTCGAGCTCGTCTCCGAAAACCTCGGAGCCCGCCCCGTCGCGGGCATCGTCATGAGCCATCCCCATGTCGATCACTACGGCGGGATCAAGGGCATCGTAAGCGAAGAAGAGGTCGCCGAGCGTTCCATCCCTATTATCGTGCCCGCAGGGTTCGCCGAGCACGCGGTGGCCGAAAACGTCTACGCCGGCAACGCGATGGGCAGGCGCGCAGGCTACCAGTACGGCACCTTCTTGGAGCCGGACGCGCAGGGCTCCCTCTGCATCGGCATCGGCATGGGGCAATCCAAAGGCAGCGTCTCCTACATAGCGCCGAACGATACGATCGCCACTACCGGCGAGGTGCGTATAATCGACGGCGTCACCATGGAATTCCAGATGACGCCCGGTACCGAAGCCCCCGCTGAGATGAACACGTGGTTTCCCGATTTCAAGGCGCTTTGGGTGGCAGAGAACTGCACAGGCACGCTGCACAACCTCTACACCCTGCGCGGCGCCGAGGTGCGCGACGGCAACGCATGGGCGAACTACCTTATGGAGTCGAAAGCGCGCTACGGCACCGAGGCACAGGTGACGTTCCAGGCGCACAACTGGCCGCATTGGGGCAACGACGTCGTGAACGAGTACATCGAAAATACGGCCGCCATGTACAAGTTCATCACCGACCAGACGCTCATGTACCTCAATCAGGGCTACACGTCCACCGAGATCGCGAACATGATCGAGCTTCCCGCCGCACTCGAAAAGAACTGGTACACGCGCCAATACTACGGCACGGTGCGCCATAACGCCAAAGCGGTCTACCAGAAGTACATGGGCTGGTACGATGCGAACCCCGTGAACCTCCATCCCCTGCCCCCCGTAGATACCGCAAAGAAGTTCGTCGAGTACTTCGGCGACGTCGATGCCGTGCTCGCCCGCGCGACGCAGGATTTCGATGCGGGCGAATACCAGTGGGTCGCCCAGGTAACGAACCTCATCGTGTTTGCTGATCCCGCGAACGAGCCCGCGCGCCTGTTGTGCGCCGATGCGCTCGAGCAGCTGGGCTACGCGGCTGAATCCGGCACCTGGAGAAACGCCTACCTCACCGGTGCGAAGGAGCTGCGGTTCGGCGTAGACAGCGACCCGAAGTACCGCGCCACCGGCTCGGCCGATATCCAACGAGCGATGGAGCCCGGGATGATGCTCGACTACCTGGGCATCCTCCTCGATGCGAACGCTGCTGAGAACGTGAATCTGCGCATCAACCTCACCTTCACCGACGAGGATCCGTACCTGCTTACCGTGCGCTCGGGCGTGGTACTCTACGAACGCGGCGTTCAATCCGAAGACGTCGATGCGACGCTCACGATGCCGCGCCTCGGGATGTTCGCCATCTTGAACCGCGACGAAGAAGCCCAGAAAGCAATCCAGATCGAGGGTGACCAGGACGTTATCGCCAAACTCACCGAGCATATGGTGACATACGAGTTCTTCTTCAACATTATAGAACCGTAAACGGCGCAACCTCATTGAACGGATGGGCCGAGGCGCACGCCAAGAGCGCAACGCCACACCGTGCGGGAAGCACCAAGCAACTCCCGGCCTGCGAAACCGGGCTTATCACGCCCCGCCGCAGCAGAGGTTGCTGTATCCCGGCCCGCAGTACGCTGCGGCAGGGGTTGGTTTGTTCCAGCCCTCAGTACGCAGAAGGGGTTGCTTTGTTCCAGCCCGCAGTACGCTGCAGCAGCGCATTGCGCATTGCGGCTCGGCAACCGCTCATGCGCTTCAAAGGGACGGCGCGCGACACCTGCTACAATGGCCCTATGGACAGCGAGCATCTGACATACCGCGATTATGCTGCCTTCGCGCAGCAATCGCTTGACGAAATCGCCCGCGATTGCGAGGTATCGGTGTTCCGTGCTACTGGCCCAGGCGGCCAGGGCGTCAACACCACTGATTCGGCCGTGCGCATGAAGCACCTGCCCACGGGTGTCACCGTCACTTCACGCGAATCGCGCAGTCAGTTCCGCAATCGCCAGCTCTGCCTCTCGAAGCTTCGCACCATCTTCGAGCGCAAAGCCCGACCACCGAAGATCCGCAAGCAAACCCGCATCCCCCGCCGCGCAAAAGAGAAACGGCTCCAGGACAAACGGTTGACCAGCGAGAAGAAAGCAACCCGGAGGCGGGTGGACTAGGTGTTTCTCCATTTTCCATCGTAGACTAGCGACTCTCAGTTTTCCCTTGTCATACGGCAACAGGCAGGCCGTATCGCCTTCCGCTAAACAATTCCGTCCTCAAACGGCTGCGCGCGTTCACAAAACTGCCTTCGTCGTAACGTAACTGATGCCCGGTAAGCTGAGAAAACGCGTTTGCGGCTTCATCTGTCGCTTCCCTGCTTTTAAGCAGGTCGAATGTTACGTTCACTACGGTATACCCCATCGCTTCAAGCGCATTGCGGCGTGCCGTGTCCTTTGTTTTCTTGCGCTCGCCTTTATGGTACTTGTCGCTATCGTATTCGCCGATCAAACGGCTTTCGGGCCAGTAGAGGTCCACCTCGAAGAAATCATTCGATGTGAACCTCTTGCCGGTTTTTGTTACCTTGATCCTATGGTTAAGCAGAGGTGCCTTAATTCCATACCCCCCGAGTTTGTACGGCAAGCACAAAAGCATCACCAGCTCCGTCTCCTTTGGCGAAGCTGAGTTTTCCACAATGTAGCGCACTGCCCTCAACGCTTTTTTCCGACACGCTGCATGCGGCATATTCTCGATGGATGAAATAAGCTTAGCTACCGTAGTGAGCGGTGCGCATCTCGGAATATCATCGCCTTCGGATAAGAGATCGTATATGCCGCACAGTTCGAAGCCGAGCTGGATAAGCTCAATGAGTGAGAGGCGCGATGCCATCTGAAGGAAGCATAGCTCAGGGGAACACACGTAAAACCCGTTTCGCGTGTCGAGCACCATGCCTTTCGGAAGCGCAGTCCCCCAAATATGGCAGACGTACTCTTTCGAATGGCGACGAAGCGCTGCCTGCGAAACGAGCACATGCAACGGCCGTGAAATCCACCACGGGCCCAGTGCTTTCTCCTCATGCGAACCGGGCGGCTGCGCAATCAGCGATTTCGCGTGAGATACCGCAACAAAGCTCCTCGACTGACTGCGAACCGAAAGCCAGTACTCAAGTGCCGATATGTGACTGAGAACGATAGCCATACCTGCATGGTACAGCAGTTTTGCAAATTAGCGGCATCGTTTTAGTACAAAATGACGTTTGCGAATGATCTTTTTTCAGAATAGTCGATTGTACTTGATTACGAACTGGGACGTTTCTTTTCTTCCCTTTTCTCTGATCTGGATTCGAGTGAAATAACCGTTCGCAAACGTCATTTTGTACTAAAAATTTTTCGGATTTGGAAATTTATGGTAGGAGTTGCTCGCTCGAAAGCGCTTGCACCTGCGCTGTGGATTCACTTCCGAATCCGCTCGCAACGTAGGCGGACGGCTGCAACGCGGACTCGCTCCGCAACTGCGGCCCCAGCGCCCGCAGCGCGGTCGAACAGCCGTAATCCGAATCCCCAAGGTGCAAGCCTCGTCGTCTGCAGCGCCCTCGGATTCTCCCACCGTTTGCGTGACGATGAGGGAACCGCAAGCGCCGCCGCAAAATCTGCTGGGGCGACATCGCGGCAGCTGCCCGGCCGAACCGCCGGGGGCAACGCCGCTCAAGCGGCATCGCCCCGGAAACGGCAAACGACCTACAGCATCATCGGCACGACGATCGTAACCGGCACCGCGCCCACCACGATCAAGAAGCGCAGTAGGAAACCGCCCACGAGCACGCCCACATCGGACGCGGCCGACAGGTAGTGCGCCTTGCGACTCTCCTCGAACTCGCGGGGCGAGAAGAACAAGAGCCACGTCTCGAGCAAAGTCGGAATTACAAGGCCCACGAGCACGAGCCCGATCCAGAACGGCAGCGCGTACTGGCCCACAAGCAGGTTCATGACCGAATTCCAACCGGCCTCGGAGTTGAACGACGTGATAAACATGAGCGAGGCAAGCAGCACAAGCTCGATGATCGGAAAGCAGAAGTGGAACTTCTTGAGAACGCCCACCATGTTGAACTCGTCGGCATGGCGAAACACCGCTATGAGCAGAACCGCCGCCGCACCGGCCGACATAGCCGACACGAGAAACAGGATCGGCAGAAGCGCGTTGTTCCACAAGGGAAACGTCTTGCAGACACCCAACAGCACGCCCGTGTAGATGGCCACGCACACCGCGAACACCGTGCCCACGATGTCGAGCCACACCGGAATCGAGCGCTTGAGGAAATCGAGCAGCACAGCCACAAGCGAGATGACGACGAAGCCCGCGAGAAACACGACGCCCCACGTCATCACCGATCCGAAGTTCGTGAGCAAGAGCGCGAAGCGCAGCGGATTATGCAAGCCGCCCTCGGCATCAACCATGAGCAGGCACAAACCGATGATCACCACAATAGGCGCGATGATATGCGCGATCTTGCGCATGTTCACCGCTTCAGGGTGCTTCCATCCCAAAAAGGCCGAGGTGGCGAACGCGCCGCCGCCGAGACCCGCCAAGAACAGGTACCACGCGATGATGGCACCCCATACAGGTTCGAAAGACATCGCTCATCACCTCACATAAAAGACTTTGGCCTTCGTGAGGCTGCCCGCGATTGGCTGGGCGTTCTCTCTCACGATTGCCTTGGATATATCGCTATCGGGATCGTCGAGATCGCCGAAGATGCGCGCATCGGTCAGGCACGCATCGACGCACGTCGACATCTTCGTCCCCGATTCCGCCGAGCTCACCACGCAGAAGCGGCACTTGTCGACCGTCCCCGTTGTGTGGCTGTGCACGCGCACCTGGTACGGGCACGCGGCCATGCAGTACTTGCACCCGATGCAACGCCCGTGATCGACGCCCACGATGCCGTCAGGTCCTTGGTACGCAGCGCCCGTCGGGCACACCGACACGCACGGCGCATCCTCGCAATGCATACACTGCAACGGCACCGTCTCGATCGACACGTTCGGATACGTGCCCGCCTCGCGTTCTTCGTAGCGGATGAACGCCTGCTCGGACTCGAGGCTGTTCTGCCGCTGACACGCTACACGGCACGCGTAGCAGCCGATGCATTTCTTGGTGTTGATCAGCATTCCGTAGCGGGCCATCATGCACCTACTTTCTTCACCGATACGAGGGCTTCTTGCGTACAAGCCGCTCCGTATGCAGTCTCAATCCTGAAGGGCACGAAGTCCATCTGGCGAAGGCCGACCTCGTACGCCGTATGCTGGTCGGGAGACGAGCATCCGTAATGGCTCGGCATGTAGAGCGCCGTCGGGTTGATGCGCTGCGTTACCTTCGCACGGCAGCGTCCCGTGTGCTTCTCGTTCGAAACCTCCACCTCGTCACCGTCGGCAATCCCGAGTTTTTCAGCGACGTCGGCGTTAATCCATACGCGCGTAAGGTCGTAATCCTTCGTGATCTGCATGAGATCTTCGATGTTCGCCGTTTGCGTATGGCTGTGGATGGCCTGCTTGCCGCCGATAAGCCTAAGTTCGTTGCCCGAGGGCATGACGGCGGGTTCCACCCACACGGGTGCAGCTGACAAACCTGCCGCCGTTGCCGCCTCGCTCGTAAACTGGATCTTACCGGTCGGCGTCTTCCACTCGGGTACCTTGCCGTACGAGAACTCTTTGTCCGGGAAATAGGCGACTCCGGTGGTTTTCAGAGCGTCGAGCGAAAGGCCGACGGTTTCAAGCTGCGCCTCGGCGAGCTCTTCAACCGTGAAGTCGAAGTACTGTCCCACGCCACATGCCTCGGCGAGTTCGGAGAATATCTCGTCGGACGTCTTCGTGTTCGGATGCACCTTTTCGATCACCTGGTCGCGCAAGGCAACGGCAGGAACGATGCCGCCGATGAATTCGGGCAGCTCCATACGCTCGAGGTAGCTGCACTCGGGCAGCACGTAATCGGCGAGCAGAGCGGTTTCCGACATCTGCACGTCGACGACGACGCAGAGTTCGAGGTTCTCAAGCGCTTCGGCCAGATACGCGGTGTTCGAATATCCCGCAGCCATGTTCGAGTTGTAGAAGAACATGCCTTTGACTGTGCCTTCTTTCGCCTGTTGGGCGGCATAGAGGTTCGAACCCATGCTCGTAAGGGCAAGCGGATATTCTGCGGCGCCGAGCTGCTTGCCCTCGGGCTTGGGCACTGCCGGGAACTTCGCCTCGTCGAGATCGCCTGCCGAAACGCTCGGCGTAAACAGCGCACCTCCCTTTTGGTTCCAGCATCCCAGAAGCGTGTTGAACACGCAGATGGCGCGTGCCGTCTCGCCGGAATTCTCGTAAGCGCATCCGAAGGCACCGCGCCAGCTCGGCTCGATGGAAGCAGCCGGGGCGGCATTTGCGAACTCGAATGCAAGCCGCGTGATGGTGTTCGCCGGAATGCCCGTGATACCCTCGGCCCACTCGGGCGTATGCTCGACGATCTGAGCAGCCCATTCATCGAACCCGTCGACATTCGCCGCTACGAACTCCTTGTCGTAGCGCCCCTCACGCACGAGCACCTGCGACATCGCAAGTACGAGCGCGAGATCGGTCCCCGGATTGATGGGCACCCATTCGTCAGCGAAAATGCGGGTGTTGTTGCAGCGCGGATCGACGATGACGACCTTGGCTCCGCGCTCATGCGCCTTCTGGAGCGCCATCACAGAACTCGGACGGATGGCATCGGCGTAACTGCGCCCGATGAACATGACCATATCGGTGTTCTCGATATCCGATTCGTAGTTCCCCTTGCCGATGACTTGGGTGAAGCCGCTTTCTTTCGACAGGTTGCACGCGGCTCCGTGGGTGTAGAAATTCGGCGAGCCAAGCGCGTTGATGAACCGTTTCGTGTAGTACTTGCCCGACGGGCGCGGATCCTGCACCATGGCGAGGGCGCCGGGGCCGTCGGCATCGATGATGGACTTCACGCGATCGGCGATTTCACTGTACGCCTGATCCCATGAAATGGCTTCGAAGGAGCCGTCCTCCGTTTTTTTGAGCGGGTCGGTCAGACGGTCCTCGGAATAGGCGATCTGCGAATACCCGTATCCGCGGGCGCAGAGCTTGCCCTGCGCATAAGGGTGATCCTGATCGCCGATCAACCTCGACAACCGCCCATCCGTAACATAAGCCGTGAACCCGCATTTTGTGGAGCAGGCGTTGCAGAGCGAGTGCGCCGTGGTCGTTTGACCGTGCGCTTCAGACTCTTCAGCATGCGCCTGTCCCCAGGCATCGAAGCTCAGGTATCCGGCACCTGCGACGAGCGCCACCGCACCCGCACTGCCGGCCAGGAAGCTTCGCCTGGTCACTGCGTTTTCTGACATAACTGTTTCCCTTCTATACCCTGCATATGGTTTGGAATCGGCGAAACCGCTCCCTGCTGGGCCCTGATTCCCAAGAGCACGTCTACAAGCCCCACGTAGAAACTCGTATCGTCTTCAAGGCTCAAGAGCCTTATACGGTAGGCGGTCAGCCATTCGAATCGCTCGGACAAGTACTGGCGCGCTTCGTCTCTCATGCCCGACCGCAAAAGCACCGCCACGAGATCGAGTTCGAGCGCCAAATGGTCCGGGCAGGCGGAAAACCGCTTCGGAAGCTCAAGGCCCAGCCGCCCGATCAAATCTCCCATGTACAGAGCCGAATCTCCTTGGTAGAGACCCGTTGTACGGGAAAACGGGGTGCGGGCAGCTTCGTCGTGAGACCACCGGACGTACAGCGATTCCACCGGAACGGCCGACTCGGGCAAACCGCCCGTGAAATGGCGAGCAGCGAAGCGCTCCTTCTCGGCAAACGTCGGCGGCGCGTACAGCGCCTTCACCTCGCCTGCCGAAAGGAAATCCTGCAGCGGGCAGCGTCTGCCGACGCGCTGAATCGTACCGTGCGCGCAACCGAGCAGCTTTTCATCCTGCATCGCGCGACGCGCACCGTCGAGAAAGCCCGACCAGGTCGTGCTCTTCGTCAGCGCCTGCCATTCGCGCTCGTCGATCGGAGCGAAGCATTTCGACATGATCGAGAAGATGTCCTCGTCCTCAATCATTCGTCCGTCCTTTCTTCAAAACCTTGCAGCGTATCGTTGCGTCTCTATACGATGGTCGCCGTCGAAACCACGCCCTGGGCGATAACTTCGTCGGCGATGTCTTTCCAGTCGATGAACTTGATAGCGCCGTTGGGACACTGCTCGGCGCAGCGGCCGCACGAGATGCACTTCGTCGATTTACCCGTTTCGGAATCGACGACCGGCATGTTCCACGGACATGCCGCATGGCACATTCCGCAGCCGATGCAACGCTCGGAATCAACGACGCGCGCGCCCGATTCTTCGTCACAGTAAATCGCATGGACGGGACAGTAGTTCATGCATTGCGGATCGGCGCACTGCTTGCAGCTCTCGATGGTGAACTGGCAGTTTTCGAATGCGCCGTCTTTCGTGTCGACACCGTGGCCGTAATTGTAGTTCGGCCAGACGCGAACGCGGGCGATGCTCTGGCATACGCGCCCGTCGTTCTTGAGCGTGCACATCATCTCGCAACGCTGGCAGCCCGAGCAGCGGGCGCGGTCGGTGACGATCATCTTGGTTGGAGTGGTGCGGATGGTCACGCGTCCCGACGCAATCGATTCGGATGTCACGCCCCAGGTGGCCAGGACGCCTCCGACAACGAGACCGGCAACGCCGCATCCCGCCATCGCAAGAACTTGTCGGCGGGTCACCGTTTTGCGCGGCTTCGCATTCGAGCCATCGGTTTCAGGCAGAGCCTCGGAATCGGGCGTCTGCTGCGGTGAAACCTGATCGTGCAGATTGGTATCTGACATAGTTTCTTTCTCCCCTCACGTACTCGTCTGTGAGTTCTACTTCGTTGGTACGGCCCGTATCCGGGGCCCTTTCCTCCCTTGAAACTCGCACAGCACCCTCACACAACACCAAGCATTCTGCCCGCCCGCGCGGGATGCCATTACCCTCTTTGAGAGTAAAGTCGCAGATCATGGGAATTACCCTCAAAGAGGGGATACGCGCTTTCGCCCGGATCGCATACTCGCAGACGACGATTTTTCGTCCATGCTGCCCAATATCTCGCATGTCCTTCACACAACACAGGACCCAAGAGATTTGGAGATAACACCATGGCTGACCAGAAATCGTACGGATGGGCCGGAAAGATACTGCGCGTCAATTTGAGCACAGGATCTATTTCCACCGAGCCGACCGATCCGTATAAGCTCTACATCGGGGGCATGGGCCTCGCCAACAAGATCATGTACGACGAAGTGCCCGCTGGAACCGATCCTTTGTCGCCCGAGAACAAGATCGTATTCGCCGTCGGGCCCCTGACAGCATCGGGCGTGCCGCTGGCAGGGCGCACAACCATCTGCTCGTTGTCCACATTCACGAAAGATCACCTCATCGTCGACGCCCATTGCGGCGGCATGATCGGTGCGAAGATCAAGCTCGCCGGCTACGATGCGATCGTGGTCGAGGGAGCATCGGATCACCCGGTGTACCTCAACATCAAAAACGAGAAGGTCGAGATCAAAGACGCTTCCGACGTGTGGGGCATGGGCACGCGCGAGGCAACCGAGGCGCTGAGCCGCAAAGAAAGCACGAAAGCCTGCGTTGCAACCATTGGGCCCGCAGGCGAGAACCTCCTACCGTACTCGTGCATCATCAACTCGCGCAACCACTCGGGCGGCGCGGGCGTGGGAGCCGTCATGGGCTCGAAGATGTGCAAGGCGCTCGTCGTCGAGGGAGACGGTTCGGTGAACGTGGCCGATCCGCAAGCGGTTGCCGACTTGTCCGACTACATGCTGCGCGAGGTTATCGGCTCGAACAACAACCACGTCGTGCCGCAAACCCAACAGGAGTGGGCCGAATACTACGACAAGGGCTCTCGTTGGTCTGCGCGCAAGGGCCTCACCTGGGGCATCGCAGAGGGAGGAGCCATCGACGTCGGCGAGCCGAAACCGGGCGAGCTCAACACCGTGGGCTACCGCTGCATGAAATCGGTCTACGACCTCGGCGAGGTTGCCGAAAAGTACACCGTCAAGATGAACGGCTGCCACAGCTGCCCGATCCACTGCTATTCGGATCTGCGCATCGACCGCACCGCCGAGCTCGGCGGCAAGGCGACCGCCGGCAACACCTGTGCCGCAAACTTCCCCTTCAAGTACATGAACGGCATCCTTAAAACCGATATCAAGGAAGACACCGAATCGGGCATCCTCTGGAACACGCTCATCGGCACGACGATCGACGAGCTGGGCCTGTGGTGCAACTACGCGCAGCTCTGGCGCGACTTCGCCCACTGCATCAGCGCAGGCGTCTTCGACCGCGTACTGCCCGAAGAGGAAAAGGCGCTCTTCGACTGGAACCGCATCTACGAAGACGATCCCACCATCATGGTCGAGGTTCTCAACAAGATCGCGCAGAACGATTCGGAGATCGCGTACCTCGCGTACGGTCCTTACGTTTGGGCCGAGCGCTGGGACGATGCCGATTGGTTCAATCAGAAGCCGAGTGCGCTCATCAATTACCGCGGCTGGCCCGTACATCATGCGACCGAATGCTTTGGCCAGGTAGGCGGCGTGTACAACATGATGTTCAACCGCGACGACATGATTCACTCCGCCGTGAACTTCCAAGGCTGCGGGCTTCCCTTCGAACTCAAACAGCAGATTGCCGAAGAGGTATGGGGCGGTGCCGATGCAATCGACCCCGACAAGAATTACACCCCCATGAACGACCACAAGGCGAATTTCTGCTGGTGGTCTATCGTCACCGACGTGTTGCACGACTCGCTCACGCTGTGCAACTGGGTATGGCCGATGACCATGAGCCCCACCAAACAGCGCGATTACCGCGGTGACCTCGATTTGGAGGCGAAGTTCTACAAGGCTGTCACAGGCGAAGACGTCACGACCGACGATTTGTACCAGGCGGGTGCACGCATCATGACGCTCCAGCGCGCCAACACCGTACGCGGCATGACGAAGGCGGACGGCACGATGGGCAACAACGATCTGCGCAACGACCACGATCGCATTACCGATTGGGTGTTCGATCACGATCCCGATTTCGAGCCCTTCACCGAAGGCACGATCAAAATCGACCGCGACGACTTCCAGACCGCGCTTTCTATGGTGTACGGAAAATTCGGTTGGGATGAGACGCTCGGATGCCCCACAGCCGAATGCCTCGAAAGCTACGGCATGACCGATGTGAAGGAAGACCTCGATTCGCTCGGGCTGCTTCCGTAAGAAGCTCTCGGCGTTTCGCATGCAGGGATACAAGGCGGCAGGCGTCGACCCCCAGGGCGTTTCGCGCGTCGGCGCTCATGCGACGGCAGAAACGCTGCCGTAAACCGATTCGAGCCGCATCCCTCTGCGGCCACCCGAAGACCCTCGCATGTGCGGGGGTCTTCGGGTGCCTAGAACAAGCACGCCTCCATGATGCCGCGCCCGCGCAATGCGCCGATCCATGCGCGTGGTATGGCATCGTAGCCGTAGACGATGCCTGCCAACCCGCCCGTGACGGCACCGACCGTATCGGTGTCGTCGCCAAGATTTACTGCGGCGAGCACCGCATCCTCGAAGCTATCGGTGGTTGCGAGGCTCCAGAGCGCTGCTTCGAGCGTATCGACCACGTATCCGGTCGAGCTGATTTCGTCGCGCGAGAAGGAGGCGATACCCGATAGGCGCTCGAACGGCCTGCCTTCGACAGGCTCGGCAATCGCTTCGCCAACCGATGCACCCGCGAGCAGGCGCTGCGCAAGCCGCACGTAAATGACGCAGGCGTGTTTCGCAATCGCATGGGCATGGGTGATCGCCGAAACCGCCTCGATCTGCGCATCGGTGATACCATCGACGAAGGCAAGCGGCACTGCGCGCATGAGCGAGCCGTTGCCGTTGTCGCGCTCGCCATCGAGCCCCCGCCCCTCGCGAAGCGCTTCTGCTGTCGTGCGGCCAACATCGAACACGTCGCCGTCAACCACATAGGCTCCGTCGAACAACCACGCTCGGTACCGCTCGCGCATGTCATCGACATCGATGCCGCCGCAGATGCGGATGCTGTTGGCCGTCGCAAGCGTGAGGCTCGTATCGTCGGAGAACGTTCCCGCGGGCTTTCCGTACGTGCCGCCGCCGATCATGCCCTCGATGCGATAGCTGTCGCGCGCCTTGAATTCAACCGGCACCCCGAGCGCATCGCCCACCGCAACACCGTATATCGCATCGCGAACCGTTCGCCTAAGCCGTGTCATGTATACCTCCTCGTCAGGTTACGGCATCAGTATACGGAAACCAACACCGACCCTGCGATGCTGTTCAAAATCTGCAATCCGTCACACCGCTTCAAACCCTTCCTGCGGCCAGATTACACGCGGGCCCGAGGAAGCATCCCTACGCTTTGGCACCTTGACATCGGGCGAGCGCACCGTTCACGCGTCAATCGCCGCATTTCCTAGACATGGGCACGAGGCATATCGCACGCATTTCACCCTTCTCTGTTCCCGTCGTCTCGAATTTCGGCACAAAATTAGAGGTTTGACAATTAGGGAATACCATGCATTTTAGTTTCAGATCACCAAGCATTATAATGCCTGGTCATTTTTAGTCAGTATCAGATGCAGTATGCGTAAGGTAATACTGTTTTGTCAAACCTCCAATTTTGTGCCCGATTTAGGGAATCCAGGAGCACAGCGGCGGAACTGCTGCCGACCGACTCGGCAGATTTACACCCGCATCCTACAGTTTACCGCCAGGCACGCAGGGGTCCCAGGAGCAGCAAGAGCGGTGAGACTGGAGTCTACAGGTACATCCCCCGCTCGACGGCATGCCATTCGGCAAGCGAAGCGGCATAGGCGGAGCTCAGGTACTCGGTCGAGTAGAAGAACACATCGCCGTTCGAGGCTACCGTGGTTTCGATGTCGGGGTACGCACCCGATTCGCGGATGGCGTTCCACGTTTCTTCGATTTCCTCGTCGCTCATGCTGAACGGTTCGTTCTTCAAACCATCGATCGACATGGGGCGTGGATAGGTGCGAGCCTCTTCGCGCACGCATTCGACAAAGGTGACAATGCGGTCGTCTTCACGCGCGAGAAACGCCCAGTGAGCGTAGCGGTCGGTCATAATGTCTCTCGAATAGAGATAATAGCTTCGCTTGCCTACGAGCACGGCGATATCGTCGCAGGCGAGTGCATCGGCAGCGTCTTCTTCGTCGATCGGCACAAGCGTCAGCTCGCCCTCCAACTCTACCAGTTCAAAGCCTTCGGGGATTGCGAAATCGGACAGGGCGAGCTCGGGATCGCTTGAATTGGGGGCGGCAACATCGGTCTGGGTGGATTCAGGGTTATCCGAATAGGGAACAACAACATCGCTCGGGGTAGGCTCATCCCCATCCGTATCGGAAATGGCGAAATCAGACGATCCGGATTCAGCTTCTTCAACAAGGGGAATCATACCATCGGGCGAAGCGGACTCGTCTTCGCCACCAACCGGCCCAGACATTCGGGGAACCCCTACGGCACGCGTTGCGGTACGGTACACCGGCTCGGGCTCGGTAGGCTTCACAGGTTCTTCGGCCCGATGCCCTTCGAGGTACTCGTACACGAGCATCTCGAATTCATCAGGCTCCCTATGGTCGGGCACCAGCCCCGCCTGCACCCAATCCTCGGGAGCAACCAGCCGGCCGTCTGCCGAAGCCTCTCGCACATCCGCGAACACCGCGGCAAGCGCTTCCCGATCATCGGCGGCTTCGAAAGCCGCAATCTCTTCAGGAGTGAATTCGGTTTCCTCGAAAGGCAATGCGTCCTCATCGTTGCAGACGGCATCCTCGAATTCGCACCCAGCGTTGTTCGCCGAAGCGTTCTCGTCCGTGAATTCTTCTTCCATACCGATCCTATCCCGCCGCTCGCCCGAACCGAAGCTCGATGCGCCCGTCGCGCAGCGAACAATGCTCGGTCATGATGCATCCAACACTGCACGTATCGCACAAAACGCGCCGATCGAGGTCATCAATCCCTGCGCCTTGACGAATCAGATAGTCTCCGACCAGGGCTCGAATGCCCTCTATGGCGAAATACACCGTATGGATGCGATCCCATGGCACACCGTCGAGAGCGCCTTTGATGTCCTCGCCCGTGATGGCAAGCGCCTCATCGAGCGTTTTGCCCTCGAGCATCGAGCACACCGTACTCGCGCACGCCGTCATGGCAAGGCAGCCGCGCGATTTGAACCCTACCCGCACGAACGCCTCTTCGTCCGGATCGACAACGGCAAACAAGCGCATGGCAACTTCCCCGCGCTTCGACTTGCCGACCATGCATTGCGCGTTGAACCCGTCGGGCGCACCGCTGTTGCTGAACGTAGCCACTACCGAAAGCAGCGTGTCTGAATAGCCAGTCGTCCCGATCTCGCTTTCGGTTTGATAGACGTCGGCAGTGCGAATGACCGCCCGCTCGACGGGTTCGATATACACGTTTCTCTCCGACACGCGCACCTCGCTTTCTCATTCGTTTCTATACTTCCATGATGTCCAAGCGAGCAAAACCACCATCCCCTCTTTGAGGATATTTTGAACCTTTCTGGTTTACTAACACGGTAACTACCTGTATAAACAGTTCAGCCACAATGTAGGTGCGCACAAAGCTGCGCATGCACGGCGCACTACAATGAATGCTTGCCAGCCTTGCGGGGATGCAAGCGCTGGCCGCTCAGCCAAATGAAATGGGAGGAATTTTGGCAGAACGAATGCACGAGGATACCATTCGCGATACTCCGAGAAAAAGCGGCCTCGCCGACTTCTTCAAAACATATCTTCCGCTGTGGCCGTTCGTGCTTGGGCTCGCATTCGCCCGCTCGGGGCTCATCGTGGCGAGCTACGGCAGCTATACGCAAACCGATGAAGGCGTGTTCACCGACGGCGGCATGCTCATCGCGCTTTTCTTTCTGGGCATCTCATGGGCTGTTTCCGCTGTCCGCAAAACCAAATACACCAAGAAGCAAGTCGGCACCCTCATGGCGGCAAGCGTCGCCCTCGAAGCGGTGGCGCTTGTCGGCTTAACGGGCATGGAGTTCTTCGCCATCCATAACGATGGGATCAAACTCGCCCTCTGTGCGGGTTGCACGCTTTTCGGATCGCTCGCCTTGTACTACTGGCTTCGCCGTGCGCGCGGCTCAACAACGACCATCACCGCCGTATACGTGTTCGCCGCGCTATTTCTCAGCGAGATTATCATATACCTCTGCGCGCTGCTGCCTCATGCGGTCGCATATACCGTCGGCGCGCTGTTCGTCGTCGCCCAGTACCCCTGCATCGTTGTCTCGAGAAACCGCAGCAAGCTTTTGCTTGCTCCCCCCGATACCAAAGCACACGATTACTTCGGCTTTGCAAAAACCCTGATATCGAACAAGCAGTTTCTCGCCGTTACCGGTATCGGCATCGGGCTGCTGTCGATCGTCATCGGCTTGCTACGCGGCTATCCCGATGGTGCGCCCATCGCGTTTGAACCAGCGACGCGCATCGCCTATATGGTGCTCACCATGGCGCTTTCTGCCGCAATCATCGTCCTTGTCGTACGGGGTAAAGGACAGGTCATGACGATCGGAATTTGGATCATCATGCAAACACTCGCCTGTTTGGCCCTGATCGCCTACACGGCGTTTCCCGAAAGCCTCGATATCGGGGCCCTGTTCACCACGACGCTCAACGCCATGATGGTCGGCTTCACCTGGTATGCCGTCGTTGCGTTCATGAGCTACGGTTGGCGCGATCCGTACTACTACGCCATCGCGTGCTGGCTCGTCTGGCTTGGCAGCAGAGCCATCGCCCGTATCGTTCTGATTGAGATGTACCCGCTCTCGATGAACGACTCGCTTATCGCAACGCTTATGGGGGCGTTGATCGTCGTTTCCGCCCAATCGGTGTTCGTCCAATTCATCTACATCGCCAAACGGGAAAACGAAGACGAACAGGAAAAGGTTGCTTCGCGCCACAGCGCGCTGGTCAAGTTCATGGGCCTCGACAACAACGAGAGCCTCTCCGACATGCGCCAGGCCACCATGGAACACAATGCCGAAGAGATGGGCAAGCAGTTTTTGCTGTCCGAGCGCGAAATCGAGGTGCTTACGCTGTACGCGCTCGGGTTCACGCAGAAGCGCGTGGCCGAAGAGCTCTACATCAGCCAGGGCACGGCGCACGCCCACATCAAACGCATCTACGCAAAAACCGGGCTGCATTCGCGCCAGGAAATTCTTGACTATATGAAGCAGTATACGTCGTAGACAGCCGCTCAGCGAATGGTCGCGCAAAGCAGCTTGAGGCAAACGAGCCGCCTTGCCCTATAATGCATACAACACACGCGAACCGACGAAAGGCCACTGATCCCATGCTGCATTTCGATAGCGATTACATGGAGGGCGCACACCCCGCGATCCTCGAACGCCTGATGGAAACGAACTTCGACCAGACACCCGGTTACGGAACCGATGCGTACTGCGAACGAGCCCGTGCACTCGTGCGAAAGGCATGCGATTGCCCCGAAGCCGAGGTTTTCTTCCTTGTGGGCGGCACGCAGACCAACGCCACCATCGTCGATGCGCTGCTCGGACGCACGCAGGGCATCATCGCCGCCGATACCGGACACATCGCTTCGCATGAGGCCGGGGCCATCGAAGCGGGCGGCCATAAGGTGCTCTGCCTGCCCCACACGCTCGGCAAGATCGACGCAGCCGCCGTACGCGCGTGGTGCGAAACGTTTTTCGGCGATGAGAACCACGAACACATGGTGGCACCGGGAGCCGTGTATATCTCGCACCCCACCGAATACGGTACGATCTACTCGCTTGCCGAGCTCGAAGCGCTCTCCGATACCGCGCATGCGTTCGGGCTGCCGCTGTTCCTCGACGGAGCACGGCTTGGCTACGGGCTTACCGCGGAAGGCGCCGACGCGACGCTTGAGGATATCGCGCGGCTCAGCGATGTGTTCTACCTCGGCGGCACGAAAGTGGGGGCACTGTTCGGCGAAGCGGTTGTGTTCACCAAGCCCGAGCTTGCGAAGGGCTTTTTCACGCTCATGAAACAGCACGGCGCGCTGCTCGCGAAGGGACGCATGCTCGGCATCCAGTTCGAGACGCTGCTTGCCGAGAACCGCTACCTCGAGATTTCGCAACACGCGATCGACCTGGCCATGAAGCTCAAGCAAGCGTTCGTCGATGCGGGCTACGAACTCTATATCGACTCCCCCACCAACCAGCAGTTCGTCGTACTCGACGAAGCTACGAAACAGCGCATCGGAGCGCATGCATCGTTCGGCTTTTGGGAGACGCTCGAAGACGGCCGCACCGTCGTGCGCTTCGCCACAAGCTGGGCGACGAGGGAAGAATCCGTTGACGAGCTGATCGGGCTTTTATAGAACGCCCGAGAAGCCCGCCTCGATGTACCGACAACCTACTTCTGATACGATTCCATTAGCGCCTTGAACGCCGGCATAGAATTCTCGATGGTGGCCTTATCGACGCAGTAGCCGATACGCACATACCCCGTGCTACCGAAGCTCGTCGACGGCACGAGCAAAAGCTCGAGAGCCTTCGCGCGCTCGGCGAACGCCTGCTCATCGGCCTCGAGAGCCTTCACCCACAGGTAGAACGCGCCTTGGGGCTCGACGTACTCGTAGCCGAGCTCCGTCAGACCGCGGCATAGAAGCTCGCGGTTCTCGGCGTAGGCGGCAACGTCGGTCGGAGCATCGACGCACTTCTCGATCACACCTTGGAACAGCGACGGCGCGCACACGAAGCCGAGCGCACGGCCCGCTCCGCACACGGCCGCATAGACACGCTCCCATTCGGGCATGCGTTCGGGTATGTAGAGGTAGCCGATGCGCTCGCCGGGCAAGCTCAACGATTTCGAGTACGAATAGCACACGATCGTGTTGTCGTAGAGCGCGGGGATGTAGGGCACCTCAACGCCCTCGTACACGATTTCGCGGTACGGCTCGTCGCAAATCACGTATATGCTGCTGCCGTGCTCTTCCTGTTTAGCGCGCAGCACGTCGGCAAGGGCGCACAGGTTCTCTTCGGAATACACCGAGCCGACCGGATTGTTGGGCGAGTTGACGATAATGCCCTTGGTCTTCGGCGCGATGGCCGCCTTGACAGCCTCAACGTCTATCTGGAAATCGGATATGCGGGCCATGACCTCGACGCACGTGCAGCCCGCCGCCTCGATCCAGATGCGGTACTCGGGAAAGTACGGCGCGATCACGATGAATTCGTCGCCCTCGTTGGCGATCGCGGTAAGGGAAATGTCGAGCGATGCCGCCGCACCGGCAGTCATGTAGATGTTGGCAGCCGTCGCCTTCATGCCGAAGCGTCGGTTGATGGACTCTGCGATGGCCGTGCGCACGCCGGGCGTTCCCTGTGCAGGCGTGTAGCCGTGAAGCGCAACGGGCGGCTCACCCAAAAGCTCGAGGATCGCCTGTTTGACGACGGGGGGCGCAGGAATGCTCGGGTTGCCCAAGCTGAAATCGAACACCTTGTCCGCGCCGATTTCGGCCTTGCGCGCCAGCCCGTACGCGAACAGCTCGCGTATCGCCGACGGCTCGCTACCCAAATCGTACATAGTCTCGTTGATCATGTCCGCCTCACTTCCGCTCGAATCGTGCACGGGATAGCATACCTCACTTCGCGCTCAGCGAAAGCACGGACCAGCCTATCGGCTCGCGAGAACGGCCCAAGCAGGGTTTGCCAGCAAGCGTTTAGGGATAGGCTTTGCTCACCCCTATGACGGTTTGGGCGGGATGCCGGTGTCCTCGAGCGGGCGGTTTATCGACAGCGCCCTCTGCGGCAAGTCAGGACGTGCAAAGGGCCCAGCCCGGCCGCCGAACGCAAACGCATCGCATTCGGCCAACCGCGGCAAGGCCCTGCTTTACCAAGAAACTTCGGACGAACGAACAGCTTTCCGTCCAAGCGGCAGCTCTCAATGCGCCGCTTCGGACTTCTGGCCGCCTACACCTCGAGGTGCTTGAACGCCTCGGGCACTTCTTTGTAGCCCTTCGACTTCACTGCCCCGATGATGAGGCCGACCACCAGCCACGAAACGCCGACGGCGTACGTTTGCAGATCGAAGCCCGTGAACACGTACACGAGGATGAAGATGCCCAGCCACGGGCAGATCAGGTACTTCACGTAATCGCCGAACGAACTTCGCTTCTTCTCCTTCACGAAGAAGAACAGGAACACCGCGAAATTCAACAGGATGAACGACGAGAGCGCCCCGAAGTTCACGAACGCCACGAGCGTGGTCATATCGAGGAAGATCGGGAGGATGAGCGATATGCAGCCGAGCGCGATGGAGGCGATCCACGGCGTGCGGAACTTAGGATGCACCTTGCCGAAGAAGCGCGGAATCACGCCGTCGCGGCCCATGGAGTACAGAAGGCGCGAAGAGGCCAGCTGCGCGTTCATGATGTTCGCGATGCCCACGGCGACGATGTTGACCACCAGAAGCACTTTCTGAAGCAGCGGACCACCGGCGAGCAAGGCGGCATCGAAGAAGCCCATCTCGGCACTGACCTGCGAAACGTCGGGCTGAATGAGCGCCGCCACATACGTTTGCGCAACGAACACAACCACCATGATGCACAGCGCGATGATGATGCCCTTGCCGATGGTCTTCTCAGGCTTCACCGTTTCCTCGGCAAGCGTCGACATGCCGTCGAATCCGAGGAACGAAAGGCAGGCGATGGATACCGCCGTCGCGATGAAGTGTGCATCGACCTTACCCGGTTGGTAGATCGGGTCAAGCGTGAGCTGGCCCGCACCACCGCCTCCGAGCACGAAGCTCGTGCCAATGGCGATGAATGCGATGACGGCGAGGATCTCGACGATGAAGATGACCCAGTCGACGCCCTTCGTCATCGATATGCCGCGGATGTTCACAAACGTGTTGAACACCACGAACACGACGACCCACAGATACCACGGACTGCCCGGCACAAGCGCAACGCCCCAGTTGGCCACCATGACCAGCAGGAGCGAAGGCACGAACACGTAGTCGAGCAGGATGAGCCACCCTGCGATAAATCCCACATGCGGATTGACGCCGCGCTGCACGTAGGAGTACACGGAACCCGCGATGGGAAACCGGTTTGACATGCGCAGATAGCTGAGCGCCGTGAAGCTGATGGCGACGAAGCCCACGATGTAGACGAGCGGCGTCATGCCGCCCGAGGCGATTTGGATCTCGCCGTAAATCGATTGCGGCGCGATGATGACCATGAACAGCACGCCGTACAAAACGACATCGCGCAGGGTCATACCGCGACGAAGCTCTTGTTTATAGCCGAATTGCTCGATGTTCTCGCCTTGAGAACCCTGAGCCTTCGACGGTTGCTTTTCTTCCATTGTCGTATCTTTCTCGAGGGGATTACGGTTGCACTACGAGCGGCGGGAACTGCGGCAGCTTGGGCGTTCCGAAGCGCAGGCTCAGCGGAACCTCGCACGGTTTGCACCCTTGGCTGACCTCAACGTCGCTTTGTACCGACATGTACATGTACGTTTCAACACCGTCCCAGCCCGTAACGCGCATGAGCAGGCGCTGCAGTTCTTTGCTCGCGTTGACGAGCGCTTCGTTGTACTCCTGTGCGCACGCGTTCACGTACCAGCGATCATGCGTTTCGAGCACGGGCCAGTTGAGCTCGAAGTCCTTGACGAGCTGCACGCGCACGGTAATGCACGCGGGAATCTCGATGCCGGTTCCGCACACTTCTCCATCGCCCATGGTGGCGTGCACATCGCCCATCTGCAGAAGCGCGCCGGGCACCCGCACGGGGAAATACAGCCGCGCGCCCTTCGTGATGAGCTTGTTGTCCATGTTGCCGCCGTGGTTGCCCACGTAGCCGTCGATGACATCGTCGCCGTCGGGTGCCGTGCCGATAACCCCGATCATCGGATCTATGGGGAATTTCACTCCGTTGAAATCCGCCATGCCATCCGAGATCGTGATCTTTTTAGTACGGTATCCCGTCGTTTCAAACAGCGGGCCGCAGTGATCGTCCGTCGAGATGGTTCCCTCGCTGGCAACCTCGATGTCGTAGATGTCCACCACGAGCACATCGCCGACCTCGGCACCTTCGACGAACACAGGACCGGCCGCAGGGTTCGCAACGTCGTAGCCATAATCCAAGTCGGCCATAGTCACATCCTCCCCCGTGATCTTGTTGGAGAAGCAATCGAGCGTCTTGAATTTCAGTACCTCGCCGGGTTGCACCGTAGCGCATGGCTCGTTGTTCTTTGAGAACGCATACACTTGGCTCTCGATCGTTTTCATTGCATTTCACCTCCTCGATTGTATAGGGTGCTCGTATTCTACTCTTGTGAACGCATGCTGAACAGGTGCATTATCTAGAAATGCCATTCTTGAGCCATGAGAAAGTCTTTGATGTTCACATGACGGATTCCCCTTCGCGAGCTACGGGCGGATGTTTTCGGAAAATCATGAACCACCCCTCCAAGGGGTGGTTTGCACAGGGCCTATAAGGCCAAGGGCTGCCGGCAGCGTCTAAAGGCGCCGCCTTTCACTTCGTTCAAGCCGCATCGCCTTTGACTCGTCGCAGCCGCTTGAAGCGGCGCTCGTACTACCCGGCTACCCCCGAAGGGGGTTCTCGGAGGCTACCCCTTCTTGAAGGGGTCCTCGTACTCCTTGACGCTGAGCTTGTCCAGCGCGATGTCGTGGGCTTCCTGCTCCCTGATGTACTTGGCTATCGTGGCCTCGTTCAGCCCGACCGTCGACACGTAGTAGCCCTCGGCCCAGAAGTGCCGGTTGCCGAACTTGTACTTCAGGTTCGCGTGCTTGTCGAACATCATGAGCGCGCTCTTGCCCTTGGGGTACCCCATGAAGCTCGACACTGCCAGCTTGGGCGGGATGCTGACCAGCATATGCACGTGGTCCGGCATCAGGTGGCCCTCGATTATCTCGACCCCCTTGTACCTGCAGAGCTGCCGGAATATCTCGCCCAGCGAATCCCGGTATTGGTTGTAGATGATTTTGCGCCTATACTTCGGTGTGAACACGATATGGTACTTGCACAGCCACTTCGTGTGCGACAGGCTTTGCGCCTTGTTTGCCATAATGACCGCCCTTCCAGGTCGGATGCGACTTGAACACTTGCATCTTATCCCTGGTCGGCGGTCGTTTGGTTTGCAAGGGTGAAACCTTCGACGCGCACCCGCATAGCGGGTGGTTTATTGCCCTGCGCGCTTCGCGCCCAGTGCAGGCTCACGAGCCTGAAACCAAGCGGCGCCTCAGCCACAAGGCTGGGGCGCCGCTCTTTACCGTCTGTCTGCCTACCGAGGATACTGCAGTTGACGAGCATGTGAAGGCTCGCGAGCCGCCCGCTTCGCTGCAACCGGCAAGCGTTCGCTGGTTACTTGCCTGCTGCGGCATTACGGCCGGCAAGGCGGCCGAACGACATGGCCATCGAATGGCTGGCGCCGGCTACCGTGACGGGATAGTCCACGAGGAAACGGCCGCCCATCGTGTTGCCTGCAACGTAGAGACCAGGTACCGGGTTCTTCTCGGCGTCGAGCGCATGCAGATCGGGGTCGCAATCGATGCCGCCGATGAGTACGAGCATACCCGAATCTCCGAAGGGAACCGCGTAGAACGGGCCTTCCTCGATGGGGAACAGGCGGCTCGATACCTTCGAGAAGTCCTCGTCGACGCCCTTATGGGCGAGCTCGTTGTAGCGCTCGACCGTCGCCTTGAGCGCATCGGCCGGAACCTCGATCTTGCCGGCGAGCTCTTCGATCGAATCGGCCGGGATGATCGAACCGGCCTCGATCTCGCCTTGGAAGTAACTGTCGGATGCGTAGCCTGCCGCAAAGTGGCTGATGGCGTGCGCGTACTGCTCCTCTTCCTCAGGCGGCACGTAGTGGGTCACACCGCCGAAGCACTGAGGCATGTACTGCAGCTGCTCGGGCCACCTGCTATCGAAGATCTGGTAGGTCACGCCGTCCTTCTGGCGCTTGATCTGGTTCTGCAGCTCCTGGGCTCCCACATCTTCGTTCGCGAAACGCTGGCCCAGCTTGTTCACCATAAGGTACGGATCGATGCCGATGGAGTTGGTGCCGAGGCTGTGGGTCATGGGTGCATACGGACCGTCTTCCATGACGGCACCCGCCCACAAGGCCATCTTATGGCCGTCGCCGGTGTTGACGGGTTTGCCGCTCTTGTCCATCGAGCTGAAGAACACGCCGTACTTGGTGGCCTGCGGCGCGTAGTAGGTGAGCATTTCGGTATCGCTTGAGATGTCGCCCGTGGAAAGCACGACGCCCTTGGCAGCGTTGATGCGGATGATGTTGCCATCCTCGTCGGATGCGTACACGCCTGTGACCTTGTCGCCCTCTTTTATGAGCTGCTCGCCCTTCGTGTCGAAGCGGGCTTCGGCACCCGACGCCTGAGCGGCTTCGAGCGTACCGTGCATAGCCCAACCGTGATCGGGAAGCAGGTGCACCATGCCGGGGAAGCACGGGTAGTTCTCCTCGCGCCAGTTGTAGTTCTCGTTCACGGGGCAGCGCTCGGGGAACACGTAGGGCTTTTCGGGGTCGGTCGGAACATCGCTGTCGCTCGTCAAAAGCTCGTGCTCGGCGGTACCGATGTACCAATCGAGGTCGGCACCTGAATTGCCGATCCAGTAGTTCAAAAGCTGGGCGTTCGGACGGTTGCCCATGACCTTCATAAGCTCGTTCACGACTTCCTGCGTCTCGGGCTGTTCGATGCCGAGCTGCTTGTGGATTTCACTGCCGAACGTGCCGAACTCGCCCGAGCGGTAGCCCACATCGGGGCCCTTGTCGATGCCGATGACCTTCGCGCCGCTGTCAGCCGCTTCACGCAGGGCGCATACCCCCGCCAAACCGAGACCCACGACGCACACGTCGACGTCGATGGTCTCGGTGACCTTCGACTCGTCGATCGGCTCGGGCGGGTTCATGAACGACGGGACAAATTCGGTAGGGTTGCCGCTACCTGCAGCAGGAGCTGCCGCATCGCCCGAACCAGCCGACGCGCTCGAATCGGCTTTCGGAGCAGGCGAGCAGCCCGCAATCCCCGCGCCCGCAACCACGGCTGCCGTCGCGCCGAGACCTAGAAACGCTCGGCGTGATAGATTCTTCTCTTCCATGAATATCCCCTTTCGGATAGATGGTGTACTGCACCGGATTCAAGCGAGACCGTCTGCTTGCGCATCCTCCCATTCGCTTTCCGATGCCTGCACAAGCCTACGGCGGCAGCGTGTTGCGCGTCATCCCCCGAAGCGACCGAACGTGATGCACCGCCGTATCGGCCTCACCCGAAACGGCTCAATTTCGTTTGCGCCACACGGGTGAGCATCGCTTTATGGCGAAATCACCGCTTCACGAGTATCATGGAAACATCATCCACAGGAGGGAATATGCGCCGCATCGAAAACGGCAGCAACCAAGCAGCATGACGAAGCAAGCCATCTCGATCCCCTACGCGGGTTTTTCGCTCTACCTGTTCGCCGAAATTCTGGCGTTCCACTCGAGTACGGCCTTCGTCGGAGGCGCAGGGCTCGGCGAACCTGCAGCCGAAACGTTCGCCTACGCGTCGATCGCAGCACGCATCGCCGCGTTTCTCATCGTCGCCCTCATTGCTTCGGGCAAACGGCGCAACCCGCTTTCCCGCCGCAGAGCACCCGCCATCGCAACGCTTGCATCCTGTACAGGTCTCGCGCTCACCCTCTTCGGCAACGCTTTCGACGCGTTCGCCCTTGCAGCGACGGTCTTCGGAGGCGCGCTGTTCGGTGGAGCCCAAGGCATCATGGGACTCATCTGGCTCACCGTGCTGCCCTCGTTTGCGTACCGCACAAGCTACCTGTTCCTTCTTTCGAGTCATGCCGTGGCAACGGCACTGTGCACAATCGTGCTGTTGCTGCCCCCTGTAGTTCTCGTGCCCGCGCTTGTCGCATGCATGGTCCTCGGCAACGGATGCACGGCGCTGCTTCCGCCGACAACGACGCATCGCCATACCGTCCGCTCGCACATCACCGGTATTGCGCCGTTTCTCTGGAAGGGCGTTCTCGCAGTGGGCGTGTTCGCGTTCTTGAGCGGATTCGTAACCGCCGTGGCTAGCCACGCATCCGATCCGCTCGATCCGGTGGGCATGCAGTTCTTCGTACTCGGCATTTCAGCTGCCGTCATCGTCATCATGCTCATTCCCGCCCTCGCGTTTCATCAGCCGCTCAAGCTCGAAAACAGCTACAAGGTGGCGCTCCCGCTTTCTGCGCTCGGCTTCCTCATCCTGCCTGGACTCGTCTCCGCCATCCCCACCCCAGTTGCCGGCGTTCTGGCCACATCTGGCTACATGCTCACGGGCATCGTTCTCTCGTGCACGATCGCCGAAATCGCACGAGCCGCCGACGTACCTTCGTCTTCGCTGTTCGCAGGGAGCGACACGATTACGCTCACGAGCCTTTTGGCGGGCATGGCGCTCGGATCGGCATTCGCCACGCGTCTTGCTGAAGCGGGTGCGGGCGTTGCCCTCATCGGACTCGGAAGCCTGTACCTCATCGCCATCGCCGCCTCGTCTTTCCTCGGGCGCCAGCAGGCTCATCGCGAAGCGAGCTCGACTGCTGACAGAGAGCCTTCAAGAAGCGAATTCACCGCGCATGGCGCGCCTTCAACGCCTTCCATAGTCTCCGCCGACGAAATCTTGCCGACACAAACGGGCTGTTCCGCACAGACGGTAGGCGCCCCGCTCTCGCTTGCCGACCTGAGCGAACGATATCGCTTCACCGATCAGGAACGGCAGATCTTCATGCAGCTCATCGAAGGACGCACCATTCCCCGCATCGCCCAAGACCTCTATCTTTCAGCGAGCACTGTCAAATACCACACCCAGAAGATTTATCGCCGCTTTGATGTGCACTCCCGATCCGAACTCGTAGGCACCGTGGAGCTTATGAGGAAAGGTGCAGGTAGCGTTAGGTGGGAGCGCGATGAGACAGGCAGTGCCGAAAGCGAGCGCAAAAGCACGGGCGGGGTCGAACGCGAGCGAACTGGGGCAGGTAGCACCGAAAGCAAGCGGGAAGAGACAGACGCATGATGGCGCTCAGGCTCGCTGGCTTCTCGTTGTTTCTGTTCGCGGAGCTCATCTGCTTCCACGGCACCATCCTCTTCCCCGGCCTGCTCGGCACTTCGCAGGAAATCGCCGTCGCCGTTATGACGGTCAGCTTGCTCAGCAAGGGGTTCGGCTACTTCGGATGCTTTTTCTTTTCGCTGGTAAGCGCCTCGAAACAGCGGCAGTTCGGCAAAGTGGGCGCTCTTTTGTTCATTGTCGGCATTCTCGCGATGCCGGGACTCGGATCGGTTTCGAGCTTTGCAGACCTTTCCTTCGGATCGCTCATCGAACTCGTGATCGCAGGTGCGCTGCTCGGCGTAGGAGACGTGCTCATCAGCATATCGTGGGGGAGGCTCTGCGCAGCGCTTCCCTTGAGGCCCGCGTACCTGTTCGTACTCGGGAGCCAGACTGCAGCACTCGTCCTCTACGGGGTGACGTTCTTCCTTCCCGATCTTGCCATTGTCGTTTCGGCCATCGTCGCCATCGTCGTCGTTGCCGCGATACTCATCAAGCTGCCCGACCATTCGTCGGTCGCGTTCGATGGGCCGCGATTGCGTTCGGTGACAAGCGAGCTGTGGCGACCGATTTTCGGCACCTCGGTGTTCGCGTTCCTCACCGGGCTCATGCCCTGGATTTCCGGTCAGTACGACGGATCGATCGAAACGATGCGCCTGCTTTCCATCGGAAGCAGTGCCGTCGTGCTGCTGCTTTTAGCTGCTCCTGTCGCGTTTTTCAAGCAGAACATGCGGCTCGAGAACATTTACAAACTCATCTTGCCCATCGTGGCCACAGGCTTTCTTCTGCTCCCCATCATCTGGAACGGATTCGGCGGCGTGGTGAACGCGTTCGTGGGCGCGGGATCGTACGCAGCGGGCATCGTGCTGTGGTGTCTTGCCGCCGACAGCTCGCGCCGTCATAACCTCAGCGCCACAACGAGCTTCGGCCTCGCGCTCGGCACGACATCGCTTGCCGGCGCGCTCGGCAAAGCGTTCGGGTACTTCGGCGGCAGAACCCTTACCGAGGGCGATCTGTCGATCACGGCGATTTCGCTCGTATCGCTCTACCTGCTTTCGATGATCGCCCTGTTCGTGTTTCGGAAGAAGCCAGAACAGGAGACCGGTACGCCTGCCAACGAAGCGGACCGCGCAGACGAACTAGCTACGAATCGCGCAGTCCCGCCCGTCGATCCCGGCGGAATCCCTGCCCGAATTCCGGGAACCTCGCCGAACGCTTCTTCTGCACGCAATCGCTCGTCTGAATCGGCAGCCGACCCCGCATCGCTTCGCGCCGCTACCTGCGCAACGCTCGCGGACGAACACGATCTGACCGATCGCGAGCACGACGTGCTCATGCTGCTTTCGAGGGGGCAATCAGTCGCCGACATAGCTGCCGCGCTCGGCGTTTCCGAGAACACGGCGAAGACCCATATCAAGAACGTATACCGCAAGCTCGGCGTCCACTCGAAACAAGATATCATCGAAATGTGCCGCGAGCTGGAGGCGAAAGCCCACTAGCGCTACAATAACGCCAACCGTTTCAGCGTAGGCTGGCACCACGGGTAAGAGGATCGCTCTCGCATGCCTCCCATCGCGCAAAACGGGCAGCGCCGCAGGTAAGAAACGCCCGAGGAAGGATGATCCATGGCACTCCATTACAAGCGCATCTTCGCAGCACTCGACGGCGGATCGACCCAGGAAGCCGTAACGGCGCGCGCCATCGCGCTTGCGGCCGATAACCATGCGAGCCTCGTATTCGGCCACGTCATAGACTCGGTACCCTACGAGGCGTCGGGGACCGACTTCAAGGCGCTCTGCAGCGACGTAACCGATCGGCTCGAACACGACATCGCCGACGTTCTTGCCGAGGCACGCAACAACCCCGACATTCCCTCGTTCGAACTCGTCGTCCGCGCAGGCCGCATCACCGACACGCTCACCGAGCAGATGATTGAGCCTTTGGACCCTGATCTCGTTGTCTGCGGCGAGCGCGGCCTTTCGAACATCAAATACGCGTTCGTGGGAAGCGTATCGACCTTCCTCATTCGCAACGTGCGCTGCGACGTGCTTGTAGTGAAGCAGGACTAGCCGTCCCAGCCAACAGATTCTCAGCGAAACGGGAAGAAAGGGCTGGCTAACGCCCGGTTGCCTGATTGACGGTTACGCTGCGGCATCCCGCATGAACCCCGGTTCCCCCGAAGGGCGATCAAGCCGCACGCTGGCGTTGTCGTTGCACCAATCGCAAGCGAGATGAGTCGCGGGCGCTCGGGCAGAAAATATGCCTTCGCGTAACGGATTTTTTCGACTTGTGCGCACATGGCAGGGCAAAACGGCATGCCTGCGAGATAATTCAACGCATGAAAGATGACATGTCGGACGTTTGCCCTGATGACGAAATAGGCGGTGCTGTCAGCACACAATCGAAGCGACAAGTAAACACCTCCAGCATGCACAAGTCGAAAAAATCCGTTACGCGAAGGCGGTTTCGCCGACCGAACGATGTTTTACTCCAGCTGCGCGTGCGAGGCTCAAGCCGTTCCCTCGGTATGCTTTACATCGCACATACATTCGATGCTCAAGCGAAACGAACGGACACCGCAGCTTCGAAGTGGCACTCACCCGCCATCGATCGCTTGAACGTAAGCAGGCGAACACTTTCCCCTCAGCAACAAATGGCTTCGAGTTTACCCATGAGCTCGGCGCGGTTGTGCACGTCGCATTTCTCGTAGATGTGGCGCACGTGGGTCTTCACCGTCGCCTCGGATATGACGAAGGTCTCCTGGATGTATTTCGAGCCGCGGCCAGTGACCCACAACGCAAACACCTCTTTCTCGCGCGGCGAAAACCCGTACTCCTTCGCCATCGCGTCGATGCGACTCGTAAGATTGCTGCGAATCAGCACATCGTCGTCAACGACGCTCTCAGGCTGACCCGAAATCGCTGCGCCGGATTTGCCGCCTGACGCCATCGCGGCAAGGTAAGCCGGACCGTCCGCCTCGCGCATCTCCGAGACTCCCACACCGCCATCGGCAGCACGAGCGAGACGCTCAAGCTCCTCGGGCGTCGGCGGCTCGAACAGAAACGTCGTATCCCGATCGGTGAAGGTGAACCCGACCGACACGAACAAAAGGCCGATGGCAAGCACCGCGAACACGACGAGGTTGCCGATCATCGCAAACGCCACGAGCTCACCCGCAACAATGCCGCCATGCACCGCAAGGCGTCCCACCGCGAAGATGAGTAGCGGCGAATAGTGCGTCGTGCGCGTGATTTCTACCAAGAGCGCCCAGGTGAGAATTTCGAACAGCACCGACGCCGTAGACATCATGAAGAAGGCGAGTGCAGCGTTGTCGCCTCCGAACAGCGCGATCAGCACGAGCGCCAGCGCAAACAGCGGCAGGGCCACGCGGTATAGGATGCCCAGGTTCAGACTCGTGCGCGACACGAACATGCCGTACACGAAAAAGACGATCGCGCCGAAAGCAAGCGGCAACGTCATAAGCAGCGGATCGCGGTACACAACCGGCGCGATGTCGCCGAAATACACGCGCATACCACCGCATACGAACAGCGCGACAACCAGGCCGACGATGATCCTCCAGGAAAGCCCCGTGCGCACGAGGTGCGCGAGCTCCCCTGTTTTCGTACCTGCATTGGCTTGAGGAACCGGTCGCTCTTGTATTCCTTCCTGCTTGTGCAAACTGACTGCGACCAACACCGCCGCAAGCACGGGGAACAGCGAAACAACGACCGACGAGGCAACGCTATCCAAAAGCGACACGGCGAAGTACAGCACCGCAGCGCCGAAAAACGTCATCGACGTGAACAAGACGGCATTGCGGGCGGAAAGGTCGCGATAGACCACGCCCCATGCCAGCACGATCGCCGAACAGGTGAGGCCCGAGATAACGGCACCCGTCACCGACAGCACGTCGTTTCCGGCAAACCCGGGAAACGTGTACATAAGCGTTCCCGCACAGGCCACCACCGAAGCCGCACCAAGCCCGACGCCGATAGCGCGTGGAGCTTTCGCCATGATTGCGCGATGAAACACGATGGCCAGCACGAACGTCACCATGGCTGCGGCGGAAGATACCACATGCACGATGGACAGGATTTCGTGCGAGCCGCCCTGCGCCGTGAGGTCGGAGGAGTTGAAGGACAGAAACACCCACGCCCAGTAAAAGCTCAAGCCCGCATACCGCATCGTAAACGTGCGGCTTGTATCGAAGAAGCTGTGCACCCATCTCCCTTTCAGCGCCGATTGACCTATTGTACTGGATTTCCTCCTGCTTTCCGAAAACCGCTTCGAAACGGATCGGCCCGTTTGCCGAGGTCGCGCATCAACCCTTTCAGGTGATGTTGCCTGTACGCACACCAATCAACCTTTTTAGTCGGTGCGGATGCACGCGCGACCGCGTAGGGTACGGCTTGTCTTTGCGAGGGATGATCAAGAGAAAGAGGACACCATGAAAGATACCCCCTTAAGCAAGCACGGCATCAGCCGCCGCTCATTTCTCGGCCTCGGTGCCACAGCAGCAGTGATTGCTGGCGCGGGACTTGCCGGATGCGCACCTTCTGCAAGCGAGGCAACCGCTGCATCGGGCGGCTCGTCGGCATCGGGCGGCGCGGCTGCCGCTTCGACCGGAACCGCGAGCTTCCTTACCGCCCCGGAGCCTCTAGCCGACAGCGATATCGCCGAGACCATCGACGCGGAGATCGTCGTCGTGGGTGCGGGAATCTCGGGCATCAGCGCTGTACGATCTGCCGTGGAGAACGGCGCGAAGGATATCGTCGTGGTCGAGAAAGGCACGACGTGGCAGTACCGCTCGAACCAAGTTGGCTGCATCGGCGGCAAGATCCAGGAAGACCTCGGCATCGAAATCGACAAGAACGCCGTCGTGGCCCAGCTTATGAAAGAGTGCGGCTACCGCCCGAACCAGCGCATTTTGAACCTGTGGGCCGAAAACTCCGGCGAGGCGTTCGACTGGTTCCTCGCACCCAGCGAGGGCAAATACGTCGTCGAAGCCGAATCCGATCCGTACGACGGCGAGAGCATGAGCGTGCGCAAGATGCACTGGCCGCACCCCGAGGGCGCCAACACCGCCGACGACTACTACCCCATCTTCGACGATTGCCAGATCTGCCTGCCCGATAACGGCCCCTACATCGAAGCCATGGTGAAGATCTGCGAGGATGCCGGCGTCACGTTTATGTACTCCACCTTTGCGCGCCAGCTCGTGCGCCCGGACAACTCGGGTCGCGTCGAAGGCGTCATCGTCGAAGACATGGATGGGACGTACAAGAAGATCAACGCGTCGAAAGCTGTGCTGCTTGCCACAGGCGACTACGCTTCGAACGCCGAGATGATGGAGCACTACGTACCGTGGTCGGCGCGCTTCATGAGCATCTTCCCGAACACCGATGCCAAGGGCGAGAAGACCAACACCGGCGACGGCCAGCAGATGGGCATGTGGATCGGCGCCAAGATGGAAGACGGTCCGCATGCGCCGATGACCCACCACCTGGGCGGCCCACTCGGCGTGGATGCGTTTCTGCTCACCGATATCTACGGCAACCGCATCATGAACGAAGATGTAGGCGGCCAACCGCTGCAAAACCAGATCTCGCGTGCACCCAAAAAGCAAGTATGGCAGATCTTCGATGCGAAGTGGACCGAGCAGCTTGGCTTCATGGATACCGGCCATGGCAACGTGAACTGGTACGTTGAGAGCGGATCGGATGTGCCGAACGGATCGTACGGCAAGAACGCCTACATCTCGCTCGAGGACAACGAAGACGGCAACACGCCCGGTTTCACAAGCTACTTCGAAGGCCCGAACGCCCTCGGCAAAACCGCCGACAGCATCGCCGAGCTGGCTGAGCAAATGGGTGTTGACGCAACGACGCTCCAGGCGACCATCGACCGTTACAACGAGTTGGCAGCCAAGGGGCATGATGACGATTTCGGCAAGCGCGCCGACCGTTTGTTCCCCATTGAAGAGGGACCGTTCTACGCCTTCCCGCTCACCGATACGGTGATCCTCGTGAACATGGGCGGCCTCGAGACCGATGTGGACTTCAACGTGCTCGATACCGAAGACGAGCCGATCGAGGGCCTGTACGCCGTCGGCAACACGCAGGGCGGTCGCTTCCTCGTGGATTACCCGCTGCCTGCCCCCGGCATCAGCCATGGCATGGCCATCACTCACGGCATGCTTGTTGGACGCGTGCTCGCAAACCTGTAAGTTAGATCAGAACATGCGGCCTTCGCAGTGCGGACCGCACACAACCAACCCCGCGCAGCTCACTCCTCCCTTCTCTGGGCTGCGTATGCCGACATGGCTAAAGCGGCCCCGACTTTTTTGAGTCGGGGCCGCATGTTCTAAGAAATGCGCGTGGTTTTCGTGCTAGAGATTGCGGTACACGTCGCGCCGATGGCCGATCTTGAACAATTCGATAACCACGAGTCCGTCATCAACCGTGCCGAGCACGCGATAGGTCCCCACACGCCATCGCCAGCCGTTATCGATACCTTGCAGTTTCTTGGCATTGGGAAGCGCGCAGGGGTTGTCGCAGCCGTCAAGTTGGCTGTCAATGAAAGCAGCTACGAGCAACAACGTCTTTTGATCGAGCGAGGCGAGCTGCTTTTCTGCTCGCCTCGTCAATTCGACACGGTAGCCCATCTAACGAGCCAGCCCTAGATTGCGCTTGGCTTCCTCCCAAGACACGCCCGGCTCACCGTCGTTTTCTTCGACGGCCTCTTTCAAATCCCGCGCGTCCAGTTCATCCTCGAGCCGCTCCAGCGCCCACTGCCTAACCTGCGCAGAAAACGTTGTGCCGTTCATCTCGGCAAACGAGGTAATCCATTCCTTTTCCTCCGGCGCAAACCGTATGGCAGATGCCGTCATAGCCATAGTTGCCTCCTTTGTGAGTTTACGTTGTCAACTCATTATAGTGATATGAGTTTACGTTGTCAACTCATCTCAGCTGAGAGCATTTCACCCTTCGACACTATGCACACCGTCTTTATCCCACAGTCGAGCAGCACGCCAAAAAGGCCCCGCGCAGCTGCAGGGCCCCTTTGGCTCGTATGTGTTTCCCGTCCTATGCCTTCGAGGTATCCACCGGCGTACCGTCGGCGCTCGGCACCTCGGCGGTCGGATCCTGCCAACCTGCTTCCGGAAGCGGCCATCCGTTGCCGCCGCCGTGGTAGCCGCCGTGACACGCCGTGTTGCACACGAGCACCGACGTACCCTCGATCGAATGGCACATGCCGCAATCGTACGCCTCGGTGTGGGCAGCGTGGGGATTGTAGCCCTCCGCCCCGCCGTAATCCTCGGTCAACGCCGTAATAGTGTCGCGCGGATGACAGCCGAGGCAGTTCTTTTTCGACCAGTCGCCGTCGATGAGCTTGAGCTGATCGGGCGTATGCACTGCCATCATGCTGCCAGGCTGCGCTTCGGTGCTCGCCGTTGCAGGCTCGCCGCCCGACGTTCCTCCTTCAGAGGATCCGCCGCCTCCCCCGCCGCACGCGCACAGCGCAAGCAGGGCGCACATGAGCACAGCGGCCAAACCGAGCTGTATCGCACACGATACGCGTCTTTTCTTTTCCATGATACGTTCCTCGCCGTTCGCTCGATGCCGCTAGATGTATTCCATGCCGAGCATGTCTTTGACCGCTAGCCATGCGAAGCACTGACCGTGACCGATGCCCGAGCCCATGACGTTGGGCGGATAGACGTTGCCATAGAACGATCCGGCCGTGTTGCCCGCCACATACAAACCGGGGATCGGCATGCCCTCTTTGTCGAGCACACGGCACCGCTCGTCGTTGCGCAGACCGCCGCGCGTGCTCGTGATGCTCACAACGTGGCGCGACGCGTAGAACGGCGGCGTATCGATGGTGGTGAGCCACAGCGGATTCTTGTAGAAGTCGAGATCTTTGCCCGCTTCGCAGAACCCATGGTATCGATCGAGCTGCTCGGAGAATATCTCGGGATTGACGCCCATCTTCTCAGCAAGCTCTTCGATAGTGTCCGCCTGGATGGTCACGCCGTTTTTCACATCGATTTCGATCTGCTCGGGCGAGTTCTCGGAAAGGTAGTCGCCCTTGGGATAGCCCTCGGGGAACTTCTCCTGCCACGCGCTGTCCCATACGCTCCACGCCGAGCCGTCCGACGTCGCGGTGATCTTAGGGACCGAGCACGCCTGGAACGGCAGATCCTCGGGCATGAGACGACGGCCCGTGGTATCCACCATGAACACCGGCAGGTTCGCCACCGCTGCATAGGACTTGCTGTCGGGCGAGGTGGGACGCTCGCCGCTCGCATCGACAGCCACGAACGGGAACAGGTCTCCCGCCGCGAAGTCATCCATGTCGGCGCCGATCCACATACCCATCATCTGCCCATCGCCCGTGTTCTTGGTTTCGGCAACGCTGCGGGTCTTCAAAAGCGAGGTGTTGTAATAACCCATCATCTCGCGGTTGCCGCCCATATCGCCGCAGGCGAGCAAAATGCCCTTCGAAGCGTTGATCTTGATGTATTCGCCCACCTCGTTCTCGCCGATGACCGAGGTAACCCGACCGCTGTCGTCGCGCACGAGTTGCACGGCGGGGGTGTTGTAGTGGATGGTCGCACCCTTGTCGGTTGCGTAATCGGCGAGAATGCCCGTCCAATCGACGTTCACGCCGTCGGCAAGCGTCTTGCCGTCCTTGTCGACGAAGTAGATCATGGCTGCATACGTTGCCCAGAATTCGTTCGCGCCCACCTGGCCGACACCGTCGTTGGTGACCTTGAAGCCCGTCACCTGCTGCGGCACGATATCGCACCCGACCGACTGGCAAACCCCCTGCAGCCAATCGATGTACGGTGCGCTGTTGTCGAACCACTTGCCGTACGAGGACATGCGGCCCTGGCTGCCGTTCGTGATCTTCCATACGTCGGTGATGAACTTGTCGCGATCGTACGTGATGCCGTTGTCGGTTTGGCACTTCGCGTTGAACCCGCAGGTGCACAGACGCGCGGTGCTGTACGTACCGGCCTTCTCGAGCACGTGCACATTCGCACCCTGCTCGGCAGCAAGCGCCACACCCGGAAGCCCCGCAATGCCTGCGCCGCACACCGCGATGTCGCAGTCAATGGTTTCGACGATCATATCGTCGGTAATGGGCTCGGGAGCAACCTCCCACGGCTGCTGCCCGGATGCCGCTTGCGCACTACCGCCTTCCGGAGATTCGGGGGCAGGTTCTTTTGCCGCCGCACCATCCGATGCGGGCTTTGCCGTATCGCCTCCCGAAGCGCAACCCGCAAGCCCCGCCATCGCCGCACCCGCCCCGAGTACCGCAGCGCCCGTTATGAAACCGCGCCTCGACAACGTTGCCTTTGCCTCGTAATCGCTCAACATGATGTTCTCCCTCCTTTGGCGGGAAGCACCCCTCGTGCTTCCTCGGAATCATCATGGGAATACCCCGGTAGGTTAGCGAAGACCCAACTGCGATCGATTCTCAAAAACGGTTAACCCCTTCCGTTAACCCCCTGGGTTACTCAATCGATCCTGTTGCGGTTTCGTCACCTGTGGGACAATGTCGCCAGGGAGCAATGCGATGCATTGGAGAGATATGGGAAGAATCGGCCAAGCGTGGTCAACCACTCAAGACGCCATCAAAACGTGCGCAGCCGACACGCGATGGTACTACTACGGTTCGTCGTTCCTTGTTGCAGTCATCACGCTTACCCATTACGTGCATGGGTACAAGACAACCATGATCGGGCTTTCATACGCCGATACGATCTGCATCACGAGCATCGCTGTTGCGCTCTGCATCACCGCCCTCGGCACCCATGGGGTATTCAAGCGCTTACGGAGGCCGATCATCGCCGTTGCCGCCTTTTTTCCTTCCTTCTCGTTTCTGCTCATGAGGGCGGCTACGGCGTTCGCTCCTCATATCTACGGAGTCGCGTTCATCGTCTCGGCCGTTTCAGTCGGAGTGTTTATCGGGATCATAGCGGTGTACTGGTTCGACTTCTTCGTCGGCCAAGCGGTCGAGACCGTCGCGTTTTCGCTGCTCGGCTCAATAATCCTTGGATGCGTGATTTCCTGGTTTCTGCTCGGCATGCTGTGGGATCGCGTTTTGGTCGGCTACATCGCCGTGGTGCTGTGCGCTGGGTGGACGATTTCGCATGCGCTCGATACACGGCCCAAGCGAATCCCACGCACCGAAAGCACCGAACGGCCTTCGTTCACGTTTCTTGCCGGGCCGCTGCTGACCGCATTCTTGTTCAGTTTCGCGTTCATGCTTTCCGTATCGTTCGTCGGCCTCGAATCATGGCACTCGGATGCCGGATGGAGTATGCTGTGGCCCGCTGCGATCGTACTCGGCATCGTGGCTTTGTTCTCCAAGAAAGTGAACGTCGCTTCGCTTCTCTACCTCGCGCTCACGCTCGTGGTTGCGGGCATGCTGTTTGCGTCGTTTCTCCATATCGACGAATCGTTCATATTCTCGCTTGCCACAATGGGATGCGCCGTCAACATTTCGTACCTCGTCATCTTATTCTGCAACATCGGGGGACGTTTCTCGATCAATTCGTACCGGCTTGCCTCGCTCCTGCTGATTTCGGTGTTCAGCGGATGCTTGCTCGGACGCCCTGCCGCACTTGCCATGGATGCGCTCGACGCGAGCGGAACGCTTAAGACGCTCGTTTCGATATGCCTCGTTATCGCCATCATCGCCTGCACGCTCTTCAGTTTAAGCAACCGCACGATCCAGCTGTATTCGAAATACCGGTTCAAAGAACAAGGGAAAACGGGCGACGCTTCCGTCGAAACCTCGTCGTTCATCGCAGCCTTCGCCATCGAGCAGGGTCTCGGGGCACGGGAGCAGGAGGCGCTTGCGCTGCTGCTTGAGGGGAAGACAGCGAGCGAAGTGGCCGAATGCATGTTTATAGCCCGAGGCACCGCCAAGGCGCACATCCGCCACATCTACCGAAAGCTCGACGTCCACGACCGCGAGGAGCTTTTCGGCCTCATGCGCGACGTCGACCCGCAGTTCGAGGTGGAGCGCAGCGCGTAACCATCGGAAGCCCGCACGCTCTCAGAGCCCTACGCACTCACTAACAACACGAAACCCCTCGGAGCGCTCCGCGCCCGACACCATCACGCCGTGACGAGCAGCATGACGCCTACGAACAGCAAAAGCACGTACGTGAGCTTCAAAAACTTCTCTTGGCTGATCCTCTTTTGCAGGCGGTTGCCGAGCCAGGTTGCCACCACGGCAACGGGAATGCACATGAGCACGACCTGGATGACATCGCCGGTGAAGCTTCCCTGCTGAAACGCGATAAGGGCGTAGATGAGGTTCAAGATGGCCCACGTGGCCGAAAGCGTCGTGCGGAACTGCTGCTTGTCCTGAAGCTTCTGCACCGCATAGATCACGAGGAGCGCTCCGCCCGACACGAACATGCCCTGGATGAGGCCGGCGAGCGCAAGGATGATCCACAGTGCCCATTCGGGTAGGAACTTCTGCTTTTTCTGCACGAGATTCTTGATGCCAATGATCACGATGATCGCACCGTAGATGCGCAAAAGCACATGGAGCGGCAGCACCGTATCGAGCCAGATGCCCACGATCACAAACGGGAGCATGGTCAGCACGATCTTTGCAAGTTCGCGCCAATTGACGTTTTTGATGTTCATGATCGTCAAAAGGCCGCACGCGAAAAAGCCCATGGCGTTCAGAATAGCGACCGAACTCGACAAGCCCAGAAGCTGCGTGCCTACGGGCATGGCGAAGATGTTGCCGGCGAACCCGGTGATCGCCTGTACGGTGTATGCGAAAAAGAACGCGGCTACGAAGAGGGCTTTTGCCATACCGATTCAAACTCCAATCGAACAATTCAGCTTAGTGTACCACCGAACAGCGACTCGAGGGCTTTTCCTCGGCAGGAGGTCGCCCGCCACACGGCAAGCCTCCGTACAAGGACGATTCCCAGGTATGCTAAAATCCCTTCACGAGATCGTACGAAACTTTAGGAAGTACCGGTATGGCGGGATTCGACATAACGATAGCAGGCGATTCGGCGCTCAATCTGGAGTTCGCCGACGTTATCACGCCCGAAACCAGCACCATGATCCGCATCGCCGCACAGAACCTCACCGAAGATCCTATCGACGGCATCGTCGAGCTCGTACCGACGTTCTGCTCGCTCATGGTGTACTACAATCCCCTCGAAATCACGTTCGACGAACTGTCGTATCGGCTGCGCGGGAAGCTGCGCGGACTCGATTCGGCCGATGTGAACGTGAAGAAGATCGTGCAGATTCCCGTGTGCTACGGCGGTGAATACGGCCCCGACATCCAAACCGTCGCCGATCATGCAAAGCTCTCCATCGACGAAGTCATCGAGATCCATTCCTCGAAAGACTACCTCATCGACATGCTTGGCTTCCTGCCGGGCTTCGCCTATTTAGGCGGCCTCGATGAGCGCATCTGCACACCGCGCCTCGCCGTTCCGCGCACGCTCATCGAACCGGGATCCGTCGGCATCGGCGGATCGCAAACGGGCATCTATCCCCTGCCTTCGCCCGGAGGTTGGCAGATCATCGGCCGCACGCCTCTTCGCCCCTACGATCCCGATCGGGAAGAGCCGATCCTGTACGCTGCCGGCGAGTACCTGCGTTTCGTGCCGATCGCGCCCGACGAGTACAGCGCCATCGAAACGCAGCTCGCGTCGAACGCGTACGAATACCAGATCGTCTGGGAGGGGATGTAGATGGGCGTTGTCGTCAAAAAACCCGGCGTGCTCACCACCATCCAGGACGCGGGCCGCATCGGATACGTGGGAAGCGGATTTGCACCGAGCGGCGTCATGGATCGCCGTGCGTTCATCATCGCGAACCTGCTCGTGGAAAACGACCCGAACACCTGCGTCATCGAGTTCGCGCTCGCAGGACCCACGCTGCGCTTCACCACAAGCACGTTCATCGCCATCACCGGGGGCGATTTCTCCCCCACCCTCGACGGCGAGCCCGTGCCCATGTATGCGGCCCTTATGGTAAAGCGCGGATCGATCCTGCATTTCGGAGCGCCGCGTACGGGCGCGTACGGCTACCTCGCTATCGCCGGCGGATCGGTAAGGGTTCCCGAAGTCATGGGCAGCCGTTCGACAAGCCTCAAACTCGGCATCGGCGGATGGCAGGGCCGCAGCCTCCAGCTCGGCGATTACTTGCCTTTCATGTCAAAGAACCTCGAGTTTCTCCCGAATCTCGGCTCGCACCGCATCGAATACGATACGAGCTACGGCTTCGGGTCCGACGAAACCACAGTGCGCGTAGTGCCGGGACCCCAAGACACCCTGTTCACCGAACGCGGCATCGAGACGTTCTACAGCCAGGTGTACGAGGCAACGGCGAAATGCGACCGCATGGGATACCGCCTCGACGGCCCTGAAATCGAGACGAAACACGGTTCGGATATCATATCCGACGGCATCGCGTTCGGTGCCGTGCAAGTGCCCTCGCACGGGCGGCCCATCATCATGCTGGCCGACCGCCAAACCACGGGCGGCTACGCCAAGATAGGAACCATCGCCTCGGTGGATATCCCCAAACTCGTGCAGTGCCGCCCGGGCAGCAAGATCAGATTTACGCCGATAACGGTGCAGGAAGCGCAAACTCTGTACCGCAAGGAATACAAGTACTTCAAGGGACTCGCCAAGATCGTACGCAGGCCCTGCGCCGACGGCATCTCGCCGAGACGCACGGCCCGCAAGCTCAGACCGATTCTCGAAGAGCAGGCGCGCAAGAACCAAGCCGAAACGCTCTGGATCAACCGGTCGGAACGATAAGCGCACGAATAAGGCAACGTACCGGCGAAAGCCCGATACGAAGCAGATGAGCACGAAGGAGAACAACGTGGATACCAAGGCAATCGAAGAACTGATCGCCATCATGGACAAGGCGGAGCTCACGGCTCTGCGCGTCGACGACGGCGAAACCAAGATCGAGCTCGAGCGCAGCCGCGGCACGTTCTCCCCGACCGCTCTGCCCCTCATGGCGGAGCGCGTAAGCGCGCTGCTTGCCGGCAAGGACGAGAGCAACGACGCCGCTGCAGCCGATCAGGCAGACACCGACACGTCGGTTCTCGTGCGCAGCCCCACGGTGGGTATGTTCTACGTTGCACCGAGCCCCGACGAGGATCCGTTCGTCAAAGCGGGTCAGGAAGTGCTTTCGGGACAAACGCTTGCCGTCGTCGAAGCCATGAAGATGATGAATGAGATAACCGCGCCGGTGCCCGGCATCGTCACCGAGGTACTTGCCGGGAACGGAACCCAGGTCGAATACGATCAGCCCCTCTTCCGCATCGCCACAAGCGACATGGCCCAATAAACGACGGGATGTGGGCCTATGTTTGAGAAGATACTTATAGCGAACCGCGGCGAGATCGCCGTACGCATCATCCGCGCCTGCCGCGCGATGGGCATCAAAACCGTCGCCGTTTACTCAACGGCCGATTCCCGCGCCCTGCACACCTACCTTGCCGACGAGAGCATCTGCATCGGGCCGCCTCTCGCCCGCGACAGCTACCTCAACATCGCTGCCATCATCACGGCGGCGAAGGGCACCCGTGCCGAAGCCATCCATCCCGGCTACGGGTTTCTTTCCGAAAACTCCACGTTCGCCAAACTTTGCCGCGATAACGGCATCGCCTTCATCGGCCCCGCACCCGATGTCATCGACCGCATGGGCAACAAGAGTCAGGCGCGAAAAACCATGATGGAGGCCGGCATTCCCGTCGTGCCGGGCACGAAAGACCCCGTCCACAATGCCGAAGACGCGCTCGCGCTCGCCTACGACATCGGCTGGCCCATCATGATCAAGGCAAGCGCGGGCGGCGGCGGCAAGGGCATGCGCGTGAGCACATGCGAGGACGATTTCATCGAGGCGTTCAGCATCGCCCAGCGCGAAAGCATGAACGCGTTCGGCGATAATAGCATGTACCTCGAACGGTGCATCATGAATCCGCGCCATGTCGAGGTGCAGATCATCGGCGACACGTTCGGCAACGTCGTATCGCTCGGCGAACGCGACTGCTCGGTACAGCGTAACCATCAGAAGATGGTGGAAGAGAGCCCCTCGCCGTTCGTGAGCGACGAGGTTCGCCGTGCCATGAGCGAGGCCGCCGTACGCGCAGCCCAAGCCGTCGGCTACACCTCGGCCGGAACCGTCGAGTTTCTGCTCGACGAGAACCGCGACTTCTACTTCATGGAAATGAACACGCGCATCCAGGTTGAGCATCCCGTAACCGAGATGGTCACCCGCACCGATCTCATTGAAGAGATGATCACCGTTGCTGCAGGGGAGCCGCTCACCTTCACTCAGGAAGACATCGATCCGCGCGGCCACGCCATCGAGTGCCGCGTGAACGCCGAAGAGCCCGAGCGCGGGTTTTTGCCCTCCCCCGGCACCATATCGCAGATGCATTTGCCCGGTGGAAACGGAGTACGCGTGGACACTGCCGCTTACGACGGATTCCAGATCACCCCGTACTACGACTCCATGATTGCGAAGATCATCGTGCACGGCCGTAACCGCACCGAGGCCATCGCCAAGATGCGTACCGCCTTGGAGGAGATGGTCGTGGTAGGCGTGAAAACCAACCTCGATTTCCAGTACGCCATCATGGAAAACGAAACGTTCGCCGCCGGAAATGCCGATACGAGCTTCATCGAACGGTTCTTAAAGGGCGAAGTGTAGCGTCGAATTCCCGAAAGGGCGCACGCTCGCAAGGCGTGATTCGGCTGCGCATACGTGCGAAACAGGGCGGCACCGATACGAAGGAGGCAGCAATGAGCATCCAACCAGTAAAACCCGAAGGCGTCAGCACCGAGGTATGGCAGGCCATGCTTACCGCAACGCCCGTCGAGGCACGCCGTCTCATACGAACAGGCACGTTCGCTGCGCCGACAAGCGGGTTGTGCCCCGGATACGCGCAGGCGAATCTTATCGTCCTACCTAAAGAGCAGGCCTACGATTTCTTGCTGTTCGCGCAGCGCAACCCCAAACCCTGCCCGCTTTTGGAAGTCACCGAAACAGGTGCCCGCGAAGCGACTATCTGCGCATCCGACTGCGACATAGCAACCGATTTTCCGAAGTACCGCATCTACGAGCACGGCGAACTCGTTGCCGAGGTGACCGATGTGGCCGACTACTGGCGCGATGACCTCGTGTCGTTCGTGATCGGTTGCTCGTTCTCGTTCGAATCCGAGCTTGTCGAAGCGGGCATCGAGATGCGTCACAACACCATGGGCCGCAACGTTTCCATGTACCTGACGGGCGTGGATTGCCTTCCCGCTGGCTCCATGAGCGGCAAAATGGTCATGTCGATGCGCCCGATTCCTTACGATCAGGTGGTACAAGCCGTGCAGATTTCGGGTGCGATCCCCAAGGTCCACGGAGCGCCTATGCACATCGGCAATCCTGAAGCCATCGGCGTGCACGATCTTGCGCATCCCGAGTTCGGCGACCCAGTGGACATTCGCGAAGGCGAAGTGCCGGTGTTCTGGGCGTGCGGCGTAACGCCCCAATCGATTGTCATGAGCTCGAAGCCTGCGTTCGCGATCACCCACGCGCCTGGCTGCATGCTCATCACCGATACGAAGAACATCGACTTGAAGGAATGAATGCACTGCCGATCCGTCTGATCGGAAAACTTTCTTCCCGTATGAGGTGCGATACAATACGCTTCATGCGAATCATCGATCGAACCCGAACCGGATAGGGCGTGAAACCATGCACAGCGTTGACCTTAACTGCGATCTCGGGGAAAGCTTCGGCCGTTACACGCTCGGCCTTGATGCCGAAGTCATTCCCCTCGTCTCAAGCTGCAACATCGCATGCGGCATGCATGCAGGCGATCCCGTGGTCATGCAGAAGACGGTGGCCCTTGCCGCCGACGCGGGCATCGCACTCGGTGCGCATCCGGGCTATCCCGACCTGCAAGGGTTCGGTCGTCGCGACATGAATCTATCGCCTGAGGAAGCCTACGCCTACACCGTCTACCAGATCGGCGCGCTTGCGGGCTTCTGCGCGGCGCGGGGCGTGCAGCTCAACCACGTGAAGCCGCATGGGCAGCTCTACAACCGCGCTGCAATCGATGCCCGTCTTGCCGAAGCCATCGCACAGGCCGTCTTCGACATCAATCCGAGCCTCGTGCTTGTCGGTCTTGCAAACGGCGAGCTCATCGATGCCGGGCGCGCCGTCGGCCTCACCGTTGCCCAGGAGTTTTTCACCGACCGAAACTATACCGACGAAGGCGTGCTCGTGTCGCGCTCGCTTCCGAATGCGCTCATCACCGACGAGAAGTTCGCTGTCGAGCGCGTGGTGCGCGTGGTGAAGGAAGGCACGATCGAAAGCGCCTCGGGCAAGACCATTGAAATCCAAGCCGATACGATCTGCGTTCACGGCGACAATGCGCACGCACTCGAATTCGTTAAGCGCATCCGCAGCGCACTTGCAGCCGAGGGAATCGCCATCGAGCCGGTTGCAGGGGCATAGATGCCTTCGCTCGGCGCAGTGCCGTCTTCTACATCCCTCGGTACACAGCTGCCCGCTCAGCAGCAAGATCGTCGATAGCGTCGATGTTTCTCTGCACATGACGGGCGGCGTGATGCGCAAACTCTTCGGACAGCGCCGCGTTCATGCCGAGTACCGTTGCAACCGTATCCGAAAACCCTTCGAGCATCGCAGGGTCGTACCATGAGATATCCTCAACGAACGCCAACTGCTGCGAGGGATACTCCGAAAACGGATGTGACGTCCACGTAAACCGCTTACCGGCAATCTCGGCACGTGTCGCTCGGGAGAAAAACCCTGCACCGTTATCGAACAGCGGCGCTATGCGCCACCCATCAAGCGTCTCTACGGTTCTCATGAGTCCGAAATTCCCTCGATGGCGATCGAAGTTCGCCATAACATGATCGCATACGATCATCTTCGCCATACTCGTTCTCGCATCACGTATGCCGAACCGCTCGCATGCTTCGATATATCCTGTATAGAAGTTTCGGCCCTTGGTGATACCAGCGAACACTGCGACGTCATGCGCTGGCACGAATTCTGTTTCCGAAGTCGCCATAGTCGGGCAGAGGGAGAAAACTCTGCCATCCAGCTCTTCCATACGATAGGGCACATACTCGCTCGGATCGAGCAAACGGTGCATAAGCTCTGTTGCCAGCAGTTCGTTGTACGGCTCGCGCTGATCGTTCCCCGACGACCCCTTGACCAGATAGTCGACTCCTTCAATGCGTTTCCACCGTTTTGGAAGAGCCCCTGGCGTCGAGCTGTCCGGCGTTCGCAAAGGCGTTTCGGGATCGTAGCAGTACTCGTTTTCGAAGAAGTTCACCTCATGCCAATCGATGGATGCGTTTTCGGGTCTGAACCAATACTGGTCTGAAAGGTTGAGCCCGAGCGATCCGAACATGAGCTCATCGGGAGCCGAAACCCCTGCAGCCTGCATAAGCACAGCCGTTCCCTGCCGGAGCGGAGGCATGTACCTGCGTGTAAGCCATACGGCAAAATCAAAGGCATTCGGCTTGCACCCCTCCCGTCCCAAACCAAGCGGCACCCATGCAATGCCGTCGTGCAACGAACCGATGCTCACCCGCTTGCTTTCGTTGTCGTAGACGAAATCGAGAACTTCGTGGTTGCGGTTCATAAGCGTATACCGTTTCAGACTCATAAGGTTTTTCTGACCCAGCTTCGGCCTGCCCTTGAGCTTGGGTTCGGATGCACGCAGGGCAACGGAACTCTCATCGACGATCCATGAGCGCCCGAGCTTTTGCGCTTCGAGATCACCCGCCTGTATGAGCGCGACAACGCGTCGCGTCGAAATGCCGAGCCGTTCAGCCGCTTCTTTCGTCGTTATCATACGTCCCCATTCGGTATACTTTATTTATTTCAGTCGAAACTAAGTATACCTTATTCGGAATGCTTTTCTTCCACGACGATCTCAAGCAAACTTGGTTTCTACCCCGCTTTGTGCTCCCGAATCGCCTCGATAAACGCTGCTCCATAGCGCTCAGCTTTTACTTGTCCGACACCTGAAACCGCAAGCAGCTCTTCTTCGGTTGCGGGCTGTTTCTCGCACATGTCGGCAAGCGTGGCATTCGCGAACACGATGTAGGCGGGAACGCCCGCCTCGGAAGCCAGCCTGAAACGAACCGCCTTGAGCTTCTCAAACAGCTCGGGGTCGGACGAGTTCGCACCCGAAGGCTTCAAGCCGCGCAACGCGGCCGATTTGGCAAGTTCTTCTTCCTTCGGCAGGCGCTTGGGCACTTTGATCTCGAATGTTTGCCGATCTCTGAGAAATGCCGCGCCCTGCTCGGTCGCTTCGACGACAGGATAGCTTCCGCCCGTCTGCACGAGCATTCCTTCAGACACAAGCGCATCAAGCACATAGCGTACGCGTTTGGCGGGCACTGTGTCCATGATGCCGTACGTCGAAAGGCTATCGTAGCCCTGCGCGAGCACCCGTTCGGCTTTCGAGCCGCGTAAGATGTCCACAATGAGCGCTTTGCCCGCTTGACGGTTACGCTGCGCCAGGCGCAGCACACACGAGATGATCTTCTGTGCTTCGAGGGTCACATCCTCAACCTCGAAATCGGTCGAACAGTTCGAGCAATGCTCGCATCGAAACGCCGTCTCGACCTGTCCGAAGTACTGCAAAATGAACGAGCGCAAACAATCGGTGGTCGTACAGTAAAAGACCATCTGCCGCAGCCGTTCGCAATCACGCTCGTACAGAATGCGGGAGGCCTCTACGGGTTCGTCGGCGCTGCGCTCTTCGAAGCTCTTGTCGATGAGGAACTGGCACGTTTGCACGTCTTTCTTGTTGTAGATGAGCAGGCAATCGGCAGGACTCCCATCGCGCCCGGCGCGGCCCGCTTCCTGATAGTAGCTTTCGATGTCGGAAGGCATAGTGTAGTGGATAACGAAACTCACGTTCGACTTGTCGATACCCATGCCGAACGCATTCGTGGCAACCATCACCGACCTGCGGTCGTACAGGAAATCCTCCTGGTTAGCATGGCGCTCGGAAGCGGAAAGCCCCGCATGGTAGCGCGTGGCCGCCACCCCGTTCTCGCATAACAGCTCGCATACCTCCTCTACGGCGGCCCGGGTCGAGCAATACACGATGCCCACTTGGTCCTTCCGTTCGCGCACAAGGCGCAAGAGGCAGGTGCGTTTCGCCTTGGGTTCGGGACGTTCGACGCCGAAGTACAGGTTCGGGCGATCGAACCCCGAAACGAGCACAAGAGGATCGACAAGGCGAAGCGCACCCAGAATATCGCGTTGCACCTCGGGCGTAGCCGTCGCAGTGAGCGCGCATACCGCAGGACGCTCGGGCAGACTTTCGATGAAGCTGGCGATGCCGAGATAGCTCGGTCGAAAATCCTGCCCCCACTGCGATACGCAATGAGCCTCGTCAACAGCCACAAGCGATATCTTCGCCGCTTTGCACAGTGCAACGAAACGCGGCGCATCGAGACGCTCGGGAGCAACGTAGAGCAGCTTGCACGCGCCGGTTGCCGCATACTCGAGCACCTCTGCCTGCTCGCGGGGTTCAAGCGAGCTGTTGAGAAACGCCGCTTTAACGCCCGCCTCGTTGAGGGCGTTAACCTGGTCTTTCATAAGCGAGATGAGTGGCGAGATAACGATAGCGAGCCCATCGAGCACGAGTGCGGGTATCTGGTACACGAGCGATTTGCCCGCCCCCGTCGGCATGACGGCGAGCGCATCGCCCCGATCGAGCAACCGCTCGATGAGCTCGCCCTGGTTCGGCCTGAACCCGTCGTGGCCGAAATGCTCCTTCAATACCTTTTGTGCCTGTTCGAGCATGGTACGAACTCCCTTTCGCAAAACCGATTGCCCCATTATAGAGGCAACCGCCGCCCCGAGCACCTCATGGCGCGAAAAGCAGTGCGAACGCTTTTTGCCTAAGAGGTTCAACTCCGTCGGTCATCACGACTGATGGAGCACCCGAACGCTCAACCGCCGAACGCGAACATCATTCCTAAAGTCTCCCTTAATCCGTAACGTGCGCATAATTCCTTGCGTTTTCAGGTAAAATCATTCCATTGCATTCGAGCAGGCGTTTCGGCTTCGTTAATTCTTGCAGAGGAGCACGCAAGGGACCCCTCGCACTGCGACAATGCATAGGGGATTCATCGAATGCTCTACCAGAAAACTCGAAAAGGAGGTTGCATGAGCTCATCATTAGTTCAGCGCCTGAAGAACATCGGCCCGGGTGCGCTCGTGGCTGCTGGCTTCATCGGCCCCGGTACGGTTACCACCTGTACGGTTTCCGGCGCAAACTACGGCTACACGATGCTGTGGGCGTTGCTGTTCGCAACGGTCGCAACCATCATCTTCCAGGAGATGGCCGCCCGTGTCGGCATCGTCAGCCAAAAAGGCCTTGGTGAAAACATCCGCGATCGCATTCCCAACAAAGCACTGATGTGGATTGCTATTGTAGTTGTTCTCATCGCCATTTTCGTCGGCAACATCGCCTACGAAACGGGCAACATCACCGGCGGCATTTTGGGCATCCAGGCGTTTCTGCCCGATGTACCCGTCGGCATTATCGTCGTCATTCTCGGCGTTCTTGCGTTCATTGCCATGTGGATCGGCAGCTACAAGCTCGTGGAAGCCATTCTCACCGGAATCGTCGTATTCATGGGCGTCGTATTCGCCGTAACCGCGTTCGCCTCGGGTCCCGATTGGGGTGCTGTCGTACACGGGCTGTTCGTTCCCTCGCTTCCTGCTGAGGGATCCGCGGGCATCCTGACCGCCGTGGGCCTTATCGGAACCACCATCGTGCCGTACAACCTGTTCCTCCATGCCTCCGGTGCCGGTGAGCGCTGGAAGGATCCCGACCAGGTTCCCGATGCGCGCCTCGATGCCGTCATCTCGATCGGCCTCGGCGGCCTCATCTCCATGGCCATCCTGATCTGCGCCGCCGCAAACATCTACGGCACCGGCGTCACGGTTGCCAACGGCAAGGATATGGCGCTCGCGTTGCAGCCGCTGCTCGGATCGTGGGCGACGTGGATGATCGGTCTCGGTCTTCTGGCTGCAGGCTTCTCTTCCGCCATCACCGCCTCGCTGTCTGCAGCGTTCGCCGTCAACGGCGTACTCGGCTGGAAGAAATCCCTGAAGGACATCAAGTTTAAGTCCATCTGGATGATCGTGCTTCTGGCCGGTTGCATCATGGCCATCGTGCTCGGCAGCAGCCCCACGCAGCTCATCTTGGTCGCACAGGCCGCAAACGCCATCCTGCTTCCGTTCATCGCGTTCTTCGTACTGTACTGTGCGAACGGCAAGGATCTCGGCAAGTGGAAGAACCATCTCTTCGCGAACATAGCGGGCGTCGTGATCATCGTGATCACGCTGTTCATGTGCTACCGCAACATGTCGAGCTTCCTCACCTCGCTCCAAGCGCTCATCGGCGGGTAAGCTTAGCTGCACATCACGCATCACCGAAGGCACACTCAGAAAGCGCATCCACCTGGATGCGCTTTTCTATTCCGTATCGTACCAGATCAAGCGTATGTCAAACACTTTTGGCACCAGGAAAACGCCTCTGCCGAAGGGATATGCCACACTATCGTATACCGTATTCGCATGAGTTGCATATCGGCTGTGAACGCGAGCCGCTCGTGCACCTGTCCCGTAGTCGAGCAAAGGAGTACGAAATCATGGCAAAGGATCGTTTTGTAGAAATCTATTCGCAAGGGGTAACCAATGTGCGAAAAATAATCGTCGACAGCGAAACGGGCGTCAATTACCTTCTGATGTCATCGAACATGACGAGCGGTTGCGGATTGTCGGTTTTGGTAGACGAGAGCGGAAAGCCAGTCATCACCCCTGCCGACGCCATCGTATCCATTTACGAATAGCCGCACCATCGCCGAAAGCAGCCGGGCATACATCCGGCTGCTTCTTTTTTCCAAGTTGGCACGACAACCGACAGGCGAATCCTTCGCGCGCTTTTTGCCACACGGCTCGATGCACCAGATCAAACGCATGTCAAACACTTTCGACACCGCTAAAATACAAGTGTCAAAGCCATTTGGTGGTATGGTGTCTTTCATCATGGCACTCTCTTATAGGCGAAAGGAACGCAGTGGAACTCGGCAATCAGATTCGGAACTATCGCACGGCAGGTGGACTGTCCCAGGAAGACCTCGCAGCGAAGATTTACGTTTCGCGGCAGACGATCTCGAACTGGGAAACAGATCGTACGTATCCGGATGTGCAAAGCCTGCTTCTGCTGAGCGCGCTTTTCGACGTAACGATAGACGAATTAGTCAAAGGAGATGTCAAAGCCATGAAAGAAGCCGTTGATGCGAACAAGATGAAAAAGCTCAGCTACGTGATGTTGGCGGGCATGGTATTGAGCGTCGCGCTGATCGGGCCATGCTTCAAGCTGTGGGGGTGGATGGGGCTTCTCATTCCTCTTGCAATTTGGGCGGTCGCGCTAGTAAGTTCGATCATCGTCGACCGGATGAAGAAACAGCACGATATAAAAACGTTTTCTGAAATCCTCGCGTTCATGGAAGGCGAGCCCGTGGACCGCGAAAAGGCCGAGCGGGAGCGCAAACACCACCTGCTCACGAAAACGCTCCTCGTTATCGGCATCGGAGTGGCTGCCGGTCTCATCGCATTCGCGAGCCTTGCGCTGTTCGGGTAGCACGCGGCACCCGGCACGCAGCGTGTGAGCCGTGTAGGAAGCAAAGCCACCGACCGATCGTCACACAGCAATGCACAGGACCCAAAGCGCCCGCCATAAACGGCGGGCGCTCTCTGTTCGATCTGACACCGCCAAACTAGCCTACACACCACGATGCATCTTGCTGGGCGCTTCGATCTGCAAAGCACGGAACAGACGGTCGGGAACGAGGCTGACCAGGTCATCGGTCCATTGAGCAAGGTTCGTCGGTTGATCGGACCGAAACCAGTCGTTGAGCACTTCGCATTCGAGCTTTGAGAATATCTCCACCAGAAACATCATGTTGTGATCGACCGACATGTGGCGGTATTTCTCGAGCGTTTCAAGCAGTACGGTCTTTCGGTTTTCGGGCATAACGGTCTGGCCGAACGGGGTGTTGATGCTGTACTGGATCGACTTACGGTAAAAATCACGTTCTTGGGCAATGAGGCGCAAATGATGGTAGTACCCCGTCACCCAATCGATGGTGCGGCCTATCTCGTTGAGATAGAACTGACGACAGAAGATCGAATGCCACCAAGGTATATCGTACTTGCTTTCGAAATGCCGATAGAAGGTCTGCCGCGACACGCCGGCGTTGGCGCAGATTTCCGATATCGTGATCTGATCGAGCGACTTGTTCACGCCATGGAGTATCTTCATCTTCGTTTTGATGTCGGGGGATTCGAATATATCGTTTCCATGAGCAAGATCCATCAGCATGCAATCACCCACCGTTCCTGCTCGCTTTGCGGCACGTGAGCCACTGCGACAGAGAAACCTTACCACATACGTTTTGTTGAGATTCGAAGCGACGAACAGACAACGTTTTCGCTTTGTCTTAAGCGTACTACATTACCGTCTTTCATTCCCCCTTCGCGTGACAAATCCATGCGATTTGTCACGCGCTTCGTACGACGTTGTCTCGCTGTCATGATTTGGCGACAAGCCATGATTCTGCTGGATGGCAGAGCGGAACAAACACCGCCGCCCGCCTCTTGGCATACGCCTCGAAAATTCTGAAAATGAACGCACCGAAGCACGGAAACCCAAATCTTGGAAGGCGCCGCCTTCCGGAAAGGAGACTGTCATGGCGAAGATAGTCAGCTCTTGGAACGACTGGGACCCGCTGAAGCACGTCATCGTGGGCAGGTGCGACAACTCGATGATCCCGCCCGAGGAGCCCGCGACCTCCGAGAAGGTGCCCGTCGACTCCGAGATGCGCGGCATGTGGGGCCTGCGCCCGCTGGCCACCGTCGAGCGCGGCAACGAGTGCCTCGAGAACCTCGTTAAGATCCTCGAGGACCGCGGCGTGAAGGTCGACCGCCCGACGCCCCTGCAGTGGAACCAGGCCATCGGCACGCCGGACTTCCGCAACGACTCCATGATGACCTGCATGCCGCCCCGCGACATCCTGCTCACCGTCGGCAACGAGATCATGGCCTCCGCGAACTCCTTCCGCTGCCGCTACTTCGAGTACCTGGCCTACTGGCCGCTCATGAAGCAGTACTTCGACGAGGACCCGGAGTTCAAGTGGACCCAGGCCCCCCGCCCGCGCCTCACCGACGCGTCCTACAAGCACAACTACTACGACGAGAAGATCACCCTCGAGGAGCGCCTCGTCCGCACCGCCAACAAGGACTTCGTCACCACCGAGGTCGAGCCCATGTGGGACGCCGCCGACGTGATGAGGATGGGCAAGGACCTCTTCATCCAGCACGGCCTGACCACCAACCGCGCCGCCATGGACTGGTTCCAGCGCTACTACCCCGAGCTGCGCGTGCACGCCGTGAACTTCCCGGGCGACCCCTACCCGATCCACATCGACGCGACCTTCGTGCCGCTGCGCCCGGGCCTGATCATCAACAACCCGCACCGCAAGCTCCCCGAGGAGCAGCGCGCGATCTTCGAGGCCAACGACTGGCAGATCGTCGAGGCCGCCCAGCCCGCCCACGACGAGCCGCCGGCGCTGTGCTACAGCTCGGTGTGGCTGTCCATGAACTGCCTCGTGCTCGACCCCAAGACCGTCATCGTGGAGGCCTCCGAGGTCTACCAGCAGGAGCAGATGGACAAGCTCGGCATGAACGTCATCCCCTGCGACCTGCGCGACGCCTACCCGTTCGGCGGCGGCCTGCACTGCTCCACCGCCGACGTCTACCGCGAGGGCGACTGCCTCGACTACTTCCCCAACAGGGTCAAGGACCCGACGCTCGTGCGCCCGGAGATGTGGAACGACTAGGGCGGACCATTCGATTTCCGGAGTCGGATCCGGGTTGCCTCACGGCACTCCTTATCCGCGATCCGACTCCGGGCCAACCCGACACGGGCTCAACGCAACCACCACCTCAGCATAGATCGATCCTTTCGCACGTGCAGCCGACTATCTGCACTCGCCTCGGCATGCGCGCGAAAGGAACCGACCGCAACCTCTAAGGGGGATACATGAACCCGCAAGCTAAATACAAGCTCAAAGGCTTTATCTTCATGTTCCTATCGTCGTCCGCCATGGGCGGCATAGGTGCATTCGGCCGCTTCATCAACGCGCCGGGCGATTTCATATCGTTCGGCCGTAACTTCATCGGCTTCATCACGCTTACCATCGCGTTCTTCTTCATAAGCGGAAGCTTCAAGAAGATCAAAGAGACGCGCTTTTCGCCCTCGATGTTGCTTTCAGGCGTGTTCCTCGGCTTGCTCTCGGGCCTCTACGTCATCTCGACGCAGTACACAACGCTCGCGAACGCTTCCTTTCTCATTTACACTGGCCCCATATACTCGACCATCCTCGCGGCGATTTTCCTCAAAGAGAAGCTCGACATCAAGGGCATTCTCTGCATTGTCGCCGTGGTCATCGGCATGCTGTTCATCGTCGGCATCATTACTCCCGATGGCTTGACGCTCGATCTTGATCCAAAGTGGATGTTCGGCAACATGATCGGCCTGCTCTCTGGCGTTGCATATGGCTTATACCTGTTCGTCGGAAGATACCGGGAAGACTGCAACTCGAACGTACGCTCATGGTGGAACTTTCTGTTCGCGTTCATCACCATACTTGGCCTCATGGCGGTTGACAGTCTGCTTTCGGGCGGTTTGAAGTACACGGTGAAAGTCGACGGCGTACAGCAGGTCGATGCCTCAGGCCAGATCATGACGGCGGATTGGAGCATCTTCACTATGGATGCCACGTCGTGGATCGTATGGGTCATCGCCGCGCTGGTCACCGGATTCATCGCGTTTCACCTGCTTGCCTACGCCACTAAAATGCTGAAAGCCGGCGAACTCGCCGCGATCTCCTATCAGGAAACGATCATGGCCTCGTTGCTCGGGCTGCTTTTGTTCGGTGAAGTGCTCACCACGTTTCAGCTCATCGGCGGTGGACTCATCATCTTAGGAGGCGTATCGCAGATATTCTTTTCGACGAATGCCGCCAACAAGCAGCCAGCTCAGCTCGAGGTTCAAGCTGCGGGCGCGATCGGAGCGGGTCCTGTCGACGGAGATTCATTGCTAGCGGAAGCCGAAAACGGTTCTCCATCCATCACCTGCAACGACAAGGCGTTGCCGCTCGATCACGACCAGATACCTGCTCGAATCGCGAGCACACCTCAGACCGCCAGCGTACCGCCGACTGCCAGCGCATCGCCGACTTCCGCCGTGCCGCCAATCGCCAGCACACCGCCGACCGCCAGCGCAAAGGAGGACTAAGCCATGCCTGCGAACACCGTTTTCATGGAAGAGATGGACGCGTTTACCTATCGCGGCATCCTCGAGCAAGACAATCCGATCGTTTTCGTGCCGGTCGGCGCATTCGAACAACACGGACCGCATATGGCTATGTGCGTCGATGCTGCGCTCACCAAGCAAATGGCCGCATCCGTTGCCGTACGCGTTGGCGGCATCGTGGCTGCTCCCATCGTCTACGGCTACAAATCCCAGCAGCGTTCGGGGGGTGGGTTTCATCTTTCGGGTACGACGAGCCTCAGCGCATCGACCCTTATCGGCATGGTGAAGGAAATCGTGATCAACCTCGCCGAAGACGGGGTGAGGCGCATCGTGTTTATGAACGGCCACTACGAAAACTACCAGTTCGTCTTCGAGGGGGTCGATCTTGCCACACGCGAGCTGAAGTTAGCCGGTATTGGCGACGTCAAGGTAATGCTTATGTCGTACTGGGATTTCGTCGATGACGAAACGATCGAGCGCTTGTACCCCGAAGGGTTCACCGGCTGGGATCTCGAGCATGCCGGCGTCATGGAGACTTCGCTCATGCTGCTGTTCTACCCCGATTTGGTGGATATGGACAAGGTGGTAATCGAGCCGCCTGCCGACATGCCAAAATATGATATCTTACCAATTAATCCCGACTACACGCCGGCATCGGGATGTCTGTCGTGCGCCGCAGCCGCATCGGCCGAAAAAGGTCGGATTCTGCGTGACGCCGCAACCGAGCACATGGTGGGAGCTGTTCTCGATGAATTCGAATAAAGGTGATCCTGGGCGAGCCGCATCCTCAGCGACGACGAAAGCCCGCAAAGACGATATCGCCATACGGATCGCAACGGCGGCAATCGTTGCGATCATCGTAGGCGCGGCGGTAGCAAACCCGTCGGCTGCGTACGACACCATCCAAAACCTCCGTACGTTCATCACGGAATACTTCGGATGGTGGATCGTCTTCGCAGCCTTGCTTGCACTGGTACTGTGCCTGTGGATAGCGTTCGGAAAATACCGTTCGATCCGATTGGGCGGTCCGGATGCGAAGCCCGAATACAGCCGATTCGCCTGGTATTCGATGCTGTTCGCCTGCGGGCAGGGTATCGGCCTCATCTTCTGGTCGGTAGCAGAGCCCATTCTCGTGCGTACCGATAACCCCCTGCTCGACACGTTCCCCGTCGGCGTAGATAACGGTGCCATGGCCTGGTCGTACTTTCATTGGGCCATCACCGCATGGGCCATCTATTGCATCGTAGCGATCTGCATGGCATACGCACGGTTCAACCGCGGAAAAAGCGGGTCGTTTCGCGGTGCATGCGAAGACATCCTGCCGAAGCCGATACGCCGCGGCGGCGGACTCGTCATCGAGTGGCTTGCCGTCATCACGACCATCCTTGGCCTTGCTACCTCGTTCGGATTCGCCTCGATGCAATTCGGTTCAGGACTGAGTTCTCTTTTCGGCATCGACTCGAATCTCGTGCTCAAGGTCGGCGTTATCGTGGTCATCGGACTTATCACCGCCCTATCGGTGTTCGTCGGCGTGCAGAAGGGAATGCAGCGCATCAGCAAGGCGAATTCCGTTCTTTCGATCGTCTTACTCGTGCTCGTCTTCGTGTTCGGGCCCACGTTGTTTCTTCTGCATCTCATACCTGAAAGCATCGGGACCTATATTCAGACGTTCGTGCCCATGAGCACATTTATGGAAACGTCGACAGCAGGAGGATTGGGAACCTGGTCCGATAGCTGGAACGGGGCATGGTCGGTATTCATATTCTGTTGGTGCTTTGCCTTCTCCCCGTTCGTCGCTTCGTTCATCGCCTCGATTTCTCGGGGCCGAACGCTGCGCGAGTTCGTCTTGGGCATCATCGGCATCCCATCGATCGTCGTAGTCGTGTGGATCGGCATCATAGGCGGAACGGCGCTGAATTACGATGATGCCCTCGGCGGAGCCATCACTGCTGCAGTCATGCAGGATACCTCGTCGGGCTTGTTTGCGATGGGCCAAGCGATACCTTATGTCGGGCTGCTCGTCGTAGCGATATCCACCGTACTTGTCGGCACGTACTTCATAACATCGATCGATTCGGGCGTTCATGCGCTTTCGGGCTTCGTCTCGACCGTCGCCAAACCGAGTCCTCCGTTTAAGGCCGTTCTCGTCGCCCTGATCGCAGTCGTCACGCTCGTGCTCTTGCTCCTTGGCGGCGACGGGGTGCTCGACACCATCCAAACGGGCACCATCGTCGGTGCGCTTCCCTTCACGCTCATCGTCGTTATCATGGTCGCTAACTTTATACGGGCTGTACGAAAGGATCCGCAAATCAGCACATGCGTTTCTGTTTTGGAAGGCGGTGAACCGCAGGCAGAAGAAAACTATGCGCTACCCGAAGGCCAATGCAGCACCACACTGCACGATCAGTGATACACAAAGTAATTTCGCTTGAAAGCGGGTCGAAAGGCACTCTTTCGACCCGCTTGGTTCTACCGATCAGAAACCGCTGAAACCTACTGAGCATCGGCTACGAGCTTGCCGACCATGTACCCTTGCGTCTGGGCGATACCGAGGCTCACGCCCGAAATGGATGTCGTGTACTGGTATCCAAAGCGGCTGCCGGAGTTGTTGCCGGCGGCGTACAAGCCGGGGAGAGGATTGCAGTTCTGGTCGAGCACCTGGCTGTCCTGGTTTACGAGCAGGCCCGACGTAGTTACCATGGGTGCACCGATTTCTTTTTCCGCGCAGTACGCGTAATAAGGTGCTTCCATTTTGATCATGAGATGGGCGTCTTTTCCGAAGTCCTCGTCGCGCCCCTGATCGCACAGCTCGTTGTAGCGCTCGACCGATGCGACGAACGTATCGACCGCTTCGCCGGTGTAGCCGAGATAGCCTGCAAGGGTCGCAAGATCGTCCGAGCAGTACACGGTCGTGCTGCCGCCAGGTCCTCCGGGAGCGCCGCCGCCTGCAGGTGCGCCGCCACTTTCCCCGCCGCCTGCAGGAGCCTCGCCTTCTCCGCCTGCATCGGCAGTGGGACCCGCCGCGGCAGCGTCACCCGAAGCATCGTCGGCACCGGCCGAGCCCGCAGCTCCACCCGCAAGGGCCTTTTCCATCGCTTCGTGCAGTCCCGACATGCTCGGCTGGCTCGCCTCATGAGCATAGTCGATCGCCATATGGGAAGGAACCTGCGCGTACACGTAGTCGTCGACGTTGCTTCCGAACACGGTAGCGATGATGCCCGAAGGTTCTTTCGCACCGGGGATGGCGGCAAGCTCGATCGAGCCGAAGCCCTCGTTGCAGTACCGCTCGCCCAAGCTGTTGAGCCAGAGCACCGGAGCGGTACCCGCAGGGTCGCTCGGCGAGTCGCACGGATAGAAGTAGTTGCCGCCCATGCCGCTCATGCACGGGTCGAGCTTGCCGCCCGCCCAATAGCCGAGCGCCACGCCCGATCCATCTTGATCCATGCCTGGGGAAAGCGTTTCGCCCTCCGCCTTGAGCCCGAGGCTTTCGGCATACAGATCGGTGAGCATGTCGGCATTGCCGCCGAAACCGCCCCCCGCCAAGATAACACCCTTCATCGCCGTAACCTTGACGTACGTGCCGTCGGATTTTTCTCCGTACGCACCCGTAACCGCCCCCGCATCATCGGTGATGAGCAAATATCCGCTCGTGCCGTAGTACACCGTACCGCCACTCTGCTCGACGACTTCGGCGCAATGATCGAGCGCTGCGGTCATGAAATCACCGGTATGGGCGCATCCGATGAACCCGCGCAGGCCGCCTATCTGCTCCTGATACGCGTCGTTTGCGGGCCACTGCCGAATGACCACACTCGCAGGATCGTCGATGTACTCGCCGAACAGCCAGTCGAAACATGCGCCCGAGTTAGCGGCGTAGCGACGGATGAGGCCGGGGTTCGGACGGTTGTTGTGGCGCAGCATCCAATCGTTCATGAACACGAGCTCGTCGACCTCGGGCACCCCTTGGCTTGCCAAAAGCTCGGAGTTGATGTGGCCGACCTGGCCGCCCGACATGTACGAACGCGCGTCGAGCTCCTGCTTCTCGAAAGCACACACGGTTGCACCGCCCTCTGCAGCCGCACGGGCAGCGCAGCTTCCCGCATGGCCCAGCCCTATAACAAGCACGTCGCACTCGGCCTCTTCGGCAACCTCGCTTGGCGCAGCGGGTGCCGTGCGCCACGCTGCGGCAGACGACGATCCGCTTGCGGACGATCCCGATCCGCCTTTCGACGATGCGGCCTCGGCATCGGCCGGCGTAGACGGGCTGCACCCGGCAAGCCCCGCCCCCGCAACGACCGCGGCGGCCCCGAGCCCAAGGAAGGCGCGGCGGGATAACCCGGATTTCCTCGTTTCGAACGTTTCGTTGTGCATGGTTTTTTCACTCATGGCGATTCCCTCCTATGGGTATCAACGGTTTCTGAGGAGGCATCCGCCTGAAAGCCGATATAAGGGATGAGGGAGGATGGGAAGCGAACCGGCTTTCAGGCGGACACCCCCTCATTGCACAGGCTTATTGTTGAAAACCGCAGGCAGATGAAAAATCGCACTATTTCGGTAAAATGGTAGGAAAGCGTCGTTTCGGCATCACGCTTTTGAGGTAAACAGGCAACGGAGCGGTTCGCAAACCGTTTCGCGGCACGCGAACACGACTTTGGCGGTATCATGGTGCAAGGAGCGAGGGAGGCACATGCGATTCAAAATCCGATTCAAAGCAAAGCTTGCTGCTTTTGCCGCATTCTTCGCAACCATTCCGATCTACTCCCCCAACGTCGTCACGTTCACAAGCTCGCTCGACGTTCCTTCGGAGTCGATCGGATGGTTCGTAAACCCCCTACTCTTTAGCGCCCTTGTTACGGGAGCCGCTCTCGCGCTGCTCTCGCTGAATCGCCCCCTGGAAAAGCGCCTCTTCTCACTCCCGTCGATCGTCGGCTCGACAGCACTGTATCTTTGCGGGTTTGCGCTCATGGCATTTGATGCGCTTGGCTCGCCTCCCTTACTCGCTTCGCTCGAAATTGCCGCCGGCGTTGCATGCGGCATCGGCCTTATTCCTCTCTGCATCGCGTGGGGCGCTTTGTTCGCCTCGATGGACATACGCCGAGCGCTTTTCCACCTCGCCGTGTTCTGCGGCATCGGATCGATCGTCGCGTTCATGCTGTCGTCGTTGAGCGGCTTCGCGCTGCTCGTTTCGTATGGCCTCATGCTCGTCATCGGAGTAGCGGTTCCGATCGTCAAAACGTGCGCGAAATCAATAGGCTCCGACCCGGATACCGAAGCAGAAGAAGAGGAGCTCCCCGCCAAACAGGGAAGCGAAACCGTCGTGCAGACGTTCAGACGGCTCGCCTCGGTGGCCGCCGCGCCGTTTATCGGGTTCATCGTGTTCGCCTTCACGATGTCAGCCCGGAAATTCAACCTGTTCGGCGTCTACGATATCGAGGTCTTTGCAGGAATGATCGCCCCCTTGATCGTCATCCCCTTCTGCTTCGCACGCATCAAACGCCCCTTCTTCTCGTTCATCTACCAGATGCTTCTTCCCGTATGCGCGCTTGCGCTCATCGTGTTCAACAGCTTTCCGCTCGACACGGTGCCGCAGTGGATCGGCGCGGCGACAGTCTACGTGTTCTTCGCCATGCTGGGGCTGCTTGCGCTCGCAGCGCTGTGCGCCGTCGCCCACGCCCGCGAGTTTCCCCCTACGCTCGTATTCGGCGGCACGCTTGCGGCGTTCTCGGCCGTATCACTTATAGGCATCCAGGTCGGCCAAGCCGTCGCAGAGGATATTCTGGGGCCTGCGCTCCTCGTTATCAGCACCCTGTATTTCGTGGGGCTCATTCTTGCAGCGCTCGTCTCGCTTTCCCGCTCGCGCGACGAGCAGCAAGCCTCGACCGTCGCCGCCGTTCCCGTCGAGGAGTTCTTGAAGCTGCGCTGCGAGGAAATCGCCCGCGAAAGCGCCCTGTCGCCTCGCGAGGCGGAAATTCTGCTCTACATGGGGCGAGGCCACAACCCCGTGTTCATCGCCAAAACGCTCGTGCTCTCGGTGAGCACCGTGCGCACCCACATCCGCAACATCTACCGCAAAGTCGAAGTCTCGTCGCGCGAAGAGCTGCTCGCTCTCATCGACAGCACCGTTGCGTAATCGCTCGCGCAGCTGCGGTTTGCCCACGGGCAACGCTGTACATTCATGCTACCGAATATTGCAGAACTAGCGTCCAGGCTTAAGCAGCCAATCGACAAGGTTCACCACTTCGACGCCATCAGTCCGTCCAAGCCCGATCTTGTCGGCTGTGATGAGCAGCATGTGCCCCGCTCCCCACGGGACCGCCCTGAATGCTTCGAACTCGCGCCGTCGCGTACCCTCGTCCAGAATACTTGCACTCACCTGCACGTACAGCACTTCGTCGAATCGCGTTGCGATAAAGTCGATTTCGCACGCATCCGCTTTTCCGATGCGCACTTCATACCCGCGCACCTTAAGCTCGTTGTGCACGATGGTCTCGAACGAAAACCCATAATCCCGTTTCGGAAATCCTAGCAACATGTTCTTAATTCCCAAATCGGAAGGATAGTACTTGTCGAGCCCTTGCAAGATGGTACCGCCTCTCATGTCGAAGCGCTTCGTCCGATAAAACAAAAACGCATCGACAAGCGCCTGGAGGTACCGCTCGATCGTATCGGTAGCGGTCTGCCTGCGAGCGCTCTTCAACCTATTTCCGATATTAGTGATCGAAACGCTCGAACCCGCCGTATCCGCCAAAAAGCAGGCTACGTCGTTGAACACAAGGGGGTTGCGAATCTGAACATGCTGCGCGATGTCTTTCACGAACACCGTGTTGTATATTCCGGACAAAACCGTTTGGGCGAGCGCCCCGTCCTCCCCCTGCTCGACAACTGGCGGAAGCCCACCGTGCTTGAGATAACGCTCAAGCGCTCGTTCGTGGTTCTGCTCTCCCGTGAAATCAACGAATTCTCTGAATGACAACGGATACATCTGAATCTCGATATATCGTCCGGATAGCAAGGTAGCCAACTGACTCGACAGGAGATATGCGTTCGAACCCGTAAGATACACATCGACATCGAAATCAACGCAGAGCGCATTCACTGCTCGCTCCCATGCTTCGACAAGCTGCACCTCGTCCAACAAAACGCAGCACCGTCCTCTTCCTTCTACGCGCATCTTCACCGCATCGACGAGATCACGATGATCGAGTATGTCAAAGCAAGCAGATGATTCGAGCTTAAGAAAAACGATGTTGGCTTCAGGCATGCCGCTTTTGCGCAAATGCTGCGCAAACAATTCGAGCAAGGAGGATTTTCCGCATCGACGCATACCGACAACCACTTTGACGAGACCATTGTCTCGAGCCGCAATAAGCTTGTCGATGTAGATGGGGCGCTCTTTGAGCTTCATCCATCATCCTCCTTTGTCGTGATGATACTTTTACTATCATACTACTAAAAGTATACATCGTTTTAAATTTTTTATAGTATGGTAGTAAAAGTATGAGTTGTGCCACACTCTCTGATTCAGTAGATGGCATAACCCGCGAGAATAGAGCCTCGCCAAAGAAACGGATGTCCAATCTCAAAGGTGCAAGCCGATTCTTGCGGCTCTTGGTCGACCTTTTGTCCGCCAACCTTCGCTAAACGACATTTTTCCAGGCTTTTTTCTCTTGAAAAAATATCCGACCAGACTTTATTCATAGTATAAATATAAGAAATGTCGTTTAACGAAGGTTGGCGGACAGCGGGTGCTCAATTCGCTGTTAAGCCAGGACCAGCATGCGCCCGCCCGGAGCTGCGCGGCCGCACGGCTGCGGCGGCCGCGCAGCTGATGCATCAGATCGCCACCAGGTGCTCCATGGGAGCCGTGTCAACATTGGTCTAACAGCGGGTGTTCAAGAGTTCGACAAAGCGCATGACCCATAGAAAAGGCCGCGCTCGCATGCGGGCGCGGCCTCCTATCTTCGCCGTCTGTACTATCGGCTTTCCTTAGCGACGCGTGCTTCCGAAGGGTATCGGCTACTTCGCGTCCTTCACCTGGCTCGACTGGACGTCGGCAGCCTTATCGACCGCAGCACGTCCGCCGTGGTTGAAGCCGGTGTTGATGACGCCCTGGGTGTTGCCGGTAACGAACTTGGCATTCTTCAGAGTGTTGATTTCCTTCTTCATGTCCTCGACGAGCTTGATGGCAAGCTGCATGGAGAAATCCTGGCGGGCGACGACGCGCTGCACCGTGGTGTTCTCCATGTCCTTCGGCATCGGGTATGCCGGCACGAGCCAACCGCTCATACGCAGGCGGTCTGACAGATCGTACAGCGACCAGGACACGTCGGCATCGTCTTTGAGGCCCCAGCAGACGATCGGAATGTTCGATGCGTCCTCGTAGATCTCGAAGATGCCCATATCCTTGATCTCAGCGGCGAGATAGCGCGCCACGTCGAGCGTACGCTGCTGAATCTCTTTGTAGCCGTTGAAGCCGTTGCGCATGAGCACGTAGTACTGGCCGACGATTTGCGACGCGGAGCGGGAGAAGTTGATGGCCATGGTGGCCTCTTCGCCGCCGAGGTAGCTTACCCAGAAGATCAGATCCTCGGGCAGCGCTTCCTTGCTGCGCCAGATGACCCAGCCAATGCCGGGGTACACGAGGCCGTATTTGTGGCCCGACGTATTGATGGACCAGACGTTCTTCAAGCGGAAGTCCCACTTGAGATCGGGGTCGACGAACGGAGCCACCATAGCGCCCGAAGCACCGTCAACGTGGATGCGGATCGGCAGGTCCTTGTGCTCCTGGTTGTACGCCTCAACGAGTTCGTCGAGCTTCTCGACGTCGTCGAACTTGCCTGTGTAGGTGATGCCGAGGATAGCCGTGATACCGATGGTGTACTCGTCGACGTAATCCATGACGGTATCCATGTTGAGCGACAGATGATCTTTCTCAAGCGGCACGAGGCGCATTTCGATGTCCCAATAGCGGCAGAACTTCTCCCAGCACACCTGATAGCCCGAGGAGATCACGAGGTTCGGACGCGTCTCGGAATAGATGTCCACGCCGGCGGCCTTCGCGAGCTTCTTCCAGCGGAACAGCATGCCCAAACCGCCGAGCATGCACGCCTCGGACGAACCGACGGTCGAGGTACCCATAGGCTCCTCTGACGGATCGGCGTTCCACAGATCGCCGATCATGGCGACGCAGCGGTTCTCGAGATCGGCCGTCATCGGATACTCGTCCTTGTCGATGGCGTTCTTCTCCATGGTTTCGGCCATGATCTTGGTGGCCATGGGCTCCATGTAGGTCTGGCAGAACGTCGTGAGGTTCTGCGTGGCGTTGCCCTCGATCGAGAGATACTCCTTGATCATCTCGTAGGCCAGACGCGGCTCGACCGGTTCATCGTTCATCTTGTCGAGCGGCATCTGGGTATCGCTCGCCTCGGAGCCGAAGATCGGGGTGAGGTACTTCGTCTTCTCGTCCATGTCCTTCAAAATCTTGCTCTCGGTTTCCATTGCTCTTTACCTCCTGTATCTGTAACACTTCTGTTGTTACCTGAATATTGGGTGCTCGCTTAACGAGCGGGATTACTTGACGGATGCAGGCGGTGCCTGCCCTGCTCCTGGATCGGACGCCGATGGTGTAAAAGACGCCTCGCCGACAGGCGCAGCAGCTCTAGTCGCGGGTGACTGCGCGCTCGGTTCAAGGGGTACCGCAGCTGCTGTGCCCCCATCGGTAACCGTGCCCACGGGCGCCGCACCTCCGCCCATCGGCGGCGTGGGCGGCTGAGCCCAACGATGCCTGAAGGCGTAGATGATGAACGGCAAGGCAACCGAAATTGCAAAGCATATGAACAGCGTCATCTGATAGACGGTGTTCGCTTGATCGGTCAGCTCCGAGGACGGGAAGAACGAAATGATAAGCGTGCCGATAGTCATGATCATGCCGATGCCGGCAAAGATAGCCTTGAACGGCGTGCCGCCCGGAAGCTGGAATTTACGGGGCAGGTTCCTCTTCTTGAACACGAGCACGAAGTACCCGAGGAAGAAGAGCACGTAGCCCACAAGGTAGATGACTACCGTCAGGCCGATTGCGGTCAGATAGCCAACCGACGAGCTCGAACCGCCCGAAAGCGCGATCGATCCGCAGAGGACCGCATCCCAGATCGTCACGATAATCGCCTGGATGACAACCGTTTTCACGGAAACGCCGTGCTTGTTGACCTTCTTGAACGTCGGAGGAAGGATGCCGTCGTGCGCGGTGTCCAAAAGGGCACGCGACGGACCGACGATCCAGGCAGAAATCTCAGCAAGCACGCCGAGTGCCAGCAGGATGGCGACCACGTACACAAGCCAGCCCCATTCGGCCCCCAAATGCGTTACAAAGATCGCCTTGAACGCCTCGATAACGCCGAACGAAAGGTTGCTGTCGAGCGTTTCGGCGGGAAGCGTGGTCGCAACGGCCAAGCCGCCGAGCGCGTCGAGCACGATTGTCATGACGACGAGCACGATCATAGCGAGCGGGTAGTTACGCGTCGGGTTCTTCAATTCGTTGATATGCGAAGCCGAGGCTTCAACGCCCATGTAGGCGAGTATGAACGAGGCGAAGATCACGAGCGTATCCACTTTGCTGAAATCGGGGATGAGCGTGTTGAAATCCATGGTGATCTGAGAAACGCCACCGGTGAGGAAGTACACGGCCAACCCGATGAACAGGATAGCGGCTGGAAGCAAGATGCCTCCCAGGAAGCCTACCTTCGAGATGCGGGCGGTGAATTTCGTGCCGCCGAGCTGCGTAAACGTAAGACCCCACACGATGATCGCCACGCCGACGAACATGACGAGCGGGTTGTTGTAGAGCGCGTCCCATTTGAACACGTACGCGAGCGCCGCAAGAACGAAGAACGCCATCGTCACGAAGCCTACGGTGATCTGGAACCACTGGAAGAACAGCGCTGCGAAACCCCAGCGCCTGCCGAGCGTATTGCCGACCCAGGCGAAGATGCCGCCTGATTCCCAACCTTTTACCGTCGCCATTTCGGCGGCGCACAATGCGACCGGCAGAAACCATAGAAGGCCTCCGACGATCAGGAAGAACACCAGCTGGAACCCTGACGATGCGAACGACGGATACTCGTAGACCGTCATGACCATCGAAGCCGTGATGGCGAAGAAGCCGAAGAAGCTCAAGGTACGCGTGAAGCTCGGTCTGCTCACCGAACCGACGGGAGCGTTGTCCGCCGGAACGACTGCGGATGGATCGTTGGGTTTGCCCATGCTCATCATCTCCTCTCAATAAACGGGTGTGCGTCGCGATCGGCGCTCACAAAAATAAGTACTTCCCCGTTATACCGTCTGAGAAAAGATGCGCAAGACTTTCGAGCAATCGTTAACCCGCGCGTGGCCGACTCGTGAAGGTCTCGCTAACGGTTTGAAACGTCGCCGTTATCGTTGAGTTTGTGACTGTGAGATTGCAACCGTTTACGGGCGGTTTGACACCGTTTAAGGAGCAATATAGACCGTTTGCCGCTCGTTTTGGAAAAAGAAAAGTAACAGAAACTACGAACAATACCCCTCGGCAACCTCGGCAAGCAGCGTTGCGGCGTTGTCGTGCACGTCGTAACCCTCGGAGATGGCAGCCACGGCCGCCCCGTCAACGATGGCGTACACGAGCCGGGGCGACATGGGCACCCCGGCTCGATCGAGGATACGTTTCACGGCGGCATCGAGGGCTTGTCTGCCCTTCTGGTACGCCTTCGTGACAACCTCGGACTCCGCTGCGGCGATAAGCTGCGCGTAGTGGGCGGACGGCACGGTTGACTCTTCGGGCAAGCACGCCTTGACCAGAAGATCGACGCAGTTTTCGCGGCACTCCTCGGGCGTCATGGCCTCGGCTCCGTCAGCTGCACGCTCGGCGCGCTGAGCCCACATTTGGATGTTATGCTGGCCGGCTTCGTGCAAAAGCTCGGTGACCGAGTTGAAATAGTAGCCGACCGATGAAGAAGCGGCTCCCGCCCACTTCGCCACCCGGCGATACGTAACGGCGCTCGGCCCTTCCTCTCTCAGAAGGGCCGCAGCAGCCAGCACGAGCGAAGCCCGCGTAATCTGAGCCTTCAGCGACTTCGGCGTTTGCGACGATTCGCCCATGCAACCTCCCGTACTCGTTAAACTTCTGACAGATCCTTCCCGGTGTGCTCATGCGACAATATCATAGCAACCAGGGCGAGTACAGCGATGAACACCATGTAGAACGCCGGAGCGATATCGTTTCCGGTCACGTCGATCAACCAGAACGAGATGACCGAAGCCGAGCCGCCGAAGATCGCGTTCGCCAAGTTGAAGCTCAAGGCAAACCCCGAATAGCGCACATCGGTCGGGAACGTTTCGGTCAAGTAGCTCGCAAGCGTGCCGTCGTTGATGGTCAAGAGCAGGCACATGACGAGCTCGACAATCAGAATGACCACGAAGCTCTTGGTCCCTAGCAGCAAGAACGCCGGTATGGTAAGCACGATGAATCCCACGCAGGCGATGATGAGCATCTTCTTGCGGCCGAAACGATCCGATATCCGCCCCGATAAGAAGATGAAGCCGATGTAGAACACGAGCACGATCGTGGTGATGATCGACGCCAAACCGGGATCGTAGTTCAACGTCGTTTCAAGGTAGTTCGGCAGATACGTGAGCACCGCGTAGAAACCCACTGCGTTGAGCACGCACGCTCCGAACGAGATGATGAGCACACGGAGATGCTTCTTGAACAGCGTGCGGATGGGCTTTTTCACGCTGGATCCCATCTGCTTCAACGTGCGTTGCATTTCCTCGTAAACCGGGGAGTCCTCCAAATGGGTGCGGATGTAATGGGTGATGTAGCCGAGCGGCAGAGCAAGCAAAAACGGTATGCGCCAGCCCCAGTCGACTACGAAAGCGGACTCAGCTCCCCATACGCCGAACATGAACGTGGCGAACAGCGAACCCACAAGCAAGCCCGTCGCCGTCGAAGCCGGCACCATCGAGCAGTAGAATCCGCGATGATTCTTCGGTGCGTATTCGGCGATGAACGTCGCAGCTCCCGCATATTCGCCGGCAGCGGAAAAGCTCTGCACCATGCGCAGCAGCAAGAGCAGAAGCGGCGCGCCGACGCCGAGCACGGCGTAGCCGGGCAAGCACCCGATCAGAAACGTTGCGCCGCTCATCATGAGAATGGATACGGACAAAGCCCACTTCCGGCCTTTCTTATCGCCCATGTTCCCCCAGAATATCGCGCCGATCGGACGCACGAGAAACGAGAGGGCGAACACGGCGAACGTGCTCATGACCGAGACCAAGCGGTCTTCGCCTGGGAAGAACACGAGCGCGATCACCGTTGCCAGATACGAATAGCTCGCATAGTCGAACCACTCGATGAAATTCCCGAGAAACGACGAGAACGTCACCTTTTTCAGCGTCTTGTGCTTCTCTTCTTCTGAGAAATCCCGCAGCGGTTCGTTCGGTAGAGCGTTTTCAACATTCATGGTAATCCCCTAAGAAATGTACGGCCTCATTCATGTGCGCACGGAGCCGCCCGCAGAGCGCATGGTGCATGCGAAGCCTCCTTCCAAGACGGGAATGGATTGCCTGCCTTCAGAGCATGATACCTCTAAAATGCAGATTCTCGTCATCATGTAACAATACCTGCGACTGGATGACCTGTTTTGTAATCAATCAGTAATCTTCAAGCAGCTCGACTTGAGCCTTGCTCGCACGGTCGATAAACGAGCGTTTCGCCTTCTGGCCACCCTTGGCGAGCTTGCTCAGGATAACGCGCTTCAGCCTCGGATACTCGTTCATGCCGTACCAGGCAAACGCCGTGCCGCCCACATAGGCTTCCACGATGCTGTGTACGGGAAGATCGGCGTTGCGCTTTGCATCGAGCGCAAGGTATTCTCTAATCTCGTCTGCGCATACGTCGCGGATGACCTCGGCGCTGATCTCCAAATCGTGAGCGAGCTGCCGCAGCTGATACGCCACTTCGGCATCGTCGGCATGGGGGAAATACGTGACGTCGTAGGTGACGGCACCGACGCCGTTCGCTTTCGCGAATTCGAGAAGCGATTCGAGCGCCATCATCTGCACATGGTCTTCGGTGCGCTCCGCGATATCGAGTTCAGCGGGAAACCCGGGGATACCGTGCCGTTCGAATGCCGCCTTCAGCTCGTCCTCGTTTAAAGCGGGTTCGAATTCGACTTCGGTAGCAATGTGGGTCAGATTGGTCGTCATCTTCATATGACACACCTTCTTTCTGCTCGTCCGAGCATACGTAAAAACGCCTCAGCCTCCGACGACCCGCACAGGATTCTGCCGGGCAGCCAACCGTCCCGTCGGCTGACTGCCCGCCTGCGCTTTGTTGTCTCGTTCACCGTAAGCAGGGACACGCGGCCGAGTGCGTATCGCAGAATCTACAGTAATCCTTCTTTGGTTTCTTCCTCTTCGAGGTGAGCTGCAAGCTTCTCGCTTATCTCTTCTTGCTGTTTGAGCTTGCGACCGGCAATCATGCCCTTGATCGAGGGCACGGCACCGCCTCCGATGATGAGGATGCCGCCTATGATCGTGTTGATGGTAAGCGCCTCGCCGAACACGACGAGCCCGACGAAAATCGCAACGGGAACCTCCCAATATGCGATGGTGCCGTAATCGGCGGCGGGCAGGTTGCGGCCGGCGACAAGCAGGAAGCCGAGCGCGATAGGACCGCAGATGATCCACAACAAAACGGCGCCGATCCAGTTGAAGGGCGTGAAGTGCACGTTAAGCGCCCAGTTGGCCATCTCAGGCGACGAGCCGAGCGAGTTGAGGATTATGGTGACGGCTCCGGCTCCGAGTACCGCGAAGATGAAGTTCCAAACGCCGCGGGCCGTGGTGTCGGCATCTTTGCGATAGCCGTTGAAGAACATGGATGCGCCGTAGAACACGCCGGAAGCGAGGCCGAACGCATCGCCGATGCCCTTCTGGGGGAACTCGGGTGTTGCGGTTTGCAGGTTGAAATCGATGAAGAAGCCGCTTTCGTTGAAGCCCATGAGGTTGTTTCCGAACAGCATGCCGATAAACACTGCGAGCAGGCATACCCACTGCAGCTTCGACATGGGCTCTTTGCGGAAGATACGGGCCAGAAGCACGCAGATAACGGGGCCGATATAGATGAAGAGCACCGCATTCGACACTGTGGTCAAAAGCGTTGACGTGACGTAGCATGCAAGCGACAGGCCGATCATCAGGCCACCGAGCGCGATAGCCGGCGTCAGCTTGAGTTTTTTGAACACGTGCACCTTATGGGTGGCCAGAAGCAGGATCACGAAGAAGATCACGCCCATGCCCATGCGTCCGACCGCCATAAGCGCGCCGATGCTGTCACCGGCATTCAGGCCTTCCGCACCGTTGAACATATCGGTGCGCGTTGCCCACCGACTGAACAGCGGCACGAGGCCCATGCCCGTCGCGGAGATCAGCATGGCAATGGTGCCGAAGCCGAGCCTCATCTTATAGTTGCCCGAGCCGTCTTTGCCGTTTCCGTTCGTTTTCTCGGTCCCCGTAGGTTTGAGATCAGTGTTTTCCGCCATTGGTCCTCCTTAAACCAGTAGCAGGGAATGGTTTGGCCGTCGGATGCTCAGTGCCGGGCACCGTCCATCGCAAGGCGAAATCGAGGTTCGACCTGTAAGCCTCCTCGCCTTCGGCATGCGATGGGAAAAGGCATGCAACGACCTAAGGGGTGGTATGCCCCTAAAACAAAACGGGGGTTTGGTCGCCTTTGCGAGCCAAACCCCCTTTCTATCGACTAGTCTTGAATCGGTAGTAGTATGACGAGCCTTATATCCGCCCTAGTCGTTCCACATCTCCGGGCGCACGAGCGTCGGGTCCTTGACCCTGTTGGGGAAGTAGTCGAGGCAGTCGCCCTCGCGGTAGACGTCGGCGGTGGAGCAGTGCAGGCCGCCGCCGAACGGGTAGGCGTCGCGCAGGTCGCAGGGGATGACGTTCATGCCGAGCTTGTCCATCTGCTCCTGCTGGTAGACCTCGGAGGCCTCCACGATGACGGTCTTGGGGTCGAGCACGAGGCAGTTCATGGACAGCCACACCGAGCTGTAGCACAGCGCCGGCGGCTCGTCGTGGGCGGGCTGGGCGGCCTCGACGATCTGCCAGTCGTTGGCCTCGAAGATCGCGCGCTGCTCCTCGGGGAGCTTGCGGTGCGGGTTGTTGATGATCAGGCCCGGGCGCAGCGGCACGAAGGTCGCGTCGATGTGGATCGGGTAGGGGTCGCCCGGGAAGTTCACGGCGTGCACGCGCAGCTCGGGGTAGTAGCGCTGGAACCAGTCCATGGCGGCGCGGTTGGTGGTCAGGCCGTGCTGGATGAAGAGGTCCTTGCCCATCCTCATCACGTCGGCGGCGTCCCACATGGGCTCGACCTCGGTGGTGACGAAGTCCTTGTTGGCGGTGCGGACGAGGCGCTCCTCGAGGGTGATCTTCTCGTCGTAGTAGTTGTGCTTGTAGGACGCGTCGGTGAGGCGCGGGCGGGGGGCCTGGGTCCACTTGAACTCCGGGTCCTCGTCGAAGTACTGCTTCATGAGCGGCCAGTAGGCCAGGTACTCGAAGTAGCGGCAGCGGAAGGAGTTCGCGGAGGCCATGATCTCGTTGCCGACGGTGAGCAGGATGTCGCGGGGCGGCATGCAGGTCATCATGGAGTCGTTGCGGAAGTCCGGCGTGCCGATGGCCTGGTTCCACTGCAGGGGCGTCGGGCGGTCGACCTTCACGCCGCGGTCCTCGAGGATCTTAACGAGGTTCTCGAGGCACTCGTTGCCGCGCTCGACGGTGGCCAGCGGGCGCAGGCCCCACATGCCGCGCATCTCGGAGTCGACGGGCACCTTCTCGGAGGTCGCGGGCTCCTCGGGCGGGATCATCGAGTTGTCGCACCTGCCCACGATGACGTGCTTCAGCGGGTCCCAGTCGTTCCAAGAGCTGACTATCTTCGCCATGACAGTCTCCTTTCCGGAAGGCGGCGCCTTCCAAGATTAAAAGTGGCGCACTACGTACTGCAGCGTACCGACATGAGTGTCGCGGCTGAAAGAACACGGGTTTGGGAGTATCTTGGTTATGGCAACCGCCCGATTCCTCCGTGACATTTCCCTGTCAGTTTTGCCCTTGCCTAAGGTATACCATCATTTTTGTTCAAGTGCAAGAACTATTTTTGTTCACGTGCATCATTTTTTTACGAATGATTTTGTTCACTTTGCATATCATTTTTGTTCAAGTGCACAAAAATGATGACTAAACGCCTTATCGTTTTGTATTTAAAATGCTCAACTATTGGATATCGGGGAGAAAACTTGCGGACCCTAAGGGAGAAAAACGAATACGGGGCTTTCGTTTTTACATAGAACGGCTCGCGCAGCCTTGCGAACTCGAGCAGCGCGCTGCACAAAGGACATCCAGCGAGAGCCGCGCCTGCACTGCTCGAGCCGATCGGCCACCCGCTTGACCGACGCGCGCCGTTCCCTAGTGCGAAACCCTCGATTCTCTGATAGCGCGGTACGCCGCTCCGTACATGCCGCAATCGTTTCCGAGCGTAGACGCCACGATAGGGGTTTTGCGGCATACCTCAAGGGCGTAGCGCTTGTAGCATTCGCGGATGGTTTCGAGATAGACATCGGCCGAGGCGGCCATGCCGCCTCCGAGCACGAACAGGTCGGGATCGACGAGGCAGGCCACCTGCGAAAGACCAAAAGCGAGCCGATCTGCGAAGCGCTCGACAGCCGCTTTCGCCGCCTTGTCCCCTGCAGCTGCAGCATCGAACACATCTTTTGCGCTTTCGTAACCCCCGCACCCGTCGCTCGCGAACTCGCCCGCCATGCGCACGAGCGCCCGCGACGAAGCGAACTGCTCGAGGCATCCTGTACGCCCGCACCCGCACACGATATCGCTTCCTGGTTCGACACACAGATGGCCGATCTCGCCGACAGCGCCGTTCGAACCGGTTACCAGCTTTCCGTTTACGACCACGCCCGCCCCGACTCCGGTTCCTAAGGTCAACAATGCGAACGTCGACGCACCGAATTCCCTGGCGCTTCCCGCCCATTGGTCGCCGAGCACCGCCGCATCGGCGTCGTTTATGACGTGAATCGTAGCACGCGGGAATTCCGCACGAAGAAACGCTTTGTAAGCGCGCAAGTCGAGATCGACGTTCGGGCAGAGCTTCAGCGACTCTTCGGCCGCCACCATGCCGGGCACCGCAAGCCCGATCGCGCAGATGCGTTCGGCAGCTACGCCGTTGCGGGCAAGCATCATCTGGTACGCCTCGGCAAGCTTAGCCGACGAGCCGTCCGCCCGCACGGGAGCCGTTGCGAACGTAGAGCGGGCAACGAGCTTTCCGTCTTCGGTGAATACGCCTATTTTAGTGGACGTACCGCCCACATCGATGCCGAGTACCGCATCGGCTCCCTCTTCGAGCGATTCGTCGGCCGTCTTTCGCAGCACGTCTGGCCCGTCCTCACATTCGGGGCAAGGGGCATCCGCCGCTTCACCCGAGTCGAAGCTTCGAGGTTTGAACAGCCGACGTGCCCCCATCACGAGCACGAATACCCCGACCGCATCGACGAGCTTGTCGAATGCGAGCGCACAGAAGCAAGCGATCGGCGCAGGCACGCCCCAACCAGCCAGAAGGCCGAAGTAATCGACGGTTCCTGCCGTCGTGGGCACACCGCCATCGAACGCATAGCACAACCCCAACGAGATCACGGCGCTCACCCCGACAAGAAACACGAGGGCGATCCCGATCGAGCGCATCGTGATCTTCCTGCCCCGCGCAAAGAGAATACCGTACACGAGTGCGACAATCGCCGACAGCGCGAAGTACAAGAGATTGCCCGCGTTCTGGAACACGACCGCCAGATACATGTTGTTCACGAACCCGACGATGAGCGCCGCAGCCGGCTCGAGCATAATCGCCACAAGAGCGGTACCCGCAGTATCGAGCCATAACGGTAAGCCCGACCATGCAGCAAGGTTGTACAATACGATATCGAGCACGATGCCGAGAACCATGAACTTGAGATAGAAGACCACCTTGGGATGGGCTTTCGCGTATGCGCCCACGCTCGCATACGATCCGAGGGAGCGGCCCTTGTACATGCCTGGCGTAGCCGAGTGGAAGTACGCAACGCGATCTTCCTGGCTCTTGCGCACCTCTTCGAGAAAGCCTCCCGTAATGATGCCGGCGGGAAGCGCGATGACCGCTATGCCGAACAGCGAGGAAATCATCGATATCCCCATGCCGAGATCGGTATGGGGCGCGATATCGCCGTAGCCCACCGTGGTGAGCGCCGTCGTCGCCCAGTAGAGCGCGACGAAGAACGTGTTGAACGTATCGGGTTCGTTCACGAACATGATGAGCCCCGACACGAAGATGTAGGCGATGGCCACCACGAGCACCGCAAGCAGCGTGCGGCGCTCCGATTTGAGCACGTTGGTCACGATCATGAGGTTTTTGGAATAGCGGAAAATCTTCGCGACGCGCAGTACACGCAAGAACCGAAACGTTTGCGGCAGAATGCCGAGCGAAGGAAGGATGGCGAGCAGATCGATGATGGCAAGCGGGGTGAACGGATATTTCGCGAAGGTTTTCCAGCCCTTCTTCCCCGTTTTGAAATCGTGCGTGATCCACCGCATGATGTAATCGAAGAACAGGATATAAACCGTCACTACGTCGAGCATGGTGAGGAGCGTATCCTGCTCCTTGAACATGAGCGGAACCAAACTCGCGAATGCAACGAATACGATGAAGATGTCGTAGGCGCGGCTGAGGCCATCGCCCGGTTGCGCCCTCTGGACGATTTCGAACATGCGCTTTCTCATGCTTGCCGATGCGCGGCACGCCCGAAGCGGCCTCGCGAAACCCCCTTTTATAAGGATACCCATCATTGTTCACTGCAATGATACTGGTTAACGGGTTTCAGGCATACGTTCAAAGGCTGCTTCAACGTATGGTTGTAGGTTACTCGAGCAATGCTCCGTCGGTGTCGATGGTGCGCACCGAGATCGGCACCGACCTGCCGCTTGCAGCGACCGCCTCGCGCACCGCGCGTTCGATTCCACCGCAACACGGGACGCTCATACGTGCAACGGTGATCGAGCCGATGTCGTTTGCCGCAACGATCTGGGTGAGCTTATCAGCGTAATCGATCGCATCGAGCTTTGGGCATCCGATGATCGTAACCTTGCCCGCCATGAAATCGCGGTGGAAAGCCCCGTACGCGAACGCCGTGCAATCGGCGGCCACGAGCAGGTCGGTTCCCTTGAAATACGGTGCCGACGGCGAAACGAGCTTGATCTGCACGGGCCACTGGGCAAGCTCGCTCGCGCTTTCAGCGCGCTGCGCGCCCTCGTTTTCCGACACTGTGCGCGGTTCGAATGCGCGTGCGGCGGCCCCAGGGCAACCGATGTGCTGCACGGGAGCAGCCCCGGCCGCTTCGGCGACGGCGGCCTCGTCGTAGGGGGCCGCCATACGCTCCTCGAACGTTATGGCACCCGTGGGGCAAGCTGGCAAGCAATCGCCCAGACCGTCGCAGTAATGCTCGAACATGAGCTTCGCCTTACCGTCTACAAGCGCTATCGCTCCTTCATGGCACGCGTCGACGCAGAGCCCGCACCCCGTGCAGAGGTCCTGGTCGATTGCGATGATGGTTCTCATTTCCTGGTTCATTGATGCTCCCGAACTTCTCAAAGTACGTGTTCGACCCACCGTACACCGCCGAAGCATCGCCGTCTGTTGGATTTCCAACGCTGCACGATGGGCGGACAAGACTCGTGCCGTTCCAGCTTTGGACGACGCCCGTTGCCGTTTCGGCTAGCTACAGATTCGCTTCGGGCCGCCTGCTTGCCTCGGATGCGCTTTCGTCTTCGCCTGACACCTACTTATTCCTCGGCTTCGAGCGCCGTGGCGAGAATCTGCATGCGCGCTTCGACATCCTCGATGATGTGACTGCAGTCTTTCAACTCGTCGTAAGAATCGATCCCCTCGATCGTGCGGACGGCTTTGTATTTGAGATCGTGCTCGAGGCTTGCCCAGAAGTCCATCGCGATGGTGCGGAACTGTACCTCGACGGGCACCTCTTCCTTCTTGTCGAGAAAGTACACCGGCACCTTGACGATGATATGGAGGCTGCGGTAACCGTTGGGCTTCGGCTCGTCGATGTAATCCTTCACGGTGATGACCGCCAGATCATCCTGCCGCTTTACGAGGTCGAGCAGCTTGTACACATCGTTGACGTACGAGCAGATCACACGAATGCCCGCGATATCCATGATGTAGGCTTCCATGTCTTCGATCGTAGTCTGCTTGCCGTAGCGCTGGAGCTTCTCGAAGATGCTCGCAGGTTTTTTCAGGCGAGACTCGATGTGGTGGATGGGATTGCGGTTCTGCTGCGCGTTGAGCGACTGGTCGAGGATCTCGAACCGGACCTCCATCTGGCGCATGGCCGCCTGGTACTTCTGCATGATGTCGCGCGTTGCCCCCTCAAGGTCGCGCAACCGCTTGATGTCATCGATCGTCAGGTTGCGGGATTTGAGTATCTCGCTCCCGTCGGTTACCGCACGACCCAGCTCCGTATCGACCGTTGCCGCATTTCCCATATATCCGCCTATCGTCCCACCGCGCCGTAAAACGCGTGCCCGCATTGTGCGTCAGCAGGACAAGGATAGCGAACTTACGCATAGGGGAGCTGCTACGCGTGCAAACGTCAGCAAATCTTTAGGAATCCGCAGACGGCGCAGATTCGACCGCATCATCGTTTCCGAATCCGTACACGACGATGCGGTTCTTGCCCGCACGCTTCGCACGATACAGCGCATCGTCGGCTTTCACAAATGCATCGCGGTACGTCATATCGTCGCTTTTGATCTTGTACACGCCGATGCTGAGCGAGGGAACGTAGCCCGAACAGGGCAGCGCATACGCGGCAACACGCTCGGTCACTTTGTGCAGCTTGGAAAGGGCGATGTCGAGGTCGATGTTCTTGAGCAGCAGCACGAACTCGTCGCCGCCCACGCGGCCGATCACGTCGGTTTCCCTGAAACTCGAGCGCAGCACCGAACCGACTTCGTGCAAAAGCGCATCTCCTTCGATATGTCCGCACGTATCGTTCACCAGTTTGAAATCGTCGATATCGAGTACGGCGCATATGCTGTTCGTTCGCGTAGCCGGATCGGCAAGCGCAAGGTTGACGAGCTCTTTGGCGGTAGCATGATTAGTGAGGCCGGTCGTTTCGTCGAGCTCGGCGCGCTTTCTCAAATCGAACTCGTTTTGGATGTTTTCTATCAAACCAACCAGGTGCCGCGATCCGTAAGCATCGTGTACCACGAACAGATTGGTGCGGTACCATGCATACCCGAGGCCGTAGTAATCAGCTTGGTATTCGATCGCTCCCCCGTCGGAGCCTTCGCGCACCCGCGCGAACATGGTGTGCACGGCTTCGACGCTGTCGGGATGCACGACTCCCCGTCGCTTTTCGAGCATCGTTTCAAAATACGAGGGTATGACCTGCGCCTCCATGCCCTTGCCAGTACGGTCCAAGTAAAGCAGAACCGCATCGGCATCCACATCGTAATCGAAGCTGATCGCATGCGTGAGTTCGCTGAGAATGCGGTACCGCTCGTTGTTCCACGATGCAGCCTTGCGCGTGCGAACCTCATCGGTCACATCGGTTGCAACGATGTAGAGGATAACGTGGCCCTCGGGGACCTCGATGCCTCCATCGGACTCGCGAACCGCACGACCCTGAAGGCGCACGTTTACCGTTTCCCCTGCGCGCTCGAATTCGAACTCGTAATCCATACCGTTCTGCAGCGCCGCTTCCATATCGAAAGCCTGATCAAAGGAGATGAGCGAATCGGTCAAGAGAAGTGGATCGCCCGAAGCGATTATCCGGTTGTATTCCTCGCGCGACCTTCCGAATAGCGCGCACATGCGGTCGCTTAAGTACAGAGGATACGATCCGCCTTCGAAATACCGGTATACGCCCACCCCGACCGGAAGCTTGCTGACGATATCGGATATGCGGGCCGACGCACGCCGATCCTCGTCGAACATGTGCTCGCTAACATCTTTGTTGCACCACAGAATATACTCGTGAGACACCCTGAGAAACGTCGTTTGGCACCACACGCTGCGCTCGCCCACCTGGAACCGATACGAACAGGTGCGGGATTGTTCTCGGGACGATTCTGCGCACGCATCGATTGCCTCAATTAACCCGTCGCGATCTGCCTGGTCGGGAATATGGGAAAGCCATCGTTCGAGCGCCTCTGCCAAAGGCTTCTGCTCGATTTGCGATACGGGCTGATGAGCCGAATAGATCACGCAGCAGAGCCCGCGTACGCAATCGTATTCCACTACCTCGTCGTACACAGAACAGAGCACGCTCGCGTAGCGTTCCATATCGCGTTTATGCTGTTCGGCAGCACGACTCCCCGCCAGCGCTCGAACTCGGTTCCAGAGATTGCGAAGCGGTGCACCCGATTTACGCATGGTGCCCATCGGTGTACCGCCTCCTCGCGTTTCGCGCATATGCTACCAAATAAGTTCATCTATCATAGCGCTCTCAGAGCAACTTCGCTACAATCGATGTTCCCACCGCGACGATTAGTGTATCCAGCGGGTCTCCCCCGTTATTCGTGCGCCTTGGCCTCGTCCCACAGCGCCTGCATCTCGCCCATCGAGAGGTCTTCGACCGTGCGTCCCTGCACCCAGGCAGCACCTTCGATAAACGACCATCTGCGACGGAACTTGCCGCAGGTTGCCCGCAGGGCGCTCTCGGCATCGATGCCCATCTTGCGCGCTACGTTCACAAGCGAGAACAGCACATCGCCGAACTCGAGTTCGACCGCAGCTTTCGCCTCTTCGGCCACGGTACCCTTGTCGGTTTTCGGGGCAGCGGCGAATGCCTGCTTGAGTTCCGCGGTTTCTTCGGCAACCTTGCCCCATACGTCTTCGATTGTTTCCCACTCGAATCCGACCGAAACGGCTTTGCGCGATATCTTCTGAGCTTGCATGAGGGATGGGAAGCTCGTCGGCACCCCGTCGAGCAGACCCTCACGCGCCCTACCTGGGCTTTCGGCCTGCGTGTCGGACGCACCCAGCTCGCCTAGCTTGACGGCATCCCACAGTTCGAGCACGTCGCCTGCGCTCTTGGCCTTGGCTTCACCGAACACGTGCGGGTGGCGGCGAATCATCTTCTCGTTCACATCGCGGCACACATCGTCGATTGTGAACTCGGCACCGTCGGCCGCGATCTGACTTTGGAGCACCACCTGCAAGAGCACATCTCCGAGTTCTTCGCGAAGATGGGCGACGTCGCCCGACTCGATGGCGTCTACCGCCTCGTACGCTTCCTCGATCATGTTCTTCGCGATGCTCGCATGCGTCTGCTCGCGGTCCCACGGGCACCCGTCGGGCGCTCGAAGCGCGGCGATCGTTTCCACGAACGCGTTGAACTCAGAATGCTTTGCCATGTATGCTCCCGTCGTCGTTTGTTCGGGTACGAGTATAACGCCCTTCGGGAAAAAGGGTGCGCTCGTTTGGATCGGTGTCGACGAGCGTTTGATTCGCACCCGATCGATCGCCCGCAAAACCATTGAAGCGAACGGCAACCCAAGCTATGCTATAGGTTTCCCGTTCAACCGCAGAAAGGCAGCAACCGTGGCCGATATCGCCAACACCGCACAATCCGCCGTCTCCCCCGAAGCGCTTGCGCAGATACGGGTGTTCCAACAGGGGGAGGTTACCGAAGCGGAAATATACCGCCGCATAGCCGCTCGCACGAAAGACGAGAAGAACAAAACCGCCCTCACGCGTATCGCCGAAGAAGAGACGTTTCACGCCAAGCGGTGGCAGAGCTATACCGGCGAGGAAATGAAACCGGAAGGCCATAAGGTGTTCTGGCATACGCTCATCGCGCGCATATTCGGGTTTACGTTCGCTGTGAAACTCATGGAAAACGGCGAGGGCAACGCGCAGGACAAGTACGAGAAGCTCGCCGCAGAAGTGCCCGAGGCGATGGAGATACGCGCCGACGAGATCGAGCATGAGCAGGCGCTGCTCGAAATGCTCGACGAAGAGCGGCTTTCGTACGTAGGCTCGATGGTGCTCGGCATGAACGACGCGATGGTCGAGATGACCGGCACGCTCGCAGGTCTCACACTCGCCATGCAGAACACGCGCCTCATTGCGCTATCGGGCCTCATCACCGGCATCGCGGCGACGCTTTCGATGGCTTCGAGCGAATACCTCTCATCGAAAAGCGAGGGACGTACCGATGCGCTGAAATCGGCAAGCTACACGGGCGTCGCTTACCTGATTACGGTTGCACTCCTGATCCTTCCCTACCTTCTGTTCGACGAGGCGCACTACCTTTGGGCGCTCGGAACGATGATCGTGATTGTGTTGCTGATCCTGGTGGCGTTCAACTACTACCTTTCGGTTGCACAGGGCCTGCCGTTCAAGAAGCGCTTCGGGCAGATGGCAGGCATCAGCCTCGGCGTTGCCGCGCTCTCGTTCGTGATCGGCATCGTCGTGAAGCAGTTCTTAGGCGTAGATATTTAGGAGATACAGCTGAGTCGGGTCGGTCGCAGCGAGCGAGCCCCGCGCGTCCGCCCATCGCCTTAATACAACGATGGAAGATGCTGATTTGTCCGCCAAGGCCCGCTAGACGACATTTTCTATATGCGAAACCCGAATAAAGCCTGTTCAGTCACTTTCAGCACCGCAAATTTTCCGAAAAAAAGTCGTCTAGCGGGCCTTGGCGGACATCGAGAACCGTTGTCGATGCGGCAGGCGTTAGCGCACGCGGCGAACGCGAAGCATCCTGCGATCCTTCGCCGAGCTACAGCACTGCGGCAGCTCTGGCATCCCTACCGCTCCGCGGCCACACCGTCACCCTACAGCCGCTTGTCCAACACAGCACGACGCAGCCGCAAGACGATATAGCCGACGAATACGACCGAGTACACCGCAACGCTCGTCTGCGCGACGCCTCCGCCGTTGAGGGCTGCGGGGAGCAGCATGAGCAGCAGATGCACGTATACTAAGATAAAGAACGGGTACGCGAGCATCTGAATGCGCTTCCACGTGTGCAGCTTCATGCTTTTCTTGACCACCGCAAACGAGGTTACGCCAAGCACAAGTAAGAGCGCAAACAGCACAAGCGCCACCGTAAGCGAGCCGAGCACGATGCCGCTCATGTGCTCGATCCCGTGGAGCACCTGCGGCACGTACGCCATCAGGTAAACAACCATGTGCCCGAGCGAGAGTATCCACGCGATGATCGACAGCTCGGCGCGGATGGGAAGCAGGTAGGTCTTTACCTTCGACCCCTGCGCGAATACGCCGATGTACATGACGATGGCGAAAAGCGCGAGCGAGAACGTGCACTTATGGACGAAGACGAACAACGCACTCGACACGACGCGCGGAAACGCCACGTACGAGTTCATGATGAACAGCACGTCGATTGCGATGGCGATTGCGTAGAAGAGCACGGGGAACTTCTTGATGGGCTTCTTGAGCACTGCGGTGAGAACTATGGCAAGGGCGAGTACCCAAAGGAAGGTCATACGGAACTCCTCACATAATGTGCATCGGATCCCAAACATGCAAGAAAGCCGATTACAAATCGCGCAAACGATCCGTACACGCTTCCACTCGAAATCCTTATGGTGTCTTCCATAAACTGCGGGATCCAATGCAATACATGATCACTTAGAAATCTTTCAATACGTTCACTCCAAGCCTTTGAAGACTCGAAATCCTCTTGCTGGATCGCCAATGCCAGACTGCCATAAAGAAATGAAAGGAATTCGAATTCCTGATACACACTATCGCATGGCTCCTTCAGCGCATTCTTCGGAACAATGCCAGCATCACGCATCTGAGTTTCAACATCAAGCGTTATTGGAGTACGGAACAGAATAGGTTTACCCGAATGTCCTGATTTCATATGGATAAAAGCGCTTTCGTACGGATAGATTAGGACGCCTGCCGGATTCAGATACAACTTCGTATACTCCTTGCGAAGACAAGAAAGCATCTCTTGCGCTTCACTATGGGAAGATACGGGAGATCCTATGTCGCTCACGTCTTCACAACCGGCATCGGCAAGGCACGAGAGGAGATCGTCGACACACGATCCGCTCACCACCGCATAAGCCAATTCGTCATCAGGATAGGCAAAAGTACGTGCAAGCAATTCGCACATATCCGCTCTGCCCACAGCTTCCCGTATACTCATCTCCACTTTCATAAGTATCTCCCGTCATAGCCTGGCGAGCCGACCCAGGTAACAGCCCTGAGTCGGCTCGCCACTCAGCCTATTGAAGGTAGTAGACGTTGGGTTCCGTTTTTCCCTCTTCGTGAAGGCGCAGAACTTCACGGCCTACAAGGGCCTTGTTGACGTCGGATTCCGGATCGTCTAGATCGCCCCAATACCGTGCGCGACCAGGACATAGCTGCATACACGCAGGGACTTCGCCGCGGTCGATCAGGTTCTTGCAGAACGTACATTTCTCAACCGTTCCACCCCGGTGGGAAGGAGCATCGGCTTCGCCGACTACCGCTTCAAGGTAGTACTCTGGCTCGCCTTTGATCAGCGAACGCACTCCCTCATAGGGGCAGGCTTGGATGCATGATTCGCAGCCGATGCACAGCTCGCTGTCCACGGTTACGATGCCGGTTGCCTCGTCCTTCTGGGTGGCTCCCGTCGGGCAGACTTCAAGACAAGCCGGTACTTCGCAATGCTGACACGCAAAAGGAAGGTACACCAGCTCGCAATCGGGAAACGATCCTCCGGCGTTGTCGTTTGCGACAGCGCCTCTGGCAACCGCGGTGCCAAGCGTGCTGAAGTCGCGATCGGTTTTCGTATACACTACGTTGTACGAGAGCTCCTTCGGGAGATTGTTCGCCATTTTGCAGGCAGCGGCGCACGTCTGACACCCAAAACAGCGATTGAGATCGATTGCCATTCCATATCGAGTCATCTTATATCACCTTACGCTTTCTCAATCGCAACAGCGACATCGTTGAATGGCTGATTGGCACACACTTGGTTATATTGCTTGGTCGACAAACTCGCAAAGTGCCCTTCGATGAACTCTCGCTCGCGATAGCTCCGAGGGCTGCCGACAATTCCACGAGGATATCCAGCGCTTAAGGTTGCTTTCATAACCACCGAACCGCGATCGTTGTACAATCTCACCGTATCGCCTTCGGTTATACCGAGATCAGCCGCATCCTCAGGATTTATTCTGACAATCGGTTCTGGATCATAATCCTTAAGATGTTCGACGTCATACCATTGACTGTGGGTGCGCGTTCTCATGTGTTCGGAAATACAGTGGAAAGGATACTGGGCACGAACAGCGCTATTTTTATCCGCCTCAAGCGTCGGCTCCCAATATAAGCTCGTTTCTTTACTGAAATCGATCTCCTGACCAACATCGTACGCCGGAGCAACGCTTTCTTTGTAGAAGCTCGCCCTTCCAGTTGGAGTAAGGAAGTTACCGCCTTCGAAAGAAATGTACGTTTCACCCGACATAAATCGAACAGCATGCTCTTCTTTCAGCCTCTGAACGGAAAGCCCCAACGCCTTGGCGTTGCCATTCTCGAGCCCCATGGCAATGTACTCTTCCCCATCGAACTCGAAGAAGGAACCGTAGCCCATCTTCTCGGCTATCGTTTTGAGTATGTCGAAATCGCTCTTCGACTCGAACTGTGGCTCTATAGCCTTTTCCTGCCATACAAAATAGGGATGCGTATGGCAGTTGGTGTGCAAGTCCGTCACTTCGAACCAGTGGGCTACGGGTAGCATGATGTCGGCATACATTGCAGTTTCGGTCATGGTGATGTCGGCTACCACAAGGAAATCAATCTTCTTGAAGCACTCGACGGCGTACGCATGATCAGCCCATACAGTTGCAGGATTCGCCGTCGCAACGTAGATGCTTTTTAGGACGGCGTCTTGATCGCCGTACTTTTCATTCTCTAGTATGGTGAGAAGCGTATTCATGTTGTACGATGGACCGCCACCTTGGGCGGGATTCCCTGCAGTGTCAGTCGGTAGAGCCGAAACCATGAAGTTCAGCACCATTGTCGGCAAGACGCATATGGGTCCACATGCAGCACCAGGTTTGCCGATATTACCCGTTGCAGCAGAAATGGCGTACATCGGCCAATAGTTGTAATGGCCGTTGACGTAATGGTCTGCACCGAGTTGCACGTAGGTGTTAACTGGTCCATCCTCGACGTATATGCGGGCAAGCTCTTGGATGTCCTCCACGGACACGCCGCATACAGGTGATGCCGTTTCAGCGGGCCAGGCTGCCACTTGCTGCGCCGCATTCTCCCATACGGTTTGAACGGAGATGCCCTCAACAGAGGATATTCCCTTGTAAGCAGGGCTCTTTGCTTCTTCAAGGGATGCGACGGCATCGGTGCTTTCGTCCCAAACAGCGTATGGATCAATTACCGTAGGTTTACCAGTAAGAGGATCGACGTCTCCTTCCATTGGCTCAACACCTAGATCGCTCATCCGCAGGAACATACCATCCTCTTTGATAAGCAGCGGCGCCTCGGTATGAGTGCGGACAAAATCCTCGTTTTCCGTACCGTTCGTAACAATTTCGTTGAGGATAGCCATGGCCAAAACGCCATCAGTTGCAGGATTGATGGGAATGTACCAATCCGCCTTCGATGCCGTTGCGTTATAGACGGGATCGACAACGATAAACCGCATACCATTTTCCTTGGCCTTCATTATGAAGTGAAAAATCTGCGGTTGCGAGATCGCAGGGTTGGACGCCCAGTTTATGAACGTTTTGGTATTCACATAGTCGGTGGGTTCGTTGTTCGCTTGAGCTTCCGTCATTCCTCCGAAAATTTTCGTTGCCGCAAATCCCTGTGCTGCATCGACATCATTCGATATAGACGAGAAGCCCATTACCGCATTGAATCGAGGGATGATGCCCGCCATTCCACCCCCAGCAAGCGTCCCGAAGTTTCCTGAAGCCATAAACGTTGCAATGGAGTGGGTCCCGTATTCCTGGATATAGCCATTCCACTTGTTTGCAATCTCATCTATGGCTTCATCCCAGCTGATGCGCTCGAACTTTCCAACACCCCTTTCGCCAGTACGCCTCATGGGGTACTGGATGCGATCTGCGCTGTAGACGCGCGCGGGCTGCGTGAGACCTTTTGTGCAAATACGATTGTATTCGGTGTTAGGAAAATCCCCTGCCGAAGTGCGCACGATCCTGCCGTCACGAACATGGATATTGAGAAGACATCCGCCAAAGCAATTCGCACGGCAAACACCTGCGTAGATTTGCTCAGCAGGAACAGCATCGGGCTCTTTCACTTCTTCCATGTTCTCGGCTTGCGGGCTGCAGCCTACGAGTGCTCCCGCTGCGCCTAGAACAGCGGCTCCCTTGATGAAACTCCTTCGGGTAAAACCATGCGTGTTCTCGTTTTGCATGCTCTCTCCTTCTCCCTTACGTCGTCGATCGACCGTAGATTCGCTCGC